>JAFUSU010000010.1 GCA_017467515.1 Alphaproteobacteria bacterium
TCATTCGGATACACTTCCTCACGATTATATCAATTTTTATAACATATTCGATTAAAAATGTCCCAAAAATTTTTTAAAAAATTTCATTATTTTTATAAATCATGTAAAATCAATATATTGGAGAATATATATTGTGGATAACAATAAGTTATAAGAATAGGATTTTGTTGGCTCCGGCTGCCTGATTGGCTCGCTACACTTCGCCGCTTTCAACGCCACCGACACGATGCGTCGGTGGCACTTCAAGTCAAACAGGCTCCCATTGGTCGCCGCTCTCATCAGATACCCGAAAGCAACAAAAAAACGCCGCTATAAAAGCGACGTTTCTTTTGTTGGCTCCGGCTGCCTGATTCGAACAGGCGACCAATCGGTTAACAGCCGATTGCTCTACCGCTGAGCTAAGCCGGAATAATATGCGGTAAGCTGTCAAACTTTGGAGGCCGGTACCGGAATTGAACCGATGTACAAGGATTTGCAGTCCTCTGCATGAGCCACTCTGCCAACCGGCCAATCGGGATACCTCATCCATTCGACAAACACTATATATACAAACTTTTTTGTTCACGTCAACAATTTTTTTTCAATTTATTCACTTTTTTTATCATTAGTGCAAAAAAAGACTTTTATTATCGCTCTCATTGACTATTATATCAAAAAAAGTAAGGAGCTGAAAAATGAAAATTGCAATCGCTTCCGATCATGGCGGATTTGAATTAAAAACGCAACTCATTGAATATTATAAAAAACAAGGCCTCACTTTACAAGATATGGGGACATATTCTTCCGATTCTTGCGATTATCCCGATATTGCAGAAAAACTTTGTCGGGCGATTCTTTCCGGAGATGTGCAAATGGGGATTCTTATTTGCGGAACAGGTATAGGCATATCAATTGCCGCCAACAGGTATAAAGGCATACGCGCTGCAATTCTTTATAGCGACGATGTCGCACGTCTCGCCCGAGAGCATAATAATGCTAATGTTGCCGTTTTTGGCGGTCGGACTATGACAAAAGAAGAGGTTTGCCGGCGTATGGATATTTTTCTGCAAACGGAATTTGAGGGTGGTCGCCACCAAAGAAGAATAGATAAATTAGATAAATAAGCACAATATTCCTCCCCTTGTCGCAGGGGAGGTTAGGTAGGGTTAAAATAAGGAGCTCATAATGGATTTTACACAAAATTTACAAACCGAAGATAAAGATATTTTTAATGCTATTCAGCAAGAGGCAAAACGTCAACAGGAACAAATCGAATTAATTGCCTCTGAAAATATTGTTTCTCGTGCGGTTCTCGAGGCACAAGGCTCAATCCTCACCAATAAATATGCCGAAGGCTATCCTGCACACCGTTATTATGGCGGATGTGAATATGTTGATGTGGTTGAAAATTTAGCCATTGAACGCGCTAAAAAACTCTTTAATGCCGAATTTGTAAATGTTCAGCCTCATTCCGGCAGTCAGGCCAATACGGCAGTATATGTGGCTCTTTTACAGCCTTGCGATTGCATTATGGGAATGTCATTAGATGCCGGCGGACACTTAACCCACGGTTCAAAAGTTTCTATTTCCGGCAAATGGCTCAAGTCTGTGCAGTATGGTGTTTGCAAAGACACGGGCTTGATTGATTATGAACAGGTCGAACAATTAGCTCGTGAAAATAAGCCGAAACTGATTATTGCCGGTGGTTCAGCTTATCCGAGAGTGATTGACTTTGCTCGTTTCCGCAAAATTGCTGATGAAGTAGGGGCTTACCTGATGGTCGATATGGCACACTTTGCCGGTCTTGTGGCTGCCGGAGAACACCCTAACCCTCTTGAGTATGCAGATGTTGTAACGACAACGACACACAAGACTTTGCGCGGTCCGCGCGGCGGGATGATTTTAACCAACAATGCCGAGATTGCCAAAAAGATTAACTCCGCAATTTTCCCCGGCACACAGGGCGGACCATTGATGCATGTGATTGCCGCTAAAGCAGTTTGCTTTGCAGAAGATTTAACCCCGCAATTCAAAGAATATGCACGCCAAGTCAAACAAAATGCTAAAGTTTTAGGTGAAGTTCTAAAGTCTAAGGGTTTGAATTTAGTAACGGATGGAACGGATACGCATTTGATCTTGGTTGACCTGCGTCCGAAGAATTTAACCGGAGATGTTGTTGCATCTACACTTGAAAGAGCACATATTACTTGTAACAAAAATGCTATTCCGTATGATCCGCAACCTCCAAAAGTAACTTCAGGTATTCGCCTCGGTTCACCGGCCGGAACAACCCGCGGTTTCAAAGAAATGGAGTTTGAGCAAATCGGTGCGTGGATAGTTGAAGTCTTAGATGCGATTAACACCCCGCAACAGGAACAGGTGATAGAAAAGGTTAAAAATGAAGTGATTGCTCTGTGTCACAAGTTTCCGATTGTGGCGTAACATCAGTCATTCTTTTTATACAAAAAAATCCGCTTGAGGTGGTTAGCCTGAAGCGGATTTTTTTTTCATAAAAACAAGAGCCTAAACTTTTTTATACTGTCCGTCTTTGTAGATATAAGTACGAGTTATCTCTTGCACGCCACAGCTCATAACTGCCGCATAAGTTACAACATTGCCGGTTACTTCATCAATCTTAAATCCGTCCTCAAATGGCGCATACGCTATAAGATTAAGAGTTTTGCCAAGATGATATAAAGCAAACTTGTCCTCTTCTTTGACTTCCAGCAGATTGCTGACACTTGTCTTAGTTAGCCTCACAAAACTTCCCAGTGGAACACGATCCAACTTGCCATCATTAACGTAAGACTTAACCACTTCTCTTCCGCCACCCCAATATAGGTTATACTCAGGAGCCAGAAGTAACGGTTCCATTTCAACACAGGTATAGTAATGGCAGTTGTCTGACAGCAAGAGCTTGTCTGCGGCAATAATAGCCTTTGAAGCGCCACCGATATAGACAGAGGGAATTTCCTGATAGCCGCCGGGCATCCAGATAAAAACTTTCGGCTCAAGAGAATCTTGAACTTTGAGCACAAAGTATAGACGCTTTTTCCAGTTTTCATGGCGATGAGCAGACTCTAAGGCAAGCAGCTTTTCAGAATAAGATCCGAAAAAGCGCAAGTTATCCTCCAAATCTTTCATCGTTTGCGAAAGCGGATAATGACCGTAAAAAATGGGATAAACATCGGCATTCTTGGCAAGAAGATACATTCTGTCCTTGTCATTGCGGAAATAAACAGCACCATCTTTACTTTTAAAGATATGCCCATCACAACAACTGTTTGCAAATTTTCCAGGCACCCCAAACTGTTCGCGGCTCACCTGATCTAACTGATATGGAAACATAAGCAATTATATTTTAATGATACATTTCGCTATAATTATATTTTTCTAATCGCCACCTTAAATAAAAAATATGTCAGAGTCAAACAAAAAAAATCCCTCGTGGCGGTTAAGCGACGGGGGATTTTTAAAGTTTATACATCGTAATTAAAAGAGCCTGCCTCTATGGAAGCCGATATGCCAGTGTCCTTGCTATAAGTGCAACAGCACAAATGACAAGTGCTATAACAAAAATAATTGCCACTGTTTTCATGATTGTAACGTTTTAACAGTTAGTCAAATGCAGGTTTAAACCAGAAAATCAGAGTCAAAATCAGCAGAATGATGATGATAGCATCTTCAACTGCTATTGCCATTCCGTTGAATTGCATTGCATAGTGTGTGCCTAAAGCATAAATAAGCCCCACACTCGCATAAATAAGCAGAGGATTTGTGTCTGCCTTTAATTTTTCAAGTGCAATCCAACCCCAGAACAGTAACATCATTGAAATGAGCACCAATGCCAAGCTGTTTGCATACACAAAATATACATACACCCCAAGCAGCCCAAAACAAACCGCTGATACGCACATTGTACCGAGAACTCTCGTTCCCTTGTACGGAAACATTACCGAGCTATCGAGACCTGGCGATGCTATAATCATAAGCAACACCAAAAGTCCGGTATCAAGGTAATACCCCAAATGTTCAATACTCTGAACTGAGTTTCTAACCCAGAACAAAAAATACTGGAGACCTAATGAAACGGCGGCAACGACAATAATTGTTAATACCGCGCCCCAGAATCCTTCATCGAGCCATTTACTGAAGAAATTTTTAATCTTTTCCATAGCTAAACGTTTTAATGTTTGACCATATTACGAAGTTTGGTGTAGACCTCTTGCGTTTCAGGTGTCGGAACGCCATACTCATTAACTTCGCCATAGAAGATTTGTCCATCATCAGGATCAGTCACTAGATACAAGGTTGCCCGTGTATTCTCAGACGGCTGATGCGGAAGGGCACTATGCTCTCTGACTGTTGCAAAAGTCCTTTTCGGAAGGTCAGGATTAGGCGTAATCCACACATCACCAAACTTGTTGAAAACAGCTCCATTCAATTTCGTGTTACCTTCCGTCTTTTCTGCCAAAACTTTTGCTTCATAGCGAGTTGGCAATCTCAACTTAAATTGGTTGAGCGCTTCAAACTTCTTGGCAAGACGATTTTTGATAGTTGCGGTACTCGTTCCCAATACATCTTGCGTAACACCGCAAATGTATTGATTCAGATAGACAATGCCTTCAATCTCGATGCCGACAAATTGATCTTTTAAGAGACCGTCAGGATACGGCATTGAATACAGCTTGCCATCCATACAGTAGACCGTGTTGAAACGCGGTCTGCTCTCGAAAGGATTGTTAATCCAGTAGCGATAGCCTTCGGCAATGTCTCGCACTTCACCAGCCGTTACGTTGAAATGGCGTAACGCTTTGTAAATGTCAAAAATTTTTTTTCTCATAATGCAGTTGTTTCTCGACTTTAACGAGCAGAGATCCTCTCTGGTTTGCATTAAGTTAAATTAAACATTACTGATATGTATTCTTTGTTTGCACAAAGAAAAAATTCAAAATTATATATTTATAATATGTTGTTAAACACGATATTAGACAAAATTTTTTGAAAGTCAAGTTTTTTTAATTTGACTCTGTTTTCTTTTTTATCTAAGGTATAAGCTACAAAGCTTATAATTATAAAACAAAATTATTAACTTAAAATATTATTGCGTATGAAAAAATTGATTGCTTTTTGCAAATTGTATCCATCAGAGATACTGTTTGTGCTTGTTGTGGTAATTGTATTCATCACATGTGTGTGGATATCTAATGTTGTTTGGGCTTGTTGGAGCGTTCTTTTGCTACTCGTCATTCGGTCTCTTTTACACGTTGACGATTCAAAACCTCAGGGACCGTTTTGTGTGCCAGCCAATAACACAAACAACGCCGATGATCCGCAACCGGAGCCGGCAGAAAAATTGCCGTATGTTTATTATAGTAAACCGGTGGAGCAGGAAGCGCGTACCATCCGCTATTATTCGCCATATCTTGGAAAAGTGATGGAAATTCCATTTCGTCCGCGAAAGATACGCGGAAAATCATTTGATAATGTGCGTGGAATTGTTGTGGCTGACAATCTGATTTTGCTCCGAAGCATTCTGTTTACATCAAACTTTCCTGATGATATTCGCGAAATGGCAAAGCAGTATGAAGGACGTTTTCCCAACAAAGATGAAATTGAACAAATTTATGCCAAATTCAAGGAGATTAACCAGAATCTTTATGAATGCGGAGAACCTTTGTTGCAGAGAAAAAAGTATCTTTATACTTCAGGTGATGAAAAAGCCGATAAGATGATGAACTATTGTCTTAACTTTGCAAACGGACAGGATAGTTTGGCCGATTGTGATAGTTATGTCGCTGCGGTGCTGGTTGAAAAAACACCGCTTGATATAAACAAGCTTGAGGCAGATATTGAAGCTTTCAAAAAGAAACATCTGAATCAGTAAAATTAAAATCTGAAAACTTATGGAACAAGAAGTATTATTAAAAGATGTCCTGATTTATATTTGTGTATGGACTTTGGCAATTGCTTGTATTTTATTGGTATTAGCTTATTGCCTTTGGCAGTTCGGTAAAAAACACCCTGAAATCTTTCAGCAAGACACAGTAATAAGAGATAAACAAAAGTTACTCCAAAAAGCTGAGTTACAACGCCAGTACCACAATAAATCAATGCTATCAATTTCTATTATCTTTGTTTGGATAATTGGGATGATCTTGATTTGCTTTGGTTTTGAGAGGTCATCATTACCAACGCAGGGATGGTTCTTATTGGTATTTTCCGTCTGTTGTATTTTATGGGTGCTGTCTTTGATCAAACGCAAGTACGGAAAGTAAATTTTTTTCACGATAAAATTCCCCCGCTGCTTAACCGCCGCGAGGGATTTTTTTATTTGCTGCCTATAAAATTCCGTTGCAATATAAAGCGGTGGATGATATAAGTCGGCTAAAGACAAACGAAAGAGCAAAAATGGAAAAGAACGTAAAATATCTGCATTGGTACAGTTTTTGGGATAATTTTATTCTTTTTTATCCGATAAAAGTTTTGTTTTTTGCACAAGTTTGCGGTGATTTTGTCGCGGCAATGAGCCTTTTTGCTATCCAAAATATATCCGTCACACTCTTAGAAATTCCCACCGGATGCCTTTCAGACAGATGGGGAAGAAAATGGGTGTGCCGCGCCGGTGCTGCATCTATGCTTCTTTCCGTTATACTTTACGCGGTTGCTCACAATTATTTTACCTTGATTATCGCCTCGGTCTTAAACGGATTATCCGGAGCTCTGGCAAGCGGAAATAATACGGCTTTGCTTTATGATAGTCTTACACAAATGAAGAGAAGAAAAGATTATCACAAAGAAATATCTAAAAATATCTCTTTAGGACAATTATCTTTGGCCATAGGTTCTCTTGTGGGAATGGCCTTTGTTTTTATCTCTCTGCGTGCCGTGATGATTGCCGCCATTATCCCTGCCGTCATTGCCTTTGTGATAACATTAAGGCTTGCGGAAACAAAAAAATCGTATAATAACGAAACAACAAGCTTTTTGCACATATTCAAGTCCTTAAAATATCTCCTTAAACATAAGAGATTAAGAACCATATCTTTGGCTGAAACTTTGCATTATGGATTAAACGAAGCAGCTTTTGATTTTAATGCCGTATTTTTCAAGCAATTTGTACCGGAGTGGAGTTTGGGAATATTCAGAAGTATCGGACATTTTGCCAACAGTCTCGGTAATTACCTGTCATTTTTTGCGGCAAAACGTTGGGGACTAAGGTTTACCATTCTGTTTGGCGTGTGTTGCGATAATTTCAGCAATATCATTTCTGTTTTGGCGGCAAGCGTATGGAGTCCGGTTATTAAAATCGTATCAACGTTTTGTAGCGGTTTGAAAGAACCGGCGGAAGATACCCTTATTCAGAACGATTGCAGTGAAAAGGAAAGAGCAACCATATTATCTATTATTTCGCTGTTCGGCTCGTTGTTTTATTCACTTTGCGCTGTTTTAATCGGAATGTTGGCGGACATGACCAGTCCTTATACGGCTATGTTGTGTTTTTATGTTTTGGCCTTGGCGAGCAACAGTCTGTTTTTTGTTGCCCTTAAAAACACTAAAAAATAACAACAGGATTTTTTGCTTGCATTTGTGGAAATTTTCGTCTAAAGTCGGCTTAGAAATCAAATTATATTGTTTAATCATTAAAACTATTATTGCTTATGAGTGAAAAATGGAATTTATCGGACATTTGTACTTCATTAGATGAAGCACTTGGTGTCAGTAAAAAAACGTTATTGCGGTGTCAGCAGTTTCGGAAAGAGTTTGAGGGAAAAGTTGCCTCGTTAGAGCCAATGGTATTTGAGGATTGTCTTGTTCAATACTCCAACACCTGCACACTGTTGTGTGGTCTGGAAAGTTATGCCTATCTTGTTTGGTCTACCAACCTGAATGACAAGGCTGTCTGTGCATTTTATCAGAATATGCAAGACACGGTCAAGCAGTGCAACAAGGAGTTGACTTTCTTGGAGGTCGAGATTTGCAAGGATGTTGACTATGCAAAGGTTTCTTCGTATCTGGCAGATGATGAAATTGGTCTTGGCTTAAAGGCGTGGCTCAAAAAGTGCCTTAAGTTTAAGCCCCATACTCTTTCTCACGAGTTGGAACAGCTTTTTTGCGATCAGCAGGCGGTTGCCGACTACTGGGTTCGCCTTTATAATGAGGAACGTGCTAAGTTTTCGATTGAAGTGTGCGGCAAAAAGTACAACGAGGGCGAGCTCATGCAGCTTTATAACTCGCAAGATGCAACACTTCGTGCCGAGGCTGAGGACAAGCGTATGGCATGGTATGAACCACGGCAGGAATTGTTTGCGTTGATTTACAATGCCTTGTTGCGTCATCGGGCGATTGCACAAGAGTGGCGACACTATGCTTATCCGGCTGAAGCCGCCAACCTGAGTAATGACATCAACGGCGACGATTTGACCAATTTGGTCGATACATTTGCCCGCGAAGATTCTCCAGCACGAGCTTTAGCTCACCGCTACCATGCTCTCAAGGCTAAGTTGTTGGGTGTTGACAAGTTGCCGTATCAGGATCGCTTAGCTCCTTATCCTTTTGAAGAAGAAGGATCACGTTACACGGTTGAAGAAGCCAAAGAACTGATTTTGAAGACGTTTGCCGAATTTTCGCCAGAGTTTGCCAAGATTGCACAGATGTTCTTCGATAAGGACTGCATCGACTTCTACCCCTACGAGGGCAAGGCTGATGGGGCTTATTGCATGGAAATGCCGGTTGGCTTTTTGCCACGCGTGTTTGTCAATTTCAACGGTTATGTCATGGATGTTGATACACTGGCACACGAACTCGGACATGCCGTGCATGAATACGTCAGTAAGAAGTATGGCGAACTCGGACGCGAAAAGTCCTGTGCACAGGCAGAAACAGCTTCGATTTTTGCCGAACAGCTGGTGTTTGATGCTCTGCTTAAGGTTGAAACAGATCCAAAACGTCGTTTCATTTTGCTCGCCAAGCATATCGAAGAAATGATTGCCACGACCTATCGTCAGATAGCGTTTCATCGTTTTGAAGATATGGCACACAAAGAACGAGCCAAGGGCGAAGTTTCGGCGCAAAAACTGCAGGAGATGTTTAAGTCCGTGATGGATAACTATCTCGGGCCGAGCGTTGATACAAGTAATTTGCAATACATCTGGGCCGGTATTCATCACTTCTTTGAGTACGATTACTACGTCTATTCTTATTGCTTCTCGTGTTGCGTGGTCAACTCGCTTTACGAGGTGTATAAGTCGGGAACTGTAGAGAATTTTGCCGAGAAGTACATGGAAATGCTGACCGATAGCGGTATTGAAAACTATCGTCAAGCTCTCGCCAAGTTTGGTATAGATGCTTCCACGCCGACCTTCTGGCAAGACGGTATGCACTTGTTTGAGCAAGAAATGACTGAGCTTGAAACTTTGGCGGAACAACTCACACTTCATTGGAAAAAAATAAACGTATAATCAAGAAAGAAGTGAAAGAGTTGGATGCTATGCTTATGCAACTATTTCCGGAGTAGTCCGGTTAATTCTTATAAGAAAGCGACACATTAAGTTGTGTCGCTTTCTTTGTGCCTGTTTTTCAATATATTCAGCTTGACTCTGATATATTTTTTCTTTAAGGTATAAGCTGCAAAACTTATAATTATAAAACAAAATTATTAACTTAAATATTATTGCGTATGAGAAAAAAAGTTACGATTGAAATGATGCGTGAAGCACTGATTGCAAGCAAACCATGGAATTGCTCTAAAGAAGACTTTCGTAATCATTTGGAAAAATTGTCTGATGAACAATTAGAAGAAACGGATATTTGTCGAGAATTAAAATTTGAATCTCTGGATCTTATTGATTTAGCAATGAGACTTGAAACTGACAGCGGACATGAATTATGTGGGTATGGGTACCACGATATTACTACCGCATCCAGTATCACTGTAGGGAAGATAATAAATATCTGTAATAATTAACAAAAAATCCCCCGCCGCTTAACCGCCACGAGGGATTTTTTTATTCATATCTCAGGGCATTAATCGGGTTTAAGAGAGAAGCTTTATAAGCGGGAAAATAACCGAAGAACAGTCCTACCAAGCCGGAAAAAGAAAACGGTAAAATAACATAAAATAAAGAAAGTTCGGTTGTCATCGCTCCGCTGGCAGAGATAATAAACGAGCCGATAATACCGATAATAACCCCGATAAGACCACCGATAAAAGATAAAACCAAAGATTCCATCAAAAATTGCCGGCGAATATCCCAAGATCTCGCGCCGATAGCCATACGAATACCGATTTCTCTGGTGCGCTCGGTTACGGATACCAACATAATGTTCATAATACCGATACCGCCGACCAAAAGAGAAATGGAGGCAATTGAGCCGAGCAAAATCGTCATAATTTTTGTGGAATTTTCCATCATCTCCATCATTTGCGTCAGATTCATAATGATAAAATCATCATCTTTATTGGCTCCCAGATTATGGCGTTGACGGAGCAGGGCTCTAATTTCATCTTGAGAAGTATAAGTGCTTTGCGAATCAATAGCTTGTAACATCACCATATGCACCTGATCGGGAAAACTGACACCCATTAATTTTTTTTGTGCGGTTGAAATCGGAATAAACACAGCATCATCTTGATCTTGTCCCATACCGTTTTCACCACGTTTTTCCAATACACCAATGACTACAAAAGGAACACCTTTAATTCGAATAGTGCGGTTAAGGGGATCAACATCGCCAAACAGCTCATTAACAACGGTTTGTCCTAAAATGGCAACTTTTGTTGCATTTTTGACATCAGTTTCAACAAAAGAACGTCCGTAATCAATAGCCCATTCTTTAATCTCAAAATAGCGATTATCCGTCCCTGTAATATTGGTTGACCAGTTCGTGTTCGCGTAAATAATCTGAGCGCCTTCACTCAAAACAGGAGCGGCTGATTTAATTTTTGAAATTTTTTCTTCAATCGCATTCCCATCGCTGAGTTTCATTGTCGGTTGAGAGCCGAACCCTCCGCGAACACCGCCTGAAGTTGCAACACCGGAGCGAATCATCATAATATTGGCGCCCATCGATTTCATTTCATTTTGAATGGATTTTTGTGCGCCATTGCCTATGGCCAGCATAACAATTACGGCTGCCACGCCGATAATAATACCTAAACTCGTTAAAATAGAGCGCATTTTATTGGCTTTAATAGCTCGAATGGCAATATTAAAAATTACTGAAATATCAATAGAGTGTTTCTTCATCTTAATGCATTACTTTCTCATCTATACTGATTTCTCCATCAACAATATGAATGATTCTATCAGCAAATCTGGCAATATCTTCCTCGTGGGTAACCAGAATAATGGTACGTTTCAAATCGCGGTTGAGTTGCTGAAATAAATGCATAATTTCAACACTCATTTTGGTATCTAAATTACCGGTCGGCTCGTCGGCAAAAATAATCGGGGCCTCGTTAACAATGGCACGCGCAATGGCAACACGCTGCTGTTGCCCGCCGGAAAGTTGGTTCGGTTGATGATACATTCTTTCTTTCAAGCCGACATCAATTAAAGCTTTTTCAGCTTTGCGGCGACGTTCTGTCTTGTCAACGCCGCTGTAAACCATTGGAAGCTCAACATTTTCAACTGCAGAAGTCCGAGAGAGAAGGTTGAATCCCTGAAAAACAAAACCGATCATTTGATTGCGAATATCAGCCAATTCATCTGAAGAAAGGCTTTCAATATTTTTATGATCGAGCAAATATTGCCCGCTGCTTGGTTTGTCCAGACAGCCCAAGATATTCATTAAAGTTGACTTTCCGGAACCGGAAGGCCCCATAATGGCAACAAATTCTCCGTTTTTTATTTGCAAATTGATGTTTTTGAGAATAGGGAGTTCTCCGTCACCCAAAGGATAGCTTTTGCAAATATTTTTCAGCTCAATTAAAGACATTAACGTGGCATCCTCATCCGCATGGTTTTAGCTTTTTCATTTCCATCGGCTTGTTCGATAATAACTTCATCTCCGCTTTTAAGGGCACCGGAAGTAATTTCCGTATTTTCATCATCGGCGATACCGATTGAAACGGCTATTCTTTGGGGATGACCGTTTTTAAGAACCCATACGCCTTTGTCTTTGTAACGTTTTGTTTTACCGTCATTGTCCGTTACATAAAAACGCAAAGCCTTGTTGGGAACGGTCAGTACATTTTGCTTGTCTGCCGTGATAATTTCAACATTAGCGGTCATACCCGGTTTTAATTTCAAATTATGGTTATCAACGCCGATAATAACTTCATAAGTGACGACATTAGATGTTGTAATGGCTTGATTGCGTACTTGTGTGACAATACCCTCAAAAATTTCATCAGGAAAACTGTCAACCGTAAATTCAACCTTTTGTCCGACAGCCGCTTTAGCAATATCTGCTTCGACAACAGAAGCTTCAATTTGCATTTTTTCCAAATCTTCGGCAACATAAAATAAAGTAGGTGTTTGGAAACTGGCGGCAACGGTTTGTCCAACCTCTACCTCTTTAGAAACAACGATACCGTCAATCGGTGAGATAATACGCGTGTACCTTAATTCTGTTTCCGAAGTTTCTAATTGAGCCAGAGCCTGTTGAACGGTTGCTTTTTGCAGGGCTAATTGGGCAACGGCATTATCGTATTCCTTTTGAGCCAAATCCAAATCTTTGACAGACGCATATTGCGAAGCGTTGAGTTTTTTCTTGCGTTCTAAATCTTTTTTGTAATAGGCAATATTGTTTTCGCTGACTTTCACCTGAGCTTTGGCAACTTCGAGGTTGGCGCGATTTTTGTCAACGGTTGCCTGAAACAGAGCAGGGTCAATCTGAGCCAAAAGCTGATCTTTTTTAACTTCTGAATTATAATCGACATAGATTTCGGAAATGGTACCGGAAACCTGAGAGCCGATATTAACGGTGGAAATCGGGGTGATTTGTCCGGTAGCGGTAATTTTTTCGGTAAGATTAGTTTGTTGAGCCGGTTGAGTGATGTATGAGGCCGAGGTTCGGCTTTTGCCTTTGAAAAAGAAGAAAAGGGCGGTAATAACAGCGAGTATAACAATAGATTTACCTAAAAATTTCATCGGATTATCCTTTGTAAAACCAAAAATTTTTTTCATAATATAGTACTTTTCAAAGATTTAATCAATTTTTTGCATTTTATTACCAAAAAAATCTTGAATCTTTTTGTCAACTGCGTTATATTTAAAAGGCTAATATATAATTATGGTTATAATTTTAAATCTATTCGTCGTACGTGTTTTTTTCGTAACCATAATTCTAGCACACGTACTTAATCCCTAAAAAAATAAAAAAAATGGGAAAAAAGAAAAATGCTAAGATTACCGAGAGTAGCAATGCAAGTGTGAATCCAACAGTGTTAGCGGCAACAGACAAAATCAGAGTGTTGTGCGCCGCAGCAGCACTAGTGCCGACCAACAAGTTTGCCGTGATGAAAGATCTTCATCCTGAGGCAGGTCACGAGAACCGATTCACAAGTTGGGCGAAGAATGAAAAGGGTGAGAAAGGACTTGTTGTTCTGGATCCTATGGGTGACAGTATCAAGTTCTATTCTAACCCTGAACTCAAATTCCCGGCTATGCGTACGGTAAAATGCTAATATTATGGCAGAAAAAACACTCAGAGAATTGGCTGAGCTGCGCGCCAAGGGCGTTGTAGAAGCCACAGACGAAGAAATTATGCGCAAACGAGCAGAAAGAGCAGCAAAAAAGCAAAAGCTCGCCGCTCAGCAGGAAATTATCGCAATGTTTCCTGATTTTGAGCAAACAAAATCTCAATTGCGCAGGTGGACCGCTCAAATTCGCTTTTTGCGAAAGCAAGCGGTCGAAAAAAATATTAGAAAGTTTGTTTTGCCGGAGGACCTGAAAAAGAAGGTCTATATGGCATATAAAAATTTACCTTATCTTGATAGCCAAGTTGATCCCGCCGCGAAAGGGGGCTTGGCATACAATTATCAGACCGAATTGGGCGATTTGGCCATCGAAGGTCTGAAAATTCAGGATAGGGAGTTGAAAGTAGCCACTTTCAACTATTTAAACAAAAACATCTTTCCAATAATAATAGACTGGCCAATGATTTTGAGAATGTTAAACAAGTACTACGTCTCACGTTACGGGTGGGCGCTGCTTAGAAACTTCTCTAATCATATGCCGGATTATGCGGGTGATCTGCTGGGAGCCGAATTTGACCGTTGGGCTCAAAATCCTGAAACTCAGGAACAGTGGAAAAAACTCGCCCAGGAAGACGGAAAACCCGTAGATATAAGGGAGCTCATCCCCCGGCGTTAGGCTTGGAATTAGTCTCGCGGCCACAGGGAACTTGTCCCAGATGGTATCCGTTTTCTCTTTTCAAACCCCTGAATGAACGTATGAGTCATTTCAGGGGTTTTTTATTTTTCTTACGGAACTATATTTTTGTTTATAACCGTAAAAAAGCTTGAGATATAAATAGAATCGTGTAAAATTCACTCTGAATATGTAGTCAGCACACGGAGAAAAAATCAATATGTCAAGAATTTTAATAACTTCAGCATTACCATATGTTAACGGAATTCCCCATTTGGGGCACATGGTCGGTTGTTTATTGCCGTCTGATGTATACGCACGTTACCAACGAATGCTGGGAAATGAAGTTCTTTACATTTGCGGAACAGATGAGCACGGAACACCGTCAGAAGTCGGTGCCGCTAAAGAAAATCTTCCGGTTGAAGATTATTGTACAAAATATCACAATCGCCATAAAGACGTTTATCACAAATTTAATCTTTCGTTTGATTTCTTTGGGCGGACAAGCACACCTCAAAATGAGGAAATTGTTAATCATATCTTCGCTCAACTGGATAAAAACGGTTTTATTGAAGAAAAAATCATCAAACAGGTTTTTTCTATTGACGATAATCGTTTTTTACCGGACAGATATATCACCGGTACTTGCCCTCATTGCGGTTATGATAAGGCTCGTGGTGACCAATGTGAAAATTGCACCCGTGTTTTAGAGCCGACAGAGCTGATCAATCCGCGCTCGACAATTTCCGGTTCCACAAATTTGGAAGTGAGAGAAACCAAGCATTTATTCTTAAATTTACCGAAATTGGAATCCGAGTTGGCAGAATGGGTTAAAACAAAAGAGCCTTATTGGCCGGATGTTGCTTACTCTATTGCTCAAAAATGGCTGAAAGAAGGCTTACAGGAGCGTTGTATTACCCGTGATTTGAAATGGGGTTTTCCAGTCCCGAGAGCAGGGTATGAAGATAAAGTTTTTTACGTTTGGTTTGATGCCCCGATCGGTTATATCGGTATCAGCAAACAATGGGCAGATGAAAAACCTCAAGAAAGAGATTGGAAATCTTGGTGGTTGGACGCCAAAGACGTTTATTATGTTCAGTTTATGGGGAAAGACAATGTACCGTTTCACTCTATCTCGTTTCCGGCAACATTATTAGGAACCCGTGAAAATTGGACAAAGGTTGATTATCTGAAGGGAATGAGCTATTTGACATTTGAGGGCGGGAAGTTTTCAAAATCAGAGCATCGCGGTATTTTTGCGGAAGATGCAATAGAGGAGTTTCCTGCGGATTATTGGCGTTATTGGCTGATGTCTAATGCGCCGGAAGCATCAGATTCATCTTTCAGTTTTGATGGGTTTGCCGGAGTTGTCAATAAAGACTTAAACGGTGTGTTAGGTAATTTTGTTTCCCGTGTCTTGAAAATGACGGCATCTAAAATAGGTTCTGAAGTTCCCGCCAGTGGTGAAATGACCGCGCAAGAGCAGGAATTAATAACAACTTTACAGGAAAAAGTTGATAATTATTTGAAATATCTTAAGGATATGGAATTTCGCAAAGCATTAAATGAACTGCGTGCAATTTGGGTGGACGGGAATAATTATATTTCTGCAACAGAACCGTGGACGGTTATTAAAGAAAATCCGGATCGTGCGGCTGCTATTTTGCGTGTATGCATCAATTTAATTCGTATTTTTGCGATTTTGTGTGCTCCGATTATGCCGGATACGTCAACTGCAATTCTGGCAAAATTAGGGCGGGCTGATGAGAATATTTCTCTGAAAGAATTCTCTGTTGCCAAAGAAATAGAAGCTTTACAACCAGGACAGAAGTTTGAAGTCGGTGAAGCTTTGTTTGAACGTATAACTCCTGAAAAAGTCGAAGACTTAAAAGTTAAATATGGAAGTGGAAAATAATGTTATTTAGAAGAAAAAAGACAAGTGATAATATTCGCCCTTTAACAGGATGGAAAAGCTTTTTCTATTATCTTGGCAGATTAATTTTGTTCCCGCTCAGACGGCCGTTTGTAACGTTGCTGATTTTATTAATTCTGTTTTTGGCACCGACATTTAATGGTGTTAAACCTGTTACCGTTCATAAATGGTATGCCGAACAGATTTCTAAAACATATCACCGTATTCTTGTATGGTGGGGAAGCAGAGAGCCGGAAGTATCTCCCGGTGAATTTAAGTTTCATCCCGAAGAAGCTGCTCCGGCACCGGTAACACCGTCGGAATTTCAAATTCCGGAGCCCAATGATGATAACGCGCCGAATATACTTGATGTTTTGCGTGGTGAAACACCAACAACGGAACAACCTCAAACGGAGGAACCAAAAACAGAGCCTGCAGTTGAGCCGGTTGCCGAACAGGTCGTTGAGCCGGAATCAATCCAACCGCAATTGGAAGTAACACCGCAAGAAGAACCTGTTCTTCAAAGTAAATATCAAGCAGCTAAGGATGAGAATTTATATGCTTATCCTGAAGAGAAGAAGGTTTATGCCTTAAATTATTTGGATTATCCTCAAGAAATCACAGGTAAGGCAATTGTTCACGATTGTAATGAAATAGAAATTAACGGTGAATTTATATTAATGTATGGTGTTTATGTTCATCCGTATACGGTTCAAGGCTCAAGAGCAACCGAATATCTGAAAAATTTGATAGAGGATAAAGAAGTCAAATGTGGTGTTGTTGCCTATACCGATCAACATATTGCCACGGGTATTTGCTATTTTGACGGGGAAAATATTAACCGAACGATGGTTATCAAAGGATATACTAAAAACGTAGCCTTATAATAGAGAAAAGATATGTGGCAGCCAATTCTGATGATAGACGGCTATTTAATGAGCATCCTCGGGTTAGCGATGTTTATTCCTGCTGCTTATGATATCTATCTGAATAAAACGGATTGGTCGCCCTTTATAAGTTCGGCAGCAATCAGTATATTTTTAGGAGTTATGCTCTTTTTAGCTAATCGAATGCCAATCAAAAAAATATCTATCCGACAAGGGTATTTGATAACGGTAGTCAGTTGGCTGAGTTTAGTTTTTGTTGCAATGGTACCTTTTTTGATATCGGGCGCTATTCCTGATTTTAGTGATGCATTTTTTGAATCGATGTCCGGTTTAACATCTGCCGGCGGAACAATTTTAACGGATATTGAATCTATGTCACCACCGATTCTTTTATGGCGCTCTATGCTAAACGGAATGGGTGGTATCGGAATAGTGATTTTTGCCGTTGCTTTGTTACCCTATTTAGGAATAGGGGGAATGCAGATTTTTCAAAGGGAAAATTCTGATTCCGATGATAAATTTATGCCTAAATTCAGCTATATTGCAAAACGTATTATTGCCGTTTATTCATTATTGCTTATTGCCTGCATTGTTTGTTTTAATTGGGCCGGTATGAGTTGGTTTGATGCTGTTAATCACGGATTAACAACAACCTCAACAGGCGGATTTTCAACAAAAAACAATTCCTTTGCGTATTTCCATAGCACCCATATAGAAATGATAGCTGTTGTGTTTATGATTTTAGGTTCTTTGCCGATGACATTCTATATAGCCTTATGGCAGAGCAGGGATTTTCATAGCTCAAGGAATATTCAAGTTATTGCTTTTTTCAAAATTTTATTTCTGTACATTGCAATAACGAGTTTATGTTTGGTTTTGATGAATGATATGCCGATCAAACAAGCATTGAGATATGCCGCTTTTAATATTGTTTCGATTGTGACAAGCAGTGGCTTTTCCTCAACGGATTACTTGTCATGGGGGGCATGGAGCGGAACATTTTTTATAATTTTTGCATTAACCGGAGGATGTACGGGGTCTACAACAGGATCAATTAAAATTTTCAGATGGCAAGTTGTTTTTGCTTTTTTAAAGAAATCACTGATTGGTGCAACCGATCCGAATGTTGTTGTGCCGATAAAATTAGGAAATTATAATGTTGAAACAAAATTGGTGACTTCAATTTTCATCTTTTTTAGTGCATACATAGTTTTTGTGGCGTTATTTACGGTAGGAATCGCCTTAACAGGTTTGGATTTCAGTACAGCGCTGAGCTCTGTTGTTGCTTGTATGACCAACAGCGGTCCTGGAATTGCCGCAGCGAACGGACCTGTCGGAAATTATGCTTTTCTATCTCCGACAGCAAAAATAATTTGTAGTATGGCAATGTTGGTTGGACGTTTAGATGTTCTGACGGTTTTAGTGATTTTTTCACGCAGTTTTTGGCGCAACTGATTTCACAGGAATAATGTTTTTATATCACCGGCATCAAGCCAGCGATCTATTCCTTCGCTAATCATCTTTTTAAAATCATAAAACTCAGCTTCGGACTTAAAAGAAAGATAGGGACTGAGATCTTGCTGTGAAGAATTTTCGATGAATTCAGAAAACTCAAGCACTAAATTTGTTTTGCGCGGATAATTTCCTTGATTTGTGAAGAATTTTTCTTCAAAAATCCAAAATAATTTATCCGCTTTTTCTTTCAGGTTGCTGTTAATAACCATATTGATAAGCCTTTTTCTATGCGATAATTAACATATAGTTATTAATTATAAAATGTCAAATATATCTTTTTGTTATTAACAGGGATCGAGTGAAATTTATAAATGTTATAAATTAAAGAAAAATCGAGAGTAATAAAGGGCAATAAAACGTAATTGAAAAATTGCGTCATCGTCATAATGACAAATATGATTTATCACACAAAAAACATAAACAAATCTTTAAGATGTTGTTCAATAAAAATCTATTTAAATAAAATCAATAAATTAGTTTTACTGCCTAAGAGTATCATATACCTCAAGAAAATCAATGATTTTTGAGTTTCTTTTTTGTTCCGGTAAATCATAAACTTTTCTATAAATTAAACGAACAAGTTCTGCTTTATCGATGGGATCATAGAATACTTTATGCTTTTGAGACCAATCTTCAATTTTTTCCACAATATTGATGAAGCAATCTACCGCATCTTCATTTAAATTAGAGGACTCAAATTCAAACAAATAATTTGGGGTTATGTGAAAATAATGACAGAATTTAGAAACAAAGGCATAATCAGCTTCCCTTTTTTCGTTGAGATACTGATTTAATCTTGGCTGGCTCACTCCGAGTTTTGCCGCAACTGCGGTTTGACTTTCTCCGGAGTTTTCCACAACTAATTTCATACGCTTTCCTATCATAAATCCTAATATATCACGTGATGTTAAAGAATCAAATAACTTATTGTGATTGACAATATATAACCGAGTGTTATTAATGTTGTGTCTACCATTTGAAAAGGTGAAATACAATGGATGAAGAAACAAAACGTTGTCAAACTATGGTTCTGGAAATGATCAAAGGTAATATTCGAGATCTGGTAGAGCCCTTTGGCTACCTTAACACAATAAAAGCATGTCGCGATGCATTTAATTTTTTACTTAATGAACAAACAAAAGATTTTCAAGATTTCAACGACTGGTGTGATTTGGCGGATATTAATGCACAATATTGGCAAAAACTAGCCTTAATGACACTTGCTTACGAGTTGAATTTCAAGCCATGGCTACGAGGGAGAATATCTCTTTTTTTTAAAGATAAAAATAATCTGAGGCGTCTTCGGGATTATTACTGTAACTGTTGTGAAAAAGAATATCATAATTTTTTAGAGGAAATGTGAAATGAAAATAACAATTGATGAAATAAAAGAAAATTTAGTATTTGCCGCCAAAATTATGCGCCGCCTTCCACCTGTAAAGGTACAGGGATATTTTTGTTCTTGGCCGAAATTTTGTGCGGATGAGGACGATATTCATTCTTCTAATGAAGTTTGGTTAATGCCTTTGCCGGAAGAAATTGAAAAAATGGAAGAGATATTGGATTGGTTAAAATTTATAGAAATGGAACAAAGAAGGATTGTTTGGTTACGATCATGTGGTATGGGGTGGAAACAAATTTCTGCAAGAACGCATCGTGGTCGAAGTTCGTTAATTAGAGATTTCAATGCTTCCCTAAAAACCATTTTAGACGCTTTGGTATGTCTTTAAAGTAAAAAAAACGACAAGCGACTTAAACCAAAGAAAACAAAGGGATAAAAGCATATCTTTGGAACATTCTGGAACATTTTGGAACGCGTTGGGACATATTGGAACGTTTGACTATGGGACAAAATCAAAAGAATATGATAATAAAAAATATATACTGGCTAATCTGAAGTGCCATTTTAGAACTCCTTTAAGCTGTGTTGTCTTCAACACGGCTTTAAATTTTTGAGGTGATATAAATAATGAAGCAAAAAGAAAAATATTTAACGGTAAAAATTGCGGAGATATTTGCTCCCTTATTAACAGAAAAAAAAAGAATAAAATTTTATTACGGAGGGAGATCCGGCGGAAAATCATACGCTTTTGCAGATAGTTTATTATTAAAAGGCCGGCAAGAAAAATTATTGATTGCCTGCTTGCGTGAAATTCAGGATTCGATAAAAGACTCAGTCTATAAATTACTATGTGATCGAATCTCCCTTTATCAATTGAATGATTATCAAATTTTTGAAAATCGCATAGAAAACAAAATAAGCGGCAGTAAATTCATTTTTAAAGGCTTAAGAGATCAGGATGCTCATCATATCAAATCGTTGGAAGGTGTCGATATTGCTTGGATTGAGGAAGCGCAAACGATATCAAAACGGTCTTGGGATATTCTGGAACCGACCATTCGTAAAGACGGATCAGAAATTTGGATTTCAATGAACAGAGAATTGGAAAATGATCCGTTATGGATTGCTGTGGCAGCTCACCCTGATGATAGGACATTAGTGAGAAAAGTAAATTATACGGATAATCCGTTTTGCCCCCAAGAAATCAAAATACAGGCGCAGAAATGCCAATCAAAGTCGCCGGATGATTATGCCCATATTTGGTTGGGAGAACCCCTTCGTCAAGGCCACAATAAATTAATTTCGGCAGAGTTGGTCAGACGCGCTTTTGAGTTATCAATCATTTCAAGTGATTCCCCTTTAATTATCGGACTTGATGTCGCCAGATTCGGAGACGACAGTAGTGTTTTTTGCTTTCGTCGAGGACGTTGGTGTTATAAATTTATAAGCTATGAAAAATTAGATAATGTTGAAGTTGCAAATATAGCAACAAATTTGATTAAAGATTACCAACCATATCGTGTTTTTATGGATATCGGAGGGCAGGGTGCCGGTGTTTACGATATTCTCAAAGACAGAGGATTCATTGAAATCATTCGAGGAATTTATTTTGGAGAAAAGGCCATTAATGAAGAAAGATATTTTAATCGCCGAGCGGAAATGTGGGATAATGTGCGAGGATGGTTGGCATCTTCGCCTCAGGTCCAATTACCGGAAGACGAGGATCTGTTTAATGAATTGACCGGTGTTAATAAAAAATATGACAGACGGGGACGGTTGCAACTGGAAGAAAAAGATGAAATAAAAAAACGGCTCGGTCGTTCACCGGATAAGGCAGATGCATTGGCTTTGACCTTTGCTGAGCCGATTTATAATGCTGATGAGCCGAGATTATACCGGCAAGGTCAAATTAGTTTGGAAGAAATTTTTACAACGCAATTAAAAGGGAGAAATGAAATATGGTAAAACACTTACAGGCAATTATGGATCGAGTTATCATTCATCTTGATGAAACAAATATAAAAACGTCAGGGGGTATTTTAATGACGGAAGATAAAAGACAAGCTCCGACAATCGGCACCGTGAACAGTATCGGAGATCAGGTTAAAAGCGTTAAAGTCGGCGATAAAGTGTTTTTCCATATTTTTGATGAACTGGAAACACCGGAGCAAGGGAAGATTATTGTCAGAGAAAGAAGCATTTTGGGTAAAATCTTAGAAAAATAGGGATAAAATATAAAAAACGACATATCTTGCAAAGCTTTATGTGACAAAGGATAGAAGTATATTTTTGGAATGTTATGGAACGCTTTGAAACGTTTTGGAACAAAATGGAACGTTTGACCGTGGGACAAAATCAAAAAAATATGCTAATAAAAAAAGTACAATAGCGATAGAAAGTTGTTGGAGGTATTAATGGTGAAGAAATCAGAGATTGATGCCGCAAAACAACAGTTGGTAGAGGAATTGGAAGCCGCCAGATTGGTGGCGCTTGAAACCAAAAGTTCTGCGGCTATGGTATCGGCCTCGATCGGCAAGGCTAAAATTTTAGGCTTAATCAGTGAAAAGTCTAAAAAAGAGCAAGAGGAAGATAAAACAAAAATAGCACCTGTTTTGGTAAAATTTATCAAAACAGAGCAAGAAACAAAAAAATGAAAGCGGTTGATGAGAGGTCATAAACCGCTTTTTATATGGAAAAATTTTTTAGAACCGTTCTTAAGAGCGGTTTTTTTATAATCAAATGACATCAAAGGAGAAAGCAATGAACGAAACGGCTCAATATTTAACGCCGCAAAAACTATTAGCAAAAATCTCTGCGGCCGAAAAAGAATATTCGCGCTATTATGAGCTAGTGAAAGAAACACGGGCATATTATAAAGATAATCGTTATGGGAGTGATTTATATAACGGTCGTTATAATATTTTTTGGTCATCAATAGAAACCTTAAAACCTTTTTTATATTTCAAACAACCACAGCCGTATATAGAACGCATCAGTAAAATGCCGAATCAAACTGAAAATATGGCTTGTCGCATATTGGAAAAGGCTTTGCAATGGGATTTATCCCAGTTCGATTTTGACAGTATTATTAAGTATGCCCGCAATGATTTTTTAATTTCAGGTTGCGGTATTATTTGGGAACACTATGTCCCAAAATTTCAAAAGATTAAAAATCCGCAAATTGATAATGATGTTTTGTTGGTGAAAACGGACGAAACAGTTGTTTCCGAGTATGTCAGTCCCGAATATTTTTTAGCAGATACGGAAGGAAGTGGAATATGGGAAGATATCAAATGGATTGCGCGTAAGATTTTTATGTCTGCGGCTGAAATAGCAGAAACATTTGGTGATGACTTCAGAGCGCAAGGAAATGAAGATGAGGTTATTTGTGTTTATGAGGTTTGGTATAAACCGCTTAAAAAAGTTTATTGGATAAGTAAAACATATCCTCATAAATTTCTCAAAGAGTTAGACGATCCGTTACACCTTAACGGTTTTTTCCCTTGTCCGAAACCGATTTTTGCGACGCAAACAAATGACAGTATTATTCCCACGCCTGATTTTTGTCTGATTAAAGAAATGCTCAATGAGTTAAACGGTATCACACAGCGAATGAAATTAGTTATGCAGGCACTCAAAGTCAGTGGTGCTTATGATAAATCATTTCCGGAGTTGTATAATATCTTGAGTAAAGATGTCACACTTGTCGCTGTCAGTGATTTTCAAAAATTGAAAGATTGCGGCGGTATCAGAGGAATTATCGACTTTGCGCCAATTGAACAATATATCCAAGCTCTGGAACAATTATCAGTGCGTCGAGAAGATATTATTAAACGTATTTTTGATGTAACCGGTGTTTCTGATATTATGCGGGGAACTTCAAATACGGCAGAAACAGCAACCGCAATACAACAAAAAACAAATTTCGGTACTTTACGTAATCAAGATCGTCAGAATGATATGCAGCGGTTTATTGCTGATTTATATCGCATTAAAGCTGAAATGATTTGTGAGCAGTTCTCGGAAAAAAAATTGGCCGGATTTTTAAGCGAGGAAGAACAACGGCAAAATCCTCTTTTAGTCGGCGAAGCAATTATGCTCTTAAAAACAGACAAATTGAGAGGAATATCATTACGTGTTGAAAGTGAAGCAGTCTTTAATCAAGAGCTTGAGCATAAAAAAACAATAGAAGGCATCACCACAATTAACACAATGATAAAAGAAGCTTTTGCGATTGTATCAACACAACCGCTGTTGTTACCACTATACCGCAGTATGATAGAGGCTGTTGTCGCCTCCTTACCAAAAGCCAGACAATTTGAAACCGTTTTAGAACAAACATTTAACAGTATTGCTAAGGATTTGCAACAGCAGGAACAGCCCAATAAAGAGGAGCTGCAAATTCAAAAAAGCTTAGCCCAAGTCAATGCGGAAAAGAATGCCCTGAAACGACGAGAACTCGATATTAAAGCCTTTGCTGAGAATGAAAAGGCTAAAATTAATCGTGCTGAATTACAAATTAAGCAAAATAAGGAAAATCAATGAGTAATATCAGCCGTCAGTGGACGGAAGAGGTTGTTTTACCTGATGGAAGTATTGCGGCAAATGCCTCAGATATTGACCGTTATATGAAGGTAAATCAAGCAGCTTTGGCATCAGATTATTCTGCAGAATATATGGCCAAAGTTAAAGAACGTCGACAAAAAGAAGAAACAGCTTCTATTTTTGCCGATTTAATTCACTTTTATAAAAGGAGTATTTGGAATGCAAAATGAATCTCTTGAAGATAATTTTGAACCACCGGTATCTGAACGACTACCGGAAAAAGAGAAAAAAGATGATATAAGTAATGAAGTAATAAAAGAAAAGGAAGATGAAAAGGAGCATCAAGAAAAAATTAATGCTGTTCATCATTGGGTTGATGAAATGTTTACGAAGGAGCAGGAACGCCTGACTAAACAAGGAATTTCTTCAGCTAAAGAATGGATAGAGTTAATGGCTGCTATCGATAAAGCATTGGCGGAACATCCGGCTGAAACATTTGGTTTTTTGGCACAACGTTACGGCATCACTTTGCCTAAACAAGAAAGTTCAAATATTAAGCCGGAAATTATACAATGCTTGAAAAATCTTGAACAAAATCAAATAAATTTGTGGAAAGCTTTGCAAGCCCAAAGTGCCCAAACAACCCAATTAACCATAAGTAATTTTGCAAGCGCCAAAGATGATGAAGGGAAGCTTCTTCACCCTCAATTTCCGATTGTTCGCAATGAAATGTTTGCATTACTAAGCAATGGCATCGCCACGGATTTTGAAAGCGCTTATGAAAAAGCTTTATGGATTAATCCGCAGACCAGAAGCGAATTGTTGCAAAAGCAAGAAGCTGAAAATCTGCAGTATCTGGCTGAGGAGGCAGATAAAGCCAAGGCAGCCGGATTTTCACCCGAAGGAAGTCAAGAGAAAGAAGATATTTCTCAAATGACAACCAGAGAACTCCTTGAGCATAATTATAAAAAGCTCGAAGGCTAAGATAAATCAACATCAAAATAATCGGAACCATCCGATTATTTTTTTATAAGGGAAAAAATAATATGGCAAATGTAAATTATAATGATTTGTTTACGCTTACATTAGAAGGTCGGACCGGCAGCTTGGCCGATAATGTATCCAAAAGTAATGCGTTGCTGAAACGCTTGCAGGAAAAGGGGAATATCCGTCCGATTACCGGCGGTTCAAAAATTTTAGAAGAATTGGAATACGGAGAAGGTGATTTAACTTGGTATTCAGGATATGAATCAATTAATTACACTCCGAAACAATTATTTTCGGCGGCTGAATATTCATTAAAGCTGTGCGCTGTTCCGGTTGCTGTTTCCGGTGAAGATATGTTAAAAAATGCCGGTGAAGCACAGATTATGAATTTGCTTGAAAAACGCATTGATAACGCATGTAAAACAATGTGTAACAAAATGGCAGCAGCCGTTTATTCTGACGGAACCGGCTCAAGCGGTAAAGAAATTGGCGGTTTGGCATTGTTAGTGGCAGATGATCCGACAACGGGTACTGTTGGCGGAATCAACCGCGCAACAGCAGGAAATGAATTTTGGAGAAATAAATCCTTAACACCGTCAGAAGCACTGACATCATCTAATATTTTGAAAAATATGGATAAGCTCTATATGCAGTTATGTCGTGGCATTGAACGTCCTGATTTGATTGTGGCAGGAACGAATCTTTATACAACTTTTGAAGAAGCATTAACCCCGATGCAACGTTTCAGTGACAGCAAGTTGGCTGATGCCGGATTTGCAAACCTGAAATACAAAAATACCGATGTGATTTTTGATGGAGGTCAGGGTGGACATTGTGCAGATGATAAGATGTATTTCTTGAATACAAATTATATTTATTTGCGTCCGCATCAAGATCGAAATATGCAGGTTGTTGGTGGAGAACGTGTTTCTGTTAATCAGGATGCTTTGTATAAAATTATCGGTTGGGCCGGAAATATGACAATGTCAAATGCCGGTATGCAAGGTGTTTTAATCAATCCAACGGCAAATTCTCAAGCTCAGGGTTAAGATTATTATTTAAATTGTTGAAAATCATAATTATTAGGGCTCGGCGCTGTATTCTGCGCCGAGCCTTTAATGAATAAGAGGATAAGAAAATGGATTTTATGACTTTTCAAAATATGGTTCAAAACCAAAATTCTCAAGATAACATATCGGCACGTTTTTATGATAGGGCGGTTAAAACGGGAGAATTGAATAAAGACGGTTTACCTGTTTTCATAAATCGGTGCTTTGTAGAAATCAGAATTAAAGACAATAATTGTGAAATTTATGATCAACCGGCAACGCCGGAGAAGATTAAGCAGTTTCCTGTCGAATATGCACGTTATCAGTTAGCCAGAAAACAAGTGACACAAGGAACGCCTCTTGAGCAATTTGCTTTTTTAACAGCGGCAGAAATAGAGAGTCTTAAAGTGAGAGGTATATTTACCGTTGAAGCTTTAGCAACTTTAGATGTTCAAAAAGCTCGCCAACTGGAAGTGGAAGAAGAGAAGAAAATTGCTCAACGCTTTGTTGAACAAGCCAAAAACAACAAAAGTTTACAAAAGTGGCAACAGCAAGAAGAAAAATATCTTGAGGAAATAAAAAGCCTGAAAGAACAAATTAATGAATTAAAAAATTATCATTCAGGCAAATCGTCAAGGAGAAAAAAATGAAAAATATACTTGAAATATGTCAGGAGGCAGCAGATTTAAGTGCTACCCAAAAACCTGAAGATTTGTTTGCAGGGAGATCTCAGCAAGAATCTATTTTTCAAAGTGTTGCAAAAGATACACTTGATGGATTGCTTCGCTACGGAGATTGGCAGGAATTGACTAAAGAAGGATGTTTGCGAACGGTTGGTGGTCATTGTAATTATTTTATAAAAGATTTTTGTCCTGATTTTTATTGTTTGTTGAATAATACGGTTTATGTGCGTAATGCGGCAGAGAAGGTTATCGGATCCATTACTCCGGAACAATGGATGAAAGAAAAGTATTTCAGCATTTCATCACTGGGACTTAAATTTAAGATTCAAAACGGAATGTTTAAGTTTTTAACGCCGCCGCCGGACAATATGAAAATTGTTTTCTTATATCGTTCGGCCAATATCGTTTATGATGCAGCCAAAGGGTATGAAGAAAAAACGGAATTAACCAGAAATACGGATATTCCTATCTTCGATGAGTTTCTTGTTAAAAAAGGAATTATATGGCGTTGGTATCGTCGAAACGGGATGCCTTATGAAGAAGAATACAATGAATATCAAAGAGAGTTAAAAAGCAGATTCGGTAATGGTTTGGCAACTCAGGATATTCCATTGCATTATGCGTCAGAATCAAATTTTCCGTCAGGAGTAATAATCAATGCAGCAAAGAAATGTTAGACGAGGTGTTATCTCTCAAAATTACAGCATTCCGGCACCAACCGGAGGATTAAATGTTAAAGACAGTATGGATAATATGCCACCTGAAGATGCATTTGTTATGGATAATTATATTCCTCTGGATAATAAGGTTGTCTTACGTAAAGGTTATCAATTGCACTTTAAAACAGAGCAAGCGGTAGGGACTTTGATGTCTTATAAAATATCGGGACGAAATAAATTATTAGCAGCCTGTGGAGGAGATATTTATGACATAACATCAAAAGAAAATATTATTCGTTATGAAAAATCTTTCAGTGATAATCATTGGCAATACTGTCAGTTTAAAAATCGTTTAATTATGGTGAATGGAAGTGATAGTCCTCAAATTTATTATATAGACAGTGACAATAATGCACATTTAGAAACACTTTCAATGAGCGGAGAAAATTTGATTCTCTCAAAGCTGATAAATGTGAGTGTTTCTAAGCAACGCTTATTTTTTGTGGAAAAAGGATCATTAAACACATGGTATACTTCCGGTGTCGGCGAAGTTCAAGGAACACTGAATAAGTTTGATTTATCGACTATTTTTAGAGATGGCGGAGAATTAATTTCTGTGGCTTGCTGGACACAAGACGGCGGGCAGGGAATAGATGATTTGACGGTCTTTCTTTCGTCAGAAGGAGAAGTCGCAATTTATTCGGGTAGCAATCCGAACAGTGCTGAAAGTTGGACACTGAAGGGAGTTTATCGAATGAGCCGTCCCATAGGATACAGATGTGTTATCCCTTATCAGGGCGATATTGTTATCATTTCAGAAGATGGTTACATTCCTCTTTCTAAAGCTTTACCGTTGAATCAAACAAACAGCAGTTTAATTGCCTTCAGTGATAAAATAAGAGGACTGGTGTTAGATCGTACCGTCAGCAATAAGACCAAGTTTGGATGGCAAGGGCTTATTTATAACAGAGGCGGGTACGCTTTATTTAATGTTCCGGTTGGGCAAAATTACGAACAGCATATTATCAATACAAATACCGGCGCGTGGTGTCGATTTACGGATATTCCTTCAATTTGTTGGGGGGAATATAACGGTAGAATATATTTTGGATCAGATACCGGTGTTTATTTATTTGATGAAGGATATTCTGATAACGGAATGCCTATTTGCGGACAAGTTGAGCAGGCTTATAATAATTTGGGCAGTCCGCATCTTAAAAGGATACAACTTTTAAATCCGCGAACAAAATCATCAACAAAATATGCCTTGGTTATTTATACCAATATGGATTTTGCCACACAGAACAGATCTTATGTTGAAAACATAGGAAGCTACGGCATAACAAAATGGTCAACCGCTAAATGGAGCCATCCGAGTGCCCCGACAGGAACAAAATGGTCCACTTTGAAAGGAAGTATTCGAAGTCAGTGGATAGCCAATTCTGCAACCGGTTTTAAAGCAAGTATCGTTTTCAAAACCAAGACCAGAGGGAATTTAATTGAATGGTTTGATACAGGAGTGCGATATGAAAACGGAAGCGGAATTTTCTAAAGTAGTACCGGATCACAATAATATTATCACTGAGTGGGTATGTCATCAGTTGGGATATGGGACGGAATGGCTGCAAAATTACATAACTTATGGTGTGCTGAGAAAGAAAAAAATTATTGCCGGATTAATATTCCACGACATTCATCCGGGAGATGATTTAAGTTGGACCATTTACAGTTCAGATAAGCATTGGTGCACCAGAAAAATAATAAAGTTTTTTATGCAAGAGGCATTTGAATACTTTCAGTGTCGACGCATTAATATTTTGGTGAACACAGATAATAAAAAATGCCTAAAATTAGTTACCGGTCTTGGTTTTAGAAATGAAGGCTTATTACGCCGATTTCGTGAAAATGGCCAAGATTGTTATATTCTAGGATTATTAAAATCAGAAAACAAATATCAATAAAGGAGAAAAAAATGTCAAAATCATTAGGTTTTAGCGGATCAAAAGCGGCTATTAATCCGGTCACATGGTCTATGTACAATTATTTAAATAGTATCGATACATCGGCGGTAGATAATACCAATAATTTATTGGCTCAAACGGGTTATAATTTAGCGCAAACGTTATCTATGCGACCGGATTATGTTTATAGTGTTGATGGATCTGACGAGGCCAGACAACGTGCGGAAAATGCAGTTTATAATTCCTATGTTGATAAATTAACGCCGGCATTTGCCAATCAGACATCAGATTTGGAAACAAGACTTCAAAATCAAGGATTAAGTGTTGGGAGTGAGGCATATCAACGCGCCTTGACTGATTTGCAAACGACGCAAAATGCTGCCTTAAATCAGGCCGCATATCAAAGTGTTTTAGCCGGACAAAATGCTTTCAGTGATAGTTTGAGTAATAGTATTTCTGCGGCTGATTTTAGCAATAATGCACGGATGCTTCCAGTAAGTGAAATTTTGTCACTGATTTCAACATCTCCTTCAGGGTACCAAATAGAGCAAGCTAAGTACGGACTGTTGAACGGAGCTGTGAATGATATGAATCAATTGCAACGTCAGTATGATAGTGATCAGGCAAGCCGTTTAATGAATACAATATCAACAACAGGAAAAATTGCAGCTGCATTTATGGCTTCAGATAAACGGTTTAAAGAAAATATAAAAAAGGTAGGACAATTAGATAATGGTCTGAATGTTTATATTTTTAACTATAAAAATGATAAAACACCGAGATTGGGGCTAATCGCGCAAGAGGTTAAAAAACTTAAACCTGAAGCCGTATTTGAAGATAAATCAGGCTTTTTATACATCAGATATGATTTAGCTGTTAAATAATGAAAGGATAGAAAATGCCATTTGATAGTGAAGGAAAATTTAGACGTGTCCATAATTGGGAAGATGACAGAATTAACGATTATGATATCGTCTCGGACCGCCATGATGAAGAAGACGATAATTTTGCTGAAGGATTATCACAATGTTTTCTGAAAAATGGTTTAAGTAAAATGACCGGTAATTTTGATGCCGGTCTTTTTAAAATCTGTAATCTAGCAAACGCTCAAGGAAATTTGGATGCCGTTAACAAGTCTCAGCTTGACAGTGTTAATTCAGCTCAAACAACAGCTTTGAATAATTTTAAAAATAAATTTCAGGTTGTTTCGGCTTTACCGTCAAGTCCTGATGCGGATACATTCTATTTTATTAAAGCATAAGGAGATTTGAAGTATGACAGGAAGAATTATCAATAATTTAATCGAAGTGCGCCAAGGGGACAGTTACCCGATAAATGTCTGTGTCAAACAAGGGTGCAAACCAGTGGATCTGACAGGGGCAACAATGACAATGCAGGTTCGGGATTCTAACAATTCGGTGATTTTTACCTTAAACGGTACGGCAGTTGATGTCTTAAACGGCAAAATGGCACTTCTTTTAAGTCCGACAGAAACGAGTATTCCGGTTGGGGATTATGTGACGGATATTCAAATCACCGGAGCAGACGGAAGTGTGAATACCATCTTTCCGGCAAATGTAAATCAAATCGCCACATTTAGAATTACAGAACAAGTGACACAGGGGGTATAAATGCAATACAATATCGATACAGGCATATTTCAGGTGGTTTTGGAAAGTGCTGATATTAATGCTGTTGTCGGCGAAAGTGCAAGAATTGAAGTCGGTGAGGCGATAAACTACATCAAAACAGGACAAACAGAGATTGGAGAGGCAGTTCAAGAAGGAATTGCCTCTTTTGATTCTAATGCCGGTGAAAAGACAAGTGAGTTTAATACCAATGCGGCAAATAAAAAGTCTGACTTTAATAATAACGCTCTGGCAAAAACATCTGCTTATAATGATAATGCAGATAATCGCCTGAGCGAATATAACTCTAATGCGGATAACAAGCTTGAAGCTTATAATAATAATGACAGTGCAAAAACCTCTGCTTACAATTCTAATGCAAGTGAAAAGGTCAGCGCATACAATGCCAATGACATTGCAAAAACACAAGCATATAATAACAATGCTACAGCTAAAACCGCTGATTTTAATACGAATTCAAGCGATAAAACATCAGACTTTAATACTAATTACTCAACCAAAAAAGCTTTAATAGATGCAAAAGCAACGGAATCAGCAAATAGTGCTGACTTAGCTAAGCAATGGGCCATAGGTGAGCCTTCAGAGCCTTCCGGAAATTCATCTAAATATTGGGCAGGGCAAGCACAAGCTGAATTAAGCGGTATAACCTCGCGCGTGTCTACAATTGAGGGTAAAATTCCGAGTTCTGCCGGTTCGTCTAATAAATTAACCGACAAATCTTATGTTGATATGCAAGACAACAATTTACAATCTCAAATTGATGCGATTGTTGCCAGCTCCGATGTGTTTGATATTGTAGGCACTTATGCGGAGTTACAAGCGTATGATATATCAAGCGTTCCGGTCAACGATATTATTAAAGTTTTGGTTGATAGTACGCACGCAAATGCTGCGACATATTATCGTTGTATTGAAACGGCTGGGGTTAAAAGTTGGTCTTATATTGGCGCTGAGGGGGCTTTTTACACCAAAGGAGAGGCAAACGCTCTTTTGGCGACTAAGCAAGATACACTTGTTTCCGGTACTAATATTAAGACAGTCAACGGCTCAAGCATTCTCGGTAGCGGTAATTTGACAACTTCCGCTCAATGGGGAGGAATTACAGGTACACTGTCCAATCAAACAGATTTGCAAAATGCTTTAAATGCTAAATCTAATAACAGCGATGTTGTTAAGTTAACAGGAAATCAAACCATTGAAGGTGTTAAGACGTTTAGTTCCAGTTTGGTATTACCGACACCGGCTACCTCAGATAATTCAACAAAAGGGGCAACTACGGCGTTTGTAAAAGCTCAAGGGTACACTTCAAATGTCGGTACCATAACAGGTATTAAGATGAATGGTGCAAGTAAAGGAACTTCAGGAGTAGTAGATTTAGGTACAGTACTTACCGCACACCAGAGTTTAGCTAATTATGTAACCTTGAATAGTACTCAAACCATTAGCGGTACTAAAACATTCAGTTCCAGTCCGGTATTACCGACGCCGGCTGCCTCAGATAATTCAACAAAAGGGGCAACCACGGCGTTTGTAAAAGCTCAAGGGTATGTCGGTTCTTCAAGTCTTACAGCCGTTCACGTTGTTACACAAACTTATGTTAATGGGACATCTTGGTATCGTGTTTGGTCTGATGGTTGGATTGAACAAGGAGGTAAAGGTTCGTTCTCACCAGACGGAACAGTAATAACCTTTTTAAAGTCTTACACAAACACAAATTATTCAATACTCGCTACAGCAGATAGAAGTTCATCAGGTTCTAGAACGGATGGTGTCGGATTAATGGTACTGTCAAGAAGTACCACAAATTTTGCTTTAGCAAATAAGAATTATGGAACTAGTCTTACCGTCGATGGTTATTGGTATGCTTGTGGTTATTAGGAGTTATAGGTATGACAATTAAAGCATATAAAAACGGAAATACTTATAACGTGTATAAAGAAACAGTTCAAGAATCTGTTACTCATATTATTCAATATAATAAGTCAGAAAATGGAACTGTATCAAATAATAACTTTTGGGACGGAAGTGTAACAAGTAATTTTGATTGGTCTTGGCATACAAAGGTAGGAACAATTACTTACGGAACAAATCAAAGAGCAGGAACTTGGACGCTTGAGTATGATGCGTATAGACAAAGTGCTGCCGGCTTAGAAGTAACCATAATCCTTAACTATGCAGATGGAACAACAGCCACAGTATATAATAAAACAGATTTTCCTGCTGACAATACAACCCATTTATACAGTGTAACAATAAATGCTACAAAAGCTTGGAAAGGGTATCAAATACAAATGAAAGCTGCTTCATATAATGTTAATTATGCATATAGCGGAGTAGGACCTGTTAATTACATTAAAACCAGTTACTCTCAAATAGAGAATGTTGATAAGTATAAAGCTTTTAACGTTTAGGAGAAAATCAATGGAAATTATAGCAGAATTAAAGAAACCTTGTACAGATAAAGAAAGAGCTGATTTTATCGTCGAGTATAATCATCAAAAAGGGTATGAAATTCAAGAAACAGATGAAGTCTTGCTAGCTATTCAGCCTGATCCGTATGTCCCGACTGATGAAGAACAACGTCAAAAGCGTGCCAATGCTTATGCTGTTGAGGTAGACCCAATCACGGCTCATATCCAGCGTCTGCGAGATGAAAATCCGGCTCCCGAGGGAGAAATAGCAGAGCTTATTGCTGAGCGTGAGGCTAAGGTTGAGGAAATTAAAGAGAGGTATCCTTATTTGGAGAAATAAAATGACAGTCAGTAAAGGCAATCAGAAGATAAGAGAAAGGTCAACCTTTGGTATTTATAAAGGAAACCAGCCGATAAAGCAGATATATAAAGGCTCTCAACTCGTTTATCAATATGAATCTTATAATCCCAACCAGCAACTTGTTAATGTAACCAACGGTAATACGGCAAGTATTACCCTCAAAAAAGGCGTTTATCAGTTATACATAACCGGTGGTGGTGGCTCAGGAGGTGTTCACTATGCTGGTGATGGTTATTTCTTCACAACATCTGGTGGTTCAGGTTCAACTTGGGAGGGGATATTTTACCTTTCAAAAGATACACCTGTTGAGGTGTTCGGTTGCGGAAATAATGCAGACAGTTACATCAACATTAACGGCACGAGAATGATAACAGCCGGTGGTGGTCGAGAAACATCTTACGGAAGTTCACAGCCTCAAGGGGGAACATTAAATTTAGCATCAGGTTGGTCATCTTATGTTGTAGCAACACAAAAATCAACAAATGGAAATGGTGGTTCTCAATCAGTCGCAGTGATTCCTAACGGTGGAACAACAACGTCATCTTTAAAATGGGGTGAAGGAACAACATTACACACAGCCGGTGCTGTTCAATATGGTGGTGTGAGAATTGTCTATTTGAAATATGAGAGGTGAAAGATGATAGATGATTTGAAAGTTATTCTTTTCATTGTTATAACCGCCATTATTTCGGCGGTTATTCGTTTTAAAACATTAACTCAACTATGCTTGGATGCGTTACTTGGATTTATAATGGGGTATTCATTTTATTTACTTTTGGGATACTTCATCCAAGATGGGGCAACACGTAGCGGGTTTGTCGGTTTAATTATTCTGATCAGTCGTCCGCTATATGATTGTGCTGATAATTTTATTCGGACAAGATTAGTTTTATTGGTAGAAACTAAAATCGGAATAAAGGAAAAAAAAGGTGATTGATGAAGCAGAAATAATTCAAAGGCTTGTTATGCACGAAGGTTGCGAACTTATTCCTTATAAATGTCCATCAGGTTTTTTGACAATAGGTATCGGGCGGAATTTAGAAACTAATCCTTTGAATGAGGAAGAAAAGAAAATTTGCGGAGATTGGCAACATAAAATAACAAAAACTGCAGCTTTTTACTTACTCAAAAATGATATAGCAAGAGTTACAAAGGAATGTCAGAAAGACATTCCTTTTTTTAATCAGCTTGATGATGAACGTCAATATGCCCTTTTAGATATGGCTTTTAATTTAGGAATTAAAGGATTGCTGAAATTTAAGACGATGCTTTCTTTACTTGGTGTCGGAAACTACGAACAAGCAGCTGATGCGTGTTTAAAAAGTCGCTACGCAGGGCAAACAGGTAAACGGGCAAAAAGAATAGCAAATGTAATCAAAACAGGAAAATGGAGAGTGTAATGTTATCGGTTTTATTTTGGAGCGTATGGCGGAGATTATACGGAGAAGGCCTATTCAAAGAATATTGCAATAGGACTTTACAAACTTTAGTAGCCATTATTGTTTTAATATTGCAACTTGCAGAATGGAATTGGCAGGCGGTTTTAATTGCTCTGGGTGTATCTGTTTGGGTAGTTATAGAATATTGGAGTAGGGCAGTTGGCGAGATTATTGATGCCGGATTAAATCATACCCAAACAAAAAAGAGCTATAATCGTTGGTTTAGAGTTCCTCTTGATTGTGTGTATGATTTAATGGGATTCAAAAAATATGTAGGCTTTTATGACTTTTGGTATTCTTTGATAAGGTATGGAATAGGGGCATTACCTTTGTTTTATTATTCTTGGGTGGCTGTTTTCTTGATTCCTTTTCAGTACTTTATTTATCTGGGTTGTCATAAAGTTTATTTTCGCTATCCGCAGTTATTTGGATTGCCGTTAACCTTAAATGAGCCGAAAAATGCAGCAGAAATTATCCACGGGGCTTTGTTTGGTCTGATTATGGGAATACTGAAATGAAAATACCGTTCTTATTAGGAATAGTGATAATAGTTGTGACGGCTTTTATCTATGGATATGTTTTGGGACAGTCGACTCAAAAAGTTCAATATATCAGCAAGGAGATAGAAAATGTTAAAAAGGTTGCTCAAAAAAAAGCGGCTATTTATTCTCGTCCTAATATTGATCGGGACACTATTCTTAAGCGGATGCGCGAAAACAAGTTGTAAGTGCGCGTTAAAACCGGTTTACCCGATTGCGGGTGAAAAGGTGGCAGTAGAATTAGAGCATTTAAATTTGGAAGATTATCCGCATACATGGGAATGGATAGGGAGAATAGATAAACTAAGAGAAGAACTTCAGTAAAATAATAGGAGAACATAAAATGTCTTTTTATAAACAGTATACTTCGCCGTTGGGGTATGTGAGCAACGGCAATCCGATAGACACCTACGGTGTCGACCACTCGGGATTTACAACGCGAGATGAATTACAGTATCAAACAGCACGGATTAACCGAGAAAATGAGCTGATGAAGCAATATAATAATCACGGCATCACTGAAAATTATCCGCAATACACAACCAACTTCTGGGGGAGTTCTGCTGATAACAACTATGGCTTTGGAACTTCTAATATCGGAAGCAATATTGAAAACAGGCAACAAACGGCTAGTCAGCCGCAAAATAGTATATCTGATGCGTATAGTATCTATAAAAATAAGGGATTATATGGCTTGGGAATGAAATATGCAGAACCTTCTGTACAACAAGCAATTCAAGCTAAAGATAGGATAGCTCCACTTCCTATTTCTGATGTCAACAAACACCAGTATATCAGTTGTGTGGGTTCAACAGGAGGACCATTAGCTACGCTAGAAACTTTAGGTGGTGGCATATATAAAGAAATTCAAGATACAAAAGATAAATTAATGGATCCTCAAAAAAGAAAAGCCTATGGTGGTGCACTAGGTGTATTAGGGGATGGTGCAAAAGATCTAAAAAATGATTTTATAGGATCTGCATTTGGTTACACAGTAGGAAAATATAATTTACCGGATTTATGTGATGTCTTATTGTATAACCCTATAAATTTTGAAAAATAAACCTATTAAGAAACACATAAATTATTGACAATTTATGCGTTTCTTTTTATGTATATTAATAGGGGTGAATATGTATTTAGTAAAAATTTTGGTATCTGCCATTTTATTTGTATCTTCTTTGTTTTTACCTTTAGTGATAAAAGCGTGGGGATCAATGATTTATGTTGGTCTTTTCATTCCTTTAATATTACAAAAAATGTGGTTTGGAAATTGGTTTTGGTATGAGATAAATAAACAATTTTGGAAAAACGTAATATTTTCATTCTTGTTTATTATTGGATCTGTTTTTGCTCTGGATATTTTTATAATAATGTCAGGTATAATAGAAAAAACAGATCTTTTTATAATTCCATTAACTTTAAACAGAATTTTTTTCTTTTTTGCTATTATTTATCTATGGAATCATAATCGACTAAAGAAACAAAATATAATTCTTTCCAGCATTTTCAGAATAATACAAGTTATCTATACTTTAATCGCAATATTAACCATGGCTTTGTTGCTAAGTTTTTTAGTTGTTCCAATGTTTTCTATTTTTTAGAATCATGTAAGAAGAAAGAAGATGATAAAATGAAGTTTACGACGATATTTAACGAAGAAATAGATACACCTTGTGCCGGTTGTGTGGTTGCAGATAGTACAAAATTTAGGGAAGGTCGGATTTATCAATCAAAATTATGGGATTTAAGTCAGGATTTTGAAATTGCTTATCCGGGGATGATTGTTTTATCTCCAATGCGCCATGTTTCAAACTATATGGATTTATCTGAAGATGAGTTGAATGAATTAAAAATTCTGACTTGTCATTGTAAAATAGCGATTAAGAAAATTTTTCATTGTGAAAAGATAGCGTATATGTTCTATGAAAAACCTGATGGTCATATCCATTTTATAATAATTCCATTACACGGCTTAATAGAAATAAAAGATAAATATTCTGTTTTAGGGGAATTAATGGTTAAAGCAAATAATTTGCGTACAGACAAAGAAAATATGGTTAGAGTTAGCCAAGCAATTGATGATTATAGAGAATACTTTATAAATATATAAAAGGAACAGTAAAGAAATCACGGAAGAAAAGCTCGTCATAAATGGCGAGCTTTTAATTTTGAAAGAAATAAGAAACAGAAAGGAGAACATAAAATGTCTTTTTGGAAACAATACACCTCGCCGTTGGGGTATGTGAGCAACGGCAATCCGATTGACACTTACGGTGTCGACCACTCGGGATTTACAACGCGAGATGAATTACAGTATCAAACGGCACGAATTAACAGAGAAAATGAGCTGATGAAGCAATATAATAATCAGGGCATAACCGACTATCCGCAATACACAACCAACTTCTGGGGAAGTTCCGCCGATAACAACTATGGCTTTGGAACGTCTAATATCGAAAGCAATATTGAAAACAGGCAACAAACCATGACACCTATCCCGCAGATGGCAACACAACAGAGCACTCCTCAAGTTCAGCAACAACCTGAAACAAGTGCTTGGGATACGGTTAAACAATGGGGAAATACCGCTGTAAATGGTATAATGTCTGTACCGGAACAAATTTGGAAAGCTGGAGAAAGTTTAGGAGAACTAACGGCTGATACAAAAATAGCCTATGATTATTGGAAAAAAATGAAACAAACAGGAAACCGGCTCGTAAAAACTTTTGGCTCAGGTCAAGGTGCGGATATTGATAATTATTATCATCCTCTTTTGCAGTGTGAACTTGCTAAAATTAGTCCTGAGAGCAGAAGAAATGGTATAGCACTTGGCTATGCTAAAGAATACCTCATGGACTATCCTGTTAAAAGAATTACAGGACAGAGCCATGATGAAGTCATGAAGGACAGTCAAAAAGATTTGCAAAATAATCTTTATGGTAGTAACTTAGGCTATTATAATCCGAACACAAGTTGTGAAGATTTACTAGATGATAGACGAACACCCAATATGCGAAAGCTAGGCATTAAATAAATTGATATTGATATGATGAGCATTTATTTATATAATGCTCATCATATCTTAATATTTGGGGGACGCATGAAAAAGAAAATTTTTAAGAGCTTACTTATCGTATTAGCAATACTTGTAATTTATTTAGTATTACTGTTTCTTTTTGAAGCCTACCTAAAACATGAATATGTTAATGAATGTATATTATCAGGAAAAATGAAAGATTGGTGCGAACAAACATGGGTTGAACTACGAATGATGGAATGACAAGCTATTCCCAGTAAAATAATCCTGTCAGACGGTTGAAAAATGATTTAAGAGAGCGTCATCCTTATATTTATGGGGGTGCAGAATTTCTTGGAGCAATGACATCACCCATGCACCTTTTTAGGGATACAACGAAAGTCAACAAAGCCCTAAATGCGGCAACAGATACCTTAAATGCTTCTGCCGGATATGCCGAGAACTGGAATGATTTCGGTAATAATGTAGCTTTTAATGGTCTAACAAATAGCTTAGGATTGGCATTTGATGCAACTCCTTGGGGAAGAACCATTGGTGCTACTGGTAAAAAACTTATAAAGCAAGGACTTAATTCTCTTGCTGACAAAACAAAAAATATGTTTTATAGTAACGACGAGTAAAATATAGAAGGAACAAGATATGGAAAAAAAGGTTATAAGTATATTTAGAACATTAATTAATTTTATTTGTTTCTCTTTTATTTGCCTAGGAGGCATGATAATTGTTGAATTTCATAAAATTAAGCCTTTTTTTCCTATTTTATTCCTTTTTGATTTCTGTCTGCTTATTGGTTATCCTTTATTCCTGAGATTTATTCTTAATAGAAAATGGTTTGAGTGTGCAAAGGATGGAAATTTAAGATTAAAATACCTTTTTATTCCATATATCGTTTTAGAAAGCTTGGTAATGTTGTATTATCCAAATGAAATAGTATTTGCGTTGCAACAAATAGTTAAAGGATAAAATCCTTGTCTTCTTTATTTTTAGGTTTATACTCGGAATATAAAATGTATTTAATAGGTATGTATTCAAATGGCAAAAATTTTAAATATTATAAAAAAAAATCTATTAATGGCATTTAAACTTCTATGGCAGTTTAAATGGTATATATGTCCATATTTGTTATTTTATGTTATTTTATTAATGTTTTATATATCACCATCACCAAAACAATATAATATATGGATGAATAAAGAATGGTTTACATACAATAGGCAAACTTATGTTGCATTGACTGAATTAATGTTAATTATATTTGCCTTATTATTTTTAATTGGAACAAGTAATATGCGTAACCATCCTCTATTAGCTAAATTGATATTTTTATCTTCTTTATTTTTTGGAGCTGTTTTTTTAGAAATAATATAATTACCCAAAATGGAGATTGTGATGAGCTCATACAAAGGTATATTAAAAAATATTATTAAGAGATTAATAAAAATCTTTATTATACTTTTGGTGTTAATCTGTGTCTTGATTGCTCTATTTCTAATCTATGATCATTATGATTCTAAACGCATTATTGAACAATGTGTTGCAGATGGAGAATCGTTAGAAATTTGTAAACGATACATAGATTAATCAAAATTAGTAATTAAAGTAGAAAGGGCAAGAAAGCTTTCTTACCCTTTCTGCTTTATTATATTTAATAACGAAAAGACCTGAGAAAATGAGCTGATAAAGCAATATAATAATCAGGGCATAACCTCAAATTATCCGCAGTACACAACAAATTTCTGGGGAAGTTCCGCCGATAACAACTATGGCTTTGGAGCGTCTAATATCGGAAGCAAGATTGAAAACAGACAACAAACCATGACACCTATCCCGCAAATAGCAACACACCTCAGCACACATCAGGTTCAACAACCTGAAACAAGTGCTTGGGATACGGTTAAACAATGGAAAGACAACATTGCTGATGGCATGCAGGCTGGCGCTGTCGGATATACGACAGGTGTAACTCTAGGGAACTTTGATGAAATAACAGGAGGGGCTACAGCAGCCTTAACCGGCAATCCTGATAATTATAAGATGGGACGAGATGCAACAAGAAAGTTACAAAATGATTTAAGAGAGCGTCATCCTTATATTTATAATATTGCAGAAACCATAGGAACAGTAACAACACCTATGCGCTTATTTAAGGCTTCAAAA
>JAFUSU010000011.1 GCA_017467515.1 Alphaproteobacteria bacterium
AGTGTGGCATCAATCTGTGTTTGGCGCAGGAGAATATCTCTTTCAAAGCGGATAAATTGCCGGAAATTGCATCTTCTTTATTATTCGCATTCAGAATTCATCAATCTCTGATTTCGTTGCGTTCTAAAATCGCATTGCAGGAGAGAAAAGCGCAAGGGATTAAACTCGGTCGCCGGTTTGGTTTTAATCCGGCTCTGAAATTAGATGATTATAAAGATGAAATTCGTCAAATGCGCCTTTCCGGTGTTTCTATCAAAAAGATTTCTGAGAAATACCACGTCTGCCCTGCGACTATCTATAACCTGATGCACAAATATCCTGAGTTATTTGTTGTGGGGGGAATGTAATGGTTGAATCTATCCTCTATAACTTTTGGATTATATTGTGGAGAAGTCATCTTATTTCTAAAAAGAAGTTTGAGCGTAAAACAGCAAAGTTTACACCGGAATATAAATTGGTAGAAAATTCAGAATATTTTGATAGAGAGTGGTACCTCAAACAAAATCCCATACTGATAAGAAAACATAAAGATCCAGTAACTCATTACTTGCTTACGGGCTGGAAAGGCTGTCTTAATCCATCAGCAAAATTTGATACAAGTATGTATATCTTTCACCATCCGGAATTGTGGGAATATGGGGTGAATCCCTTAGTGCACTATGAAAAGTATGAAAAATACAATAATTACCAAGTTTGTCCTTATTCAACTTTGCCAAAGGATGGAAAACTTTCAACCGGTGGCATTTCAATTGTTGCTAATTTGCTTAATATTTATGGGTTGGGACAAACTTCACGAGATATTATAACGCTATTAAAAGATACAGGAATATCCCATGACGTTAGGACGACTTATCTTCCTGGACGACAAACAATTTCTGCGGAAGAATTAAAAAAAATAAAGACGAACACCTCCCTGCATTATAAAACAAGACTGTTAGCAGACATCGGGGCGGGATTATGTGATTCTGAATATAGCGATATAAAGACAGTTTGGTGGGAATTTACGAGTGGTTTATTGGAATTTTTCCCTCATATGTTTGAAGGAACAAAAGGGATTATAGCTTTTTCTGATTTTTGTTATAATTATTTTAAAACTTTAATTCCGGATACAGTTAAACTTTATAAAGTTAATTACCCTTTTAATAAAAATTGGAAGATTAATAAATCTTCAAAAGAAACGCGCCAAGACTATCATATAAAATCTTCAGATTTTGTATGTCTTTATAACTTTGATTATCGTTCTTCCTTTATTCGTAAAAATCCCGATGGAGCGATCAGAGCTTTTGCACAAGCTCTAGGTCAGCAAAAAAATGCATACTTAATTATCAAAACAGTAGGGTACGACACTTTTCCTGAGTTGGCTGAAAAGTTAAAAATTTTAGCTGAACAGTTAGGTATTCAAGAAAAAATCATTTTTGTTAACGATTATATGAGCAGAGATGATGTGATGGCCCTAATTAATGCCTGTGATGTCTATTTATCTTTGCACCGTGGTGAGGGGCTAGGCCTTGGTATGCTTGAAGCGATGTCAATGGGTAAAGCGGTTATCGGAACAAATTATGGCGGAAATACAGAATTTATGAATGCCGATAACAGTTGCTTGGTCGATTACCAAATGGTTTCGGCAAAAGAATATGATATTCCACCGTATAAGTATGTAAAAGAATATGCCGATCCGGATATTGAACAAGCATCTAAATATCTCAAAGAATTATACGAAAATCCGGAAAAAAGAAAAGAAATTGGTCAAAAAGCGCAAAGCTTTATTGAATCTTACTATAAACCACAAACATTTAAACAACAAATTTTAGAAATCATTAAGGAGAGTGTGTAATGGCAACTTATTATATTGTCAGCGGTGGATTTGATCCAATACATGAGGGTCACATTGAAATGATAAAAGCATCGGCTCAAGCATCAGATGGTGTTATCGTTTTAGCAAATTCAGATAATTGGCTTTGTCGGAAAAAAGGTAAAAATTTCCATTCTATGAAGACGCGTCGGGCGATTTTAGAAAATCTCAAAGGGGTGATTGATGTTTTAGAATTTGATGATTCGGATAATTCAGCCTCAGACGGTATTCGCAAGGCACGCGCTAAATATCCTAATGATCACTTGGTTTTTGCAAATGGCGGAGATAGGGGAAAAGATAATATTCCGGAAACGCCTATTTGTCAGGAATGTCAGGTTGATTTAGCTTTTGGTGTTGGTGGAGACAATAAAGCCAACTCTTCATCTTGGATTTTAGAAAAATGGAATAACAAGGTAAGTTAATCATGGCAATCAATTATCAACTACATGAAAAAGGTGATAGACCTTGGGGAACTTGGGAAGTTATTGCTCTGGGGCAGAAGCATATTGTCAAAAAGATATCAGTTAACCCGCATGCCTCATTATCACTACAGTTACATCATCACAGAGGGGAACATTGGGTCATTACTTCCGGTCATCCGACAGTAACATTAGGTGAGGAGCAACAAGAGCTATCTCCGGGAAAAGCTGTTGATATTCCAAAAGAAACCAAACATCGCATAGAAAATCATACCAATGAACCTGTTGAGTTTATTGAAATTCAGATGGGGGATGTTTTGGATGAGAACGACATCGTCCGCTTTGTTGATATGTATAACAGAGTACCAACCGGTAATACGGGGAGATAATATGGCAATTTTTGTATTTGATATGGATGGGACTTTAACTCCGGCAAGATTACCAATGACGGCAGAGTTTGCTATTCATTTTTATGAGTGGCAGAAAACGCATAAAAGTTTTATTGCAACTGGCTCAGACTATAAAAAAGTTGAAGAACAACTTCCGCCAACTGTCATCGCTGGCGTTACCGGAGTTTATAGCTCAATGGGTAACGTTTTGCGCTCAAAAGGCTCAATTATTTATCAAAAAGATTTTAAGGCAGAACCATTGCTTTTTGAAAAATTAGAATCCTATCGCATGAGTACTTCTTATCCGGGAATGTTGTACCCAAATTATATCGAAGAGCGTGTTGGAATGATAAACTTTTCCGTTTTAGGGCGGAACTGTCCTTATACCGAGCGTGAGAAATATAGTGCTTGGGATAAAAATTCTCATGAACGAGAAAAAATTGCTGCTGAATTAAGAAATTTGTTTCCTCAATATGAAATTGCAGTTGGAGGCTCGATTTCAATGGATATTACCCCGCAAGGATGTGGTAAGGGGCAGATAGCTCACCATTTAAGGAAACAATATCCGAATGAAAAAATCATTTTCTTTGGCGATAAGACCTTTGCCGGTGGAAATGACTATGAGTTAGCCTATGAACTTTCACAATTGGAGAATACTCAGGTTGTTCAAGTTAACTCACCTGAAGAAGTTTTAATGTTTTTAAAAAATATGGAGTAAATGATGACAAAAACAGCGTTAATTACAGGTATCACCGGGCAAGACGGATCTTATCTGACAGAATTATTGTTAGAAAAAGGATACGATGTTCACGGCATTATTCGCCGCAGTTCTTCTTATAACACGCAAAGAATTGAACATTTGATGCAAAATCCGAAGTTACATTTGCATTATGGAGATTTGACTGATTCCGTCAATTTAATCCGTTTGGTTAAAGAAATTGAACCTGATGAAATTTATAATTTAGGAGCGCAAAGCCACGTTAAAATTTCTTGGGATTGTCCTGAATTTACGGCAGAAACAGACGGACTGGGTACTTTACGCCTTTTAGAGGCTATTCGTGTCAATGGCTTAGAGAAGAAAACCAGATTTTATCAAGCATCAACTTCTGAATTGTTTGGTTTGATTCAAGAGCCGATTCAGTCAGAAAAGACACCTTTTTATCCGCGTTCTCCTTATGGTGTTGCTAAAATGTACGGTTATTGGATTACGGTTAATTATCGTGAAAGTTTCGGCATTTTTGCATGCAACGGTATTTTGTTCAATCATGAAAGCCCACGCCGTGGAGAAAATTTTGTTACACGTAAGATTACTTTGGCCGCTACTCGTATCAAAGAGGGTCTGCAAGATTGTCTGTATCTCGGCAATATGAATGCCAAACGCGATTGGGGACACGCTAAAGACTATGTTGAAGGGATGTGGCGGATGTTACAAGCCGATAAACCGAGCGACTATGTTTTAGCAACAGGGACAACAACCTCTATTCGTGATTTTGTAAAAATGACCTTTGCAGAATTAGGCATAGAATTGGAATGGTCCGGTGAAGGTGTCAATGAAAAAGCTGTTAACAGAGCAACAGGAAAGACTGTTGTCGCGGTTAATCCGGAGTTTTTCCGTCCGGCAGAAGTTGAGCTGTTGCTGGGAGACAGCACTAAGGCCAGAACAGAGCTTGGGTGGAAGCCACAATATGACCTCAAAGCTTTGGCAAAAGAGATGGTTCAAGAAGATTTGAAACTTGCGAAAAAAGAAAAAATCCTCAAAGACAATGGCTTTGAAATCAATACAACCTACGCGGCTTAAGGAGGAAAAATGGGCGACTTAATGGAATTTCTCAAACCTGATTTTTGTTTTGAGGACCAGCGTGGTTCTCTTGTGCAGTTATGCCGCCAAGGATGGAAGCAAATTAATGTAACAACCACTAAAAAAGGCGTTAGCCGTGGTGGACACTACCATAAACACAACAATGAGGCCTTTTATATTATAGATGGAGAAATTGAAATTAAGCTCTCAAAAGAGGGTAAAGGAGAGAATGTTACAGTTAAATCAGGAGATTTTTTCATATTAAAGCCTTATGCCGTTCATTCGTTTTATTTTCCGAAAGATACAACAATGATTGCGTTGTATGATAAAGGGGTAGAAGAAGGAGAAGGCATTAAAGATATATATCCTGCGGAGGTATAAAATGTATTTGATTATTGGCGCAAATGGTTTTTTAGGAAGTTATTTAATTAAAAACATTCTTGAAAAGACACAGGACAATATTATTGCAACGGATTTATTTTGTCCTGAAGAAATACGAGAGCGTATCGAGTGGTTCAAATGCGACATTACAAGTGATGAAGATTTGCAAAAATTATATAACCAAACAAAAGATAAAAAATTAAAAGTCTTATTTTTAGCTGCTTACCATCATCCGGATTTGGTCGCTAAAAATCCTCAAATTGCATGGAATGTCAATATTGTGGCATTAGCCAAGTTTTTGGGCTTATTTGATAATATTCAAACGCTTTATTATCCATCAACAGAAGTTGTTTACGGAGAGATGAAAGATAAACCCTTTACGGAAGATTCTCCGTTAAATCCTGTCAGTCGTTATGGAGAACTGAAGACTGTTGCTGAGAGAATGATTAATGTCGCTGGTTTTAATGTTGTTCGCTTTCCTGTTTTAATGGGGCCAAGCCTTTTGCTGGGGAAAAAGCATTTCTATGATGAAATTGTTGAAACAGTCAAAAATGGTGGGACGATGGAAATGTTTTCTGACCAAATGCGCTCTATGATTGACTTTGATACAGCTGCAAAGGTGGTTGTTAGTCTTGTTGAAAAAGATGAAGCTCATCAGTATCCGATTGTCAATATAAGTGGAGATGAACCGCTTTCTAAGTACGAATTGGGAATTCGTATTTGCAAGGCTCAAGGGTTAGATGAGAGCAAAATAAGAGCCATTTCTATGGATGGAGATAACAAAATTTTCACAGCCAAAAGAGCTAAGTCAACCTTGTTGGATAATAGTCTCGTTAAAAAGATTTTAGGTTTGTCTGAATTAAAAATAAAGATTTAAGGATAACAAAATATGCTGCAAGCACAAAAACATATTCCTGTATTCTATGAAGGATCAGATGATTTAATAGCTATTATAGCAACATCTATTGCTAGTATTTGCTATAATACGAAATCGTTTATCGACTTTTACATTCTTGATTGTGGAATTTGTAATTTTAATAAAAAGCAGCTAGAGAGCCTTAAAAGCAGATTCTCTAATTTTTCCATTGAGTTTATTCCTGTTGATTTATCTCAATTCGAAGGTTTATCTGGTTGGGGAGAAAAAAATCATCTTGATTGTTATGCTCGTTTGCTGATTCCTGAGTTAAAACCCAATTTAGATAAAATAATTTATTTAGATTCAGATGTGATTGCTTTAGATGATATAAATTTACTGTGGCTGCAAGATTTAGAAAATTATGTTTACGCTGCAGTTCCTGATCTTGGTTATAGTGAAATTTATTTAAAAAATTGTGTAGAAAATTTAGGTCTTTTAAAAGAACATATTTTTCCCAATGCTGGTGTTTTATTGATAGATGCCCAAAAGTGTCGAAAAATAAATTTCACTCAAGAAATTTTATCTATAGCAAGAGAAAAGAAAGAATTTTTATTAGCAAATACTGAAGATTTGCTAAGTATATATTTTGGAACAAACAACTATAAGCGTTTGGATAATAGATACAATCTGACAGACCGTAAAAATGAAATCGAGAGCACATCAGCTCCTTTTATTACAAATGAATATTTGAAAAACGAATGGCAACACATTGTTTTTCAGCATTTATCCCCAGGAAAAGCATGGAAAATTGCAACAAATCATTATACTGGAGATGATTTGAAATTATTTGATGACTTTTGGTTTTTTGCACAAATGACCCCATTTTTTGAGGGATTAAAATTACGTTTTATTCAAAAATGTATAAATAGAGAAATTTCAGAGAAATTTAAACAGAAGCAAACTAAAGAGAGCCTTAAACTTTTTAGCTTTCTTCCTTTGTTAAATATAAACCAAAAAGCCGATTGTGTTCGTTATAAACTTTTCGGTTATTTACCCATAATGAAAAAGAAAATAAGGAGACTATAATATGAAATCCCAAAATCGTATACCTGTTTTTTATGAAGGTCAAGATGACTTGATAGGCATCTTAGCGACATCTATAGCTAGTGTTTGTTATAATACCAAATCATTTATAGATTTTTATATTTTAGATTGTGGTATCTGCGATTTCAATAAAAAACAATTAGAAAGTTTAAAAAATAAATTTTCAAACTTTTCTATTGAATTCATTCCTATTGATTTAAAACAGTTTAAGGGGTTAACAGGCTGGGGACCAGGAAACTTCATAGACTGCTATGCCCGTCTCTTAATCCCTGAATTAAAGCCAAATTTGAAGAAAGTTATCTATTTAGATTCTGATATTATTGCATTAGATGATATAGATTTATTATGGCAACAAAATTTAGAAAATTATACATATGCTGCAGTTCCTGATCTTGGTTATGATGATTACTTTTTTAAGCACTGTAAAAATGATTTGGGAGTGGCTGATGAACATATTTACCCTAATGCTGGAGTACTGTTATTAGATACTGAACAATGTAGAAAAATGAACTTTACAGAACAAGTATTGAAACTAGCAAAACAAAAAAAGAGATCAATTATTGTCATTATAGAAGATCTGCTCAGTATATATTTTGGGACAAACAACTATAAAAGGTTAGATAACCGTTATAATCTAACAGATAGAAGTAATGAAATACAAAAAATTTGTGCGCCAGAAATAACAGATGAATATTTACAAGAAGAATGGAAACATATCGTATTACAACATTTATCCCCAGGTAAGGCGTGGAAATTATTAAAGAATTCTTATAATGGCAGAGATTTAAAGTTGTTTGATAATTTTTGGTTTTTTGCACAAATGACGCCATTTTATGATGGACTAACTAAAAAATATTACACAGAAATTTCCTCCATATATACACAAATGGTATTATCTTCTGTGAATAATATTAATTCAAAAGTATCACATTTCAATATAGAAAAACAATCTAATTTGACAAATCCGATAAGAAAGTCAAAAAGTTATAAACTTTTTGACTTTATCCCGTTATTGAAAATTAAGGAGAAATGAAAATGACTATAGAAAAGAAAACATCATCTTCAGAAATAAATGTCGAATATCTTAAAATGATTGAGAAAGTTATTGAGCGGTTGGCGAACAACGCTTTTACGATTCAAAATTGGTTTATTATTGTTTTTGGGGGATTAGCTGCAATCTTTCTAAAACAAGAAAATTTTCATCTAACAGGTTATATCTTTAGTCTTGGAGTATTAATTATTTTGACTTTTTATCTTACGCATGCTCATTATCTATGGCTCGAATGTTGTTATCGGCAAAAATATAATCGAGCCAGAAAAGGAGAATATGAGCCATTTGATATGGAGCTAGGTGACATTAAGCAAAAAACATCTCGCAGATTCTCCTCTGGACCACTTTGGATTTATGTAGGTGCTTTTATTTGTTTGCTCCTTACTGCCATTATCAATACAGATTGGTTGCACCAGCTGTGGGCTTGTTTTTGCTCTTTGGGAGAATAAATAATGGCTGAATATTACTATTCAATAGATAGAAAAGAATTAGAAGAATATAAACCAAGCCCAGAAGACAAAAAAATATTTGAGAAATGTTATGTATGCCATAAATGTTTTCTATATGATTTATTCATTTCTCATAGTTTTAGGGACAAAGATATCATTGAAAATCTTGTTTTTTATTTATGGAAGAAATACCGTGTGAGATGTTTCGTAGACTGGAAGGTTTTGCCAAGAAATCCATATGTGGTAGCAGATATATTGAAAGATATTATGCATTGTTGTAAAGCCATGTTAATTCTTCGAACAGAAAATTCAGATGCTTCATATTGGGTACCCTGGGAAGCTGGATGCTTTGAAACGATGAAAGATACTAAGAAAATATCAGGAGCAAAGTATGTCGCTTTATTGTCCATTACAAATAAAAGCGAAGATGTTACAGCTCAAAAGATTTTAAATAAAACTTTTCATCATATGGAATTTCTTAAACGATATGTGCAAACTAATATGACCCCAAACACTTTACATCATTTTTTTTTATCTGTTGGCATTATAAAGTAAAGGAATAAGAAAGATGCAAAAATATTTTAATGAAAAATATTTAAATAGTTTGCCTGTTTCCAAAAAAACAGTCAAGGATAGAAATTCATATTTGGCAGAAGCTCATATTTCTAAAGAACAAAAAGAAACATTTGATGTTTTTCTATCTCATAGTTCAAAGGATAAAAATTTGGTCGGCAAAGTACGTGATGTGATAGAAAAAGAATACCATTTTTCTGCATATGTTGATTGGGATGAAAATAGTGGAATGCTTAGAACTGAGGTGGCAGATACCATTAAAGAAGTTATGACAAGATGTAAAACACTTTTAATTGTTAAAACTCAAAATTCTGATGAATCTTCTTGGGTATCTTGGGAAACAGGATATTTTGAAGCATTGAAATTTAAAAATATTACCGATCGATTTGATCAAATTGGAGTGTTGGTAATCGATAATGAGAATTTTAACCAAGCAGTATTAGAAAATCCGTTTAATTGCTATCATCAAGAATATTTACTAAGATATACTTTTGTAGATGAGAATAACTTACGAACATTCATTCAGCAAGGAGCTAAAAAAGCTCGCGAATACAATCAATGTGCAAAAATATTTTAATAATAAGTATAGGATAACGAAATGATGTACGATTATATAGTATTAGGATGCGGAATTACTGGTTTAACTCTTCTCAAAAAGTTACGAGATAAAGGATATAACAATATTTTAGGGCTAGAAGCTGAATCTGAGGCAGGTGGTTTATGCCGTACTTTTTATGTCGGCGGGCATGCGTGTGATATCGGTGGACATTTTTTTCAGACCAAATATAAGGATGTAGAAGATTTTGTGTTTGCCAATTTTCCGAAAGAAAAGTTTTATCAGATTAATCCGCGCATTTCTAAGATTAATATTCACGGAATAGACGTTGATTATCCTTTAGAAGCAAATTTGTGGCAATTACCTCTTAAACTGCAAAGTGAATACCTTATTTCTGTTATTCGTAACGGAGAGGCTCTTGGCAAACCGGAGCCAAAAAATTATGAAGAGTGGATACGTTGGAAGTTAGGAGATAAAATCTGTGACGAATATTTAATCCCTTACAATAATAAGCTATGGGGTGTGCCATCTGATCAAATGGATGTTGATTGGTTGCACAAAATTCCACGGATTGAAGTGGAAGAAATTTTGCAAGACTCTCTTTCTCATTCTCAAGATGTTGAAAAATATCCGGCACATATTCGCCCCTATTATCCTAAATCAGGCGGGTATGGTCGTGTGATTGAGGCAATCGCCGAAGATATTAATGCGTATATTAAATTCAACACCAAAGTATCTCAATTGCGCTATAATGAAAATGAGCAGGTTTGGTATGTTAATAATGAATTTGCCGCTAAAAATATCATAACCACAATGCCGTGGCCAGATTTGTATAAAGCGATGGATAAGCCAGCCGAAATCAGAGAGCAAATTACTAAAATTAAATATAATAAACTGGTTATTTCTTTGTTTGAGAGAGATGATAACCCATGGCCTTATCACTGGCGCTATACACCGGATATGAAAGAACAGCACCATCGTGAGTTCTTCATCTCTAATTTTGCATTAGACAGCAAAAATTATGGTTTCTTTACAGAAACAAATGCCGATAGATTTGATGCAGATCATCTGACATTTGAGGGACGTAATTTATTTAATTATGAAACTCCAGCGGCTTATCCTCTACCTCTGATTGGAAAATCTCAGGCGATTAAAGAAATTTTAGATTTCTACGCGCCAAAGCATCTTTATGGCGTTGGTCGTTGGGGTGAGCATCAACATCACAATCATGATGTTTGCATGAAGCACGCTATTGATTTTGTGGCGAGATTGTAGGTAAATTTTTATTCTGTGAGGACTAAAGATGATGCATTTTTTAGCAAAAGTATTTAACTTTAATACTAACCATCATTTACCTGTTGCACAAAATGATGAGCAAACAAGTCAAATAGAGAAGCTTATGCAAGAATTATCACAACTCAAAAATGATTTCAATGTTTTAAAGAAACAGTTTGATGATGAACATATCGGTTATGTCGAAAATACACCAAAAAATTATAATTTGGTGAATTTGTTATTAGCTAATTGTGAAGATGTTGATTTAATGTATATTCAAACACCAGTAACACTTTTTATTTTTTCTAAACAAATATTTCAATCTGACAGCTATTTTTTTCACGATTATCTATTAAAAAATGTTGGTTGGGACCAAACGTCTATTTTCAGAATTATGCCGAAGACTTGTCAACTATATAGAGAGCATATTGAAATGTTTACAAAGGAGAATGTATTATGTTGCAAATATATTAATAGAGTAGGTTTAGTTGCTAAAAGTATTATTAGTATTGGGAATAATTATCAAGATATCTATATTGAAAGTCATTACTTAGGACTAGAAAATTATAAGATTGATCAAGGTAGAAAATTTGTTGATGTTCCAAAACGAAAAATTTTATCAGGTACTACAGTTGGTAGTTATCTAAAAGGAATAAATTTGGATGAACAAAAAATTTTTCTTAAGATTTTCTTTGATTGGTTATTTTTGACTTATCAACTACCAGAAGATTCTCAAAGGGTAAAAGGGATTGTTTGTGATAGTAACCTTGATAATTTTCTAATTCTTAATAATAAATTTATATTAATAGACCATGATTTTATCGGAAATGATATAGAAAAGAGTCTATGTTTATGGTATACGCTGTTGGCTGGGCAACATCCTTTGTATATATATTTTGCTGATTTATATGGACTGCAAAAATTTGACAAAGAGTGTCCACACCCTCTCGCTTTAAGAAACGTTAGTTTGGAAAAAGCGGCTATTTTAAACAAGGATTTGATCGAAAAATATTTTACTGAAAAAATGTTAGTCCCAGGATCTGCAATTTCTTAAGATCAGCCCTTTCTGGTTTGCTTCCTTTATCCTGTCAAAATTATAAATCATTTAATGTCTGTTTGATTATCAAAATCGTTAGTTAAACAGGCTGACAGAACTATTTTTTTCACTTTTGGACGGACCTCATAATTCATAACACAGACCTATTTCCTTTATGATGTAGGTCTTTTTTTGTCTGTAAGTTAGCAATCCCGTCCAAATCGTAGCAAAATGTTACCAACGTGGCTTATTTTAGGGGCTCGCGAAGGTGTTTTTTCACGGCATAATATAAATAGTTAATGAGTCATAACACTATTTTAGAGAAGGGAACATTATGTACTACATCGAACTCAGATACACCAACGGCGAGATTGTCAGACTGCCAGAGCCTTATCTCCTCTGGCAAGATGCCAAGCAAGCCATAAATCATTACACTCGCCCAGAATATACCGCATACATTGTTCAAGATTAAGAAAGGAGCCTCGTTATGTTAAACAATTTCAAAACCTATTTATTGAATCAAAAATATAAACCATTAACTGCAGAAGATTACAAAGGACGTATTGAAAGATTGCTTGCTAAAGAAAAAATCAATTTAGATACGTTAATCAAAAATATCACATCTATTCTGCCGGAATATGAGAAAACAGGCAAAAAGCATGCATATGGTAAAAGAAGTCATTCATCTGTTCTGAACGCATTACGTCGCTTTTCTGAATTTTTAGCAGAAGGAGCTAAGTAATGACTAATGCAATTCAGAAATTAAATGATGCCTTTCGCAAGACATTTTCAGGTGGTAGAATAATGTTAACCTTAGGAATTAACACAAAACCCAGTAATGAAATTGCTGAAATCATTAGAAAAGTTAAGCAATTCAACAATTTTACCACCGCAAATGATCCATATGAAGAGCATGATATGGGTCGTTTTGATTATAAAGGTCAAAAAATTATGTTCAAAATTGATTATTATGACAAATCCTTATGTTATTTATCCAATGATCCGGCAGATCCAGAGCAAACAGTTAGAGTTATGACCATAATGACTGCTGCAGAATATTAGTTAACCAGAATCCATATTTTGACCCGTGGCAAGCATTAACCTAAAATACTTATAACTAGCCATCTTCAAGGCTTTTTGCTTGCCAGGAGTCATTTATGGAGCAATGAGCAGCGTTTTATGGATTTCTGTTTGTATAAACTTAATATGTATTGACATTATATTGATTATGTATTACATTAGTATATGAATTATGGAGGATTAGCAATGACAACATTGATACAAGCACGTGTGGACAGCAAACTTAAAGAAGAAGCTGAAAACATTATGGGACAGTTAGGTATAACGCTTAATGAGGCTATTCGTATGTTTTTAACTCAGGTTATTATTCAAAAAGGCATACCGTTTAAGCCGACATTAAGAATAGAACCTATATATGAACCCAATGAGAAATTACAACAAATTATAGCGGATGTTGAAGCGAAGAAGAATTTAACACATTATAAAAATACTGATGAAATGTGGAGCGACTTAGGACTATAATATGTTAGAACTATCTGTATCTTCTGCATTTAAGACGGAAGTCAAAAAGATTAAAAGTGCTAAAGACAAAGCAGAGCTTAAACTTGTCTTAGATTTACTACTTAATGAACAACCTTTGCCAAAGAAATATAAGGATCATTGTTTAAGCGGTAACTACAAAAATTACAGAGAATGCCATATAAAACCTGATTTACTCTTGATTTATAAGGTTGTTAAAGAAGAATTAGTCTTATATGCCGTTCACATTGGCTCACATTCTGATTTATTCAAAAAATAATAAACCTTTGCAAATTTAGCAGAGGTTGTTTTTTATACCCTAAATCGTTTGGACAGTAATGTTCTTTGGACTGTATCAAATAAGTCTTTATCAATCAGTTTGGGATAGTTATGCGGAAATAAATCGCCTTTAATACGCATATAACCATAATAAAACGGATTTTTCAGGAGATTATTAACACATCTTTTTGAAATAGAATAATGTCTTTTAGGGAATAAATGCCAAGAATCAGCCAAAATCATTAAATCTTGTATAGAAAACTCACCGGTTGCATAAATCTCAAATAACGCTTTAACTGCTGGAGCTCTCACAGAATCAAGTATAATGTTAGCTTTCCCGTTATATCTCACATTTAAATATCCGATTGGTGCTAAAAAATTCCATTGCATCATCATAAGTCCTTAAAATCAGTGATTATTACTATTAAGAACTGCATTAAAGATCAAAATATCCTGTAAACAATCTTAAAGAAGAAAGTATACAGCTCAGTTTTTAACTCTTAGAGAATGTAACAATCAAGGTACTCCATACACACAGAAGATGTTTAACCGCTCTCTTATCCTTAACATTTCCTTCTATATGCATGGAGTATAAAAATCATATTCACAATGTATTATAACAAGATTCTTTCATCTTACAGAATCTGTTATGTCGTGATTTGTAAATAATGTAAAACCGAAAACTTAACTATTTTGTGTTTTTATAAGGCAGATAAAATAAATCATGAGATAAAATAATCCTGTCACTGTCATAAGAACCAAAGTCTGTTATATGAATTTCTTTAGTCGCATAACCTTCAACTCTAATAACATCATTTATAATAGGAACCAACTCTAAACAATAACCAGGTAAAGAAAGACGGATATTTACATCATAGACAGCATTGAGAAGTTGTTGATATGTAAACTCTCTTTGATTAAGCAATATATGAAAATGCCATTCTTGACTTGATCCTTTTTCTGCAAAACAAATAAATGGTAAATGCTTCTTATTCCAATGACGTTTTAATAAATATCTCTCAAACTCAATCATAATACTGCGAAGATGTGATGTAGAATGAGAAAGACTTTCACTCTTTTGGTTTTCAGGCAGTTGAATTGTCAAAAAATGTGTCGGTCTATATACTCCTTCTATCCAGTTATGTAACTCTCTCTTTATATTTTCTTTAGACATTGTCATATCTCCTTCTTTTATTAACTTTTACATATTTTTGAGTAAAACAATAACAAAGACGCTATTTTAGTCATCTTGTCATAAAACCGGACAGACTTTCTACCTTTGGAGCGATTACCAGCCTCCAATTTTCAAAAGTCCTGCTGATGCTTTATAGAATTATTTTTTTGATGAAAAATGATGGACTATTTAAATAATTTTTTCCAAATATTTTGTTTTTTCTTTTTTTAACAATGAGTTATAATAAAAGAGAGACAGCCTATTTATCACTTCTTTTCTCAAAGGAAAAGAAGTTAACAAAACAAACTGTCTCTCAATTTTGTACTATCTGGGTATTAATTCCATTATTTTACGTTCAATAAGAGGACAGACACATTCACCAATAATGTCGCGAATGAGTATGTCATTATTTAACGCAAATGCAGGAACTTCATAATCATTTGGTAAACCGGTTAGGAGCATTAACTCTTTAGGCGTGAAAGCTCTAGCATCACTATATGTTCCATTATTAAGTCTTCTTCCCGGATGACAAGAAATCATACCTCCCATACCAGCAGATTTCATAAGAATAGCTCCACAAGGCTTATCCCAATCTGCTCTGCGCCATGCAGTACGATAATAAGAAGCTTCTGTATCATTTTCTTTAATTGGTTTCCAAGGATATGGATTTAAAAAGGCCGAGCAACCTGAAGGCGTATGTTTCATAACTTCTACATATCTAGTATCCCAATAAGCTGCGTAATGATATGGTATTTCACTATATTCTCCAGCTTCTAAAGACGGAAGGTGTTCTATTGTGTCTCGTATGGTTAAAGGTTTAGATATTTCTTTTTTAGGAAGTCTCCATAGTCCTTTTTTAGAAGCAACAATAAATGCTCTTCTTCTATGTTGTGGAATCCCATAATCTGCAGAATCCAATATAGCATGTGAAATATATTTATATCCTAGCTCATATAGTTTGTCTTTGATTATAGATAAAATAGGAGTTTTACCATTCAGCCTTGCAGTAAAAAAAGCGGGAACTTCTTCTATAAAGACGTTTTCATTAATTTGATTCACTCTTTCTAAAAATTGAAGACCTCTTTCGTACAAAAAAGCGCGAGGATTTGTATGGTCTCTCGCGCCTGCATTAGAAAAGTCTTGACATGGTGGACTCATTAAAGTGAGTGTACACCCTTTATCTATATGAGCTTTTATAAGGTTTCCTAGTATTTTATCATCCATAATATCTCCGGGAATCATAGTAGAAATTTTGTATTTGGCCTGATAATATCTAGCTCTGTCACCTAAAAGCTCATTGCTAACGTTAGATTCTAAGCCTATATTGCTTAAAAATGTTTCACCAATGCCGGCACAACTAAAAAGGGACGTATATTTTATAATATCGGTCATGATTATTCTCCTTTATCAGAAGTAGATTGTTGATTTGAAATTTCAGATAATGTTTTCCATTTAGAATTATATGGTTTGTTGTCACATAAATCTAAATAAGCTCCCTCGGGGAACATAGTTTCAAGCATATCATGATAATATGCCGTAACATCTTTTCTTTGATTAGTGTGTAAACTTAAAACAGAAGGTTCAAGGGATTTATTATCAACTTTTAATCCTTTTCCTTTAATTGCAAACAATAAAGTAGTGTGTTGGCTTTTTGCAAACAACCCTGTCTGAGATGCTGCAATATGATTCCAAATACACATATCTTTATAGCAAAAACCCCAAGATTTAATAACATCAAGAGCCTCTAATAATGTTTTACTATCCGTCCATAATAACAAAACAGAATTTTGACAGGAAGGAATATCTATATCTTTTAATGATAACATGGGAACATCTACAGATATAGGATTTGCATAAATAACATTAAAAGTATCATCTTCTAAAGTTATTGCTTCTGTTCTGTGTAATTTTTGGAATTTTATTGCGTCTTTGATAGCCTTTTCCTTTAATCTTTCTTGGTTTTTATTATGTTTCTCTTTATTTTTTTGATTTTCTTTAGCTTTTTCAGATACTTTTTTATTTTCTTCTTCCAAGATTTTCATAGCTAACTTTAGTGTAGGCAAATCATTATCTATTTTGGCTCTCTTGATTGTTTTATCCATTAAATCTTGATGTTTATATAGTTGTTCGTGTTGCCACCCCTTTTTAATTGATATATTATATTCGTCTTTTAAGATTTGTTCTTTTGTTGGCTTCTTTTCCTCTGAGAAAAGAAGTTCCTCACCAGACTTGTCAATTTTAGGATGTGTTCCTTGAGCTCCTTCAATTTTAGAAAAATATTTTCCTAAATTGTATTGTGCTTTGAGACGTAGGATGGCGTATTGCCAACTTAATTTTATAATAGCATTATACTGTTCATCTTGTTTGTTAAGTTGCTTTAACATCTCTCCAGCAGTTTTAAGAATTCCGTCGCATACAGCAATATATGCTGGACATTCTTTAGGATTCTCGGGAACTGTTAGATTGTTCGGATTATTTATAATTGTAAGTGGATTTTTAGCTGAATTTTGACAATTATTATTAGTATAAGAAGAAGTTTGATTTTTTAAATTAGTATTTGTCATTGTTTTGACCTTTCACAAAAAAAAGGAGCCGTAAAACGACTCCTGATTAAAAAAATGCTCACTAGATGTGACCGATTTAAAAAGCAAAAACCGCAAAAATGCGGTTTTCTAAAATGTTTTTACACTCTACATATCCGCAGAATGTAAAAAAGTTGAGGAAATTTTGATTTTGGGACTCACCTTCTTTCAGATACAAAAAGCGATAACATACACAGATTGCTGCATAAAATAATTGAATTTAAAACAAAAAAAGAGCCGCAGAATAAACTACGGCTCTATATTTGTACAATTTAAAAAAATTTATGATGATGGAAAATTCTATAGTATAATTTGGACACACGTATCCCTGATAAGAAAATCGACAGAATCGCGTGTTATACTAACAAATGGCAATTAAGATATAATTTGCCTTTACTACTACGAATTATAAATAGTTGTTTAATTTATTTAAAACTATTTATTATTCTTGATAATAACATAAAATATGTATCAAAGTCAATTTTTTTATTTAAAACGATAGCCTGTCTGTACTTGTCCGCATGTAAAGGCCTTAAAAGATTGAAACAAAAAGAAGATGATAAACATAAGTTGGAACGGTGGTCAGGGATATATCGGAACGAGGGAGGTGTATCCTATATTAGGAGTTAGGTGTGACGGTCCCCATGATAGGCTGTTACGGCCATATGTCATTATATAATAAAGGAGATAAATTTTGATAATATGGACTAAATAAAGTCAATTATGCGATTCCTGTCAGCTAACAACTGTCTATAATCAGCTATTTTATAGGCTAATTCCTTGTATTCTTCATAATTTTCAGCTCGAAACGTGGCTATTATGCTCGACCAATAACAAAACCCCACCCTTGCGGTGGGGTTTTGTTATTGGATTGAATGCTAGGGCACGAACCAGCGAAAAAGCTGTTTGACAAGGAGGAGCAGGCGAGACGGGAGTATCGCCGCACTTGCGACGACGCAGCGGCGGAGCTTTTATAAAAGCGACGTCAGTCCAGTCACTTCGACCACATTGGACAGCTAGGAGTTTTCAAGAGCAAATTAAACGGCTCAGATAAGGAAATCCTAGCTTTTTTGTTATCTAAGATGCAGTTCGAAACTAAAATCTTCAAAAGTTGATTTTTTTCTTGCTCTTTCGAACTCTCAAAAATCTTTAGTCCATTTCCAGCCAACTCTACTATCATTTCTGCCAGTTTGTTAAGGGTGTTACCGACTTGACGAGGTCCTCCAATAAATACGACTGGAAAGAATGAACTTAATTTAAGAATCTCTTTTTCTATTGTTCTTTTAATATACATACAAAACTCAGGCCAGAACGAAAATCACAATTTGAAATGGTCTGGTTTCATAAAAATCTCAATACATTTTGTCTTATACAATCACAAGTACATAAAACGCTGAAATGTATTTGCAAAAAAAACCTCATCTTTGCAGATGAGGTTAGGACAGCTACTTGTTCATAATAGCATTGTGTTGCATTATGGTTTTAACTCGACTATCTTGCTGAAAAGCAAAAAAACGCAATTGCAAAATACGAATGTCTTGAGCTGTTAGTTCTTGATATTCATCTCCTCGAGACTGAACATCTTTAATAGTTGCATCTACGATTGGCGAGAAATCTTGTACCATTCGAAGAAACTCTTCTTTTCTTTTTTGTTGCGCATTTTTTCGCGCTTGTCTTAAATTAATCAACATAATAATTTATTTTTAGAATTGATACATAAGGATAATAATAATTTTCTGCTTATCTCTTAGCATAAACTTTTATTGCTTGTCAATCCATTGCCTGTCAATATAAGGAAGCGCTAAAATTAAGCTAATTACATACATATACAGAACAGATACTATCATTACATAAAACTAAAGTACACGATTCCTGTCTGCTAACAACTGCTTGAAGTCAGCTATTTTGTAGCCTAGTTCCTTGTATTCTTCATAATTTTCAGCTCGAAACGTGGCAATTATGCACGACCATATTGTGTAAGTCGTCAGAAATGGCGACTTTTTCTTTTATTTTCAATAACTTAAGCTGGTCAGTGTTATATATTTTTAAAATAGCCTATCCCAACCAATTACACGGACTTTTTATGATGACAATGCAGCAAAATCCAATAATTTACAGCATATTTAAATTTTGTATATACAACAATTCTTTAATCAATATAATGAATTATAAATATTGATATGGAGTCTAAAATGTTTGAAATTATTGAAGATGGCGCACAACTTGATGATGGTGTTAAAGTTGGAAACTACGCTATTGTTAAGAAAGGTGCGAAAATTGGTAAAAACACAATTATCGGCGACTACTCATATATTGATTCAAATGTTGTTATAGGTGAAAATAATTATATTGGTAGCGGTGTATATTTAAAGGGTAATATTCAAATAGGTAACAGCAATCATATTCTTGATAAAACGGTAATAGGTTTGTCTTCAAAGCATATAGGTTACCATTTTTATCAAGGTCGTGTTATTATTGGTAACAACAATTTTATAAGTAATGATTGTGCAATTGATTGCGGAAATAATCATTTATCGGATAAATATCCTGAATTATTACCTTATTTAAGTATTGACTTACCAAAAGGAGATTATGAAGATGCTACAATCATCGGAAACAGATGTTATATATTAAATAATGTTACGATTCATCATAATTGTCGGATTGGATTAGGTGATATTCCAAATTGCACAAACGAATATGATACTATTATTTGTTCAGGATGTTGCTTAAACGGATTTGTGCAACTTCACAAGGGCTGTGAGTTAGGTAGTGGAACCTATATCAGAGAATTTGTTTCAATCGGTGAAGGCGCATATACCGCAATGATGTCTCATATTGTTAAAGATGTTCCGCCGTTAGCCTTTATTCTTGGTGATGCAAATAAAGGAAACCCTGAAAAATTCATCGAAAAATTTAATCTTTCGGCTGAGCAGATACTTTCTTTGCAAAGAAAGTTTTCTGATAAAAGAAGCGGTCGTTTGAAATGTTATTAAAAGTCCGTAGGTGGCACGATGCCCCCAAACAAACACAAAAAGCCACCATTTTGGGTGGCTTTTTGTGTTTGTAGATTGCGTGCAATAGGATGCGAACACGCGAAAAAGCGCGCGAGGATAAAAATAGCCTCTAAATGTCATTTCGTTATACAATCTGTCTCTTGTGCTTTATATAAATTGATGTTTGCGCTAATATTGACTTTTACGACATATATGTCTAAAATAGAAGCACAAGGGAATAAATATGCAATTTAAAACAATTACAAAAACGTCAAAATTAACAACACAATTGTTGGATATTTTACAAACAGAGTGGCCGGAGGCTTACGGCTGGTTTATTGATGTTATTGATGATTGGTCTTTGACTGATTTTCCACAAATTGTTGTCGTAACAGAAAATGAAGAAGTTATAGGTTCTTATTCACTTGTTGCGAAAGAACTGGTAAAAGATAATCATAACTACACACCATGGCTTGGAACATTATTTGTCAAAGAAAAGTATCGTGGCAGGCATTATTCTCCCTTGTTGATTGAAAATGCCTGTCAATGCGTACAAAAAATGGGATATAATCATTTATATTTAGCAACAAATCATATCGGCTTATACGAAAAGTTTGGCTTTGAAGAAATAGGTCTCGGTTTATATTTATGGGGTGAACCAACAAAATTCTACAGAAAATCAATATATTAAGAAATGCAAAAGTAATGAGGTGGTATCATTTTCCTGATTTAGGGGTAGTGTGGCCGACCAATAACAAAACCTTCTTATTCGTAAGCCCAGCGTATTATCGCTGGGCTTACTCATTTCGGTCACTCGTTTTCTAATTTCGTTTCGCGTCGTTTACACTAGCTCACTCAATAATAAAACTTCGCCTGTTGTCAGAAAATGACATTTTGAGGTTATTTCCTTTTCTCCAGCCCTTGCGGTGGGGTTTTGTTATTGAATTGAGTGCAAGGGTTCGAACCAGCGAGAAAGCTGTTTGTGAAATGCAAAAAAGCTTAATGTTTCTGAACAAAAAGTTTTATTATCGTTTCATTATCAAGCATATCGGCATCATTAACGATATTGCCCAAACAACTGCCGGACCTGTCGGCAAATCAAAGTAATATGATATCATAAGTCCGAACACAAAACCGAATGTTTCGCCTGCATACTCGGTCAATCTTCGTTTCCGTTCATTTTTCATATAACTTGTTGCCACAGCTGGAAATATCAATGAGGCAAAAACCAAATAAACACCGCAGACTTGCACCGATGTTGTAATGACAACCGCCAGCACCACATAGAAATATTTTTTCAAAAAAATTTTAGGTTTGGCATATATCAAAGCAGTCGCTGTCATAAAGACCGTTCCGGCAAATATTACTTTTTCCCAATCAGCAAATAATAACTGACCGGATAAGATGTCATTGATATGTTCTGCTCCGTGAGGGTGTCCTGCTAACACCAAAATCACTAAAGTTGCCGATAACACAAACGTGCATCCGATAATGGCTTCGGCAATTTCTTTGAAATGTTTTTCTATTACCTTAAAGAACAATCCGCCAATCAGTGCAAAAGTCAAAGCCGTGGCTTGGGAGTAAAAACGCCCAAGCTCTAAAATTCCGGCAAATATTGCCCCCATTGCCGCTATTTGTGCCAAGGTTAAGTCAATAAAGATAATGCCGCGCCTTAAGACTTCTTGTCCCAAAGGCACATGGATGAGCATCATAAGTAATCCGATGGTTAAAGCCGGTAATAAAATCAATAATTCACTCATTTTATTTGTCCGTTGTGTTAAGCATTAAATCAATGCTGTTTTGATACAAATCAAAAAGATTATTAGTCTCTTTGTTTCCGCCAATGGTATAGGGCAAAACAATTGCTTTTATACCGCTTTCTTTAGAAAGCCATTCTGCAGGCTTGGAACTTTCAAACGGCGCATAAGCAATAAAGGCTATCCTTTTTTGCTCGGTTATATCTTTAAGTTCGCTCAAATGTTTAGATGTTGCCGGAATTCCTGGCTTTGGTTCCAAAGTTCCGATGGTCTTAATTTTCAACCAATCAAACAAATAACTCATGTTTTTATGATTGGTAATGACATTTGCTCCTTTGAGGGCTAAAGCTTTTTGTTCCCAAGTTTTGATTTGAGAGTTCATTTTAGCACTGAAATCAGCAAAATTCTTTTGATAAAACGCACCGTTTTCACTATCAATTTCAGATAATTTATCAGCAATGACCTTACCAACTTTCAAAACATTGTAAGGATTTAAGTGCAAATGCGGATTGCCGTTGGGGTGAACATCACCATCAGCACGGTCTATACGTGTCGGTTTTTCAATCGTTTGCACATATTGAGCGGCATAAATCAAATTTGCACCGCCTTCTTGCACCTTTGCCGAGCCTGCTTTACGCAATATTAAAGGCAACCAACCGATTTCCAAATCAGCACCGGAGCAAACCACCATATCGGCTTTACGAATTTTGGCGATTAAGCTCGGCTTGGCTTGAATATAATGCACATCTTGCGTGGCATTGGTTGCACTATAAACATCGGCTTTATCTTTGCTTATTTCTTCGGTTAAACTTTTCCATTCCGGCTCACAGGTAAAAACATTCAAAGCAAAGGCTTGCGTAGCTACAAGTGTAGCCATTATTAAAAACAATATAAATTTCTTCATATTCTTTCTCCCTAAAAACTATGCGCCCCATGTGCGCCAAAACTCATGGTGTATTCAAGCACAATTTGGTTATCGTCTTTTTTGTTTGACTTGTCATAGTTATATTGCAAACGAATACGTGAGAACTCCGAATTGTTCCATTCTGCCATTACAGAATGTATTTCAGGGTTATGTCCTTGAGAGTCAAGAGGTGTATCTTTGAAAGTATTCGGCACATCATCCGGTCGCATTTGTGCGTAGCGATAGCCGACTTTCCAATTGGTCATAAATTTGTATGTTCCCTGCAGATACCATCCGGAAGATTTGTTATTGTATTGTTCAAATCCGGCATTTTCTACGTTATATTTGCCTTTTTCATCGCGGAACAAATATTCACCTTGCAAAGCCAATTCTGTTTCTTTGCTATTACCTGTCGGAGCATAGGTATATTTCAAAGAAAGTCCGTAAAGGTTATCTTTGCCTTTGAACACAATATCATCACTCTTACGACCTTTATTGCTCTTTGCATAAAGGTATGAAAAGCCTGCTAACCACGCTTGGTTGTCGGTTATATCACCGCCGAATTTAATATAAGCATTTGCCGCTCCATCTCCCGAACCTTCCGAGCTGGCTGGAAAATATCCGCCTTTATAGAAACCACCACCGATTTCCGCATAAAAATCTGTCGGTAGAACAATTGATGCCTGTACACCGTCATCTCTATAAGAATTGTTCAAAAATACACGATATGGCAGTGGTCTGTCGGCAAATTCATCTGTATGAGCGTGTTTTTCGTTCAAATAACCGAATACAGGTTTCAATCGTCCGGCAGTTGCCGTAATTCCGTATGGCAAGCCGATAGTTTGAATAAAGGCTTCTTCCAGTTCTATTTTATCATCACCGTCTTCACTAACCACGGCAGCTGTTAAATTCGCCAAGAACTTATCATCAACGTTGGCCCCGATATTGATTTCTGATTCTCCCAGGCTAAAGCCTTTATCCGGACTTTCTCTTTCTTCACCGATTTGAAAACCGCTGATTTCTTTATTTTTGTTGGAATAATAGTTATATGCGCCATTCAAAACCACGCTGATATAAGGGTTAAATGCACTCATAGAGTTTATCGGTGTCGTCTGTGCTGTAGGTATTGGTGTTTGTATTTGATTGTTTTCCAATTCATTGATACGCGTTTCTAATTGTTCAATTCTTTTTAAGAGTTCACGATCATCAGCTTTGGCAGAATTTGCACAAGTCAAAGCCAAAATGGCGGTCATCACCGCTAAATTTTGTTTTTGCATAAATTTTTCCTTTATTAGATATGTTTATAAAAGCCAAGAAGTTAAACTTCCGGCATTGGTTAAATTCGGTTGAAAAAATTATGCTTGAGGTGGTGCGCGTGTATCATAGTGATAGGAAAGATTAAAATAAGCGATATGTTCAAATAAAGAAATGCTTGTATCTGTTGTGTCATAAATCGGCTCGGCAAGCGTTAATGCTTCCGGTGTGTCGCTCCCCGCTATTTCTGCCGCTGTCTGACAATAAAAACAATCTTGCTCGGCAATAGCATCATCGGGACTATGAATATGTGCCGCCACAATCACTTGTGCAACAAATAAACATACAATCGGTAATATCTTAAACCATTTCTTTATCAAATTTATGGTGTTAATCTGTTTTCTGATATCTGTCAATGAAATTTGGATGTATAAAAATATGCTTAAGCAAATATTAATTGTTTTTTCTTAAAATAAAAAATCATTTAATTTGTGAAAAGAGCAGGTTGCAATGGATTATACAATATTGGTTAATAAAGAAAATTTACTCCCTCAAGATTATGAGCCGGAAGAATTAGTTGAGATTCACGAGCCGATGGGGTGCAAATTAGATAAAGCATATGTCAATCGTTTGAATAAAGAAGCTTATACCGCTTTTAAGGAAATGCAAAGTGCAGCGCTGAAAGAAGGATACGAAATATTTATTGATTCTTCTTATCGGACGTATGATTACCAAGAGAAAATTTTTAATGATATTGTTCGTCGAAAAGGGATGGCACATGCCTTAAAATTTGTTGCGCCTGCCGGTGGCAGTGAGCATCAAACAGGGTTGGCTATTGACATTATCTTCAGGAGAAACGGTGAAATGATAGAAGATCAAAAAGAAGAAGATCCGGAGATTCAATGGTTGTTTGCCAATGCCTATAAGTATGGTTATATTTTGAGATTTCCCAAAGGAAAAGAAAGCATTACGGGAGTCGGTTTTGAGCCTTGGCATTTCAGATATATCGGTAAAGCGTTATCAGAAAAACTTTTTGCTTCTGATTTAACGTTGGAAGAATATTACCTTTCTTAGCAAAATCCCGCTTTAGCGGTTTGGTTTATAAAATGCTGGCGTATATTCATTAAATAATCCCTTTTTTCTTGGTGAAAAAGTCTTCAATAATGTGATGATTTCCCGGAGCAATAAAGTTTTTCCAGCGTTGATCGCCATAGCGAATCATATCACGAATCATTGAACCGCTGACAAACGGAAAGCTGTAATCCGTGCGATCCTCAATAACAATATTTTTAATATAATCCTTAAACCAGTGCGCATCGTATGCGGAACCGGCATAGTAAACATCAGGCTTCGGAAGGTCAGTAAAGCTTTCTGCAATAAAATCCAAAACGTATTCTCCCCATTCTGCCGGATTATTAATATCAAAGATACCGACAATTTTTAATCGGTCATACGCCGGTTGTGAACGATAGATATTTTGAATCATTTTTTTTCGTGTTGTGTAATTAAACGGATTACGATTTGTTCCTTGTTCTTGAATGGAACCCAATACAATTGTGGTGCGCTCACATTCTCTCAGCATACGGTCAACCAGTTTTTGATGGCCGATATGAAAAGGCTGTGCTCTCATAATGCATAAACCGTGAATGTATTTGTAATCAGACATAAAAAAACTCCTTTAATCAGGAGCCGACAATAAAACACAGAAAAGTGATTTCTATTTTATCAAACCGGCTCAGTTTGCTGTATTCTCGGCTCATAAGCCCTGCGAGCTTCAAGAACAATTACAGTGTAGCTCTGTTTTTTTTAAAGTCAATGTTTTGAAAAATGAGATATGGCTGTTTATTTGTTGATAATGGATTTTAAGATTGCTTTTGTGATTGTTTTTATCGTAGAGTTTTTAACAGAGAGGTTAAAATGAATATAACAGATATAGAAAATCGTTTAATAGAGATAGAATCAGCTATTGCCAATCAAGATAAGATTATTGATGATTTGAATCAAATGGTTATTGTGCAAGGAAAACAGATTGATAATTTGGTTAAGCAAAACCAATATTTGTTGTCTGTTCTTGAAGATGAAACCGTTAAGCCGTTGTCGGAGGAAACACCGCCGCCACACTATTAGAGAAAGTTATTGTAAGCTTATCTGTTTGGTTTATAAACGGTATGTCCCTTATTGACATAGTCATATAAAACTTGTTCTCCAAGTTCCTGTTCTATATTTCCGTAAACTGTTATGCCTCGTTTTTTAAATTCGTTTAACCAATTAGGTTTGAACCCTTCATCGAAACCTGTTATTTCTTCAACCCTTTGAGATGGAACGCCATAATATACTGCTTTTATTCCGGCCCACATAATGCTGCCGAGGCACATAATACAAGGTTCGGCGGTAACATATAAGCTTAAATTATAGGCCGATAAGTCATAAGTATTTAGTTTTTTTTCTGCCGCTTTTATGGTGTTCATCTCTGCGTGGTTATTGCTGCAGCTTTCAGAAACAACACTGTTGGCTTCTTTAGCAATAAGATTACCGTCTTCATCAAAAATAGCCGCCAAGAAAGGTCCTGAATTATTGGCAATATAGGTGGGCATTTCGGATTGTAACTGCTTGATTATTTTTTGTGCTCTTTGTAATTTTTGTTGATTAATCGATTCATTTGCAATAATTTGAGTCATTTTTTTTCCTTAACTTCTTGCTTATTGGAAACAGATGGTTATATTGTAATTATATATTACCATTAATGATAGTATAAGGAGAAAAATAATGGAAGACAAGACACAAAAACGTTGGGTATGCAGAGTCTGCGGATATGTTTACGATGGGGATATTCCGTTTGAAGATTTACCCGAAGATTGGATTTGTCCTCTCTGTGGCGTTGGTAAGGATGAATTTGAACTCATATAATTAATTTAAAGTCTGAATGTATTTCCAATTATTACCATCATATTGCAGATGAATGATTTCGCCGTTATCCATCTGCTTTTTTTCTATTTTCATACTTTGTAAAGCCTCAATAATTGAAAAATTATGGCTCGAAACGGCAATGTTTTGAAACGGACTGTCAACGTAATCTTTTAATGCGGAAGTGACACGTTGCCGTAATTCTTTTTTACTTTCTCCGTTTTGAAAGCGCGGATTTGTGTTTTCATCAGAAGAAAACCACTGGTTAAGAATTTTGCGACTTTTCTTTGGGAGTTTATTAACAACAGCCCCATCAGCAGTACCGAGATTAGCCTCAGCAAAGCGGCTGTCGTATCGGATAGCGGTGTTGAGCTGTTTGGCAATGATAGTGCCGGTTTGTTTCGCACGTCGTTGCGGACTTGAAACTATAACTTCTATATGTTTGTCTTTGAGAAAATGAGCCGCATTTAATGCCTGAGAAATACCTTTGTCGGTTAAGACGGAATCATTGCTTTGCCCTTGTAATTTTCCGGCTAAATTATAAGAACTTTGACCGTTACGGAAAATATAGAAGTTTTTGACCATCCTGTACCTCCTTTGCGCAAAGGTTTAACCTATGTGATTTATAGCAAATTTTTGACAAAAAATCAAGTGATAAAAAGTTTGAAGGGTATTTTTTATATATAATAAAGTAAAAATTAAAGATTCAGATACGAATCGTCACGAATCGGGTGATTAGCAAGGCTTTGCGCAGAAAACTGTTAATAAAATGGTATAAAAAGGCAAAAAAATTCAAAAAATAAAGAAAAAATGCGATTTAAATACTGAAAACTCTTTATTTTGTTTGACTCTAATAATTTTTGACGCTTAAATTTTTATGTAGCGATGGTTTAGCCGTTGCTAACCTTGGATCTAATAAATTTTTAGAGGGAGACCTTAATAATGAATAAAAATGAATTGATTTCTAGCATTGCTAGTTCTACAGGTTTGACAAAAGCTGATTCTGCAAAAGCTTTGGATGCTTTCTTGACATCTGTTTCTTCTGCTTTGAAAAAAGGTGATGAAGTTCGCTTAGTTGGTTTTGGTACTTTTGCCGTTGCTCAACGTTCTGCAACAACAGCTCGCAACCCACGTACTGGCGCTACAATCAAAATCCCAGCTCGTAAACAAGCTAAGTTCAAAGCTGGTAAAGCTCTCCAATCTTCAGTAAACAACAAAAAGTAATTTGTTGCTCTAAAGATAAAATTATTACAGGTTAAAAGGCGGACTGATTTGGTCCGTCTTTTTTGTGCATTAAAAGTGAATATTTGTTATTTTTTTACTTGATTAATTTTTTTTTAGAGTGTATAAGCATTCTTGTTGAATGAGATGGGCGCTTAGCTCAGCTGGAAGAGCATCTCGTTTACACCGAGAGGGTCGGGAGTTCGAACCTCTCAGCGCCCACCAATTAAAAAAGCCACCTATGGGTGGCTTTTTTAATTGGAAAGGACGCTAGAGTGAGAACTCCCGAAAACGGGAGTTCGACAAGGAGGAGCAGGCGAGACGGAAGTATCGCCGCACTTGCGACGACGAAGCGGCGCAGAGCTTTAGCTCAAGCCAACCGAACAGAGCCCAAAGCCACCTATAGGTGGCTTTTTTAATTGGAAAGGACGCTAGAGTGAGAACTCCTGAAAACGGGAGTTTGACAAGGAGGATCAATGAATAAAATTCGTAAAAGAGTAATTCAGTTATACGATAAAATTTCTATTATCCTTAGTTCCTAAGATTTCTCTTAAAATTTCCCGATCTTTTTCTTTTTCTGTTTCAGAAAGTTTATCATATTCAGTATGGGCTAATCGAATCCAACGGCGCATATTTTGAGGTGTGGCATTTTGGCTGTAATGCAAAAACCATCTGGCCCAAATCTTGTGGATGCGTGCGGATAATTCTTCGATTTCGCAATCTGTCATTTTTTATCTTCTTCAAGAGCAATGTATTGTGTTTTCTTTTTTAGTAATTCTTTTATTTCTTGTGCTTCATCTTTTGTAACAACCGGATAGAGAGGTAATGAAAAAGGGGTGAAATCACCATTATGCTTTTGTAAAAAATTATATTTATACTCCATATTCGGTTTTGTGTTAAAAACAATAATTTTGAATTTACGAAAACAGCAACGGACGATTTTTTCTTCTGCGCTTATGACATACTGCCAATATAAGGGATGGCAGTGATCAATTTTTATGTACTCATCGGTTATTATGGCAAGTGTTTGCTTGATGAGGTGTTTGTAAATCCATAATCCCCAAGAAATCAGCATTAATGCAAGAAGGATATAATACTCGGTCCAATAACAGCAATATCGATATTTTATACCGCAACAAATTAACAGGTATGATATAACAATATTAAGCAATAGCCAGAAATTAAGACGATTGAAATGATAATAAAAGGTTGTTTTTTCAGACATCTTTCCCTCCTTAAGCTGTTCATTTATATTTTACAGAAAAAATATTAAGATATTATTATTTAACAAAAAAAACGCCCTTATATTTAAGGGCGTTTGATGTGAAAATTTCAGAAAAATTAATCAGCTAATTTTATTTTATCAGCACTTTTGGCTGAAATACTTTTGGCTGCTTTTTCTGCTTTTTCAAGCAATTCTTCCATTGTGGAGGCATGCTGAGTTGTACAAATTCCGATTTTAATTTTTGTTTCTATTTCTTCTTTTTTAGATATTTTAACTTTTATTAATTCGGCATTTTTCAGCAAACGATTGGCAACAATTTGAGCTGATTTGTCATTTGCATCTGCAAGATAGATAACAAATTTATCATCTTCAAAGCGGGCAACCAGATCGTTTTCTCTCAAATCTTTTTCTAAGAATTTAGCTAAAGATTTCAAAATTTTATTTCCGGCTTTAACGCCATTTTTCTCGTGAGTGCTACGATAATTTATTGAATTAATAGCAAGAATTGCTGATTCTTGAGACAGAGTCTTAGCTTCGGCTAATCTGACAGGAACTGTTTGTTCAAAATATTTACGATTGAAAACATAAGTTAACTCGTCTCTTCTTTCTCGTTCAATTTTATCTTCAGCATCATAATAAATAATGAGTAAGAGAATTGTAAATGTGAAGAAAAAGGTGATGAAGTTCGCTACAACAAGAATCCAGTCTTCAATATAAATACCATAGGCAGCCCAGCAAACCAGACCTAACGTATAAATAATATACATATAGCTCGAAAGGTTTGTTACTTTTTTGGTTTCAATAATTTTCAAGATTTGAATTGTAAAAGTTAAAATAGTGGCCAGACCGGCGGCATATCCGATGTATGAAAACAAGGTGTCTTCATCAAATATTATCTCATTTAAAGGCATACGTTTCTCTCCTTATATCAAACTTTCCCTTCATTATTTGTACTATACTTTAAAATTATATTAAAATCAGCAATTTTTTGGGGCTGTGAATAGTTTAAAAAAATCCCCTTTTCTGATTTCAAAGGGGATTTTTTTATGTTTCTTTTTATTAATTTGTTATGTACATCTGAGAGACTATCGGAGCGGAAGTGATAATGGACGGGCAGGTTGTAACCGTAGCTCCGGTAACCAGATTGGAAGAACTATAACAAGATTGAGTTGTCGAGGTGACAACCGCCGGTGCAACCGCAACGGGTGCCACGGCAACCGGAGCTGGAACAACGGCCGGCGTATATGCTATCGGGGCGTAAGTTGTGGTTACTGTACGAGTACTTGGAGCTGAAACAGCGTAATTTAAAATTGTTCCACCGATTAATCCTGCAAAAAAGCCTGCCACAGCATCTCCGCGGTGATGATGGTGGTGATGACCACCATGGTAAGCAATCGGAGCGTGGTGATGGTGTCCCCCATGCATCGGACGTGCTTCAACTAAAGAAGCGGACATTAATACGCAACATAAGACGATGATGAATTTTCTCATTTTAGTTCTCCCGAGTCAAGTTTTATTCCATTGGAAGCGGAGGCATAGGGCGATGATGATGTTTTTTCATCATTTTTTTAAATTTGGCTTTTCTTTCCGCTTTGATTTTGGCAAAAGTTTCTTTTTGTTCAGGGGTAAGTAATTCTTCAAACGCTTTCATATTTTCTTGGCGAATTGTATCCATTTTTTTGCGAATGTTTTTCATTTCATCAATTAAAGGTTTAATTTTTTCTCTCGAGGCTTGTCTCATTTCTTTAGCTTTTGCACGTTGTTCATCAGTTAATTTCAAATCATCCGCCAATTTTTGCTCCATTTTTTCGTGGTGTGCTTTCATATCTTTGTGAAATTCCATATGCGGAGGAGGGGTTATATCCTCGTCAGCACGAGCCGGATTGTTGCCTGATAATAAGCTTGCTGCAAATAATAACATTAAATAACTTTTTTTCATTCTATATCTCCTTGTAAAGGTTTTAAAACGTCAGCTAATATTTTACGCGCATTAAACAGTCTTGATTTTACGGTTCCTTCTGCAATTTTTAATTTTTCTGCTGCTTGTTTAACTGTATAATCTTCATATTCGCAAAGAATAATAACTTGTTTCATTTTTGCGGGTAGACTGTTTACTGCTTTTAAAATAATTTTTTGGCGCATTTTTTTATCAAGAAGGATCTCCGGATCAATTTCATAAGGAATATTTTCCAGTATCTGCTCGTCATCGTCTTGTTTTGTCCGATTTTTTATTTCTTTCGATTTAAAATAATCCCGACAACTGTTAGCCGTTACCGTTCCAATCCATTGACTGAGTTTTCCTTGTTCTTGATAATTGGAAAAATTCCGCCATGTTTTGATATATACCTCCTGTTCAATATCTTCATTACATGAACCGGTCATTTTTTTTATAATGGCGCGAATTTTTCCTTTGTAAGTTGTAAAAATGTCTTCCATCAGCTCACTTTCAAAAGTCCGCAGTCATCAACCGGCAATCCTAAATCTTCAATTGCTCCGCCGGTTTCCGTCAGATAAATCTCCTCATCAATGTTGAAATTCATCTGTGGTTCGTTGTGCATTAAAGAAAAAGAGCCTAAGAAAAACAAAGCTATCAAACAAGTTTTTATTTGTTTGCGCTGTTTTTTCTTCTTTAAGTAAAGCGGTTTGGCTTCTTGCAACAGAGTTGAAATATCAGTCATTTTTTTCTCCTTACAACAGCTATAACGCATATGAAATGAAAAAGGTTCATTTTTTTTTCAAAAAAAACAGGTCTTCCTGATAAGAAGACCTGAAATCGTAAAAATATCTATTTTTTTATGTTTTTTACATAAGCAATTGCCGCATGTTCTTCACAGTATGTTTGTCCGATTTTAACGGGGGCGCCGCAAAAATGAAAGTTGTCATCTTTAGGATCACCGATAGGCCAGCGGCAAGTGTGATTATCCAAATCCGTTACTGTGATTTTATCGCCGGGTTTTTTGGGGGTATGGACAACCGGAATTGATACGTTAAGATAACTGTCATTATCCTTAGGCTGTTTGGTTGGAACAGGTTTGGCTTCCGTTGTCTTTTTTTCCGGTTCGGCAATATTCTTTTTATTGTCTTCTTTAGAAACTGTAGGTGCTTTAACCTCTTTTTCCTGTTTCGGAGCAGGAGAAACAGGCTGAGATTTTACAGCTTTTGGTTTTGCTTTTGTTTTTTCAACACCGTCATCAGAAGCATCTTTCTTTTTAATGGGAGATGGACGGGCAATTAATTGCAAACGATGTACTTTTCCGACAATAGAGTTTTTTGAAACACCGAGGCGTTTGCCAATTTCTCCGGTGGAAAGACCTTCATCCCACATTTTTTTGAGACTTTCAACCATTTCATCAGTCCAAGGCATCGTTTGTATCTCCTTTTATTGTTAACTTGCTTGATGACTATATATTAAGTTAATATTTTTCACGAGTCTAGAGATATTTGTATTTATAACTTTTTTTTTGAAAAATTATGGGTTATATTGAGGAAAACAATATTTTAAGGGGAAAGTTATGCGCTATTTATCTGTTGTTTTAGGCTGTTTGGCGATGGCGTCAACACTTAATGCCGCCGAAGTTACCGTTAAAAATGAGAATAATACCGATTTGGCTCTCAGTATATATACTAATACGGCTTTGGTGCGTGATGTTCGTACGGTCCGGTTAGATGCCGGTAAGAGTTCGATTTTATTTTCCGGAGTCTCGGCTCAGATTAAACCGGAAACCGTCATTGTTAATGCTGAAGATGTGATGGTGCGTGAGCAAAATTATAATTTTGCAATGCTATCTCCTGAAAATGTGGCAAAAGCCAATATCGGAAAAGTTGTTAAGACGGTTATGTGGGATGATGAAAAAGCACGTAACGTGTATGATAAGGCAAGAATTTTAGATGTTTATGCCGGACGCCCTGTTTTGCAGTTCGGTTATGGTATAGAATTTGATTTTCCGGGCAGAATTATATGGGAAAATCTGCCGGATCATTTGCAGACAGAACCCTCTTTGGCCTTGGGTGTATCCGTTAAAGACAGCGGAGATAAAACGATTGATTTAATGTATTTGACCGGTGGATTGCGATGGAGTACAAATTATGTGGCTGAATTTATTAATGATACGGAACTGAATTTAAAAGCTTGGGTGGGTATCAGTAATACGTCAGGAATCGGGTATCATAATGCCAGAGTCCAATTGGTTGCCGGAGAGGCTAATGTTATTCGGGAAGCATTGGCGGTCAGACCGATGATGTTTATGAAGGCCTCAGCTCGTGCCGTAAATGATGCTGTTTCCGCTCCGTTACCGGAAGAAGAAAGCGTCGGTGAATATCACGTTTATTCTTTGCCCGAAAAAATTACGATAGCCGATAATCAAACAAAACAAGTGAGTTTATTGAATAAAGATCGAATTAAATATCAAAAAGAATATCGTTTATCTTCTCCTTTATATTTGAATATCAATGGAAGCAGTGATAATTTCAAAAAGATTAATGCCGATATTTTTGTAAAATTGACAAACAGTGAAGAATCTAACTTAGGAGAACCGTTACCTCAGGGTATTATGCGTTTTTACGAGCACGATAGTAAGGGAAATATGCTGTTTGTAGGCGAATCGTCTTTTAGCCAATTAGCGGTTGGAAGTGATGCTGAATTAAGAATCGGAAGATCTTTTGATATTTTAGCCTCCGGAAAAATTGTTAATTTTACTAAAATTGCTGAAAATATGATTGAAGCGGAAGTCAGCGTTAGTTTTATGAATGCTAAATCCGTAAAGGCGATGGTTGTTTTTGATCAGTATTTCCACAATGACTGGAAAATATTGTCTTCAAATGTAGACGGTGTTAAGCAGAACAGCCATACAATGCGTTGGCAAATTGAAGTTCCTCCTTCAGGAAGTTCAATTTTAAACTTTAAGGTTAGGATTGTTAAGACCGATGCATAGGCTATTTATATTTTTAGTCGGTATGGTTTTTTGTTCTTATGCCTTTGCCGAGATACCGGATAAAGAAAAATATGATCAGTATTTTGAAATTGACTTAAATACCGAATTGCCGACTTATGAAGAATTGCAAAAAAGTTATACGGATCATCATACCGTTTATGACAGAAAATATAAATGGCATTGGGATATTGGTAATTTGTTTGATGCCGCTTTTCGCTCAACCATTTCCATATACGGCGGAACAGAAAGGCGTGTTAAAGCGAAACATGAGGATACTCTGCTGCAAACACTTAAAATTTTACCTCCGGAATACTATCAGTATATTGGTCCGTATTTGCATACGGTACCGGGGATGTCTGAGAAAATTCTCAATTTACCCGGAATTAAAGAAACTAAAAATAAATTTCCGACTCGGATTGCCAAACATTTGGAAAATGTTGAGGATTTGGAATTTATATCACCACATTTCTATTTTTTATTAATGCCTGAAATTTGGGGAGAAGATACACCCCGCGAAGATGAGCAACCGCAGAAAATTGTTCCGCTAAAAAAAGAACGCAATACAAAGTTATATGATACCGTCAGAAAAATGGTGCCGGCTGAGGAGTTTTATCCGTCTGAAGTCAGCAAACCGAAGGATTACCTGAGTGACTTAAGAACAATTCATATAACTGAAAATTCTCCGCTGACAAGTGGAGATATTAAGGCTTTTTTGAAAACAATTCCTGTTTTGAATGAGTTGCAAAAAAACGATCACGCAATGGCCAAAATTTATAGTGCCGGTACTTTGCTTGATGTTTGGGATATGGATAACGGGCGCGGGTTGCCTATTAATACATTGAAAGATTTGATTTATCCTTGTCGTCGGTTGGTGCAAAAAATGAGAATAGCCGGAGAAGATGTTTATTTAAGGCATATTGTGGCGCAAGAAGGATTTACACCTGAAAGTTGGGCTTATACCTGCGATAAGACTTTGGCCGCTTATCGTATGGCAACAATGAATCATGGTGTTTCTCAAAGTTTGAAAGGGTACGTCTTAGGTGCAAATGAAAAAGAACTTCAGTCAACACTTAATGCAGAAGCGGCAGAAATGGTCCGTTTGGAAATGCAGGCGGCAATGCGTTTGTTTTATGCACCACGGTCGGATGTTTTGGAGGCTTATAAGAATCGGGAATTATTGCGCGATTCTTTTTATAAGGCAGGTTATTCAATCATTGCGGCTCCCATTGTGGTTAGTAATTAATTTTACGTTATTTTTTCATTTTTTTATTGCATTTGTTTTTGAGAGTATGTATAAGAGACACAATGTTTTTTTTAATTTTACGGGATAATAAAAATGGCACGTGTAACAGTAGAAGATTGTATTGATAAAATTCCTAATCGTTATGAACTTTTAATGGTTGCTTCACAACGAGCAAAAGATATTGCCGCAGGCTCTATGATAACCTTGCCTCGTGACAACGATAAAAATACGGTTGTTGCTTTGCGTGAAATTGCAGAAGGAACAGTCAGTGTTGAAGAATTACAACGCTCTTTGGTTATGGGATTGCAACAATATGTTGAAGTTGAAGAACCTGAAGAAGAAGAAATGGAAATTATGGCCGCTGAAAAAGAATTGGCTGATTTAGATGAACAATTTTCAGGCGTTCTGTTGGATAGTGAAGTTTCAGACGCAATGCAGGTTCGTGATGATGAGGATATCGATTTAGATATGGAAGCAGATGCTGCTGATGAATCTGATTTAGACGATGCTCTCGGAGATGAAGATTTTGACGGCGGAGATGCTGATATGGATTTTGATGAAGAATAGTCTTTTTCTTCTTATTTTATGAGGAGTCGCTTTACGGCTCCTTTTTTTATGAATTTTTAACTCTATTGTCGTATGCTGAAGATGAATTTTTAGGAATATAAAAAGCTTGATTTCGGGCTTTAAATAACGTTAAATAGTATATCGAAGAATAATAGAGTAAGGGCAAATGTTACGACAATATGAACTGGTTGAATTAGTTAAATCTTATGATCCTGATGCAGATGAAGATGCCTTAAACAGAGCGTATGTCTTTGCAATGAAAAAGCACGGAGCTCAGTTACGGGCTTCCGGTGACCCTTATTATTCTCATCCGGTTGAAGTTGCCGGTATTTTAACAAAGTTTAAATTAGATTCAGCTTCCATTATTGCCGGTTTATTGCATGATACGGTTGAAGATACGGATACGACGGTTGATGAAATTCGTTCTTTATTCGGAGATCAGGTGGCGCAATTGGTTGACGGTTTAACCAAATTGGCAATGATTGAACTTAAGTCTAAAAATGATAAACAGGCTGAAAACTTTAGAAAATTACTGCTCGCGATGTCTGAAGATATTCGCGTTTTATTGATTAAATTAGCAGACCGTCTGCATAATATGCGAACACTTCACTTTTTGCAGAAACCGGAAAAAAGGGCGCGTATTGCTCGTGAAACCTTGGATATTTATGCCCCGTTGGCAGAACGTATCGGTATGCAGGAAGTGAAAAGCGAGTTGGAAGAAATTGCGTTTGCCGAGTTACATAAAGAAGCGCACGATTCTATTATTGCCCGTTTGAACTTTTTAAGAGAGCAAGACAGCAATTTGGTTCCGAAGATTATTAAAGCGCTTTCTCATGATATGGAAGAAAACGGTATTCATGCTGTTGTTTCGGGCAGAGAAAAGACCCCTTATTCGATTTGGCGTAAAATGCAGATGAAAAATGCTTCATTTGAGCAATTGTCTGATATTATGGCGTTTCGTATTTGTGTAGATGATGTCGGCGCCTGTTATCAGGCATTAGGTGTCGTTCACAGTAAATATCATATGGTTCCTCGTCGTTTTAAGGATTATATTTCCACACCGAAGCCAAATGGTTATCAGTCTATTCATACCGGTGTGATCGGTCCTGAAAATACCCGAATTGAAATTCAAATTCGTACCTTTGAAATGCACGAAGTCGGAGAGAAAGGCGTTGCAGCGCACTGGGCCTATAAGCAGGGACAAAAAGCTGAAGGTAAACAATATCGTTGGATTCGAGAGCTTTTAGAGATTTTAGAACAAGCTTCTAATCCGGAAGAATTTCTTGAAAATACAAAGTTGGAAATGTACAACGACCAAGTGTTCTGTTTTACGCCTAAAGGTGATTTAATCGGGTTGCCGGCAAATTCAACACCGGTTGACTTTGCTTATGCGGTTCACTCATCTGTCGGTGATACGTGTGTCGGTGCAAAGATAAACGGTGAAATTCGTCCGCTTCGTACAGTTTTGAAAAATGGTGATCAGGTTGAGATTTTAACTTCTAAAGCGCAACATCCTTCAACGGAATGGGATCGATTTGTGGTTACCGGTAAAGCAAAAGCCGCTATTCGAAGATATGTCAGAACCTATAAACGTGACCAATTTATCGTTTTAGGTAAAGAGATATTGGAACGTACTTTCAAAGGTGAGGCTCTGGAGTTTTCAGAAAAGGCTTTGGTTAATATTTTGCCGAATTTTGATGCTGATTCTATTGATGATATCTATGCCAAAGTCGGGGAAGGGCTTGTCTCCGGTTGGGATGTTCTTAAGGTTATTTATCCGGCGTATAAGCAGTCTAAATTAGAAAAAGTAGCGGATAAAGTTCCTGTTTTGAAAAAAGTTATTCATAAAAACAAGAAAAGTGAACCACTTAAAATTAAGGGGCTTATTCCCGGAATGGCTGTTCATTTTGCCGGTTGTTGCCATCCGTTACCCGGAGATAGGATTGTCGGTATTGTTACAACGGGTAAAGGTGTTGCCGTTCATACAATTGATTGTAAGTCTTTGGAACAGTATTCTGATGAGCCGGAGCGTTGGTTGGATATTGCGTGGGGTGAAGAAGCTGAAAACGAATTGCATACAGGGCGCTTAAAGGTTATGCTTGCCAATGAGCCGGGAGCCTTAGCGGAGCTCTCTAATTTGATTGCACGAGCCGGTGCTAATATTTCCAATTTAAATATAGTTAATCGAACCATCAGTTATTTTGAAATTTTACTGGATATTGATGTTAAAGATTTGAAACATCTGACAGATATTATGGCTGCGCTAAAAGGGGCAAAAGAAATATCCTATGTTGCCCGTACGAATAAGTAAAAATAAGGCTGTAAGGATTTTTTTGATGATGACTCAGGTTTGACACCGGAGTCTGTTATAATAATATTGCTTCTTTTATTGAATGGATACCCAGGTCAAGCCTGAGTATGACGAGGGTGGGTTCTTGTGCGCTCACAAGCCCTATGAGAGCTAACAAGACTGGCGGCAATGGGCAAAATGCTCTTTGCCCATTGTCACAAAAAAACGGAAAACCCCCACAACAAAAAAAACTGCGTGAAACCGGCAGGGTTTTTATTTTTAATGTGACTTTTTCTTTAATTTTCTGAATAGACCATATTTTATTTGGGTACTTCTAAAATCGGTACAACAAATATATCTTCGGAATTTGATTTATCCTCAGACTTTGAAGTACGGCCTGCCGGACTCCAAACCTTCATTTTTCCATCTTCAGCAGGTGTTGATGTCCAAATCAAATTTGTATTGAGATGACCTATTGATTTTTTATACAATTCATCATTATTGCTAATAGCTTGTAGTTCATCTACGGTTGGCAAACGGTATTTTCCAGGTCCACATATATCTTTATTATCGCAATAATCACTGCCAGGCCAAACTTTAGAGATTCCCTCTACAGCATCATCATAAGTGTATGTATAAGCATTCCAATATGCCTCTGTTTCACTATCACCTTCCTCTAAGTTATAACCGGCAAGAACACCGACAAATACATCGGCAATTAATTTGTAAGAGCTTTCGGTTTCCTCTATAATCACCATATCACCATAACGCGTTGCTCCGAGCTGACTACAAGTACTTGTATCTGAAATCCATGTTCCTCCAGAAACAACACATTCTCTTTCTGCTCCCGTCATCCATCCTGTATTCATATCTGCCATACAAAAAACGTATCCGGCGGCATAAGTTTTCGTTTCGCACTTCCCTGAATCGACACCACCGTTGGAATAAACGTGACACGCAGTATTCGAGGAAGTTGTCCATATATCACGACTTGAGCCGTTAGCCAGACATAAATTATTAAGCAGATTTTTAGCTGTTCCTACGGCACCTTGTTTTATAGAGGAAAAATAACCACAAGATGACAGTGCTTTTTTTGCCTGAGTTGTGGTAGGAAGAAACCAATGCAACGCTCCGGTTACTTTTTTCTCACAAGTTTTATAAGTATCTGAGCTCCATTTTACTTTATCACTGCTAGCTCCTGTTGCTGCAATTAAACCATCATCACTAACAAGAACCCCTATTGGAGTTTTACCTGAAACACTATCCACACTACAAGTTTTATCGGAATATACTAAGCGTCCAGCAAGACAACGAGTATCCAGAACACACTGATCTCCCGACAATAAATATCCATTCGGTACAGATTGAACAGCATATTTGGTTATACCACCACAAGTATAGTCCGAACAATTACAGCCACTCGGACAATTATCATACTTATAAGTTGTAAGACCGTTATAGGGTTTTGCCTCAAACCGATAAGAGCAATCAGTGCATCCCGTTCCGGTAGAATTACTCCAATATCCATATCCTGTCTCACAGGCTATATGTGAGTATTTTCTTATTCCGCCACATTCTTCAGATTGATTGCAAATACCATTACTCGGACAAGAAGCTAAAGTATATCCGCTCCACGTGCACTTTGGCGTTGTTTTAGCATATTTGGTTGTTCCTCCGCATGTATCTGAAGTACAATTCCAATCACTTGGGCAACTGCTTAATGTGTAGCCGTTCCATGTGCATG
>JAFUSU010000012.1 GCA_017467515.1 Alphaproteobacteria bacterium
GGTGGTTTATGGATACCTTTATTTCAGGTATTTATTTTTTTATCGTTTTTGCAAGTTCTTATAGATGGTTTCAACTATTTATAAGGATTTTTTTATGATTTACGGATATATACGCGTCAGCACCGACCATCAAAACGTTGCAAATCAACATCACGAAATAGAGACTTTTGCCAAGAAAAACAGTATCATTATCAATAAATGGGTGGAGGAAGTCATATCCTCGCGCAAACCTTTAGATGAGCGCAGACTCGGCAAATTACTTAAAAAACTCAAGAAAGGCGATATTCTTATTGCAACCGAATTAAGCAGACTTGGCAGAAATCTGATGGAAGTGATGGGAATCTTGCAAAGTTGCTTGCAAAAAGATTGTCAGGTCTGGACCTTGAAAGAAAGTTACCGCCTTGGAGCTGATATACAATCAAAAGTGTTGGCATTTGCCTTTTCTTTAGCCAGCGAGATTGAAAGACAGTTGATTTCTGAGAGGACACGCCTCTCATTACAACGCTTGAAAGATGAAGGAAAACACCTCGGTAGACCGTTTGGTTTTACTTATCGTAAATTAGAAAAAGAGCACGACCGAATTAAAAATTTGCTCGAAAAAGGTGTCACAAAAGCAGAAATCGCCCGCCTCATGCATTGCACTTGGTCAACTTTACATCGGTATATCAGGGATAATTTTTAGAAAATACACTATTTGGAAAAATAAATCCAAAATTGGCAATTAAAATTCACTTCTATAAAGTATGACTGATACATACAATCAACTCAAACAAGAGTTATCAGTTCTCTATCCCGGTGTTACAGATACAGAACTCAACGAAATGACAAACAATCTAATACAATTTTTCACGATTGCTTCAAAAGCTGTTTATGAAGCAGATAAAGTCCATTCTCCATTAAAGGACATCGATGACACTTAATGGAATAACCTCTGCTGAATTTTGCAAAGGTCTGACTTCTTTTCTCTCTGGAAAGAAGTTAATTATTGTCATTCACGTCAAAAACTTTTCATATCACAGCTTGTTAATAAATAATGACCTCTTTTCCATAAGGAATGAAGTTAATTATTTGAATTTTCGTAATAAATAGTCACAAAAAGTCGTTAGAAATGGAAAAATAATCGCTTACAAATCAATATACCCGCGACATAATGATATTGTAATCAAAATTAAGGAGATTCAATATGATAGAGTATATTGTAACGGACCCGTGTTATATTTTACCAGATAATATATGGGACCAGTGTTGTAAGTCTTTAGATGACGGTTTTGAAGTATTTAATGAAACTGTTTCTAAGGCTTTGGCAGAATTTAGTGGTTGTCAGGCTTGGGCTTGTGATACCGGTTATGGTGATTGGAATAATGAAATTTTTGGTTGTAATGTTAAAAAATCTGATTTTTGTGCAGATGCTGGAATGGTTTGTATCTGTCAGTTAAGTGATAAAATCAAAGATTATATAGAACAACACTATGACACAATATTCTTTTCCGGTGCGGCCGTTTTTGAGATGTCAGACAATATAAGCGTTGAATTTAACCAAAATTGCAGAGATTGGACAGTCATCACCATCAAGGATAAAACCTATGGTAACACGATTACATCTACGTCTGTTTCTGATTATTATAGTGAAGATGAAGAGGAATACTAACAATGACAAATATTTCAAATAAAATAATTACAGCAACACCTAAAGCGGTTATTTTTGCAAGAGTATCGTCTAGAGAGCAAGAACAAGGACAATCCATAGATGCTCAACTTGAAAATCTGCATAAATACTGTGAGCGCAAACATATACCTATTTTAAAAGAATATAAAATTACTGAATCAAGCACACGCGGAGAACGAAAGAAATTTAATGAAATGCTAAAGTTCGTTAAATCTCAAAGAAATAAAATCTATATTGTTGCCGATTGCGTAGATAGAATTCAAAGAAGTTTCAAAGAAAGTATTCAATTAGATGAGTTAATGCAAGAAGATAAGATAGAGTTACATTTTGTACGTGAATGCTTAACTTTATCAAAAGATTCTGAAACAAATGATATTACAAGGTGGGACTTTTCTGTTATGGCAGCTAAAACATATGTCGGTAATTTAAGAGACAATGTTAAACGGAGTATGAAGTATAATCTGGAGCACGGACGATTTCAACATTATGCACCTCTTGGTTATCAAAATATAAGAGATGCTAACGGGCAAGCGGATGTTGTTTTAGATCCTGTACGTGCACCAATGGTTAAAGTTTTATTTGAAAAGTATGCTACCGGTAATTATTCTTTGAGAAGTTTAGCAACTTTAGCAAAAGAGATGGGATTAATGGCAAGACGGAAACATAATCAATGTATATGTAAAAATGCTGTCCGAACAATGTTAACTAACCCTTTTTATTATGGAGTTATGAAAATAAAGAAAAAATACTATACACATAAACATCCGAGATTAATAGATAAAGCTTTATTTGACAGAGTACAAGACGTTTTGCATGGAAGAGACAAATCACCAACGAAAATGTCATACAGAGAAAGAGAATTTGCGACTAGAGATATTATAAAGTGTTCCTGTGGTTGTGCTATTACACCTGAATACCATAGAAAACCAAGCGGAAAAGAATATGTATATCTCAAATGCTCTCACTTTCATAAAGAATGTCAACAGCAAGGGCTCAATGAAAATATTATCTTAGATCAATTCAAAACAGAGATATTTGAAAAGCTCTACATTCCTGAAAACATGAGAAACGCCTTAAAACAAGAGGTACGTAAACAACTTGAAAAAGACGATGTATTTAACGCCGGAACGAAAAAAAGTATAGAATTAAGACTCGCCAACCTAAAAGACAGTAAAAATCGAGTTTTAGACTTATATATACATGGTAAAATAGCAGAAGAAGTCTATGAAATGAAAAACTCAGAAATAGATATTGAAGAAGCAGAACTCAACGACATGATGACAAAATATCAAGAAACAGATGCAAATCTTAATAAAATGTCGGAATCTATTGTAGAGTTGGCTGGAAATGGACTAAAGATTTTTGAGAGTTCGAAACCAGATGAAAAAAATCAACTTTTGAAGATTTTAGTTTCGAACTGCGTCTTAGATAACAAAAAAGCTAGGATTTCCTTGCAAAAACCTTTCGATTTGCTCTTGAAAACTCCTAGCTGTCCAATATGGTCGAAGTGACTGGACTCGAACCAGCGACCTCTACGTCCCGAACGTAGCGTTCTACCAGGCTGAACTACACTTCGTAAATGCGAGTCGCATTAATATCATACTTATTTATAATATGCAAGAACTTTATAATTTTTAAAAAAATATCTGGATAATTAAAATTTTTTTAATAATTTTCAATCTACTATAAAAATGTGAAAAAAATTTTTAAACAAAAAATTGACAAATTTATTTTTTATGTTAGATTATATGCAGCTTTTCGAAAGTAAAGTTTAACCTGTAATTATATTTGGAGTTGAAAAAATGAATAAATATTTAGTTTTAGCCGCTCTCTTTTCTGTTAGTGCTTGCGCACACGGACCAATTGTTGGTGATGAAGATTGCACATATGAAAATGAACCTAAAAAGAATTATCGTGTAGAACAACCTCAACCGGCTCCTGCTCCTGTTGTTGTTCAACAACCGACCCCTGTTTACGTACAACAACCGACTCCTATTGTTGTTCGTCAGGCTCCTTGCTACCAACCGGCTCCGGTTGTAGCTGCTGCTCCGGTTGTTGTTCGTGAACCGGAACCTTGCAACGGATGTCAACCGACAGTTAGAACGACTCGTGAACCTGTTGAAGTTGTTTACAAAAAAGTTACCTACACAACAACCTATGAACCTAAAACAACTTCTGACGTAAGTTTTGAGCGTGAAGCTGTTAGAGGTGCTGCTCAAGAAGTAAGAGTTCAACAACCTGTTGTCAAAGAAGTTGTTGTTCAACAACCGGCAGTTTCTAAAGTTATTGAAACTCAAGTAACTCAAGAACCTGTAAAAATTTCTGTAGAAGAAGTTAAATAGTAACTTTTATCTCTAACAAAAAACGAGTTGGATGCCATTCCAACTCGTTTTTTTGTACATCATTAATAAAAAAGCCACGTTTTCAAAAACGTGGCTCCGTGCGCTAAATGATTATTTAAAGCAAAGAAATATGATTAGCAGCCGGACGACCTTTATCATCAAACACATCAAAACTTACTTCTTGCCCATCAACCAAACGGCGCAACCCTGATTGTTGCACAGCAGTAACATGCACAAAAATATCTTTCGGTGTATTCGGAGCCTGAATAAAACCATAACCTTTTTTTACATTAAACCATTTAACAGTACCTTTTAACATAATCTATTGTCCTTAAAAAATTAAACGAAAATAAGGCTGTCCAGCTAATCATCAGATTACCAAGACAAAAAAAGTATAGTAATAATCCCTAAAAAGGAAATAAGCAAAATTTAGTAAACCCTGCTCTAAAAATTAGAACACCCTAAATGAATTCATCAACTTCTTCAATATTTTCGTTGTGTTCATATAAGTGTTTAACATAGGGATTTTCACGCCGCTCCGGAGTTTGATTTGATTTTTCTTGATTATCTTCGTAAATACCAACATTTTTACTTTGAACAATCGTAGTATCGCTATCATTATCAAATAGCGGAGAACACTGATGAGAAAGATTGATACCGTTATCAACAGCTTCATTTTCCGGTTGAAATTCTTCTGATTGATTATCATCTTGCTGACGCTGATAAAATTTTCTTCCCTGGGCTCCATTTTCATTCTGAACAGAAACGTTATTGGAAGTATCTATATTTTCAATAAAAGATTGACTGCCTTGCGCAGCCTCATATCCGCCTTTAACGGAAGAATTATATGACAAAGAACTCGAAACTCTTCTGGTTGACGAAACAGACATTATTTTTCTCCCATTCTGTTAAGGACAGGATATCACAAAAAATGCAAAAAATCAATAAAAACCGTATTTTCAAAAAGTTAGCGAAATATATACCGGTTTTCAATTTTGCTTATCTAAATCATAAAATGCGATAAATTCGAAAAATAGTAAGATTTGAAACAAATTGCGACAGGAGCGTACACAAGCGTACGTGACTTAGCAATTTGCGACAAATCTGCACTAGTTTTCAATTTTGCGCATTTTACCTCATTTAAAGGATTGGACTAATGACCCCGCCAATACATACCACCCATCGATCAGGACAAAAAAGATAACCTTAAACGGCAGAGCCAAAACTGACGGAGGTAGCATCATCATACCCATTGACATCAAAACAGATGCTATAACCATATCAATAATCAGAAATGGAACAAAAATAAGGAATCCTATTTCAAAGGCGCGACGTAATTCGCTGATCATAAATGCCGGAATAACAACTTTAAGAGGAATTTCTTTAACTTCTTTTGCAGGCTCCTCTTTAGCTAAATCCGTAAACAACAATAAGTCTTTTTCACGGGTATTACGCACCATAAATTCCTTCAGAGGTTGCGTTGCCTTTTCCAATCCTTCCATCACCTCAACTTTTTCATCAAACATCGGTTTAATACCTTGTTCCCACGATTGTTCAAAGGTTGGCGCCATAATAAAAATTGTTAAAAACAAGGCCAGTGAGATTAAAACCATATTAGGTGGTGTTGAGTTTGTTGCCAGCGCGCTTCGTGTAATTGAGAAGACCACGACTAACCTGACAAAAGAAGTCATCATCACCAAAATACTTGGTGCGATGGATAGAACGGTAATCAACATAATAACATTAAAGATACGGGCGGTTGCCGAACCATTGGCGGTAACATCATCTACATTAAGCGAAATGGTTTGCGCTTCAGCCGGCGCAATAAAATAAATAAGGCCTAACACCGCTAAAATAAAAAAATATATTTTCTTAGCCATTTTTCAATACCTTCTTACTTTGCAACAAAGTATTTTGCGCGCCCCCCAGCAACAAAAGAAACTCCTCATCGTCACATCGAGCCAAAACAAGAGTATTTCTGGCATCTAAACGTTTTGATTCAATAACGGATAATCTGTGGTGTCCGTTGACTTTTTTCAACAATGGATTACTCAGCCCTTTAGCCTCGCATACTTTTATAAGCCAAAAAACGACTAAAACCAAACCTATGACAAAGGCTAAAGATAAAAGGGCCTGAAACAACAACGATAAATCCATCCGAATAATCCTTTTCCATTCTGAATATTTCTCACAGAGTCACATTAGCTTATTGTAATTTAAATGACAATATGCTAGTGATAAGCTATGAACAATAAAGATAACAACAAAGACAACCGTAAGACAAAAGACTTGCAGTCTTTATCTCAGACATTGTTACCTCTGGCGCAAAGCATTTTGGGAAAGAATGGCTTTGTTGAAACGGATATCATCACAAATTGGCCCGAGATTGTCGGAGAACAATTAGCTTGTTATACTTTTCCGCAAAAAATAGAATTTGCCAAAAACAAAAAAAACAACGGTAGCCTTTTTTTATCGGTTCCTTCAGGCGCCTTTGCCGTTGAAATCAAACATCGTGAGAAATACATTTTAGAAAAAATCAATATCTATTTCGGATACAACGCCGTAGCTTCTCTTAAAATAATTCAAAACAGCAATATTTGTGTTGAGCGCCCGCAGCAACAAGACATTATGACAACAAAAGAGCTTTTTTTAAATGAACAAGAAAAAAAAGAAATAAAAACACTCAGTAATGATATAAAAAATGAAAATCTAAAAGAAATTTTAATAAAGTTAGGGCATAGTATCTATGCAGACAACCATAATGTAAAGAAGAAACAGCAATGAAATTTGAAGAAATTATAAGAAAAATCAGTCAGTTAACCGCATTTGTTATTATCTATTTCTTATGCGCTGGTGTTTATTTAAGTTCAAAAAATTTTGTACGCCAACCGGATGGAAACATTGTTTTAATAAAAGAAGCTCATGCCGAAGTTGATCTTAAAACTTTAGCAACACCGATTAACGACCATATTGCTCTGACTTTACCAAAAGAACCCGTTTTAGGCAATCCCAATGCGCCGATTACAATTTATGAATTTTCATCATTAAACTGCAGTCATTGTTCTGATTTTCACTTGTCAATCTTGCCTTTATTAAAATCTGAATTTATTGACAGCGGCAACGTTAAATTGATTTTTACACATTTTCCTCTTGACCGCAAAGCCATGAAAGCCGCTATGCTGTCTGAATGTGTACCTGCAGGAAATTATCATTCGTTTATTTCATTATTATTCAAAAAGCAACGAGAATGGATGCTTTCTCGTGATCCGGAGCAAACATTAATCCGTTATGCTATGCTGAACGGAATGACCGAGCAACAGGCAAAAGATTGTTTGGTTAACGACGATTTGGCAAAGGATTTGCTGGACATTCGTCAGCAAGGCTTGGATAAATTGGAAATTAAAGGAACACCGGCATTTTTAGTTATTCAAAATAATCACAGAGAAATGCTTTATGGTGCTCCGGGGTATAGAACATTTAAAGCTTATCTTCAATCAAAGATTATCCATTAATCAATCAGAAAGGATTATTTAATGAATAAAATACCCGATGACGTTGAAGAAATGGCAAAGCGTATCAAAAACTTTAAGTCAGCGACACGACCAAACGCTGAGAATAAGGAAAAAAAGTTTGTATACGCCTACCAAACAGGCTCTCGCATTGCGACAGAACTTGTTTCCGGTGTTTTGGTTGGCGCCGGTCTCGGGTATTTTTTAGATAAGTTTGCTGGAACGGCTCCTGCTCTGCTGATTATTTTTTTAATTCTCGGTGGTGCTGCCGGTTTTTTGAATGTATATAGATTTGTCAAAAAAGAAGACCAAAGGAAGGAAGAAAACTAATGTCAAATCCAATGGAACAATTTTCGGTTAAACCTCTTATTCCGTTAGAAATCGGCGGATACGATGTTTCTTTCACCAACTCATCATTATTTATGGTATTATCCGTTGTCTGCATTACCGCTATTTTCTCTCTCTGTTTACGAGGTCGTCGCATTATTCCGACTAAAGCACAATGCATTCCGGAGGGAATATATGCTTTTATTTCAAGTCTGATAAAAGAAAACGTCGGGGCAGAAGGGCTGAAATATTTTACTTTGATTTTCAGTATTTTTCTGTTTGTTGCCTTTGGTAACCTTTTGGGGTTATTTCCTTATGCCTTTACTTATACATCTCATTTGGCGGCAGTCGGTGGTTTATCTTTGATTGCCTTAGCTTTTAACATTTGTATCGGTATCAAGAAAAAGAAGTTAGGCTGGCTGAGAACGTTTTTTCCGAAAGGAATTCCGATGGCTTTAGCCCCCTTAATTATTCCGATTGAAACCATTTCATTTTTATCAAAACCTTTTAGCTTAACAGTCCGTTTGGTTGCAAATATGACTGTCGGACACATTATGCTGAAAATCATCGGAGGATTCGTTGTTCCGTTGGGAATAATCGGCGGCATCATTCCTTTGTCTTTTGACGGCTGCATCATCGTCTTTGAAATTTTCATCGCTTTGCTGCAAGCGTTCATATATACGGTTTTAAGCTGTATATATCTGAGTGACGCCTTACATAGTCACTAATTATAATTATGTTTTTAATACTAACAAATTTTAAGGAGAAAAGAATATGGAACCTATGGCTTATATCGGCGCTGGTATGTGCGCTTTAGCAATGATGACATCTGCTTGGGGTGTGTCTCAAGTATGGACAACAATCATCAGTACAGTCGGTCGCAACCCTCAAGTCAAAAAAGACGTTGATATTTACGGCTGGGCAGGTTTTGCTGCTGTTGAAGCTATTGCATTGTATGCATTAGTTATCGCTTTGGTTATGCTCACAGGCAAATAATCTTATCTCTTTATCGGCGGGAGCTCTCAAAAGCTCCTGCCTAAAGAGATATAAAAAAAGGAGTTTTCAATGCCTCAATTAGATCCGACAAGTTATGCTTCTCAAATTTTTTGGTTGCTGATCTGCTTTTTCAGCTTAATGTTCATTCTGTCAAGGTTTATTATTCCTAAAATTGCTGAAACACGCCAACAACGCGCCAATAAGATTGATGGTTATCTGCATAAAGCAGAACAATTGCGCGAAAAGACCGAAAATGCTATTTCTAAATATGAGGCAGCTTTAGCTGATGCGACAAAAAAAGCCAATAACGAATTGGAAAAGACAAAAGCAGAGCTAAATAAAGTTATCACGGACAAACAGGCAAAATTAGATAAAAAATTGCAAGCTCAGATTAAAGCCGGAGAAGAAGAAATTGCCGCAGGAAAAACTGAGGCACTTAAAGAAATAAAGAACGTTTCTGCCGCGCTAACTGCAGAAATACTCAAAAAACTGGATATTTCCGGTGTGAGCGCCAATGACATTAAATCCATTATAAACAAAGAGGCTCAATAATTATGACAACGCCAACCATATCCACAGGAAAAGAGATTATCAATGCCACACAAAATGCCGTTATCGAAGCGGCGGAAAATGTTGCAGAAATGATTGATAACCCCGATCCGTTGACACAGCATGCACATGAGGCTTTTTATCAGGGAGCTGAATTTTGGGTTGCTGCCGCATTTGTTTTAACTGTTGCTTTATTAAGTCGACCGATTTACAAAGCCGTTAAAGGAATGATTGTCAAACACATTGACAGTATCCGTAACGAGTTGAATGAAGCGGAACAATTGCAAACAGATGCCGAAAAATTACTTGCCTCTTATGAGCGAAAATTTCGCAAGGTAAATGAAGAAGCTGAAAATATTCTGAAAAAATCTCAAAATGAGATTGAATATCTCAAAAAAGCTTCTCTCAGCCGTCTGGAACAAGATATGGCACAAAAAGAAAAAGATGTTGCCGAAAAATTGCAAGGGGCTAAAGACTCGGCCCTGCAGGAAATTGCAGCCGTTGCCGGCTCTATCAGCATTAAAACCGTAGAAACGCTCATTCAAAGTAAGCTACAAGCAAAAGATATTGATAAGCTGATTGATACGTCAATTTCTAAAATAGATAAAGCAATCTAACATATTGATTTAATAAAAAAATCCGCGCTTTAATCAAGGGCGGATTTTTTTATTAAAGGAGAACTTGTTCCTCCATTTTCGGGGTATACCAAGCAACGCTGTAAGCGTCTTGAATAGCCCCCAAAGAAAGAACAATATTTTTAGAAGCATCCTCTTTTGCAAAGAACGCCTCAATTCCATTTTTTTTAGAAATAACTCGTTTAGCAGGATAAGCCTTACGAGAAATTTCTGATAATTCAATGGGCGTGTAGAATCGCCTCGACAACAAATCAATATATAGTTTGCTGCCTCGAATCACCAGTCCGGGCTTATAAGTAACCCCTACCGATGTCTTTTCTTCTATCACTGCCCAATCTACCCTCTTGCCTTGCAAGTTGTAGATATTTTCTAGTGTTTTTTTATCCATAATAATCAGTTAGTGGCAGGAATGTACCATAATTCTTATTTTTTGTCAACAATATAATTTATTGACAAAATTATTCATTACAGGTATAATTTATTATATTTTTTTAATGAAAGAAATTCTATGGAAAAAAAGAATCAATATAAAAGCCCTTCAGCCCCAAGTAATACAACACTTGCCGGACGAATTTATGCCACCGGCAAACTATTGCAACTTTACGATTTATGCAACGCACATGATGCACTCAGTATTGATTCCTCCCTATTTCAAACATTAAAAGCCTCTTTTCAGTCAAAATTAGAAAATGCAGATGCAGATGATAAATCTTTACTTAAAGGAATGAGAGCCGAAACCGTTTTAAACACTTGGCAGTTACTTGATGACAATGGAAAACTTAAGTCAGATGAGATTTTACTTGCGAAAATGAAGGAATTTTCAGCCATCATTCGAGACAGAGAGATTGCCAAAATAACCCATGACCTGACAGCCGCCGGTGTATCACTAAATTCTCTCGGTATCAAAGATATTGAAAAATTCAAAAATAATCCCCATCGGGGAAATTCGCCGAACAGTCTTAAGGAAAAGCTGGCAGAAGATTTTGCTCTCATTCAAATAACTGATCCGACGAATATTCTGATTCAAGAAATCGCACCGACCGTAAAAAAACAAATCTCAACGTTGCCATATACGGTTTACTGGCGTCCGGAAGACGTCAAAACAAACCATCAACTGAGAGATTATTTTGATAAATCATCATCTAAAGGTGAAACAACACCACGTCAGGATTTTTTAAAGTTTATGGGAAAATTGTTGAGTCTGGGAGAGGATTTAACCAAACAAACGACAATTCCTGCAGATAAAGTTTCCGCAAACAACACCTCTTTATTAAGTTATTACGATGAGATTCGTAAAATTAGCGGATTGAACGACTTAAAAAATGAGGAGATAGCATCCATCGCCGCTAAAGCCTATATAACAGCAGCGGAAGGATGTTGGGCGCATAAACAAAAATGCAACCCCGGTGGAAATAAGGCAATATATTATAAAAGCGGTGTCAGTACGTGGATTAAACGGTTAAAAGAGGGGCGTAATGATATTGCAAAGTTAGCCTTTCTTTCCCCTAAAGATCAAAAAGATTACGACAGCCACGGCGAGCTATGGCAAGAGCAATTAGCCGCCAAACATATCAGCATTGATCACAAGTTTGATTTAAAATATCATATTTTGCTTTCCGATATGAAAGATAAACAATTACTCAATAATCTGTGGAATATGCAAATGATTATCGGTGGCTCTATCCACAATGCAAAAACAGAAGAAACCGAAAACAACAATAAAGAAACAAATAAAATAGAATTGGAAAAAAATCTTTATATATACAAAATAAAAGTTTCCAAAAAATCAGACTCTTCCATTTTATGCACTTACGCCACAGAGAAATCAAACGGCGATACTTCAAGTATAAAAATGCCGATTAAAGAGCCCGAAAAAATTTCACAATTACGCCAAAATAGTTTATCTCCATCCGAACAAGGAATAACAAGAAACATCTTTTTACCCTTACGTCAATTTATAAACGGGCATAGCTAAACGTTAAATTTACGATTATCGACAAAGATTTCCAAGAGGGCTCTGCCCTCTTTTTTTATGTTTTTTTTCTCATCATACCCTATATCCGATTCTCTTGCCTCTTTTTCATACTTTTTTCTTCGTCATACTCAGGCACTTTTTTCTCTCTCCCGTCATACTCAGGCTTGACCTGAGTATCCATTCGAATAAGGAATCAATATAATAATGGCCCCTCCGATCAAGTCGGAGGGTGACGATGCGTGGTGTAATGCACCCTCGTGTCAACCACGAGGGTGAGGGTATGGATAATTTTTGATTGTCTTCCAGTTATCTATAATATCACACAAAAAACAAAAAGCGGAGATTATCTGACTACAACCTCCGCTCCAATGACATATAAAAGAAGAATAAAACGGTTCCTGTCACCAATACTATTCAGGAACATTTTTTATAATATCACAAATTTGGTCTCTCGACAACCAAAATTTTTATCAAAAAAGAAAAAATTATATCACTCTGACTTTCTTATATGTCCCTAAAATTTTAATAGAGTTTGCCTCTGAGAAAAACTGTAATTCATCAAATGCATTTTTAAAGGCCTTTGATTCCGGATGACATTCCGCTTCTACATAAAATTGTGCTGAAACAAACTTACCATCCAACAAATAACTTTCCAGCTTATTGATATTGATTCCGTTAGTAGCAAAACCGCCTAAAGCCTTATATAAGGCGGCAGGAATACTTTTAACCTTAAAAATAAAAGACGTCACAAACACATCTTTATCTTTTGCCGGAACCAAATGTTCTCGGGAAAGAATCAAAAAACGCGTCGTGTTATTATGTGCATTCTCAATATTAGATGCCAAAATATCTAAACCATAAATTTTTGCCGCCAATTTTGAGGCAATAGCGGCTTTACTTAAATCCTTCCACATCAGCACATCTTCACAAGATTTTGCCGTATCGATTCTGGCAACCGGCATAATGGAATGGGTCTTCAAAAACTCAGAACATTGCGCTAAGGCCTGAGGATGCGATGAGGCTAATTGAATATCCTCTAACTTTGCTCCTTTTAATCCCAATAACTGATGTTCAACCCGCAAATAATATTCACCGATAATATATAAATTCATCTTCGGTAATAAAAAATGAACATCAGAAACACGTCCGGCATTAGAATTTTCAACAGGAATCATAGCATAATCGGCATCACCGTTTTGAACTTTTTCCATTGCAATTTCAAAAGTTTCACAAGGAACATAAGTAGCCTCGGGAAAAACTTCTTGTGCCGCAATATGTGAATACGCGCCGGCTACCCCCTGATATGTGATTTTTAACGTCATAACAGCCTCTATTAATAAATCTTGAAAATCAAACAGCGATATAATATAACGGAGAAAAAATAAATGTAAATACGGAAAGACGGATAATGAAAGTAGATATTTTTGACTTTGAAATGGATAAAAACCTGATTGCTAATCAGCCGGCAGATCCGCGTGACAGTTGCAAACTTCTTGATTTAACCGATCCTGATAAAATCTGCGATCGTGTCTTTTATGAATTGCCCGATTTGCTGGAAGCTGGTGATGTTCTGGTTTTTAATGACACTAAAGTTATTCCGGCTAAACTTTATGCACAACGAGGACAAGCCGAAGTTGAGGTAACTCTTTACCACCCCGTTGACGGCATTGAATGGTGGGCTTTTATCAAAAATTCCAAACGCCTGCACATTGACGACATCATTACTTTTTATACGGATGAAATTTCTCCCGCGCAATCTGATTTTTCTGCGCGCATTCTTGAAAAAAAAGCCGATGACGGCATTCGCTTGGCTTTCAATTGCAAACCTCAAGATTTAGGCAACCTGCTTGAAAAATACGGTTCAATGCCGCTTCCTCCTTACATTAAAAGAGAGAAACCCTCAACAGAAGGAAATACATCTCTCTGGAGCCGTTATTCAGATAAAGAAAATTACCAAACAATTTACGCCAAACACGAAGGGGCCGTTGCAGCACCGACCGCCGGACTGCATTTTACGGATCGCGTTTTTAAGGCACTTGAAGAAAAAGGTGTCAAAAAAGTTTTTCTCACTTTGCACGTTGGCGCGGGAACATTTCTTCCGGTTAAAGTTGAGGACACGGAAAACCATAAAATGCACGCAGAATACGGAATTATTACTCAACAGGCATGTGACACCATTAATGAGGCAAAAAAACAGGGCAAAAAAATCATTGCTGTCGGCACAACTTCTTTGCGATTATTGGAAACCGCCGGCGATGAACAAGGGATTCTTCACCCCTTTACCGGAGAAACAAGTATTTTTATTACACCTGGCTATAAATTCAAAATTATCGACGAGATTATTACTAATTTTCACCTGCCTAAATCAACACTTTTTATGCTGATTTGTGCCATTGCCGGAATTGATAGAATGAAAAAAGCATATCAACACGCAATGACACACGGATATCATTTTTATTCTTACGGTGACAGCTCTATTCTTAAATGCGTAAATAAAATTTAAACTGTTCCGTGCTAAACTGTTTCTCGATTTAACAAAAAGGCAAACAGCGTGCTGACATTTTTTAAAAATTTTAAACTCATTGTTCCGCAAATACAAAATTCTTTGTTGCCTGCATTTATTTTCGCATGTGCTCTGCTGGGATATTTTATTTATGGCGAAATTTCTCCATTATCTCGTCATAATCTGCACCTTATATTTTGGATTTCAAGCATTTCAAGTATTGCCGTCTTAAGCTGTTTCAATCGTCGCAAACCTCTTTTTTTCATATTAATCATTATGCTAAGTTATATAATAATTAACTGGTTAAAACGCCATTACAGTCTGGATTATTTAAGCACAACCGACTATATCAATTTATGCTTTTTTGCCCCTGTAAACTTATTTATTTTTTGCTTTCTGCATAACCATAAGTTATACCAGAAACAAAACTTTTTACTGTTAGCCTTTGTTTTTGCGCAATTGACTCTCGGTGAATATTTTAACAAACAAAACATTGTCATCAGCTTTAATTCCGATGCAGATGGAATAAATTTAAACTCCCTGAGTGTTTTGCTCTTTTTAACCTTTATCATTGCCTCTTTTATTAAATGCAATCTTAGCGGACACATAGAAGATACGGCTCTTTTCTTCAGCGGTTTAAACATTTTTGCCGGATTTTACTATTCTGCCAGTTCAACAGCCCTGTGCATTTTCTTTTCTGCCGCCGCCATCACCTTATTGACCGGAATTATCAAAAATATTCGTTATGCTCTTAAATACGACTATTTAACAGGTCTGGCAAGCCGTCGGGCTTATCTGAAAGAATCAGCGAAGTTTCCCATGAAATACAGCCTTGCCATCATCTGTCTTGATAATTATGAAAACATTTATAAAATTTTCGGTCAATTCAAAACGAATAAACTTATTCAAATGCTTGCCAATCGCCTGAGTGAAATGGAACCGGAAAATCCTTTATATCGATATAGCGCCGATGAATTTATCTTAATTTTTAAAAATGATAATTTAAAACAAAGCTATGAAAAACTGGAAGCTATTCGTAAAGAAATCGCTTCCTCTGAATTTATGTTTAATAGGCAGAAAAAAGGCCTTAAAATAACTATTTCCGGATGTGTTTCCGAGAAAAAAAGAAGCGACAGTAACGCCACAGAAGTACTGGTTCGCGCCCGTAAAGCCTTACAAAAAGCTTACCAGTTTACCCAAAATTTAATTTCCAAAGCTTAATTTTTCCGCACAACAGAGCGCCACATAACCAAAATGCCGATAATGAAAAACGGTAATGATAGCATTTGTCCCATTGTTATGGAACCGAAGAAGAAACCCAATTGTGCATCAGGCTCTCTAAACTGCTCCATACTCATTCTGAAAACGGCATACAAAAAGGCAAAAGCACCGGATACAAAACCTGTCTTTTCTCTAATACCTTTAAAGCGCCATAACAGATTAAGAATCAAAAACATAAGCACACCTTCTGCCAACGCTTCATAAACCTGTGACGGATGACGCGGTAAATAACCGCCATTAGGAAACCTGACAGCCCATGCCACATCTGTTACACGCCCCCACAATTCATCATTTGCAAAATTAGCCAAGCGGCCTAAAAAAATACCGATCGGAACATATAAGACAACCAAATCCGTTATTTTCAAAAACGGCATTTTGACTTGATGAGAAAAATACAAAATGCCTAAAATAACACCGATAATTCCCCCGTGAAAAGACATTCCGCCTTTCCAAATTTCTAAAATTTGTAACGGATGTTCCCAAAACAACGAACCGCCGTAAAATAAAACATAACCTAAACGCCCGCCTAAAATAATACCAAGTGTTACATCAAAAACCAAATCGTCCAAATTCTCTTTTGTCAGAGGAATCTGATAAAGGCGCACCTGACGTTTAACCAGCAACCAAGCACTGATAATTCCGACCAAATAAGCCATTGAGTACCATCGCACAGCCATTGGGCCGATAGAAAAAATAATCGGTGAAATTTCCGGATACGCTAAACCTGTCATTTTTCATCCCTCTCTTTATTTTATTTCCTAACAATACCTTAACATTTGAAACATATCCACACCTAAAATAATACAATCGCCGAGTCTGTTTTCTAACACATTGAAAAACATAAAAAATAAAAATAATCCACAGAAAAATGATTCGGAGTGGTGGAAAACTTTATAAATTAAATTGAGTTATGCGACTCGCTAGTGCAAGCTGATTTCAGAACATTAACAGAAGAAATCCGTATGGAGAGAAATCCGATGAATCTGGCTAAAAAGTATGTTGCCGAATATTATAACCCGATTGACACGGTTGAAAACATTTTCAGCACGCAGGCATATCAGTTTGACCGCCGCAACCTTAATGAAGTGGCTGTTGAAATTCAGGGAAAATGGAATGATATGCTTCTTTTCTTTGCGTGGGAAGAAAATATGCGCTGTTTACATATGTCCTGCTTAATGAATATTGAGAGCACAATTGAAGACCGAAGTAAAATATTTGAATTGCTGGCTTTAGTTAATACCGAATTATGGGTTGGTCATTTCTCTTACTGGACGGAGCAAAAAATGCCTGTTTTTAAACATTCAATGATTGTTAGCGATGCCGAAAACGAATTTGAAGGTAAAATTTCACAACTCATTGACATTGCCGTTAAAGAATGTGAGCGTATGTATCCGATATTTAACGTTGTTCTGACCAAAGGAATGGATCCGAAACAAGCTCTTTATCCTTTTGAATTTGAAACTGTCGGCAGAGCTTAATTTTATTCTGTTTCTTACTCTTTTCCTGTTTTAAAGTTGTCGCTTTTTGCAATATTACCTGCTTGTGATATGACAAAATCACACAAAGGACTGGTTTTACTTTAATCTCAAAACATTAATTTATAAAAAATCCCTTTTTCAAATTTATTAAACAAAATAAAATTGACAAAATTTTGACAGTATGTTAATATTATATTCATTAATAAAGTTTATACTGGGCCTGTATTGGATAAAGGAGATAAATCATGAACATTTTTGAAGAAGCTGCCGCTAACCGCCAATATTTAACAATCACTCAAGAGAATCTGACGGAATTTAAGCAATGGTTGAATAATTCAAAGGAACCATCCGGATACTCAAACTTCAGCCTTGCCGAAGATGTTCCTCTTGTTGATATTGTTCCGGATAATCACAATGATGAAAAAAAGATAGACGCTGCTTCTTATATCATTCTAAAAACTCTTTATTCTAATGAAAACCGCATCAAAGAATGTTTTGATTTAGCTTCCGCCGCCCCGCAAATTCCGGCTACTGTTTATTATCTGGTGGGCAGAGGTAGCGGTAATATGGATTTTTATGACAAGTTAGGAGAAACTCTTGAAGCCCGCCCGATGTCTGATAATTTGGCAATCGTTGCTCATAATACTCACGATTTGGGAGAATGGCATCTCGCCGGACAGAAAGAAGACATCAGAACTCTTTCACCAGAAAAAAGAAAAGATTTAGACGACATTTTAGATGTTTATACCCGCTATGCATTGAGAAATCAAAACATAACAGGCCCCGGAGCTTATAATAAAATTCGTTTTGCAGAGAGAATTTTCGGTCGGGGCGACTTATTGAACTACAACGGTCTCAGCACCGAACAACGTAAACTAGCGGTAAGTCAATTTATGGGGCAAACTAATATCCGGATTTCGGAGCTTCTGGCTCGCCTTGATGAAAAATACCTGACGGTCGATCTTCTTAAAGATGTTATGATGGGGACAGAAAAAGTCTGGGACGACAAACGTCGCCAAAATGTTGAAAGAAAATACCTAAAAGCATACATAAATACTGAATTTGAGTTAAGTGAGCAAGATAAAAGAAACCACATTGGGGCAACTTATCGTCCGAAATCTTCCGGTGAATATGCTCTCAAAGACACCTCAAAAGCCAAAACACAAGCCGAAAAGAATGTTAATATTCTCCCCGATGATTATAAGAGAATCCGTGACTTTTTAATCAAAGAATCACAAAAAAGAAATAAAAATTCTGCCAATGCTGGTTTTCAAAGCGTTTGTTGTGAACTGTACGGCGTGAAATCCTTTAATGAAATACCTGAAGGCTCTATTATTGGCTTATTAGCAGATGTTAACATCAAAACCGCACAGCACGACATCGCAAACGGCAATGCCAAAAATCTCTCGGTACAGGCCATGCAACTTGTTTTAGATACAGATAAAGATGGCTATTATACCCGCCAAGTCACACAGCAAGATATTGATACCATCAACCGTTACAGCAATTCAGACAAAGTACAGCCTAATTGGAAAACTAAAGGAATTATGGACCGTGACAAAATTCTAAAACCGGAAAAATATGAAGTAGGCGATTTTACCAGCAGTTATGTCAGCGAACATAACAAAGGGCTGACCGGCAAAGAAAAACAAGCCATCTTAGCCCGCTCAGAAGTTGCATTTAAGGCTGATACCATAGGTTTCAGATTAGAGATGGAAGGACAATCTTGGGATAAAAAAATAGAAATGTCTCGCAACTTTGCAATTCTTGCCTCTGATGCCGTTCAGCAAAAGAAAGACTTCACCCCTGAGCAAAAGACCGAACTCAAAAAACTGACCGGACAAGATTATTCCGCACAAGACATTTTGAATATTCTTGATATGCGTTATGAAGACGAAAAGCAATTAGCTGAGCAACGTGTTGAAACTTATAAAAAAGTCGAGGCAGTAAGAGAAATTGCCTATAGAGAAAATAAGAGCAAAACAACAGTTAATGAAAAAATCGAAAAATTACAAACAGCCTATCAGGAAATCCAAAAGTGCAGTAAAAACCAGAACTTCGAAGCAAAAGACGAAGAACCTTATAAACCTGAAAATGTTGAGCAGCTTATTTCTGCTCACTTAGCTAGATGTATCTCCTCCGGCATGATGTATGAAGCAAACGGACTTTCAGAGATTGAGAAACCGAGTTTTATGGGGTCTATGTTTGCTCCGCGTAAAGAAGAGCAACGCCAAAAGTTAAATTATACAATTAGCATCTTCAATCAAGCATTAACTGATTTGACTCGCGACTCTGATTGGGACGAATTAAAAAAATATGACGGCAAAATGCTTTCGCCCGAAACAAAAACGCAATCGCAACAAAAAGCCGATAATGCCAAACAAAATGACGAAAGGATCAAAGGTCTGACACAAGAATTTTTCTATAATAACAGGCATGATGATCACCAAGCCCCAATTGCCGAGCAAATTTTTGCAGCTTCTCCGCAACCATTAGAAAAATTAGAACTTAAAAATGGTATCAATGAGCCTTTCGGTCAAGATCAAGTCAAGTTATTAAATAAAATGGCAGAAGGAGAAAAAATCTTCAGCAATGCCAAAGCGGCTATGGCTCAAAATCTGAAAAACAAAAAACAAGCTTTAGAAGAACCTTTAGCCAAAGAAGCAAATAAACAAGCACAGCAAAAAAACGAAAAAACGCAAGCTCGCACCCGTGCCGCCCGAGAAAAACTCCGTGCTAAAGGCGGTAATAACACCCTGCTTGAACAAATGGATGCCGGCATCACAGCCAAAGAACAGAAAAGAAATTCCGAACTGCGAACTTTCGATAAATTAGCAATAAAAGCAGCTCTTAAAAGAAAACAAGCTCAACCGGACTAAATCAAGCCCCTGCATAGGGGCTTTTTTTACAAATTTTGATTTTTTTGCTTGCATTCTCATAAATAACAGTGTATAAACTCACCTGCACTGAACGCTTTAGGCTGATTGGCATGCCTGAGAGTTCAAAAAATCCAAGTAATTTTATAATAAGAAAGGGATTAAAATGCCTAAGTTAAAAACCAAAAGCTCTGCCAAAAAACGCTTCAGCGTTACCGGCACAGGCAAATTAAAAAGAAATTTTGCAAAAAAGAGACACTGCCTCTTCTGCAAAACACCGAAAATGAAAAGACAAGCTCGCGGCTCTACTCTGTTGAACGAGGCCGATGTTGTTATTGTTAAAAAGTTTTTACCGTATTTGTAGGAGGATTGAAGAATGTCTCGTGTTAAAAGAGGTGTTATCGCACACGCACGCCATAAAAAGATTTTAGATATGGCGAAAGGTTACAGAGGGCGCAATAAGAACGTTTTCCGCGTCGCTGTTGAAAAAGTTGAAAAAGCATTACAATATGCATACCGTGATCGTAAAGCAAAGAAGAGAAGTTTCCGCTCATTGTGGATTCAAAGAATTAACGCTGCAACTCGTATGCATGATATGACTTACTCTCGATTTATGAGCGGGCTTAACAAAGCCGGCATCGAACTCGACCGAAAAGTCCTTGCTGATATTGCTTTGAAAGAGCCTGCTAACTTCGCTAAATTGGTTGAAGCAGCAAAATCAGCTTTGAAATAAGAATTCGTTGAATAACAATTTTTAATTTCACAAAAGGGTTAACCCTGTTTTTTCGGGTTAGCCCTTTTTTATTTTAAATACATCAATTATTCAGGAACCACTCATGGGAAAATTTGAAAATATCGACACTATGTTATCGCAAGCGCTGGCTTCTATTGAACAAGCCAACGATTCTGCTTCAATTGAAAATGCCCGCATTGCTATTTTAGGGAAAAGCGGCACTTTTACTCAACTCGGCAAATTTTTAGGAACTCTCCCTGTTGAGCAGAAAAAAGATTTCGGCGCGGAGCTGAATATTGCAAAAAAACAAATTGAAGATAAATTAGGCGTAAAAAAAACTATTTTGGCAGAACAAGAGCTTAATGCCAAACTTGCCAAAGAAACTTTGGATATCACTCTGCCGATAAGAGATGAACATCAGGGACGTATTCATCCTGTTTCTAAAATTTACGAAGAAGTTGTCGCTATTTTCGGTCAAATGGGTTTTGATATTGCCGAAGGCCCTGATATTGAGGACCAATTTCACAATTTTAATGCTTTGAATATGCCGGCTAACCACCCTGCCCGCCAAATGCAGGATACGTTTTACATTAAAAACCCGGACAGTGATAATTTTGATGACAGCTATGTTGTGCGAACACATACGTCAGGTATTCAAATCAGAACAATGGAAAAACAACAACCGCCTATCCGCATCATTGCGCCCGGCAGGACATATCGTTCAGATTGGGATGCAACACATACCCCGATGTTTCATCAGGTTGAAGGATTGGTTATTGATAAAAATATTACAATGGCACACTTAAAGGGCTGTTTATATGACTTTATGAAGGCTTTTTTTGAATTAGATGATTTACCTGTTCGTTACCGTCCGTCATATTTTCCGTTCACAGAACCTTCTGCGGAAATGGATATCGGTTGCCTCAAGACAAAAACCGAGCTCAAAATCGGTGCCGGAACAGATTGGCTTGAAGTTTTGGGTTGCGGGATGGTTCATCCGAATGTTTTGCGTGCAGGCGGCATCAATCCTGATGAATATCAAGGATTTGCTTTTGGTCTGGGAATTGACCGCTTAGCGATGTTAAAATACGGTATTCCGGATCTTCGTACGTTCTTTGAATCCGATACTCGTTGGTTAAAACATTACGGCTTTACGCCGCTTGACTTTTCTTCAATGACAGGCGGACTGAGCAATACCGGCGGACAAGCGAGATAGGAGGATAGAGATATGAAATTTACACTTTCTTGGTTAAAAGAACATTTAGAAACAACAGCCTCAATCGATGAAATTTCAGAAACACTGACAAAAATCGGTTTAGAGGTCGAAGAAGTTATTAATCCGGCAGCTCAATTAAACGGATTCATAACCGCTGTTGTCGAAACTTACGAACGTCATCCGGATTCTGATCACTTAGGTTTATTAACCGTCAATACCGGCAAAGAAAAATTGCAGGTTGTTTGCGGTGCACCAAACTGTAAACAAGGCTTAAAGGGGATTTTTGCTCCGGTCGGAACGCTGATTCCTTGCTATAATGAGGTTCTCAAGGTCGGCAAAATTCGCGGTGTCGAAAGTTTTGGTATGATGTGCTCAGAAAAGGAATTAGGGGTTGGAACTGATCATACCGGCATTATTGAATTACCTGCCGATACCCCAATCGGAATTCCTGCCGCACAGGTTCTACCGATTGATCCGGTTATTGAAATTTCTATCACACCGAACCGTGCCGAATGCTTAGGTGTACGCGGTATTGCACGCGATTTGGCTGCAGCCGGTTTAGGCTCGTTAAAACCTTTGAATATTAGAAAAATTCAAGGAAATTACGCCAGTCCGATAAAAGTTGAAATCAAAGCAAGTGATACCTGCAAAACTTATGTTGGTCGCTATATCAAAGGCGTTAACAATAAAGCTCAAACTCCAAAGTGGATGCAAGACAGATTAACCGCTATCGGCCTGCGCTCTATTTCACCGTTGGTCGATGTTACCAACTATATTAACTATGATATGGCACGTCCGTTACACGTTTTTGATGCCGATAAACTCAAAGGAAACATTTGTGTTCGTATGGCAAATGAGGGCGAAAAATTCACTTCTCTGGAAGAAAAAGAGTATGTTTTAGATAATCAGTCCTTAGGAATTTGTGATGATGAAGGCATTCAGTGTCTCGGTGGCATTATGGGCGGGCTTGAAAAAGGCTGTTCCGAAAATACCACCAATGTTTTTGTGGAGTGTGCTCTATTCTCGCCCGAAAACATTGCTCGCACAGGACGTAAATTTCAAATTGATTCCGACTCTCGCTATCGTTATGAGCGCTGGGTGGATCCGAAATCAAACATTTTAGGCTCTGATTATGCAACACAAATGATTGTTGATATTTGCGGCGGTGAAGTTTCTGAAACAGTTATTGCCGGCGATGAAAACTTTGAACCGCAAGCGGCCTATATTCGTCCTTCTCGTCTTAAAGATTTCATCGGATTAGAAATCAGTGCTGAAAAGATAACGGAAATTTTAACCCACTTAGGATTCTCATGCTCTAATGAAAACGGCAAGATTAAAGCCGTTTCACCGACATGGCGCGGGGATATTGAGGGTGAGCACGATTTGGTTGAGGAAGTTGTTCGTATGATCGGATTGGACAACATTCCAGCCATTTCTCTGCCTAATGACAAATTACCTAAAATCACGCTTTTGCCGAAACAGCATAATGCACTTATTGTCAAACACGAATTGGCCAATCGCGGTATGCTGGAAACCGTCACGTGGAGTTTTATGGACGAGAATTTAGCGGATATGTTCCGCAGACAACCGGATCATTTAACACTGATTAATCCGATTGCCGCTGATTTGAATGAAATGCGTCCGTCAATTGTTCCAAACTTATTAATCGGTGTTAAAAATAACGTTGCTCGCGGGCAAAACAATGTTGCTTTATTCGAGGTCGGTCCTCAATTTTACGGTCGCAAACCGACCGAACAAAGTCAGGCCGCAGCCGGTGTTCGCTATGGCTTAACCGGTAATAAGCACTGGAGCCACAATGAACGCCCTGTTGATGTTTACGACGTTAAAGCTGATGCACTGGCCGCTATTGCTGCCGCAAACGGACCGGTTGATAATGCACAAATAACAACGGATGCACCAAGCTATTATCATCCGGGACGTTCCGGTACTTTAAGATTAGGCAAAAATGTTTTGGCTTATTTTGGAGAATTACACCCGAGTGTTACCAAAAAATTTGGCTTAAAACAAAGAGCTTATGCTTTCGAAGTCTTTTTGGATAACATTCCTTTGCCGCGTGCAACGACAGGAAAAGCTCGTAAAAAACTTGAACTTTCTCCGTTACAAGCCGTTGATAAAGATTTAGCTTTTGTCGTTGATAAAAAGGTCAAAGCTATTGATGTGATAACAGCGGCTAAAACAGCAGACAGAAATGCTATTACCGATGTTCGTCTATTTGATATTTATGAAGGTGAAAATCTGCCGGAAGACAAAAAATCTTTGGCAATCACCGTTACCTATCAACCTATTGATAAGACTTTTACGGACAAAGAATTAGAAATCTTAATGCAAAAAGTCATTGTCGCGGTTGAAAACAAATGCGGCGGACAATTAAGACAATAAACAGCATAAAAGTCCTGAGCTTAAAACTCAGGACTTTTTATTTTTGGAATATCTGCCCTCGTTTTCAATTTTGCCTCCTAAAAACACGATAAATTAGAAAAATAGTAAGATATTGAGAAAATTATGAAGGGCGTGTACAGATTGGTACATAACCGAATAATTTTTGAAATATCTGCACTAGTTTTCAATTTTGCGTGTTTTTAAAGAGTTTTACCGTATTGGCGGAGCTTATTACGCACATATCCTCGTAACGACACTTCTGCTCTTGCCCCATAATGCGATAAAATTTCAGAGGCAGCAATATTCCCAATCAGAGCACAAGTTCCAAGTGTTCTTCCATGCGTTAAACCATACAGAAAACCACCGGCATAAACATCTCCGGCACCGGTAGAATCAACAGCATCTTCAACTGTTTCGGCTTCAACAAAAATTTTAATCCGATTATTAACCACCACAGAACCTTTTTCACCACGGGTCAAAGCGGCAATATCAACTTCCTGCTTAATCATATCCAGCGTCTTGTAAAAATCTTTTTCCTCAAACAGAGAGCAAATTTCCTCATCATTTGCAAATAAAATATCAACATTAGAATGAATAAAATCTTTTAACTCCTGACGATGGCGTTCAATACAACTGGTATCAGACAAAGTTAAAGCAACCTGTCGACCGTATTGACGTGCTAATTGCGCCGCTTTTTTCATAGCCTCTGCAGACTGAGGATCATCCAATAAATAAGCCTCAATATAAACAATTTTCGCCGCACTGATAATTTTTTCATCAATATCATCAACACTCAAATGAGTTGAAGCCCCCAAATAGGTAAACATAGAACGTTGGGCATCAGGTGTGACTAAAACGATACTACGTGCGGTTGACGGACCTTGCATTAAAGGATTGGTAAAAAAATCAACACCGGCAGCCCCAATATCTCTACGAAACTCTTGTCCTAACTCATCATCATGAACTTTACCGATAAATGATGGCGTGCCGCCCAAAGAAGCAATTGCCGCAACGGCATTGGCCGCAGAACCGCCGGAAATTTCGCGTTCCGGAATAATATCAGCATAAATTTCACCGGCTTTTTGGGCTTCAACAAGTGTCATATCTCCCTTGTGTAAATCCCGTTCAGCTAAAAATCCCTCACCGACTTTTGCCAGCACATCAACAATTGCATTGCCGATTCCCACCACATCATACTCTGTTATATCATTTACCATATTTTTGCCTTTGCTTTTTATAAAATTTAAACATTTACAAAAATAAATACTCCAAAAACCTTAATTTTCAATAAAAAATCCGACGATTAACGCCGGATTTCGTACATTTTAATAAGGAGAAGAAGTTTAATAATTACAAGCCCATACCACCTTGTTTAAGAAGTTTCTGAGTTGCAATTTTTTCAATTCTCTCTTCTTCAGCCTTTGCAACAATTTCAGCAGCTCTTGCCATTTTTTCTTCTTGAACTTGCTTTGAAAGTCCGAAACCAATAGTATAATTATCATGCATGGCAACTAATGCAGGTGCATTTTCATTTGCTTGCTTTGTATTTCCAGAACTTAATTTAGACAAGCTTCCTTTGAAAAAGCTTTTATCCGTCACCCCTCTAAGGATTTGTTCTGTATTTTCCTTAGTTAGTATCCCTTCTTTACTCATTTTTCTTCTCCTAGAATCTTTTACATACATTTACGGAAAATTCCGCTCTTTTGTCTATTATCGCAATTTTATTTCAATCTGTCAACTATAAAATGCATAAAATAGTCGTAAAAAAGCACTTTTCCACTATATTTTTTATCTTTATAAGATATAGTAAGATAAAAATCAATAAAATATCCTTAACAAATGAAAAATAAGGAAAACAATGTCACTATTGAAATCTATTGCCACTTTTGGCGGATTCACCCTGATTAGCCGTTTTACGGGCTTTGCCAGAGATATCGTCATCGCAAACTTTTTGGGCGCCGGAATGATATCCGATGCTTTTTTTGTCTCATTCAAACTTCCAAATTTATTTCGAAGCCTGTTTGCCGAGGGCGCTTTTACCGCCGCTTTTGTCCCGATGTTATCGGGCAAACTGGTTACCGACGGCAAAGATAAAGCTGTTTTATTTGCGGCTCGAGCCATCAGTGTTCTGGCTTTTTTAGTTGCCGTTTTCGTATTAGTTATGGAATTTTTAATGCCTTGGGTGGTTCAGATTCTTGCTCCCGGATTTGCCGGCGATGAAGGTAAAATTGATTTGGCCGTCCACTTATGTCGCATTACTTTCCCTTTTCTGTTATTTATTTCTGTTGTTTCCTTTCAATCCGGTATTTTAAATTCTCTGAATAAATTTGCCGCACCGGCTTGCGCTCCGATAATTCTGAATTTGACAATGATTACATCCGCCTTTTTACTTGGCAATATCGGCCCCACCAGAGCACATGGTCTTGCCTGCGGTATTACGATATCCGGTATTTTGGAAATTTTTTGGTTACGCTGGTTTATTCACAAAGAAAATATAAAAATTAAACCGCAATTAAGAATCTTTGAGCTTTTACATTTAGAAGATATTAAAACACTCTTTCGCCGAATTGCACCGGGAGTTTTAGGAGCCGGAATTTACCAAATTAATATGGTTGTTGACACCATTCTTGTTTCTTTGGTCGGGACTGGTGCCATTTCTTGGCTTTATTACGCCAATCGCCTGCAACAATTACCGTTAGGCGTTGTCGGGGCGGCCATCAGCGTTGCTTTATTACCGATTTTGTCAAAAGCCCTTAAAGCCGGAAATCAGGATGAAGCTTTAAGAACACAAGATAAAGCTGTTGAATACGGCGCTTTATTATCGATTCCCGCTGCCGCCGCTTTAATAGCCTTGGCACACCCGATGATTAATATTTTATTTGAGCGCGGACGTTTTACCGACCAGGATTCAATCAAAACGGCATGGGCAGTGATGGCCTATTCTTTGGGGCTACCGGCTTATGTTTTGGTCAAAGCCTTGACACCGAACTTTTTTGCCCGAGGGAACACCAAAACACCTGTCAAATACAGTATTGTTGTTTTCGTTACTAATTTGATTTTCAGTCTGATTTTAATGCAAAAATTCGGACATTTGGGTATTGCAACGGCGACATCTCTTGCGGCTTATGTTTCTCTTTATCAATATTTACACGGTCTGAAAAAAAGAGGATTCTGGAAGCTGACAAATAAACTGAAAATCAAACTATTCAAAATTATCGGTTGTTCTCTGACAATGGGAGCCATTTTAGCGATCACAGATTATAGTTTGAATTTCATTTACCCTGACTGGCTCTCGGCTCATCTTCTGATAAAACTTGGGATTTTTGGCAGTTTATGCATTTTGGGTGTTGCAAGTTTCTTCATAATCGCTAAACTGACAAAAACGATTGATTTATCAGAAATCATCAGTCTTCTTATAAAAAGAGGAAAAAAATAATGCGTCACAAAATCATTACAATGCTTGCTTATATTAAATCAAAATTTATCCTATACCATACTTCTGTTCGCCACTTTTTTCAAAAGTTGGATTTCGATTTTTCTGAAATCAGTTTTAATGTCATTGTTATCAGCATCACCGGATTTTTACTTTTATATTATCCGCTCGGCGCTTTATTGACGGATAAAATTGATCGCAACACCGATATTGAAATTAACGCAACGGGAACGCCCCAATCTCAAACGGTCGATATGATTTCATATTTAATTAATCAGGAAGTTAACGAAAAAATTTGGACACCGAACCTTCCCTTCTTTTTTCCTGCCGCCATTTTGGATAATATGCCTAATTATCAGCTGGGAATGATTGACGGTATTTCAAAATTCACCACCGCTTTTGAAAAAAAAGTTGACAGCAAAATTCACGATAAGGAAAACACAAGTCACCTTTATAAGGCCGGTGTTTTACTCCGCTACCCCGGAACGATTTGGATGTTTTCACCGACCAATAAAATTAAACCGGTCCCTTCCGCAAGCAGTCAATACAGGAGAGCCAAACGAGCTTTATCAAAATATAATCAAAGTTTAATCAGTGGAAAAAATACCTTCTATAAGAGCCCTCAGGATTTGTCTTTTATTTTGCAAAAAAGCGCCTTAAACTTAGCGCAAAGCTGCAACCAACTCACAGCATCCATTCGAGAAAACAGCAGCAATTTGTTTGATTTCAAAGCCGATGATGTTTTTTACTATAATCAAGGTAAAGTATATGCCTATTACATGTTGATTAAAGCTTTAGGTTATGATTATAAAAACGTTATTGTTGATTATAATTTATATCCAAAATGGATTAGTCTGGTTAAATCTCTCGAAAAAGCCTGCAAAATTCAACCGGCGATTGTTCGCAACGGACAGCTGAACAGCTCTTTTTCACCAAACCATTTGGCTTATCTCAATCTTTATATTTTGAAAGCACAAAGTTTAATATACAAAATATCACAACAATTAAATCAGCCTTTACCGGCAAAGGATCAAAAATGATTATTGAAACTCAACCGACACCGGATGTCGATGTCTTAAATTTTTTTCCGCCGCAAAAACTATTGCCGGATAACCACGCAGAATTTGTTGACAGCAAATCTCTACGTCATTCTCCTCTGGCTGAAAATTTATTTGATATTGGCGGAATTAAATCAATTTTCTTCACGCCGGATATGATATCCGTTACGAAAGAACCTCAAGCGAAATGGGAAACGTTAAAGCCCCAAATTCTAGCGGAAATAATGGATTTTATCACCTCGGGGCAGGATATTATCAATAAAACTGCTCAAGAAAATTCTGACAATATCGTTCCGAGCATTATCAGCCTTTTAAATGCCCGCATAAGACCGGCTGTCGCCCGTGACGGGGGGGATATAAAATTCCGTGCTTTTGAAGATGGAATTGTTTTTGTTGAAATGCTCGGACACTGCTCCGGTTGCCCTTATGCCGCACAAACGCTTAAAGAAGGTGTAGAAAAAATCTTACAAACATATATTCCGGAAGTTAAAGAAGTAAAAAACATCAGCGAAAAAGAATGATAAAAAAATTACTGACATTTTTATCTGTTATTTTGTGCTCTCTTTCTGTTTATGCAACAGAAACAAAAATAGATATTCGTTATGACGGTATTTATCTTGATCATATCAATTTGGCTCAGTTGGAAAAAGTTTATAAAGACTATCGGTATCTTGACTATCTTTATATGCCGGAATGGAAATATCCTCCTATTTTTTTAATGTCTTTACCGACGGACTTTCAAACAGTCACTGATTCTCAAAAACGTAATAAACTATTTTTGCAAATGATGATTCCTCTGGCCTTGAAAATTAATCAGGAAATCACTTTTGAACGATGGGACATCGAGGCTGTTTCAAAAGCTTATCAAGAAGCAAAAAAATTAACGACAGCACAAATCAAATTTTTAGAAGAAAAAGCTGAAAAATATGATATTTTTACACGATTAAAAGACGATTCACGTTACGAATATATTCTAACGGAATTAAAAGAAAAAGTTGATATTATTCCGCCATCACTCTTAATCGGAATTGCAGCCATAGAAACAAACTGGGGGACAAATCGTCCGGCAAGGTTAGGTAATTCCCTGTATCGTGATTTAGTTTGGCATACTGATGAGGGGCTAGAACCTTTAGATGAAAAAGAAGATAAAACATATCGCTATAAAATATTCCCTTCCCTGTATGAATCTATGAAATCTAAGGCCTTAAAAATAAATTCAAGCATCAATTATCAAATGTTTCGCTTTGGGCGAGCTCAAATCAGATATAGAGAAGTTCCGATGCTGGGGCGCGATGTCGCTTACAATTTTTTACAAGATTCAAACTTGCAAAACTATGCCGGCATATTAGATTATACCATAACGTTTTATGAATTATCCAATATAGATGAGGCAGAACTCCTTCCGTTAAGCCTTCCAAATGAAAAAAAATAATTTAATAAAATTGTAAAACTTATTTGCATAATATTTATAATATGATATAACTATGGCTGAATGAAGACTGGGGTTTTTGAAATGAACGATTTAAACCTAACAAAACAAGATGTTGAATCTTTAGCAAAAGGTCAATCTGTTGAAAACAAAAGTTCAACAATAAAAAAAGTTGCGCATTATTACACATCTCAGGGAAATTTATCCGCAAAAGGGAAACGCTTGGCCGAAGATATCTTTCGAGTTATGGTTCAAGACGTTGAAATAAAAATCAGAGCTGTTTTAGCCGACAGCATCAAAAAAGGACACAGCATTCCTGATGACATTGTAAAAAAAATCATTTCAGATACGGAAGAAGTATCAAGTTCGTTTATTCAGTTTTATGGCGATTTAAAAGATGAAGATTTGATCAGCATTTTGGAAAGCCAAAACATTACCAAACAAAAAGCCGTTGCCAGCCGTTACAATTTATCGGAAGATGTTTCTCACGCAATTAGTGAAAAATGCCCCGAAGAAGTTGTTGGTACGCTCATTTCAAATGAAACGGCACGTATAGCAGAACGCACATACGAAAATATTATCAAAAAATACAAAGATAGCGATCTTATCAAAGAAAAGCTTGTATACCGAGCACAAGTCCCTGCCCGTATTATCGGAAAGATTATGGATTCCTTATCTGATGAATTAAAAAAGCGTTTAGTTATGATTCATAATTTGCCGGAAAATATGGCCAGCGATTTGATTGAAGAAGTCAAAGAAAAAACAACGCTTAAAATCTCGGAAGATTTCAGTTCCGATAAGCAAATAGATGAGTTGGTTCGTCAGCTGTATAAATCAGATCGCTTAACACCTTCCTTAGTTGTTCGCTCAATTTGCATGGGAGACCTTAAATTTTTTGAATATGCTTTGGTTTATTTAGCAAATACTTCCTTAATCGAGGTTAGAAAAATTTTGTTTAATAATCAAGCCGATTTCGTAATTCGAAATTTACTCCGTAAAGCATTTATCCCTAAGGAAATGTTTCCTGCTGTTTTTAGTGCATTAAACGTTATCAGAGATATTCATTTTGACTGCACAAAAACCAATAAAGATACTTTTGTTCATAAAGTTATAGAAAGAATCTTGTCGGTAGGCAATGCTGATGAAGAACTGAGTGAAAATGATATAAATTATCTCATTTCAAAAATCAGTTAATATTTTTTAATGATTTATATCTATACTGGTAATATCCGTAACAAAACAAGGTTATCCGACAATGAAGCAAAATGATCTGACTAAACAACTCGAAACTTTTTGCGATATTATCTTTCATATCTTAGAAGTTAAAACCCCTCATACGATGGAGCACATCAAAAGGGTTCCGATTCTTGCGGATATGATAGCCAAAGAAGTCAGTAAAACAATTAAAAAACCTTTTTCAAAAGATGACCTCTATAAAATTAATTTAGCGGCTAAATTGCACGATTGCGGAAAAACAACAACCAACGATTACCTGCTTGAAAAAAGCACAAAGATTGAATTTTTGCGAAACCGGATTCACGAAATTCGCGACCGTTTTGAAATTTTGCGTCGCGATGCTGAAATAAAATACCTTAAACAATGTCTGGCTCACCCTGAAAATAAAAAAGAATACTTAAAGACATTCAGAAAAGCAGAAGATAAATTAGAAAAAGATTTCAAATTTGTTGCCGATTGTAATATCGGCGATATGGCCGTTACCGAAAAAGAAATAAAAAAACTCTCTCAAATAGGCTCAAAAAAATTTAAGCGCACCTTTAATCGCCTGCTTGGGCTGTCTTGGTATGAAAAAAATTTACTGACAGAAGATCAGCGTCACATATACCAAAAGCCGTCAATGGAAAATATACTGCAAGATAATCCTGAAGATACTTATAAAGATATTCCAACCGGCGAACTGTATAATTTAAGTATTTTCAAAGGAACTATCAATAAAGAAGAGCGCAAACGAATTGAACGTCATGCCTCAGAAACCGCCATTATCTTAGATATGCTCAAGCTTCCGAAAGAATATAAAGATATGACAAAGTATGCCGCTGAACACCACGAGCAACCCAGTGGCAAGGGCTATCCTTTAGGGTTAAAAGAAAAAGACTTATCTATTCCCAGCCGTATTATGACGGTGGCAGATATTTTTGAAGCATTAACTTCATCAGGGCGCCCGTATAAAACACCAAAAAAATTATCGGAAGTCTTGCGCATTATGCAAATAATGAAAAAGAATCAACAGATAGATGCTGACATTTATCAGCTCTGTATTAAAAATAAAATTTTTATGAAATACGCACACAAATATCTGTCTCCCAGCCAAATAGATGTTGAAGACCTTGAAGTATATCTTTAAATAAATTCATTTTTATACGGATGGTCAGCTTGTTTTTAGCAAATTAAACTTTATTTTTTTCTTATCAATATTTATTAAAGGAGAAAAATAATGGCCTTAGTTGCAAGAACAAGAGAAAATCTTGAAAGGTGCAAATGTTTAGATTGCCCTTCTTATACGATGGGATGCAAAATTAAAAACATTCCTACAAATCTGTATAAATTGGTAAATAACCTCGATAAAACAGAGCATTTTGAGGGAATGTTTTGCGCATTTGAGAAAAGCCATTGTATTGAAGAAGGAAAAGGCTGCTTGTGTAATACTTGCGAAATATATCACAAATATCAGTTAAACAGACAGGATTACTGCTTATCTGATGGGGGACTATGTCCTTGGCAACATCCTCAAAATCGTCAATCACTAAACAGTTATCTGTAATAAAAAGTCCGTGTTCAAACAACACGGACTTTTTATTACAGAGTCTTGCAAATATCGATAAACTCGCCGATTGTGTTCACTTTTTCCAATTTCCACTGAGGAACATTCATCAAACTAACACAACAACGCTTTTCTATTTCCATTTGCAAAAGAACAAATTCCAAGCTGTCAATTTCCAAATCCTCTTCTAGAGATAATTGAACAAACTCATCATCTGTCATTGTTTTCAGGGAAGAATTTTCCTCATCCATTCCGAGCAAAATTTCGCGAACGTCATTAATAGAAACTTTTTCCATATCAATTATTTAATTGGTCCAACAATTCTTGAACAGTACGACACTCCCAAAGATTATTTCTTGAAACAGGAAGAAGATTATATTTATCTAACTTTTCAATGAGAACAAGATAGTCTAGGCTATCCAAAAACAAATGCTCAGAAAAGGACAAAGACATCAGAACTTCATCCGGTATTGCAGACAATTCCGTTTCCGTTAAAACATCTGCCTCTAACAAAGCGACTCGAATTTCTTTTAATGTAACCATAATTTCAGAATAATTAATTTTAAAAGGAGTATATAAAAGATGTCTTTAAAATCAAGGATTTTTAGCGATTTTTCTTCCAATAAGCAACATTTCTATTATGCTCGGCCAGTGTTTTGGCAAAATTATGCCCGCCAGAGCCATTAGCAACAAAATACAAATAATCCGTATCATCAGGATGCGCAGCGGCCCATAATGAAGCCTCACCCGGATTGCAGATAGGTGTTGGTGGCAGGCCCACATATTTATACGTGTTATAAGGATTATCGATTTGCAAATCTTTACGCGTCAATGCCCGATTTAACTCTTCTTTACCGTCTGTAATAGCATAAATAACCGTCGGATCCGTTTGCAAAAGCATACCTTTCCGTAACCTGTTAATAAAAACAGAAGCGACCTTTGTTCTCTCATCATTGAGAGAGGTTTCTTTTTCTATAATTGAAGCCATAATCAACAAATCTTGTTTTGATTTGTACGGCAATTCATCCGCCCGTCCGTTCCATACTTCGTCTAATTTTTGTTGCATAGCTTCAGTCGCTTTTCTTAAAATGGAAGTACGAGATTCTCCTTTTGGAAAAGTATATGTTTCAGGCAAAAAAGAACCCTCGGAAGGCTCTATATCATATTCTCCGGATAAATATTCGACCTTGCTTAAAAGATACATAGCCTGTCCGACTGTATATCCTTCAGGGATTGTCACCTTATGATATATAACATCCCCTTGCAAAAGTTTATCTAAAACTTCTGCCATTGAAATACCTTTTTCAAACAGATATTCACCGGCCTTTAGATGACCTTCTGCTTGTTTATATTTCATAAACAATCGAAAAATAAGCTTATAACGAATAATTCCGTTATCCGCTAAAAGATCAGCCACTTTTTGAGATGACGAACCTTTTTCTATATCCAGAGATATAGACGTCTCAAGCGGCCCTTGGATATTAACTTGTCGCACAACAAACGCTCCGGCAACAACAAGTATCACCATGCATAAAAAAACGATATAGCGAAAAATTCTCATTAACGAAGACCTAACTAATCTTCATACTTTTTCAAGACCAAAGAAGAGTTTGTTCCGCCAAAACCAAAAGAGTTGGACATAACGGCTTTAATGGTTCTCTTTTTAGCCTTCAAAGGAACTAAATCCATATCCTTCACAGCATCATCAGGATGATGCAAATTCAATGTAGGCGGACAAATTTGATCCCGCAATGCTAAAATAGATAAAACAGCCTCAACAGCACCGGCAGCACCCAACAAATGACCAATAGATGATTTTGTAGAGGACATTGATAAATTTTTAATATTATCACCGAATAATTTTTTAACCGCTTCGGCCTCACCGATATCCCCTAACGGTGTAGAAGTACCATGAGCATTAATATAATTAATATCGCTTATTTTAACACCATTTTCTTCTGCGTGTTGTACAGCCATTTTCATAGCCCGATAAGCACCATCGCCTGATGGAGCTGTAATGTGATAAGCATCGCCGCTCATTCCATAACCGACAACCTCGGCATATATCTTAGCGCCACGCGCCTTTGCATGTTCCAATTCTTCCAAAACAACAGCACCGGAACCTTCCCCCATAACAAAGCCGCTTCTTTCCGCATCCCACGGACGAGAAGCTTCTTCGGGGCGATCATTAAAATCAGCAGTAACAGCCTTCATTCTGGCAAATCCGGCCAGAGCCAAGCTGTTAACAGCCGATTCGGCACCACCGGCAACCATAACATCCGCATCACCGCGAGCAATAATATTAGCGGCATCACCAATAGCATGAGTACCTGTTGAACAAGCTGTTACACAAGCATGATTCGGTCCTTTATAACCATATTTAATAGATAAATTACCAGAAACCAAATTAATCAAAACAGACGGAATAAAAAAAGGTGAAATTTTTTTAATGCCGACTTCATTAAAAGAAAGGGAATTCTCATAAATAACTTCTAATCCACCGATTCCGGAGCCCATCATCACACCAGAACGATATTTATCTTCTTCGGCCTCCGGCTTCCAACCGGAATCTTCAATAGCATCTGAACCTGCGGCTAAACCATACAAAATAAATTTATCGCATTTTTTTTGATCTTTAGGCGCCATAACCGTATCAGGATTAAATTCATTTTCGCCTTCTCCAAAAGGAACCTGTCCGGCAATCTGAACCGGTATATCCTTCAAGTCAAAGCCTTCAATTTTACGAATAGCTGATTTTCCATCCAAAATAGATTTCCAGTTATACTCAACACCTCTGCCGAAAGGAGAAAGCATACCCATACCTGTTACAACAACTCTTCTCATAAAAAAATACCTCTTTTGCTGTTTTTACAACGCCGCTTTATATGAAAAAACTCGCCCTTTGTCAAGCGAGTTAATTTCACATTCTGATAAATACGTCAGATTAAGCATTCTTAGAAAGATAGTCTATAGCATCTTTAACTGTAAGAATCTTTTCAGCTGCTTCATCAGGGATTTCGCAACCGAATTCTTCTTCAAATGCCATAACCAGTTCAACAGTATCCAAGCTGTCAGCGCCTAAATCATCGATGAAGCTGGCTGTGTCTGTAACTTTTGATTCTTCAACGCCAAGATGCTCTGCAACGATCTTCTTAACGCGATTAGCTGTATCAGTCATTGTGATAAACCTCACTAAAATTAAAACAAATTTTCGAAACTTTGATGTAATCGCAGTCCGTGATGACTTGTTAGCACAATTTTATATAATTTGACAAGCATTATTTTTTATTTATCCTTAATTTCATTGTATAAAAACAAAAAAAATTATTATTTTTAGGGGAGTTAGAGTTTTTTTTGTAGTGGATAAAATTTTATTGTTTCTCGCTAATTTAAGATTTTTTTTATAATATCTCTATTAAACTAAGAACTGATTGTGTTTTTTAATTTATAGAATATTGTATTTTTTAATTCATAAAATAAGGACGGCAAAAAAATGAAAAAACTGTTTTATATTGTAGCAATATGCACATTGATAGCCTTACTCAGTGCTTACATTAAAGCAAATTTCCAATCAGAGCCATCAGGTTTGTCTTCCGTAACGGTTGTTAAAACACCTGAAATAACTGTTCAAGATCAAACGGCAGAAATAAACGTTCCCGAAATTCCAGCAAACACTCTCTCTGCCCAAACAGAGAAAGATTGCGAATGCAAATCAGAATGCATTTGCGCGGAAGAAGATCCTGACTGCGACTGCGAAAAAACAAAATCAACTTGTTCCTGCAAAGATGCCGACGGAGATATTGTAACTGTTGAATCGATTGAAACCAACAACAGTGATATTGAAGAAGTAAATCCTGAAGAAACATCTGAAGAAGATGAAACTGTCGTCAATGAATAATAAAATTTCTTCAAAAAAATTTGGAGGTGTTGTTTTTGCAACACCTCTTTCTTATATAGAAAAGAAAAAAACATCACGGAGAAAAATATGAAAGTAGGAATTATCGGAGCAGGAAATGTCGGCAGCGCAACGGCTTTCGGGCTGATTATGCAAGGAATCGCCCGTAAAGTCATCCTTATTGACACCAATGAAAAAAGAGCTGATGCGGAAGCCTCAGACATTGCCCATGCCACTCCGTTTTCATTTGCAGGTAAAATAAAAGCCGGCACCTATGCGGATCTTAACGGCGCCAAAATAGTTATTATCACAGCCGGCGCGAATCAAAAACAAGGTGAACCGAGAACCGCTTTGTTAGAACGCAATGTTAAAATTTTTGAAAGCATCATACCTCAAGTTGCAAAATACGCTCCTGATTGCATTATGCTTATAGCCGCCAACCCCGTAGACATTATGACATCTGTCGCCTTAAAATTATCAGGCTTTCCGCCGGAGCGCGTTTTTGGCAGCGGCACAGTCCTTGACAGTGCCAGATTTCGTACTCTGCTGGGTTATTTCCTTAACGTTTCACCAAAATCCGTTCATGCCAATGTGTTGGGCGAACACGGAGACAGCGAGGTTCTTATCTGGTCGAGTGCTGTTGCCGGTTCCTTAAAAGTAGAACATTTGGCGGAGCAAAACGGAAAGCTGTTGACACCGGAAATTAAGAAAGATATTGACAGCAAAGTTCGCAATGCCGCTTATCGTATTATTGAAGGGAAAGGTGCAACAAACTACGGTGTTGCCGGTGCTTTAGGACGTATTTGTCAAGCCATTGCCAGTAATGAACACGCCATTTTAAATGTTTCAGCATTTCACGAAACTTTTGCAGACAGTCATAACATTTGTTTATCACACCCCTGTATCATAGGAAAAAGAGGAATTATCGGAAAATTATCACCTTACTTTAATGAAGAAGAGCAAAAAGCACTTAAGCTCAGTGCAGAAAAAATAGAAAATTTCACACAACAGGCTTTTCAATATATTTCTGCAAAATAATGCTTAAAAACTCGATTCTATTATTTGCTATTCCCCTTTGTTTGTCTTATATTGACCGATAAAGGGGAATATTTATGGCACAAGTGATTAGTTTTGGCTGTCGCATTAATAGTTATGAAGCTGAAATTTTCAAAGAAAAATTAAAACATTTAAATAATGTCATTGTTATCAATACCTGCGCTGTGACCGGAGAGGCCGAACGCCAGTGTCGGCAAGCTATACGTAAATTACGCAAAGAGAATCCGAATGCTAAAATTATAGTTACCGGATGTGCTGCTCAAGTTTCCGCTTCCAAATTCGCCGATATGCCGGAAATAGATTTAATCCTCGGCAATAAAGAAAAAACAGAAATTGAAAAATATATTAATGAACTGCCCGAGCATAAAACAATAGTCAGCGATATTATGAAATATGCAGCTTATGATAAATACATCATTACCGGATTTGAAGGCAGGCATCGTGCTTTTGTACAAATCCAGCAAGGATGCAATCATCGCTGTACCTATTGTATCATTCCTTATGCGCGCGGGAAAAACCGCTCCGTTGAAGCATCGGCAATTCTGGATCAAATCCGTTTATTGTTACAAAAAGGATTTAAAGAAATATGCTTAACCGGTGTTGATATTTGTTCTTATCAGCTTCCCTCTAAGCCGAAACAATCCTCTTTCAGCTTATTGGTGCAGACTATTTTGCAAGAAATACCTGAATTACCGTCTTTACAGTTTGGCTCGCTCGACCCCGCTGCCATTGACGGTAAATTTATTGCCTTAATCGGACAATACAAAAATATTCACCCTCATTTTCACCTATCAATTCAATCCGGCGACAATACCGTTCTCAAAAAGATGGGACGTCGTCACAAAAGAGAAGATGTTATAGCGCTCTGCCGAGCGATTCGTAAAGTTCGCCCTGAAGCAACTTTCGGAGCCGACTTTATATGCGGATTTCCGACTGAAACTGATGAACAGTTTTTAAACACGCTCAATTTGGTGAAAGAAGCAGGTCTTAACAAACTGCACGTTTTTCCCTACTCAGAAAGAGAAGGAACTCCTGCTGCCGAAATGGAGCAAGTTCCTGTAAATATCAGAAAAAAACGAGCTAAAATTTTGCGCGAAGAAGGAGAAAAATATAATGACTGATTGGCTTTCAAAATTAGGATTCGGCCTGAAAAAATCTTCTTCTAAAATTTCAAACGGTTTGAGTGACATTTTTACAAAGCAAAAAATCGATTCGCAGACTATCGATTCTTTAGAAGAACTCTTACTAACTTCTGATATGGGCATTCAGGCAACAACCAAAATCATTAATAATTTCAGCATACGCAAATTTGATAAAGAAATTGATAACAGATCCGTAAAAAAAGCTCTCGCCGATGAATTGACACAAATTCTAAAACCTTGTGAACAAGAATTTAAAATCAATAAACCGCAAAATGCACCTTTTGTTATTCTGATGATTGGCGTAAACGGAGCCGGAAAGACAACGACAATAGGAAAATTAGCGGCCCGCTTAAAAGATAAATATCAAATTTCTTTCATTGCCGGAGATACGTTTCGTGCTGCCGCCGTTGAACAATTAGAAGAATGGGGCAAAAAATGTCAAATTCGTATCAGAAAAGGGACTTCCGGATGCGATGCCGCAGGACTCTGCTATGATGCCCTGCAAGAGGCTGTAAAAGAAAAAGACGATGTTGTCTTTATTGACGCAGCCGGACGTTTGCAAAATAAGATCGGATTAATGGATGAGTTGAAAAAAATAACAAAAGTCATTAATAAAGTTATTCCTCAAGCCCCTCATGCCGTTATTTTAACACTGGATGCAACAACCGGTCAAAATGCGTTGGCGCAAATAAAAACTTTTAAGGAAGCGGCACAGGTTTCCGGTTTAATCATTACTAAGCTTGATGGAACTTCCAAAGGAGGTATATTAGTCGCTATGGCACAAGAAACAGCCCTTCCGGTCTACTTTATCGGTGTCGGAGAGCAACTCGATGATTTACAACCTTTCAATGCCCAAGCTTTTGCGGACAGTTTGTTGGGAATAGACTGATGGTAGATTTATTTGAAACATTAAGGACACCACAAGAAGCCTTAGCTAATTTTCAACCCAAAGAATACAGTGTCAGTGAAATTTCATCCGAAATAAAAAAATGCGTTGAAAATAATTTTAACCGGATTCGCGTGAAGGGTGAAATTTTTGGCGGGAAAAGAGCCGATTCCGGCCACTGGTACTTAACATTAAAAGATGAAAATGCACTTTTATCTGCTGTTATATGGCGCGGAACGGCAGCCCGCCTACCCTTCAAGCCTGAAGATGGATTGGAAGTAGTTGCTACCGGAAAAATAACAACGTTTTCCGGAAAATCTTCATATCAGATGGTTATTGAGCAACTTGAAATTTCAGGAACCGGCGCATTATTGAAACTTTTGGAAGAACGTAAACAAAAATTTGCGGCAGAGGGGTTATTTGATCCCGCTCATAAGAAAAAAATTCCTTATCTGCCAACGACTATCGGTGTTGTCACCTCCCCCACGGGTGCTGTTATTCGAGATATTATCCATCGCGTCACTGACCGCTTTCCAAGCCATATTTTACTGTGGCCGTCACTGGTTCAAGGCGAAGGTGCTGCCGAACAAATCGCCAAAGCGATTCGCGGTTTCAATGATTTGCCCAAACAAGGAAATATAAAGCGTCCTGATGTTTTGATTGTGGCACGAGGTGGCGGAAGTCTTGAGGATTTATGGGCTTTTAATGAAGAAGTTGTGATCCGTGCTGTTTACGATTCTGAAATTCCGATTATTTCTGCGGTCGGTCATGAAACAGACACAATGCTGATTGATTATGTTGCCGATGTTCGAGCCCCAACACCAACAGGTGCCGCAGAATTTGCCGTTCCTGTTCGAAGTGAATTACTCAGCAGAACAGCAACTTTACAAAGCCGCATATACTCTGCAATCGGTCATTATTTCAGCGAAAGACAAAATATTTTACAAGGTTTGACTCGAGGGATTCCTAAACTTGATCAAATTTTGGCAGAAACACGTCAGAAACTCGATGAACGTATTGAACGTTTTGAGCTGAGTTTTCGCAATTATCTCCAAAACAAAAAACAGCAAATTGCTGTTATCAGCCTCAAGCCGTATCACATCAAAAACATTCTTGAAAAAAACGAAGAAACACTGAACAACTTGTCTATTCGATTAACTTCCGTATCGGTAGATTCGGTTTTACAACGTGGCTTTGCATGGGTTAAAGATGAAAAACAGCAAACCGTTTACAACTTGGCCCAGGCTCAAAAAGCAAAACATTTAAACATTCAATTTATTGATGGCACATTAACTTCTAACCAAACGAGTAAAAAAAATGAGAAAACATTACAAGGTGATTTATTCGATTTGCTGTAGCCTGTTTGCTGCAAACAGCGTCCATGCGGTTGAGGTATGCGGTAATTTTGCACAAGGCGAGCTTATTCAGGCAAAAGCGGAAAACAGCGCTCATATTTTTCTAAATGACAAAGAACTGCCTGTATTGGAAGACGGAACTTTTCTATTTGCATTTGCAAGAGATGCTCAATTACAACAAACCTTGCAAATTGACATCGACGGTAAATTGACAAATTATACAATTCCTGTTGCGCCAACAGCTTGGGACATTCAAAAGATTAACGGTGTCCCGCCACGTAAAGTTACACCGACGGATTTGGATAATCGAAAAATAGATAAAGAACGTGAAGATTTACATACAGCTTTATCATATCAGATTAAAACACCTTATTGGCAAAAAGGTTTTGTTATGCCCGTTAACAAAGGTCGAACCAGTGGCAATTTTGGCGGACAACGCATTATGAACGGTAAACCCAAATCGCCACATCAGGGAATGGATATTGCCGCGCCGGAAGGAAGCCCTGTCTATGCGGCTTCAGACGGTGTTGTTACTTTGAGTGACGGAGAATATTTCTATACCGGAAATGTTGTCGTTATTGCACACGGACAAAATCTCTCAACAATTTATGCACACCTGAAAAATCGCACCGTCCAAAAAGGAGACAAAGTAAAACAAGGCGATATTATCGGCCATGTAGGTAAAACGGGACGAGCGACCGGTCCGCATCTTCATTGGGGCGCCTCAATTAACGGTATCAGATTTCAGCCTTTGTCCTTGCTTAAAATCGGAGATAAGAATTTTTGCAAAAATTTGTAAAACCTTAATCTTTTTATCTTAAAGTATAAAAAGGGAAAGGATACAAAAATGACGGAAACACAAATAAATCGGCGCATAGAGCACTTTAATTGTCTGGTTGTAGATGACGATAAATTTGCTCGCAATTTTACCAAAACAGCATTAACCCAAATTGGGTTTAAAAATATTAAAGAAGCCGCTAACGCAGCTGAAGCTGAAGAACTGATCAGAAATACACGAATCGATATTATATTTACAGATCAACAAATGCCTGAGAAAACAGGTTTGGAAATGATTTCCGGTTTATTGGAACAAGATTCCGAATTTACAGATCGCATTCCTGTCATTATGATAACATCTGACACCAGAGAATCTACCGTTCTCAAAGCAAAAGATTTGAGGATCAGAGAATACATTATCAAACCCCTGTCTCCGGGAATGCTGAAAAAACGTATCTTTAATATCCTTAATTTAGCTGAGAGCACCGGCCGTGACTAATATTCATTTGCTTCTCTTATCTGTTTTACAAGGACTGACAGAATTTTTGCCCGTCAGTTCTTCCGGACATTTAATTTTGTTTTCTAAATTCACCTCTTTTCCTGATCAAGGCCCCTTTTTAGACGTCGCCGTTCACGTTGGCTCAATCCTTGCTGTAATTATCTATTTTTGGCGAGATATTTGGACAATGATAAAGGGATTGTTGCTGAGTCGCTTTCTTCCGAATTTCAATATCTCAGGAGCAAAATTAGCTTGGCTTATCATTATTGCTACAATTCCGGCTGTAATTGCAGGGCTTTCGCTTAAAGCTTACGGCTTGGAAAATCTGCGCAGTGCAAAATTGATTGGTTGGACATTGATTATTTATGCCGTTATTCTATACGTTGCCGATAAATTTAGCGCCACTAACCATAAAATAGAAAATTTAACAATCAAAAATGCTCTTTTTATCGGTTGCGCCCAATGTTTAGCCCTCATTCCGGGAACAAGCCGTTCCGGTATCACAATTACCGCCGGACGCTTTTTAGGATTAGAACGTCGTGAAGCCGCCAAATTTTCAATGCTGTTATCCATTCCAACCATTGCCGGTGCCGGATTATTAATGGCAATTGAGCTTTTCCAAAGTGGCGATTTAAGCGGCATAAGCGCAGCCTATCACGGTGTTGCTTATTCCTTTGTTGCATCACTTGGCGCCATTTATATTATGATGTCTTGGCTCAAAAAATGGTCTTTTGCACCATTCGTTGTTTATCGTTTGGCCTTGGGCGGATATTTATTACTTGATGCATATAATCTTATCTAATCGAGAATATGACCAATTCATGATAAACAAACTCAAAATATATGATTCCTTTCCCTGTTCTTGTCATCCTCGAGGCGACACCCTACAGGACGTCGCACATCGGGGATCCATAAATCCGATTGCGGAGCAATACTAATTTATGATAAACAAACTCAAAATATATGATTCCTACTACAATAAAGATTACTCAGCAGGTGACCAATCATCGGCAGTTGTTTTTGCCCTAACCGACCGACAAACAAATTTAATTCTTTCGGCTCCTCACGCAACACGCAGTTTTACCAATAAACACGATAAATTATCCGATTTATTTACCGGAGCCATAACACAATATCTCGGTGAAACCGAAAATACTTCAACGCTCATCAGGGTTAAATATACCCCTTATAAGTGTCTCATCTCTGATTATGTGGCTGAAAATAACTTACAAAATCATTATTTTTTAGATATTCACGGATTTAATCAGGATATTGATTATGATATTTGTTTAGGAACAGCCGAATATGAGGCCAAAGACTATCCTTATCTGGATAAAATTATTGAAACAGCAAAAAAATATAATTTGAAATATGTCGTCAATCATCCTGATTATATGGGGAAAGCCGGCTTAACCGGTCGCTATCAAAAAGTTTTCGATAAACCGAATGTTATTCAAATGGAAATCAAAAAATATCTGAGAGATTTTTATAATCATGCTGATATGGTCGAAAATGTAACCATTCCGTTTTTGAGAGATGTGATAAAAGGATACAAAAAAATCCCTGATTGATTTTGCAATCAATCAGGGATAAAAGTTACTTAACCTCGACGAAGAAGGTTTTGTAATAAGAGTATTCGCCGAGATAATTCATAAGGATAGCATTCTCCACATTGGTTAACTCGACAATCTTCTCCTCTCTTTGCAGAGCGGCAACGATCTTGTCTTTCAGAGACTTGTCTACCGCTTCGGAATCAAGATTCTCATAGCCTAACCACCCATGCTCTTTCCTCCAAACAATGTGCCGGGCAAAGGTACAATCACGGAACGTCCAAACATACTTGAACTCTCCCTGACCATACCGTCCCTCTCCCAAAGGATAGACACACTCCCAGGCCAGACCCTTGCGAACCACTTCAGCAAAATGGTAATTACCGCAAGCAATCGGCGTTTTAGGATCCACGCGTCGGATAACACCACGCATTGCAACGACTTTTGTACAGCCCCAGTAGTAGAAAACAGCTGCATAACCGTTGTACAGTTCTCCTGGATTAAGCTGGTTGTTAGCGCCATATTTAGCCAGCAAATCTTCAAATGTTCTATAATCAGATGAACAGAATGCCATAGCTTCTTTGGGGCTCAACTTAACAGCCTTAAATTCTTTACCTTCGGACATAGGTGCCTGATTAATCTCTAAGTGAGACGAAAAAATCCTTAACTTTTTCATATAATAAATAATTAATTAATAAATAGATTAACAGAAGATAACATAGCATAGATTTGCGTCTATTGCAAGCATTTTTGTCTATAAAAAGCAAGAAGAAAATTTCAGAATTTAAAGCAAAAAAAAGCGCCTAAGCGGCGGCAAGTGGGAAGAGAAAATAGCAAATAAGAGGGAGGGAAGGATATGTGATTAAAAGATCCGGCATTGATCTACTCTCCCGCGTCTTAAGACGAAGTACCATTGATGAAACTGGGTTTAACGGCCGAGTTCGGAAAGGGATCGGGTGGGACACCAGCTCTTAAACACCGGA
>JAFUSU010000036.1 GCA_017467515.1 Alphaproteobacteria bacterium
ATATTGTTTCCAAAAAGACATTTTATTTCTCCTTTCAGTTGTTTGGTTAGGAAACAACTTCAATCTATAAAACCCTTTGAAAACAGGCAATAACCCATAGTTATCTATGTAACCTTTTGCATTCTATAGGTTCATAAGTTCTCGATTATTTTCTTGAGCCAGCTGAATAAGTTTATGCAATCTGTTCGTTAATTTATATGGAATAGCCACGTTATCGGGATTGTTTTCTAAAAACCATAAGGCAAAATTATTTGGTGAAAAAGGCTTGCCTGATAGATGTTGCTCAATGTATTTCTGCTTCTGAATTGCCTTATAATACTCTCTAAATGGCGCATATTTTTTATCTCTGGCTTTACCTCGCTTAATGGCTTCCTCTTTCCTTTCCATTCGGCAGAGCACATCAACAGAATTTTCTCGCATTTCTCCCCATGCTTTTCTTTCTTCTGTCAGCAAATCCTTCGCCCAAGCTAAAATCTTTAGCTGTAACTCTTGATGTGGCCGAAGCAAATAGCTTAACTTTCGCTCAGCTTTAAACGGAATAATCGCTTCTTCATCATTCATAACACATCTCCACAAATACATAACATTTTGTAATAATATAGGGCGTGAAACGACCATTCGCAACTTTCTCCCGATAAATACTTTTATAAAGGCGATGAAGGAGAATAATGCCATATCCGATTTCTCCTCCAAGAACTTTATAGTTTAACAATTATTACCGGAAGGAGAACAATATGATAAGACAATTTAACCAAACTGACGGCAGTTACAGGATCAAATACTATTGACACAAGCCAAGGAGATAATTATGCTAACCTTATCGGACGATTACTAGGCAGTAAATATCCAAACGGAGATTGTAATGAACTGGTCCAAAGATATATTCAAAAACATTGGTAAGGCTATTAGAAAAATATTTTTTTATTTTTTTTCCCTTATAATTATAGGGGTTATTGCTGGAGTTTCATTCTTTTTAATGGTGGAGCAAAGTAATAAACCTTGTGATGACCAATTTATTCAAGGATGCATAGCAGCTGGTTTAAGTGAACAATCTTGCAAGGATAAGCTTTATTAATATAAAGCTCGTCAGTAATGGCGAGCTTTTCTTTGATAAGGAAATAAGATGAAATTGATAGCGACATTTAACGAAGAGGTAGAGATAAACAAATGTTTCATTCAAAAACTTTCAAATTATGTTGTTTAATAGTTATTATCTGTTTTGCAATTTGGAAAATCTATATATTCCTTGAACAAGACAGATGTCTGGATAATGGAAATGTTTGGGATTATCAAGATAATCGTTGTCGCGATGATTGCTTAACTTGGAATAGAATAAATGGATGTATAAAATTGACTGTTGAACAGATTAAATTATTTAAAGAATGTCGTTATAAAGCTAACAATTGTGTTCCTAGAAAGGTTTTTGATGAAATTTGCCTAAATAATAATTTACCCTTAAATCAAAAAACAGGAGAGTGCGATACTGAATTTACGACAGATGAATGCAACAAGCTTGGAGAAGATTGGATTTATCCAGTAATTTGTAATAAAGAGCAATAAAACTAACAGTTATGACATTTTAATCCAATAAAAAGAAAAGGTTGCTTTTTAGCAACCTTTTCTGGTAATGGTGAGCCCGACTAAGATTGGCGCGCTACGCTTGCCGCTGCGTCGTCACAAGAGCGGCGATACTTCCGTCTCGCCTGTTCCTCCTTGTCGAACCCATTTCTCATGGCTTCAAATCCAACGGTTTCATGATTTTAATAAAAAAGCCACCCTTACAGGTGGCTTTTTTATTAAAATGGTGAGCTCGACGGGATTCGAACCCATGACCCTTTGATTAAAAGAAAGATAGACGGCTTGAAAATGCTGGCTTTTAAAAATCTCAAAAAATGTTTATAAGCCTTATAACATAAGGATTTGTTGAAAATACTTGACTTTTAAAGTAAGGTGAAATAAGGTCTAGATTGAGGTGAAAAAGTAGCACCCTTGTAGCACCTGTGCTACAATTTTGTGAAAAATAGGCGTTTGGAGAAAGGATATGAGTAATAAAAGTTTCCGCTTTACAGATAAGGCTGTAAGAGACATAAAGCCAACGACTAAAAGAGAGTATTATCACGACACTATTCAAACAGATTTACTGTTACAAGTAACCCCTAATGGGGCAAAGACTTACTACTTATACAAACGAATGGACGGACAACCAGTTAGATATAAGTTAGCAAGGGTTGCTGATATGAGCGTAAAAAAAGCCAGAGAAGAGGCTGTAAAGATTAGAGCAATGGTAATGAGTGGAACAAACCCTCAAAAAACTCGTAAAGATTTACGAGCAGAAGATACAATGGAGCAAATGTTTCAAAAATTTATGGCAGAGAAGAAAACAAGAATATCAGTCTCCACCTATGAAGAGTATAAAAGAATGTGGAAAAAGGACATTAAACCTATACTAGGTAACAAAACGCTTTCTCAAATAAGTGGCGACACCATCAAAAGGCTTCATAAAAAGTTTGATTATAAGCCATATTACGCAAATCGCTGTGTGGTGTTCATTAAGGGTATGTTTAACTATTTTATCAAGGAGGGGACATATAAAGGTGTCAATCCTGCTTTAGCTGTAAAACTGAATAAAGAGGAGGCCCGTGTTAGGTATTTGGAACACGCTGAACTTGAACGCTTTTTTAAAGCACTTAATGAAATTGAGTTTTCAGTAAGCCGAGATGCTATTTTAATGCTATTATTTACAGGAGTTAGAAAGTCCAATGTCTTATGTATGAAATGGAATGAAGTTGATTTAGACGCTAAAATATGGCTTATTCCTCAAACAAAGACAGGAAAAAACTTAACCATTGCTTTGGCTGATAGTGCGGTTGATTTACTTAACAGAATCAAAGCCAATAACTCTGATGAAAAATATGTATTCCCATCAGCCACATCTAAAAGCGGACATTTGGAAGATATTAAAAGGGTTTGGGCAACCATTAAGAAAAAGGCTAATATTACCAATCTCCATATACATGACCTCCGCCATACATTAGCAACATATATGATAGCACAAGGAGCAAGTCCATTTGTGGTTCAAAGGGCATTAACTCACAAATCAATCAAATCAACACAGGTTTATGTTAATCTTGGAGTTGAACACTTACGGGATAAGTTAAATGAAACGGTTAATACTTTACAGAGAATAGGCAAGAGAAAAGGGAAGTAAAATTACTTCCCTTTAGTATTCAATCATCAATTATTTAGAAGATTTTGTTGATGATTTATTAGACGATTTTTTTGAAGAAGATTTTGTTGATGAAGTTTTCTTACTCAAAAATGTTTCATATAATGTTGAAAACTCATTCTCATTTTTCATTGTTTCTAGTATTTGATTTAAAATAGCTTCTTTGGCTTGATAATTATCATTCTTTAAATTATTTGGAGTTTTAGCACTTCCTTTAACAATCATTTCATCAATGATGCCATCATAAAAAACTTTTGAGCCATATCGAACTTGAATTAATGTTTTTTGGTTGGGTGTGATAGAGAATATTCTCTGTAATGGTTTTAAGGAGAGTTCATCAACTGATTTGCTTGCTGTTGAAATTGCCTCATTCAGTTTGTTGATGATAGCCGTCTTTACTTGAAGTTTCTTTGATTCTTTTAAAGCATTTTTTGATTCTCTTGCTGAAACTGGCTTGATTACATATTTTTTAGTATCAGATGTTGCTTTATTTTCAGTCATTTTAATATCCTTTCATAATGAAGATTGATTGAAAAAACTTTGTGATTTTATTAAAAAATAATAATATTTTTATCAAATATAATAGAATTATTACCATTAACTTATATAATCTGTATCTAATTTTATTAAAATTATCCACAAAGTTTATATAAAATCATAAAAAAATCATGGTAAAGTCAAGCATACCTTATCATTACCGATAAAAAATGTATAAAAATAGTAATATTAAGGTAATATTTTGCTTGACATTTGAAAAGTAAATGATATATTAAGACCATAATATTACTTTTGAAGGGTTGAGACAATGAAGTTTTTATATGCGAGAGTTAGTTCAAATGATGGAAGTCAAAAGATTGACAGACAAGTTATTGAAGCAGGAAAATATGATGAAGTATTTGAAGATTATGCTTCCGGTGGTTCAACAAATCGTCCTAAATTACAAGAAATGTTAAAATGGATTAGAAAAGGAGATATTATTGAAGTCAATACTATCGACCGCTTGGCTCGTAATATAAATGATTTACTTCAAATTGTTAAAATTATTACAGAAGAACGTCATGCTGAAATATATTTCATTAAAGAAAATTTACGCTTTACTGATGATACAAATAATCCATTCAATAGATTAACACTTCAAATCATTGGGTCTATTGCTGAGTTTGAAAGAAATATGATTAAAATGAGGCAACGTGAGGGAATTGCTATTGCTAAATCAAAAGGTGTTTATAATAAAGATAGATGTAAAAAATTATCATTATCTAAACAAGAGGAATTGAAACAAGATATTAAAAATAAAGTTCGTGTTTGTGAAATTCTTAAAAAATATGGAATTACTAAACCGACATATTACAGATATAAAGAAAATTTCGGGTTGTAATATTGGCGATTATACCGTCATTTCTTTTATAAAATAGAATAATGTTGTATAACTAACCTTTAACATCTTGGCAATCTTAACCTTTGAAATATTTTGAGATAATAATTTATTGATTAAATCTTCTTTGCCAGTAAGTTTTTTAATCTTATTTTTAGAGCCTTTTGTCCTCCCAATATGCTTACCCTCTGCTCTTAATCTGTCTAAACATCTTTTAGTTCTTTGTGAAATTAAATTTCTTTCTATTTCAGCTGATAATCCAAAAGCAAATGCTAATACTTTTGATTGAATATCACTGCCTAATTTATAATTATCTTTAATAGTCCATACCTGACAGCCAATATTCATACAATGATGTAATATACTCATTACTTGTAAAAGGTTTCTTCCTAAACGACTTAACTCACTAGCAATTATAATATCATCCTGTTTTATCTTCTTTAATAGCTTACCGAGTTTTCTTTCCTCTAAACTTTTTCGGGATGAAATTGTTTCTTCAATCCATTTATCAATAACAATATTATTGCTTTTAGAATATTGCTCTATTTCAAAATGTTGATTTTCATTATTTTGTTTATCTGTTGAAGTCCTAATATAACCATAAATCATAACAAATCCTTTTCATCTATTTATCAAAGGATTTGATTTTTAAGTTATAAAAAAATAGGGAACATTTAATTTTAATATATTTGATATAACCGAATTGTCAATTTGTTTTTTTAATTACCCTATCAAAGGACTAGGTTTTGTTGATTTTTGGTAATTTCGCTTGTGAATCAATGGCTTTATATACGTCTATATCAAAAAATCGTTCAATTTTTTGATATAGGACAATTCAATGGATATAAGTTTGAGTATGAGTGATTTTAATTTCTTAACAATCATAACAAGTATTATTCTTGCGGTCATAACTGCTAAAATTGCTATTTATAAAGATTTAAGATTTATTAGAGAAGCAAGATTAAGAGATAGATATTGGTCTTATATCAAAGTTCCTACCGGTAAATCAAAAGATTTGAAACAACAAACATATAATCTTTGTTTGTTTGCTAAGAATAAAAAAATTATCAGTAAAGCAAAAGATTTTCTCAATCAAAAACATCTTAATGAAGATGATATTCAACAAATGATTTCTCTTATGAGAAAAGATTTATATTTTTAATCATTAACTTTATGGAGACTAAAACAATGAATACAGAAAAATTAGAAAAACTTTTTGAATTAAAAGAAAAAGGCATTATTACCGAAGAAGAGTTTAAGAAGCAGAAAGAAGAATTACTTTCTAATTCTCAAAACAATTCTAATATAAATAATCAGCCTAAAGAAAAGAAACAATCCGTATTTTTAAAGTTAGCCTTTTTTCTTGGATTACTTGGTATTCATAATTTTTATATTGGACAACGAGGGTTTGGTTTAGCAAAACTTGGTATTTTTCTTGTAAATATTATTTTGACAATGATGTTAGGTGGGGACGCAATGGCAACAGCCATTATCAATCTAGTATTCCAACTACCTGTTTATATTTGGATTATCGTTGAAATGTTTGAGACAAATACAACTATTCAAGGAAAGGAAATGATTCCTGTAACAAGCACTTATAGGAATACATTTGGAATAATTTATTCGGTTTTAATAGGGTTATACGCTCTGGGTAATTTAAATATAATTATCACCATACTCTCATAAAGATAAAACAATGAACACAACAGATAAACAATATCAAGCGAATAGATTAGCAGGATATGAAAGACTCTATGCTATTATATGGATAATCATTTCTATTATACAGATTTTAAGTGTCTATTTGATATTAGCGGGTATTTGGAATATCTTTTGTGTAATAACCTCTTTTAAGTTAGAAAAAAAGATATTAAATCGGGACGCTGATGTTCCGCAAGAATATGAAAATATAACAGGGTTAGTTATTACAGGTATTGTTAATGTGTTGTTAGGGGGTATATTGGGTATTATCTTGGTGGGCTTTGGTTTTTGGATTAGACAGGAAGTTTTGGCTCACCGAGATATTTTTGATAATACAGAGGGTGTCAGTAATGAAAACTTAACTCTTCAACCCTCTCTTTCAAATTATGAACAATTAGAAAAATTATATGAGTTGAAACAAAAAGGTATTCTTTCGGAAGAAGAGTACAATAAAGAGAAAAACCGCTTATTATAAAGGTTATCAATGGATATTGAAGCATTAGAAAAATTATACCAACTCAAAGAAAAAGGTATCATTAGCGATAGTGAGTTCCAACAGCAAAAAAAACAACTTTTAAACAATGAGGAGAGGATAAAAAACAATTATAATCCCATATCTTGGAGTGTAATAATCTTTATTATTGTAATCATTGTTGTGATAACGATTATTGCTAATATGTTTCAAGCATATTCGGCATTATCTCTTTTACAAGGTTAGATACTCACATCTCCACCACTTCATAATTGCCGTTGTAGTATTTTACAACGGCATAATTGTGTTTATTCATTGCTTCAAATACAACTAACCAACCCCAACCATTACTATAAACAACCTTGCTATCATTCATCATATACGAATGTCTCTTACCAAAGTTCAATAATGCTTGATAGGCTCTTGCTACTTCCACCGCTTAAACCTTTACCAATAATGGAGAAGTCGTTTAGCAATCAGATGTTGCCCCTCGGTAATGATGTTGTCTAAATGGTGATTGACAGAACCTTTATCATCATAATTTTCATAACTGGCTCTCATATCCATCAACTTCTTAACCAAACAGGATATTGAATCAATACTTGGAACTCTGTTCTCACAAAGTATCATTGACAGATAGTGCTTGGTACGTCTTAAAAAGTCTTGACTGAATTGGTATTGAGATTTGATAAGTCCTAACTTCTGTAAAGTTAGACAAGACTTCTTCATATACTGAATATCCTCTTGAACCATCTCAATCTCATATCTTTGAGAACGTAATTTTCTCAACTCATTATTATTGTCTTGCTTCTCGTCATTTAGTGTTGATTTTTTGACCGCTGAGTCATTGTTTTCAATTTGTTGGTCTAGTTGCTTGTTCTTATTCATCAATGCTCTTATACGATTCTTAAAACCATTCTTTTGAATATCCATTTACCCTCCTTTATTATGTGTATTTATCAATTAACCGGTGTAATCAGCCCCAAATAATTCACTTGAAATAAAAGTTGGAACTTCAATTCTGGGCTTGGCTTTAAACCTCTTCTTATTTGACACGAATGGCGACATATAATCCAACCAACCATCAATATCATAAACACGCTTCACTTTACAACTGGCACGATGGAACAAAAATTGAAACATTGCTTTGATGTATCCGGCGAAAATTGCCACTTCAACAATGTCAGGTTGGTAAATGTTGAAGTGAATATGATTTGTTCCGTATTGTTGTTTCTCAATTACCCCCTCAAAGTAATGTTGAAGATTTTTGATTGCCTTCCATTTTGAACCATATCTCCAATGGTAGTAATGAGAAAGGATTGAACGAAATGTCTTTTCAAGGGTTATGCTGTCAATCGGTTGATTGGGGTTGATTGATATGGAGAATGTTCCTTGAGGTGTGTTTTGTGTGAATTGTTTGTCAGCATTCATTTCAATAAAGGTTGATTTGAGTTTTCTCATTGTTGCTTCTGTCTCTTGTGTCATACGATTTTTAAATATCTTTTTAACCATTTGTTTATCCTTATAATTTTTCAATAATTTTAAAAGGGTTTAGATTATGGTTGCTTTCACAACCATTGTCTCTAACTTCCTTTCTTGGTGTTGATTGCTTGGTAAATAGTGGAGGTAGTTATTCAACATTCAACCACGACAAGCAGGGTGATAATGCTCTTATCGTTGCTATCATTCGGAGCGGAAACGATAACAACGATTGCTCCGACATCATAAGTTCATTATACCATACTCCACCGGCAGAAAGCAATTTTATAATGACCTCACATCACTATTTATCAACGAGCGATTAAAACTTGTAATTATCTTTGAAAGTGTTGCTGAGTAAGAACTTGAAGCGGTGGAGATAACCCACGCAAATGATGAAAGCGATTCGGATTTGACGAAAAATCCACCTCAAAAAAGTAGCACCTGTGTAGCACCAAAAAAATAAGGGTTTGAGTAAAATCTCCCAAACCCTTGATTTTATTGGTGAGCCCGACGGGATTCGAACCCATGACCCTTTGATTAAAAGTCAAATGCTCTACCGACTGAGCTACGAGCCCACAAGCTGTCATAAACAACGAGGCTATGTATATAAGATAAAAAATACTTCGTCAATAGAAAAAATCAAAAAAATGAAAAAAATAAAAATGTAATGGATTTATTAATAATTATATGTTACTTTACAGATAAAGTTAAATAGTTGAGAGGATTAAAATGGCTAATAATAATGCAACGCAAGAAGGACGGTACGATATTCTGCAGAATGCAGCCGGTGAAATTCTTATCATTATTAAATATCACGAAGGCGGACCGGAAAATCCGCGATTAGTTTATGATGGGGGAAATACAGCATTGTTGTACCGTAGTCGGGAAAGCGCTGTTTTACTTGAAGAAATTAACGAAAAAGCAAGAACTCCTTTAAAATCAGTTGATGAAGTTTTAATGGTGGAAGTCGAGCACGATGATGTTGCTCGTGAATACAAAGTTCCTGTTCGCATTATTAAAAATTTGGAATCTTTGTCGTGATTCTGATAAGTTATGCACAACAAAATATGAATATGGGCTTTAAATGCCCATATTTTTGTTAAAATAGCAAAAAATAATAAAGGAATTGCCCGAGATGATGATAAATGTTTTTCTGTCATTACTATGCGCCGGAATATGTTCCGTCTTTTATCGGGGGATTCGCTTTCAAAAGAGTTTGACATGTCTTGGTGGCGGCATCTTTTTGATGTTGCTGCTTGATGTGTATCACAGCTTTCTTTCTGGGACAAATGAACGATACGGTTTTCAGTGGCTGAGTTCTCGCTATTATCCTGTAAATATAGAGTTTTTTGCAAATGCAGAGATTTATGAAACTTTTTTGCTGTTTCTTTTCTCTGCTCTATTAATGATGATTTATATGATTTGGGATAAGTATGAGCGTCAAAAGTTTTATGTTTTTGCTTTAATTTGCTTTAATTTAGCATTGTTGTTGATGCTTATTTGCGGTCAAAATACCATTCAAGTTTTAATAAGTGCATGTTTTATAGATATTTTTGGTTTTTGTCTGATTAATAATATACCGGCACGTCGTCAGTATATTTTCTACACGCTATTAGCAGATATGGCGTTATATGTAGCGTGTGCAATGCTATGGGGAAGTTTTCGTACGAATATTATTTCAGAAATAGCAGATCGAGAGATAGACAGTAACAATTATGCTTTGTGGTTAATTGCCATTGCAACATTTATTAAAAGCGGATTGGTTCCGTTTCAAGGTTATTTAATGCCAACAGATGCTTTGAGTATCAGCAGACGCAATGTCTTGTATTTTCTCTCAACACCGGTGGTCGGCTTTTTAGTGTTTTGGAAAATGTACCCGATTTTAAAGGCTCATTTTATTTGGTTTGACAGCTTTTCTTATATAGCTTCAGCCTCTTTATTTATCGGAGCCGGAAGTATTTTGGTTATTAAAAAGCTGGAAATCAAAAAAATATATATGAATATGATTTTTTACAGCTTCGCTTATATGATGTTACTTTTTTACGGTGACACAGCCTTAAATTTTAAAATACTGGGATCTCTGTTTATTTTGCAAATAGCCGTTCATAACGGTCTTGAAGAAACAAAGAAAAAATATGGTCTTGTGTGCCTGCTTTCTATTATGCAGATGTGTGCCGTAATAATGGTTTGCGGAAAAGTTGATCATACACTGTTACAACCATTATATCTGCTATATCTGTCGGCGATGATTCTTGGAATAGGCGGTCTGATTTATGAAATATCGTTGTCAGAAAATGAAATAAATAATAAATGGAGCCTCTTATTGTCGGTAATGATCGTTATAAGCATAATTTACATTTCGAGAAATATTCCGGAGAATTTTTATACCGTTCTCGCACTGTATATTATACTTATAGCAATAAAACCATATCGCCTTTTTACTCGGCTTTACGATTCGGACAGGGTCCAAACATTTCAGGGCTTTTCCGGCTTACTTTATTATATCGGAGCCGGACCGTTTTTATTTTTGGGGCGCATTTTGTGGTTAACGGTTGATTTTTTAATTATAGAACGCACTTTATTAAATTCCTTAGCGCGAGGTAATGAAATTTTAAGTAGGATATTCAAGTGGTTGCATCAACCTCGCCTCAGAAATGTTATTTTATTTATAATGCTCGGAGGGGCAATTATGGCATATAGTATTTGGGGGACAAAATAAATGAATATTTCTCAGCATTTTTTGATAATGCTTATTATTGCTCCGTTTCTGGGATTTTTATTTGCATTAACGGCTCAAAGTACAGAAAAAACAATGCGCCATAATGTGATATCTGTTGCGGAATTTGCCATTATAACAAATATTATACTATTATGGCGACAGATGACAGAATTAGATTTGAATCAAAAGGGGCTGCAATTTTTAACACAATATCAATGGACTGACGGACCTGTCATTAATGTCGCTTTTGGAATTGATATATTTTCACTGATGATCGCCCTTTCGATACATTTGGTTTTGCTTGTAAGCCTTCCGTTTGCAAAAAATTCGGAACATCCGAAAATGTTGGTCAGTTTAAGCTTATTAATGCTGAGTATGTTGATGGGTTTTTTGTTGGCCGCTGATATTTTTTCATTTTATATCTTCTTTACGGCGATGCTTATCCCTGCATTTATCTTGGTCGGTATGACGGGAGAAGTCAGAAAATCGCGTTGGATTTTCCGCTTTTTCATATATAATTTTATTGGCAGTGTCATATTATTTATTGTTATTTGCGCTCTGTCAAATTATTCAAAATCAACGGAAACAATCTTATTAAGTAATGTTGCCGGATTTCGATTGCCGCGAGTGAGAGAATATTGGATCTGGGGTGGAATATTTATTGCTTTGCTTTCACGAGTTCCTATTTGGCCGTTTCATTATTGGATTGCATCTATCAGCGGTGCTGTACAAAATCCGATCGTTTTTATGTTGATAAATTTGCTTCCGTTGACGGGAGTATACGGATTGGTTCGCTTTTGCCCGAAGGCAGTCCCTGAAAGTGCCAGTTATTTATTGACGGGATTGGAGGTTATTGCTGTTATCAGTATGCTGTTTATCGCAATGATTGGCCTGATTAATAAAGATAATCGTTATAAATTATTCTCATTTATGACGGTATATTGTATAATGTTTTTATTGGGCGCTTTATTGCCGACAAATCGAATTTTACTGAATATAGGGTATTCTATTTTTGCATTTTTGATTATTATTGCTGTGTTGGAGGTTTTAGCCGCACATATTTATTATGAACAACAACGACTAGATCTGAATACATATGGAATTTTATGTCAGGCTCCGAGATTATCTTTTCTTTATTCATTCTTTACATTGGCAGCGGTTGGCTTTCCGTTATCTGCTTTATTTATCAATAATTTTGTTATTTTATCCTATTTGTTCAGTTATAATTTTAATTTAGGATTATTGATTACGATTTCAATGATTGTATCATCGGCAAGCTTACTTAAAGAATTGTACGTTTTAAAAGATAATCGCTATATTCAACCGGGGAGCGTATGTATAGCGGATATTTCTAAAAAATTGTTTTGGGGATTAGGAATTATAGGGATTTTATTGATGATTTCTTTTTATAATCCGGTGTTGGTGTTAGGAGGGTAAGATGCTTGTCAAATACGTAAGTCTTTTCCCAGAAGCGATTCTTATGGCAATGTTGATATCTATTGCCTTAGTGCATATATTTCGCCAAGCTCAAACCCCGAAAACATTTGCAACAATCAGTAAAATTTGTATGTTTTTATCTTTAATTTTATGTATCATTTTTTACAATATCGGAATTAACGGTGATTGGTATATAAATACCACATATACAACCTTTTTTAAGGGATTAATGTTGCTGGGAGCATTGTTAACCGGTTCTTTGGCAAGTAAATGGTTTTTAAGTCAAAATTACAGCAGTCATAAATATTATTTTTGTATTGGTTTTATGGTGCTGAGCTTCTGTGTTTCTATTTCTGCGCAAAATCTGATTTTAATGGCCGGAGCTATGCTTGTAAGCGTCTTGGGCAGTAGCTACCTGTTAATGATGAACAGAGAAGTGACGGAACAAAAAATTTCTAAACTATGTTATATACAGGATTCTATAATTTTTATGTTGTTGATGGGAATAGGTGTCTCTGTCATAGTCTGGCACAGCAAAGAATGGTCTTATAGCGGAATCATAGCTTATTACAAAAAAGTGCCGCCGCAGACGGAAGATATAATAGCCTCGTGCTTAATTTTAAGCGGAATTATGAGTATTATCGGCGCAGCCCCCTTTCATTTACAAGCCGTTCATACGGCTAAATACAATATTTTGCCGGTTGTCGTTTTTATGGAAATTATTCCGGTAATCACCGGTGTGGCCATTCTTGTAACGCTTTTTCACACAGTTTTTGTTGCCATGAACGAACCGCTATCGACAATGATGAAATTGTGTGGTTGTTTATCTGTTCTTATGGGAGCCATAGGGGCAGGGAGTACCTTGAATATAAGAAAAATATATCAAAATGTCGGTTTGTTTAATATAGGAATTATGTTGATTCTGTTTTCTTATTTGACCGTTCAGGATATTCAAGTCGGTTTAATTTATTTTTTAATTTATCTATTCTCAATATTTGGTATTTTCAGTTGCTTTTACGGTCTATGCAGCCACGGTGAGTATATTAATAATTTAGATGACTTAGCCGGTATCAATGAAACGAAACCTTATATTGCGGCGGCTTTGCTGATTTTTAGTATTTCATTGCTTGGAATTCCGCCTTTAGTTGGTTTATTAGGCAATCTGTATATGACAAAGCTACTTATTGCTCACCAAAGCATTAAAATGTTGGGATTTATCTTTTTTATGCTTGTGGTATTATCACACGGCTTATTGCGCATTTTCAAAACAATTTATTTTGAAAAGAAAAAAATAAACTTTGACAGAGCGGATAAAGGTGTTTACTTCAGCTTATTTTTGAATATTTTAATTATCATTATAACAATGATTGATCCGCAATTTCTTATTGACGATATTGAAGATATTATACATTCATTTTTATAGCAGGCAAGGATGAACAAGATTAAAGATTGGCAATGGGAAGATAAAGAAGTTACGGAGAGTACTAATGATGATGCCGTGGCTCTGAGTTCTCATTTGAAAAACATAAAATTTATTATAAGCGCACAGGAACAAAGCAAAGGAAGAGGGCGCCGCGGTAGAAATTGGATCAGTCAAAAGGGAAATTTATTTTTTTCGCAAGGCCTTGAGTTTGAAACGAGATTTTTAGGACAATTGGTTTGTATAAGCTCTCTGAGTTTATATCAAAGCATAGAAAAAAATCTACCGAAAAGCTATCAAGTTAAGTTGAAATGGCCTAATGATGTATTAATCGATAATTGTAAGGTTTCGGGAACATTGCTGGAAAAAGGTGAGGGAGATTACTTTATTATCGGGATCGGGGTTAACATTCGTGTTGCACCGGAAAATAAAAATTTGTTGTATCCGGTAACGAGCTTGGCGCAAAAGGGAATAAATATTGACAGACTTGATTTTCTGCGGTCATATATAGATAATTTTGATAATAATTATCAGTTATGGCAAGAATCAGGATTTGAGAAGTTAAAGAAAAAGTGGTTATCTGCCGTTAAAGGAATTGGCGAAAAGGTAACGGTTCAAACCCCCACAGCTGTCTTAGAAGGGGTGTTTGAGGGAATTGGTGATAATGGGGAATTGTTGCTGAAGAACAAACAAGAAATGCAAAAGATTTTTGCCGGAGATGTGTTTTATATAAAGAAAGATGATTAAATGAGCAATTTTGATAAAAACGGAATTTATTTCATTCCGATGGGCGGTGCCGATGAAATCGGAATCAATATGTATGTATATGCCGTAAACGGGAAATTGATTGTTGTTGATGCCGGTTATGGTTTTTTGAACGATGATTATCCGGGAATGGATTTAGCTTTTGCCGATGCCTCATTTTTAGAATATTATGCGCAAGATATTGAAGGTTTGTTTATTACGCATGCGCATGAAGATCACTTCGGAGCAATAGCACATATCTGGCCGAAATTAAGATGTCCGGTTTATGGAACGAATTTCACATTAGGCTTAATTCGTGAACGACTAAGAGAATATCACTTAGAAGATGAAGTTCCCCTCATTTCCGTCAGTGACAAGCGCATTGTTACTTTGCCGCATTTCAACGTTGAATTTATTTCTATTGTTCATTCTGTACCGGAAACAAGTGCGTTAGCAATCAGAACGCCTTACGGAAATATTATTCATGCAACGGATTGGCGCTTGGATGACAGCGCAATCGCCTTTTTGAAGACAGATTATGCGGCACTTGAAAAAATTGCAAATGAAGGAGTTGATTTATTTGTTTGCGATTCAACAAATGCTCTGTTGGATGAAAAAATGCCCTCAGAATATGAGGTCCGTCAAAATTTGATTAAAATGATACCAACGTTTAAAAACGGTTTAATAGCAACCTGTTTTGCCTCTAATTTAATGAGATTGGAAAGTTTGATTTTAGCGGCTTATGAGGCACAAAGGACTCCTGTTTTGGTTGGGAGAAGTTTAATTCAAAATATGCGATTGGCACGGGAGAACGGTTATTTTGAAAATTTACCGAAATATTTAGATATCAGTGAAGCCAAAGATATTCCCTCTGACAAAGTGTTGTATATTTGTACCGGTTCACAGGCAAATTATCGGAGCGCCTTAACGCTGATTGCCAATGGAGAATATAAAGATATAAAATTATCTGCCGGAGATGCCATTATCTTTTCTTCAAAAATGATTCCCGGAAATGAAGATAAGATTGAAAGAATGCAAGAAAAACTGATAGCACAGGGTGTTGAGGTGATTACATCAGATGACGCTTTGGTTCACACCAGCGGTCATGCGACAAAAGAAGAACTGAAGTATATGTACGATTTGTTAAAACCTCAAGTTGTTTTGCCGGTTCACGGCTCACGTCGTTTTACCAGAGAACATCAGAGATTTGCTTCTGCCTGCGGGGTTGAACAGGTTATGACATCAAAAAATGGTGATGTTTTGTTATACCATAACCATCAAATTGAAAAGATAGAAGAAATTGCTACAGATATTATCGGTGTCGACAGATTGCAAGAAACACCGCTGAGCTCACAATTAGTTAAAAATCGTCGGCGACTGGCTTATAACTGCAGTGTTTATATCGGTATGGTTTTAACGGAAAATTGGCAAATTGAGGATTTGCAAATCAGCTCGATTGATATTTTGGAAGAAGAAGCCTTTGAAAAATTAGCGGAAGAAATTAAAGAAGATGTCAAAAAAGATTTTGCGGCAATGGTGGTTAAATATAATTATCGTGAGGATATTATTTCAGATATGGTACGAGCTAAAATCCGAAAAGCCATTTTTAAGGCTACGGGCATTAAACCGGTCACCTTTTTGCATTTTTATCGCTCCCTCGAAAATCGGTAAACCGTCATACTCGTGCTCTCTTTTTTCTATCACCTTTTCTCTACCGTCATCCTCGTCCCTTTTTTTACTGTCATCCTCGGACTTGATCCGAGGATCCATCATAATAATATTGCTTTTTCCTCAATGGATACTCAGGTCAAGCCTGAGTATGACTATTCTTTCCTTCTATTCCCTCCCTTTTTGAGGGAGGGTTAGGGAGGGTAGTTTCCTCAGAACTCTTTCACCCCTCCTAACCTCCCCTTTGTAAAGGGGAGGAATAATAAGATTCTTTCCCTCTTTTCTCCGTCACTCTCTTTTCTCTACCGTCATCCTCGGACTTGATCCGAGGATCCATTCTGACAAGAAGTCAAAAAAAAACATTCCAACCGTGTTCTTTTGTAACACGGTTGGAAAATAGGTAAATGGTTAAATTGATAAATTAAAAAGCAAAGACACAACGGACATTCCTGTTACTCGTCTTATCGACGAGGCCCGTATTGGCGCTTAAAGGCCAGAAATACTTCGCGAGGGATGTACTATACTCCGTAGAAGACCAAGATCCTTCGTTTCCTAACTGTGTTGCCCCTGATATTTTTGCCAGCCCGCCATTAATAGCGCTAGAATTATATCCTATTAACTGTCCTTCATCAATTGTCGGCAATCTCCAACTTTTACCTCCGGTCGTTAAACCTGCACAATATGACTTAGCAGCTTCCCATTGCATAGTTGAGGATGCATCATTCATAGCAATCGCCAGATGAGAACTGATTTCCACCCCAATCGGTGTGCTTCCGCTGTAAATAACCTGTTTGACTGCAACGCAAACATCTGTTTTAGATTCGTCTTTAACATAACCGCTTATACAGTTAGTGCCGCAAAACAGCTTAGAATTATCAAACGGACATTTTAATGATGTAAATAATCCGCAAGTAGTTTCTGTATATCCCAACTCTGCACAAGTCGGAACTTGGGTGCACGTTTCCGCATTGGTTTTTGTTGCAAAGGAGAAAGTCATCATCAACAGGCTTGCCCCTATCATCATTCTGTTTGTTATAGTCGTTCTCATTTTCTTTCTCCTCTTGTTTACTTATAACTGTTGTTTTTATAACATTGTTTCCTTCTATTCCCTCCCTGTTTGAGGGAGGGTTAGGGAGGGTAGTTTCCTCAGAACTCTTTCACCCCTCCTAACCTCCCCTTTGCAAAGGGGAGGAATAATAAGATTCTTTCCCTCTTTTCTCCGTCACTCTCGTGCTCTCTTTCCTATTGTGACAATGGGCAAAGAGCAGTTTGCCCATTGCCGCCAGTTCCATTTGTTCTCCCTATGCCTATCGGCATCCGAGAACATCCACTGGTCATCCTCTTACTCTCTTTTTTTTACCGTCATCCTCGGACTTGATCCGAGGATCCATTATAATAATATTGCTTCTTCCTCAATGGATACTCAGGTCAAGCCTGAGTATGACGTCGTGGTGAGGACCGGATACTTAGGTCAAGCCTGAGTATGACTATTCTTTCCTTCTATCCCCTCCCTGTTTGAGGGAGGGTTAGGGAGGGTAGTTTCCTCAGAACTCTTTCACCCCTCCTAACCTCCCCTTTGTAAAGGGGAGGAATAATAAGATTCTTTCTATTTTTTACCGTCATCCTCCCGGCA
>JAFUSU010000002.1 GCA_017467515.1 Alphaproteobacteria bacterium
TATCACCTGTAGCATATTCAACGATAGCGCCTGCTGCAGCTAATAATGCCAAACCAACAGCCAAGCCGGCAAACCAAGACCATTTAACTTTACCGATAATAGCTTGATAAGCAATACCGACCAAACCGAAACCACCTAAAATGAAGGTGATGGTTCTAACGCTTGTGAAAACGTTTCTTGCTTTACTTTGTGCTGTTGACATTAAGTCTGACGCAGATGTTTCAGCAAATGCATTGCCTGCAACTAAAGCGAAGACAAAAGCCCAAGAGCAAATTGTCCAGATGTTTTTCTTAAGGAATTTCATCGTTTTTCTCCTCATAGTAAGTTATATATCACACAATATCAATCTTAGTTGATAAGTTTATAGTAGCATTTATTTATTAAAAGTTCACTAACTTTTTTGTGAAGTTTTTGTTACAACAAAAAACCTCTCTGAAAAGAGAGGTTTTAATTTTACTTTCCTTGTTTTATCATCTCTATCAGCTCTTTGACTGACGGAATACCGTCCCGATAAAGAGGATCCGTTGCAAAACGGTAGACCTGATGTCCTGCAAAAACAAGATTATCCATAATGCTTCCGTTATGTCCGACATCATATAGCGTTTTATGAATGCAATATGAACGAGGGTCAGGTAATTTACCCGTTGTTCCTTTAGCGCGAGACCACGTTGAAAATTGACATTGAGATAAGCAACCGACACATTCGGCACGATCCTGTTTCATTTTTTTCCACTCATCGGGGGTTAAGAAAACAACAGTATTGTCAGGTGTTTCTTGAATAACAGAATAACCGGCTTTAATCTGACGGTCAGCTTTGCTCATATCCTCAGATTTAATGTAAATATTCTTAGTATCATTGATTTTAAGCGGGCAGGTAAAAGTATCATCAGCTTCTGCTGCAAAGGCTATTTCCCCATCTTTTCTTTCCATTAATCTTTCAAGAAAAGTATTTTTTATTGCAGATGAAAAGAAGCCTGTCGGGCTGAAACGCTGCAAAATAACGTCACCTTTTTTGACTTGTAACATCAATTTTTTCCAAGCATCGCTAATAGGACTTTCCTTTGTAATCATTGGTCTTGTTCCAAATTGAAAAGCAACTTTGCCGATGTCCGGATTATTGATATAATCTTTCCATTCATCTAATTTCCAGACACCGCCGGCGATAATAATTGGGATATTATCCAAATTGAGTGCACGCAGAGCTTTACGTAATTCAACCAAGCGCAGATAAGGAGATTGCGGTTGAGTCGGATCCTCGGCATTGGACAAACCATTATGCCCGCCGGCAAGCCACGGATCTTCATAAACAACACCGCCTAAAAATTCCTGAAAATTTGAATAAGCGCGTTTCCATAAAACTTGAAAGGCACGGGCTGAGGAAACAATCGGATAATAGTAAACGCCGAATTTAGACGCAAGCTCGCCTAAATGATAAGGTAAACCGGCACCACAGGTAATACCATTAATTAAACCTTTGGCTTTTTCCAAAACACCGGTGATAATACGCTCTGAATCTGCCATTTCCCATAACATATTCATATGAACGCGACCATTTCCGCCGGAAACTTCATGGGCGACCTGAGCTTGAGCAACGCCGCCTCGAATAGCATACTCAATCATTTCCTCGTGTCGTTCGGGGCGAATTTTTTTCATAAAAGTTTCAATGATGACATTGCCTTTAGCATCATAGAAATCAGGACTGACGCCTGAAAAAGTACCAACACAATTTTCATGAGCCCAAGCACCGGCACTTCGTCCGTCACTTGCATTAATTCCCTTTCCCCCTTCAATTAAAGGAAGAACTTCTTTGCCAGAAATCATTATCGGTTCTAAATTTATCAATATTTTATCCTCTTATAATTTTGACGCAGTAAAAAGCTATCATAATTTTTCTAATTTGTAGAGTCAAAAATGACATTTATCAGAAAATTATTCTGTTAAAGAAAATAAGCTGAAAGGAAGGTGATTTAAAGAGATAAAAGCGATAATTAAGCAAAAAACAGCATAGATAAGTAACATATTAAATAAAGCACGATTCTTAAATAAGGGAAGAAAAGAAGATAATTTATCAAGCAATAACTGGAGCAGATAAATTAACCCTAAAAGGAAAAGAACCTGAGCTCCAATGCCACAGGAAACAATAGTTTGTTTCAATGGGCGAATAAGATAGTAAAAACCTCCAAAAAACAGAAAATAAAGTACCAAAGCGGCAAAAGACCATATTTTTTGCCGTTTGTTTTCCTGAGCTTGTTCTGCTTTCTGTTTGGCGACTTCTTCACTGGATATTTCAGATAACTCTAAACCGCGAATTTTTTGAGGTTCCTGAGATTCTTGTTTTATTTTTGAAAGCTGATGAGCCAATTTTTCTTCCATAGCGCATAAACCGCATCCTTTTGATGTGAAATATATATGGTCAGAATTTTGTTTACATTGGCGCATATTGTGGAGAAGATACCATAAGTGTTCCTGCCATTCTTTTGCTGTCGGACGCTCTTGTCCGCAAACAAAAGCTCTGTCAAACATATCAAGCGTTTTTTTATCGAAATAATTATGAATAGAGTAAGGATGGGGAGCCTGATACTTATCCAGCCAAGATCCGTAAGCATAGTGGTAATCTTCGATACGTTGCTGAATGGTCAACATATCGTCATTTTTACGAGGAACGCCGGAGAACGGATGTATGCCGTTATTTAACAATTTAAAGATAATGACGGCCAATGCAAATTTATCTTGTTCCTCTCCCATTTCCGAGCAACTGAGGTCCATTCCTTCGGGATAAATATATTCTTCGCTGACAAAATCAGCAGGATAGCGATTATCTTTCTCTCCTTGAATGGAAAAACCGTCACAATCAACCATTGCGACAATCATAGTATCGCGATAAACAGAAACATTGGAAGGTTTTAAGTCGACAATGTAATGACCGCATTTATGCAGAGCGGCAACCATTGATGCCACATTATAAGCAGCAAAAAGGCGGTAAGAATATTTTTCTGACAATCCGAGCTTCTGACGAATGGATTTCTGCATTAAATGGTCAAGGGAAACAGCTTTTTCCATATTAACCAGCGGCATAATATAGCCGGCACAAAAACCTTTATCGTCTTCTAAAATAGCTGTCGGCCAAGCAATTTGCACATATTCTATACCATCTTTTATTGTGGGCGGAAAGTGCGGTGCATTAAGAAGCATCGACTCTAATTTTTTTCGATTAGTATCGCTTTTTGTTAAATTATAAAATATTTTAGCAACATACTGAGGATGATCCTCTACTTCGTAAATACGGCCGGCTGCGCCTCCTCGATTAAGAACTTTTCCGAGAACAATTTTTTCGGAGTGCCCGTCCGGATAAAGAGCGTGATATGTTATTGGTAAATCCGGTTCCATTACAATTTTGCCCATAATAAAGTTTTATCATCGGAATTTAATTTTGAAGCAAGCGGCGTTTTTAAGGTGTTGCTGAGGGCTCTGAGAGCCTTTGTCTTGCAAGCTTCTTTTGTGAGAAAATCTCCAATGGGCTGAAGAAAACTTTTTTCGATACTTTGAAAATCTTTCGAAAAAGAGAAATTTGTGACACCGTCTGTCATTAAGAAAAGTGTGTGAGCATTTTCAAATGTTGTAAATCTCAAACTATCTTTCCAATCGTCCATTGTATAGAAGAACGTTTCGCACTTAAAGTGACCGTTTTCCGGACGAGATGCTGTGAATTTTTGATATTTTTCATCAAAAAAAGCCAATCCGGCACCGTCACCGATATGGAAAAACAAACCTTTATTTTTATGGTAAATAACCCCGACAATTGTGGCTGAAAAATCAATAAGAGAAGCCGTACTTTTCGTTTTGTTCAAGCGATGTCTGATAAGTTTGCTGCGAGCAATGCCGATGGCCTGAATAACAGCTTTTTTAGCATCATTGAACTCGATATCTTTTAAAAGAGAGGTTAATGTTTCACATATTGTTTTTGCGCCGATACGTCCGTATTTTGCAGAACCGGCACCGTCAGAAACGACAGCAACAAAATTACGTCCGTCTTGAACATACTGAGAATAATCCTGACAAGGTTCATTTTTTTGAGTATGTAAAACCCCCTTAACGCTTGCCGACAAAACTTTTATGTTTTGATTATTTATCCTCATCCCAGTCTCCGGTATCTTCCAATAAATCAGGAGCATTCGGTGCCGCTCTGGAAATGCAGGAAACACTGCGGCTTAACCATAAGAAAAATTCTGTAAATTTAAGACCGGTCAAGCGTTTAGGCGATAACAGGGAAAATTTGGCTAATTTTTCCAAATTGGCTTCTTGCGTACCGACAGCGTGAATAACAACTTTTTTGTTCTGCTGTGCATAGCGGCATTGTTCGGCAATAATTTCCCAATCGTAATCTGTCGGTTCGCCGTCGCTGATTAAAAATATCCAAGGTCTTTTAGATGTTACACCGCAACTGTCATATAAACACTTCTGTTCTTCGATTTTTTTGAGGGCTAAATCCATTGCTTTCCCTAACGGCGTCAGACCGCCGGCTTCCATAACAGGAGCTTGAAAGTTCATTGCATCTGTCCAATCGGAAGCGACAACAGCCTCATCCTTACCGAAAGCTTTTATAATTAAAATTTGAACACGAGAACTGGCATCTATATCTTCTTTTAGTTCTTTTTCAAGAGCTTTTAATCCAGCATTGAGTTGCTTAATAGGTTCGCCACGCATAGAGCCTGAGCAATCCAACACGAGCACGCAAGGGGTGCGTTCATTAGCATTATCTGCAAATTCAACATAAGGAATGATGTCTGAACTTAGGTCGACCATAATTACCTCTCTTTAATCTCTTGGATAAGAATGAGGATAACCGCTTCCTTCGTATGGAGAAGGGGCTGAAACCTTTCCGCAAGCGACAAGGGCTATTACGAAACTTAACAATCCAAAAATAAGAAATAATTTGCAAAAATTTTTCATTTTTTTAACCTTTTTATGCTCCAATAAAAGAATAAATAAAATATACTCTTGATATAACGGAATTTCAAAACTTAAAACAGAGTTATTAATAGGAAGATGCTAAAAAAATATTTTTTATTGTTTTTTGCTGTATTGAGTCTGGGTGCTTGGGGATGGGGCAAACCAAGTCCTGTTAATATTTACGATGAGCCAAGAGAATTACCGGAACGAAAAATGTTTTTAAATGAAGAAAACGGTAAAAGTTTCGGTTTGGATAGCTTTAAGGGACAATTTGTCATTGCTATTTTTTGGTCAAGATATTGTATGCCTTGTCTTAAAGAGTTGCCGAAAGTCAGCGCATTTCAAGAAAAAATAAAAGATACGAATATTAAAGTTGTTATGATTTCTCCGGCCAGTGACTGGGTTAGTGCCTCAGAACAAAAGCGATTTTTAACGCAATTTGGCGGTGGTGATTTAGAATATTATGTCGATAAAAAGGGGGATTTGTCGGCTGATTTAGGTATTTTTACCAGTCCCAATACGGTCTTGGTTAATTCCGAAGGTAAAGAAATAGGCCGTATTCGCGGCACCGTAGAGTGGGACAGAGATGAAACGATCGAATATATTTATAATGTAAAAGCAAAGCACGATATTTAATTATTTATCGTTAAGCGCAGCTGTTAAAAAGCCGTCTAACCCTTTAAATGCCATATCTATATAAGTTTTATCTTTAGCGGAATTATTCTGATAATAGATACGAACGGTTGTCATACCGGCTTGTTTTGCGTACTCCAAATTTGAATAGCTGTCATCAACAAAGATACAGTCGCAGGGATCTTTTTTTATTTTACGGCAATATTGAAGATAAATTTCCGCATCTTTGTTTTTATTAAATTGCCCAAAATCCTCAACCGAATAAAAACGATTCTTAAACATTTCATATAAGCCGATTTGTTTTAAAATGCGCTCGGAGGCATAACGGTTGCTGGCCGTAAAAACAAATTGTTCGGCCTCTAATTGAGCCATTCTGGATGCCAAATTATCATACGGAACAATTAATTCGACCGGTTTACGAAAATGATAGGCGTCACTGAGTTCTTTTTGCGAAATATGATAAGGTTTATAGAAAAGGGCGCCACCATCACGATGGATACGGTAAGATTCTTTAACACGAGCTTTGCAATCGACCAGCGACATCGGAACACCCAAATCCTCAACCAGTGCTTGTGCCATTGCCTCATCAAGTTTGTCGGCAAATTCAGGTGTCTCGCAATATAAGGTATTGTCAAGATCCCAAATAATAACATTTTTACCAAAAATCAAAATTTATTCTCCGATAGCCGTTTTTCATACACAACGAAACCATTTTAACCGCAGGGTTATCTCCCGTCAACAAAAATAATTGTTTAAATCAAAGAAGCTATTTCGGCACGAACTTCTTCTATGCCGATGTTTTTTTCTGAACTGGTCGTCAAAACGCGAATATAAGCAGCCGCTTTTTTTTCAATTTTCAATTCAGTCGCTGCAAGAACTTTTGCAAGGGCTGATGATGGTGTTTTATCTGTTTTGGTTAAAATAATTTGATATGTTACGGCAGCCTTATCCAACAAATTCATAATTTCTTCGTCAACTTTTTTAATGCCGTGACGAGAATCTATCAGAACAAATACCCGCTTAAGATTAACGCGTCCCTGAAGATAAGCAAAAATCATTTTTTGCCATTGCTTTACCATATTTTCGGGGGCCTGAGCATAACCATACCCCGGTAAATCAACCAAGATGATTTTGTCATCAGCGTTAAAATAGTTGAGCTGCTGTGTGCGCCCAGGCGTATTTGATGTTTTTGCCAGTCCCTTTTGTCCGGTTACAGCGTTAATTAAAGATGATTTGCCGACATTTGATCTGCCTGCAAAGGCAACTTCATTAAGTGTTGTTAAGGGCAACTGGTTAAGATTGGCAACACCGAGCATAAATGATGTTTGGGCCTTAAATAATCTTTCGCCGGCGGCAATTTGTTCATTGGAATAAGGCTCAATTTTAAATGCCATCTATTTTACCCCGTTTTTAGCCATAATAGCTTTTTGTTGAATTAAAGCTAAAACATTACTCAATGTCCAGTAAATAACCAAACCTGATGCAAAATGTCCTAACATAAAGGTGAAAATCAGTGGCATAAACATAAAGGCGCGTGCTTGGTCTTTATTGGCCGGAGCAGGGCTTAATTTCTGTTGCAAAAACATTGTTAACCCCATAATAATTGGCCAAATACCGATATCTAACAGTCCCGGAATCGGTAAATGAGACCACTGAGAAATAACTAACGGATCCGGAGCCGATAAATCTTTAATCCAGCCGACAAATGGAGCGTGGCGGATTTCAATGGCGATATTCAATACTTTGTATAAAGAGAAAAATACCGGAATTTGAATCAGCATAGGTAAGCATCCTGCTGCCGGATTGATTTTTTCCTTACGATAAAGTTCCATTGTTGCTTTTTGTAAGGCAACTTTATCATCTTTATACATTTCTTGCAAAGCAGTCATCTTAGGTTGAACCTTTTTCATTTTTGACATGCTCTCAAAAGATTTATTGGCAATTGGGAACATTAACAAACGTAACAAGGCGGCAAACAATAAAATAGCCCAACCCATATTGCCGATAAAGCGATACAAAAAGTCAAGAATATAGAAGAATGGTTTTGTTAAAAAGTAGTACCAACCAAAATCAACAGCCAAGTCAAATTTGCTGATATTATAAGTCTTTTTATATTTATCCAATAACTTAATCTCTTTAGCGCCGGCATAAAGCATAATATCATTGCTTAAACAAGACTTCGGCTGGATTTTAATGGCTTCACCGATATAGTCGGCTTGAAAAGTGTTTTCTTTTGTCTGCGTATATTTAACCGTATGGGTTTGTTCGTCATTTAAGATAAAAGTTGTAAACCAGTATCTGTCCGAAAATCCGAACCACCCGTCAGTTGTCTTAAAAGACTTATGGCTATTATCTTTCAAATCCTTATATTTGATTTCTTGCAAGTTATCATCTAAAACACCAATCATTCCCTCATGAACGACAGAAGATGGCAAATCTGTCGTTTCGATTTTACGGTTAATTAAAGCGTAAGGATACAAGGTAACTTCTTTATTTGTGTTGTTCTCAACACTTTGTTGAATTTTGAACAAATAAGCATTGTCCAGCGTTATGCGTCTGATGAATTTAAGACCTTGACCGTTATCCCATTCTAAAGTAACAGGAGAATTATCCGTCAAAGAACTTTGCTTCACCGTCCATACGGATTGCGCATTCGGGACATTAACCGAGTTATCGGGGCTAACCCACCCCAGTTCTGCATAATAAGGCGTTTCAGTTTTGGATGGCGTTAAAAGCTCAACTTCATTGCTGTCAGATTCTAAAGTTTGTTTATACTTTTTGAGGTACAAACTGTCAAAACGAGCCCCTTTTAAGCGGATAGAACCCCTTAAGTCTTTGTTTTCAAGTGTTAAACGAGCGTCATTTTTAAGGACTTTTGCAACGCTTAATGCCGGCGCCTGAATATCTTCAATAACTTTATTGTCCTGTTTTAATTCCGGTTCTTTTTGAATTTCAACGACTTCCGTAGTCTTTTCTTCTTCGGTAGGTATCGGTTTTTGAGGAAACATCTTGTTAAAAATAAACAGTGCGACAATGGCGACTAACAGGGTTGCATATAATCGTTTAACATCTTCCTGCATGTAAAATACTCCTTAATATAAAATCTATCTGACTTTTTAGCGTATATTTTATGTTGTTGCAAGCTTTTATCATTTGTTATCATCTTTTCGCGGTGGAACAGGGTCATATCCTGAACCTCCCCACGGATGACATCGGCAAATTCTCTTAAATCCCAACCAAATGCCTTTGATAATCCCGTGAACCTGAATAGCTTCTATCATATATTGAGAACAGGTCGGGCGATACCGGCAAACACCGGGGCAAAGCGGTGAAATAAATTTTTGATAAAATTTAATCAGCCAAATCAGTGGGGTTTGAATTATCTGTTTCATTTTTATTATTATAAAGAAGTTTATTGACCTTGTCCAAGGCATATTTTAAATCGCGTCTTAAAATAGCAAAATCACAAGTTGCCGTATTTTTACGACCGATTAAAACATATTCCGTATTGTCAACGGCGAAGGAATGAAGTTCTCTGACTGCGGCGCGCATCCTCCTGCGTGAACGGTTGCGCACGACAGCGTGCCCGATTTTTTTTGTGGTGGTAAAACCGAATTTAGGGGCAATCGGAACCAAAGATAAAGATTGAGCCGCTTGTAAAATGACAGAAGTCGTGACAACTTTCTGACCATTTTTAGCGGCTCTGATAAAATCTTTTCTTTTTTTTATTTTCAGAAAAGCAGACATTGCAAATTAAGCAGAAATTTTAGCGCGGCCTCTAGCACGACGAGCAGCTAAAACTTTACGTCCGCCTTTAGTTGCCATACGAGCGCGAAAACCATGACGGCGTGCTCTGACTAATTTACTTGGTTGATATGTGCGTTTCATTTTATTTCTCCGGTTAAGCCTGACGCATCAGGCGATTATTATTATTGATTATTTGAGCCTTTATATTTTTAAAGACCTCGGACAATCAGTTTTATAAAAGATATTTTTGAGTGAGTCAAGATGATTTTGAATTTTAATTATTGACAAAATAGCAGAAAAAGAGTATCAAAAACTTATAAATCTCTTATTATAAAATTATGAAACAGTTATCTTTATGGACGACAGCAATTGTTTCCGCGCTGTTTGTTCTTATGGTCTGCGTTGATCAACAGAATTGGGAACTTTTAGGCGAGTATGCGGCTATTATTGCGGCTTGGATGATTCTCGGTTGGTATTGGCTGAACAGAAAAACTTTTACCAGTGACGTACGCTTGCTGCTTAATTGTAGTAGCCCGATGAAATGCCAGTGGGTAGGAACATTCGTTTTCTTGGCATTTATCGTGCTGGTTGCAATCATTATTTTGATTTGGCTGGCATATCTGTTCAGTGCTTGGCTTTTAAGCTTAGTATAAAAAATACCGTCTCTTTTGCAAGAGACGGTATTTTTTTTGTAATGCTTAAATTACTTACCTAATTGAGCGGCAACTTCAGCAGCGAAGTCTTCTTCGCGTTTTTGTAAACCTTCACCCAATTTGAAGCAAACATAACCGGCTAATTTGATGTCTGCACCAAATTCTTTGGCAGCATCAGCAACAACTTGCTTAACTTTCTTATCCGGATCCATAATGTAAGCTTGTTCTTCGAGAACAACTTCATCATAGTATTTACGAACACGACCTTCAATCATCTTTTCGATAATGTTTTCAGGTTTGCCGGAAGCACGAGCTTGCTCGGCATAAATAGATTTTTCGTGTTCAACGTTAGAAGCCGGAACATCAGCGATTGTCAAAGCAATCGGTGCAGAAGCGGCAACGTGCATAGCGATATGTTTGCCCAGTTCAGCTAATTTTGCTTTATCTGCAGAAGATTCTAAAGCAACCAAAACGCCGATTTTACCAACGTTCGGACGGGCGGCATTGTGAATATAAGCAGAAACGATACCGTTGTTTACAGTTAAAACCTGTGCACGGCGTAAATTCATATTTTCACCGATTTTAGCAATCATATCGGTTAAACGCTCGCCGAAAGATTTTCCGCATTTCGGACAACCGAAAGCCTTCATCTTTTCAACATCGCCATCGTTCATTAAAGCGACTTTAGCGGCATCTTCAACATATTCTTGGAAAATTTCATTTTTAGCAACAAAGTCTGTTTCTGAGTTAACCTCTACAACAGCACCTTTGTTACCGTCAACGGCAACAGCAACCAAACCTTCGGCAGCAATACGGCTGGCTTTTTTAGCGGCACTGGCTAAACCTTTTTTTCTGAGCCAGTCAATAGCTTGTTCCATATCGCCGTTTGTTTCGGTTAATGCTTTTTTGCAATCAAGCATACCGGCGCTGGTTGTTTCTCTTAATTCTTTGACCATAGCGGCTGTAATTTCTGACATTTATGTGATTCCTTATAAAAGTAACTTAAAATTTGCGGCGATACAAAAGAATGATATTATACCGCCGCACACTTTCCTTTAAATTAAAGCGATTTGTTTGCTTTATTCAGCGGCTGATTCTGCTTTTTCTTCTTTTGCTTTTTTAGAAGCTCTTTTCTTAGGAGCAGGCTTTTCTTCAGCTTCAATATCTTCAACTTTCAGACCTTGAGCTGCGATTTCGGCTTGCATACCGTTTAAGACGGCAGAAGAAACGAGTTCGCAATAGAATTGAATAGCTCTGATGGCATCATCATTACCCGGAACAGGGAAATCAACCAGTTCAGGGTCAGCGTTTGTATCGCAGATACCGATAACAGGAATGCCAAGCTTCTTAGCTTCTTTAATAGCCAAATCTTCTTTAGGCGTATCAATAACGAATAAAAGGTCAGGTTGTCCGCCCATATTCATAATACCACCCAATTCGAGATTTAATTTTTCCTGCTCTTTTTTCAAGCCTTGCAATTCTTTTTTGGTGTATCCTTCAGTAGCGTTCTTTTCGAACATCTCATTGAGTTTAACCAAACGAGAAATTGATTTATAAACCGTTTTCCAGTTTGTCAGCATACCGCCTAACCAACGGTAATTTACATAGTATTGACCGCAACGTTCAGCGTGCTCTTTGATAATATCTTGAGCTTGTCTTTTGGTGCCGACAAATAAAACTTTACCGCCTTGAGCAGCAATTTCACTGGCAGCGTTTAATGCCGTGTAAAGCATCGGGTAAGTTTTCTGCAAGTCAATAATGTGAATATTATCTTTTTTGCCATAGATAAACGGAGCCATTTTCGGATTCCAACGACGAGCGTGGTGACCAAAGTGAACGCCATTTTCAATCATTTGGCGCAAAGTAAATGTAGGAAGTGTCATATTTATTTATCCTTTTCCAGTTAAACCTCCGCAGGCTGTCATTTCATAAAAGAAACACTGGAGCGAAAGCTTGAAAACCAAGTTCCGCAAGACCTGCGTGTGTGATTAAAATTAAAACAATGAAACCGATTCCTCGATTTTCAGAGTCCTTATTAATCACATTTATCTGATTTTGCAAGTATTTTTTTCGTTTTTTTATTTTTCGGGGGCTTTTGTGAAAATCTTGTGGCTGAAATGGTTTTAAATCTTGAAATTTTCCTTAATTTAAGATACTTACAAACGCAAGTTTACTTTTGATTTAAGGATTTTTGATGTCAGATTTATTCGAGTCGACCGCGCCCAAACAAGAAACTTATTCGGCGCAGGATATTCAAGTTTTAGAAGGTTTGGAAGCTGTTCGTGCCCGCCCCGGAATGTATATCGGCGGTACGGACGATCAGGCTTTGCACCATTTGGTTGCAGAAATTTTAGATAACTCTATGGATGAGGCTGTTGCCGGCTATGCAAACCGTATTGAAGTCAAAATGAATGCCGATTATTCGGTAACAATTACCGATAACGGTCGTGGTATTCCGGTGGATCCTCATCCGAAATACCCGAATATGTCGGCACTCGAGGTCATTTTAACAATGCTTCACTCCGGTGGTAAATTCGGTGGTGGGGCTTATAAAGTTTCCGGCGGTTTGCACGGTGTCGGCCTGTCGGTTGTTAATGCGTTATCAGATTATTTGATTGTTGAAATTGCGCGCGATAAAAAACTTTATCGTCAAACCTATGCAAAAGGTAAACCGACAAGCTCTTTGGAGTTAATAGGTAATGCGCCGAACCGCAGAGGAACCTCAATCACTTTCCATCCTGATAATGAAATTTTTGATGCCGTTTCTCACCTTAACCCGAACCGTGTGTTCCGTATGGCACGTTCAAAAGCCTTCTTATTTAAAGGGATCCATATCAATTGGCAATGTGCGCCGGAAATCTTAAATGAAGGGGATACGACACCGCTTGAAGCAGAATTGCACTATCCGAACGGGTTACAAGATTTCTTAAATTACCAAATCGGCGCAAGATTAACGATAAACCGTACCGCCTTTACCGGCGATGCCGAGCTCGCAAATGACGAAGGGCGTGTTGAATGGGCAATTACTTGGCCGGAAGATGAAAACGGATTTTGCTATTCTTATTGTAATACGGTTATCACGCCGGACGGCGGAACACACGAAGCCGGATTCCGCTCGGCTTTATTGCGAGGATTAAAAGAATATGGCGAAATGGCAAATATCAAAAAAGCCGCCCAAATCACGGCTGAGGACTTTTTGAGTGATGCTTGTATTATGCTGTCGGTTTTTATCCGCGATCCTCAATTCCAAGGTCAAACCAAAGATAAATTAACCTCAACCAAAGCGGTTCGTTTGGTAGAACAAGCGGTTAAAGATTCGTTTGACCACTGGCTGACGAGTGATGTTGAAAATGCAACCGCTCTGATTGAGTATGCTTTGGAACGTGCCGAAAGTCGTCGCAAGAAAAAAGAAGAAAAAATTCAAAATCGGAAATCTCCGACTAAAAAATTGCGTCTTCCCGGAAAATTGGCAGATTGCACACAAGCTGCCGCAGAGGGAACGGAAATTTTTATCGTTGAGGGCGATTCTGCCGGTGGCTCGGCAAAGCAGGGACGTGACCGCTTTACCCAAGCAATTTTGCCTTTACGCGGTAAGATTTTGAATGTCGCCAGCGCTTCTTTGGAAAAAATCACCCAAAACCAAGAAATCAAAGATATGATTGAGGCGCTCGGGTGCGGTATTAAGGAAAATTACAAGGAAGAAAATCTGCGCTATGAAAAAATCATTATTATGACCGATGCCGATGTCGATGGGGCGCATATCGCTTCACTGTTGATGACATTTTTCTATCAGCAGATGCCTAAGCTTATCGAAAACGGACACGTTTATATTGCCACACCGCCATTGTATAAAATTGTAATCGGTAATAAGAATTTTTATGCCCTCGATGATGACGACAAAGATCGTATTTTGAAAAAAGAGGTTAAGGGTAATGCCCGTCCCGATATCAGCCGCTTTAAAGGTTTAGGTGAGATGAGTTCTCAGCAACTCAAAGAAACAACAATGGATAAGAAAAATCGTACTTTGTTGCGTGTCACTTTGCCTAATCCGAACACCGAGGAGGGAAAGGAAGAGTGCTTTGAAACCCGCCGTCAGGTTGAACGCCTGATGGGTAAAAATCCTGAAACGCGCTTCAAATTCATTATTGAACACGCCAAGTTTGTTGATGATTTGGATATTTAATCCATTTAATTAAGCGATTAATTTTATTATCATGTGCTGAAATATTAAAAAGGTTTATTGAATAACCAATAAATTTTATATCTGTTAAATTTCCAATGATTTACTCTATGTCTATCAATAGAAATTTGGTTATCTTCTAAAATTTGTGCAAAAATAGGCCCTTTGGTTATCTTAAATAATTCATTTTGAATTTTTGCAGAATATCCCTGATCTCTATATTTCGGTCTGGTATATAAAAAACCGACACTTCCGTCAATGTGTATGCCAATATAAGAAACAGCTTTATTGTTTTCATGATAAACAAAAATTTTATGATTTTCGCGCAGTTTTGCTATGTTTTGAACAGATGTTCCGTATGTTTTAGCAATCCATCTTATCTCCGCTAAAGAAGGTAAATCTAATTTTGCTTCCCCTTTTTCCTGTTTATGATAGCACTGCAAACATACTTGATGATACTTGAACTTTTGCGTGTTGTAGAAATAATCAAAAACATCTTTATTTGATGTTTCGAGGCGCTCTACTTTTAAATTTTTAATTTTATCTATAATAGTTTTTGTCTCCCCTTCAGCAATATGTATGCCAGCGGGCTTATTAAATACAATCAAAGTATCATCATCTTCATGGATAATTTTGTATTTTGACAATAAAGTAGCTTTAATATGGGGCATATTTCGTATATTTAATTTTATCATAGAAATTCTTTAGCAAAGAGTGAAAACAAATCTTTTTTCATATTATATCTCCATAGAATTATTCAGATAAAATAAAATTATATTTTATACAATATTTTTTTATTTGTTCAAGTTTATCATTTATTTTCTCTAATAAATAATTAACCCCTTTTGTTTAGAATAGTTGCAATATTAAAGGATAAAAAATGCTTCAAAAATTTTGTAATGCTTTCAAAATTTATCAGGATCGCCGGCAAATTGCTATGCTGACACTCGGCTTTTCGAGCGGTTTTCCGCTTGCCCTTGTGGTGGGCACCTTAACCTTATGGCTTAAAGACAGCGGAATTGCTCTGGCGACAATCGGGGCATTATCGCTCATTAAAACCCCGTTTAGTTTCAAATGGGCATGGGCACCGCTGGTTGACAGAGTAAAACTTCCCCTGTTATCGTGCTTGGGACAACGTCGCAGTTGGGCAATTTTATCACAAATGATGTTGTTTTCAGGTATTATGGGAATGGCTTCGGTTAATTTGGAAAACGGGTTAGCTTTTCTCATTTTGTGCGCTTTTATCGTGGTGCTGTCTTCTGCCACACAAGACATTGTCTTAGATGCCTATCGTATTAATATTTTTAAGGATGATGAACAAGCCGCCGGTGTTGCCGTGTTTACGCTAGGTTATCGGTTTGGAATGATTTTTTCAGGCGCAGGAGCTTTGTTTTTAAGTGATATGATGAGTTGGAATGAAGTCTACACCATTATGGCTTTTGGTGCTTTTGTCGGTCTGATAACTATTTTGTGCATTAAAGAACCGGAGCAGAAAATAAAAAATACGTATAAGGGTATGGCTGATTTTTTGCAAAATGCCGTTGTGTACCCCTTAACGGATTTTTTTAAGCGTCCGTATTGTGTCACAATCTTGGCTTTTATTTTCTTTTACCGGATGAGTGATGCTTATATGTCGCAGATGGCCTATGTATTTTATGATGATTTGGGCTTTACCAAAACACAAATCGCCGCCGCTTCGAAAATTTACGGTATGGTTGCCACAATTGCCGGCGGATTTGTCGGCGGCATTGTGATGAACAGAATGGGATTGTTCAAAGGGCTGTTTTTCTGCGGTATTTTGCAGAGTATCACAAATTTTGTTTATGTTTTACAGGCACAAGTCGGTAATCAGTTTGCTATGCTCTGTACAACGATTGCTTTTGATAATATTGCCGGGGGTATGGCAACGATTGCATTTGTGGCTTATCTGTCTTCATTATGCAATAAAAAATACACGGCAACACAGTATGCTTTGTTATCTTCATTAATGACTTTGGCCCGAGATGTTTTTGCAGCAACCAGCGGCTGGCTGGCGGCGAGCGTTAATTGGGAAATGTTCTTCATCCTGACAGTCTTTATGGGTATCCCCGGGTTATTGTTGCTATGGCGACTGAGCCGGATAGAAAAAGTTTCTGAAAAATAACAGTGTTTTTGCTTTTTTGGCTAGTGTAAATTTAAAAAATTTATAATTTTATTAACTGAAACACCACTCTGTTCCATAAAGCATACTAAAATCATATTATTATGGAATAGAGTGGTGTTTTACAGAATCGCTTAAATCAATAATTGGCGACACAATAAAAATGTCGATAATCATTCGCCGTACCCGCAGAGCTAAAGCTTTGAGTGGACATATCTAAAGTCCACATTTCGTCTTCAAAATCATTATGGCTCTGAAGGGTAGAAGACCAATATTCTCGGTCATAAAAATGTGCGTTTACGCCCAGTACTTTGCTTATTATAGGTCCATTATCAATCATTCCCTGCATTTCGTCTTTACTTGGCAAACGCCACTGAACACCATTTTCTGCAAGGTTATTACAAAAATCATTTGCTCCTTGCCACGTATTTTCCAAATAAGTGTAGTTCTTATTTAACATCAAGCGCTTATTTACGTCATAGACAAGACCCTTTGTGTTGCCGGCGCCACAATGCCCAGTATTAAAATAACCAGGGACGAATGAGCCATCGGTGCAAGCATAACATCCGGCTTGTGCGTATTTACAGCGTGGCATACAAACCCCATAATCAAGAGAGTGATCGGGAAGACAACAGACTACAGCCTCAAACTCACCATATTCTTCTAGCAACTCATATCCCGGTTTGCAAAAACTACAACTCCAATAATCATAATAAGTTACCCCTTGTTTGGAACAACTAGGAGCAGAAGCACAGTTTGGATGAAGATGAGTCATATCATATGGACATTTAGCCACACAAGTTCCGTTACTGACCTCATAGTCGGAATCACAAGCATCTAATCTATAAAAAGTCGTAGTCCCGCTCTGACAAGTACTATAAGAAACGCCATGAGGAACCCCCTGTGAGGTAAGAGAGAAGCCATTGCACGTATGCGTCACACACATACTTCCGGTTTTATCCCACCCCTCATTGCAGGAGCTGTATCCATAGCGATATTCCGTTCCTGTCTTACACTTTTCTCTCTGAATGCCGGCCGCCGTTCCGGGGTCGCTGGTATAGGGATAATCATCAATCGAACATTCATTAATGGAACAGCTTCCGTTTGAAGGCCCCTTCCAGCCGGCATTACACGCTGAATATTTATATTTTATATTTTCACCGCATTGTTTGCTGACAACTGTTCCGACAGTGCTATCCGGAGCATTGTCGAAAGGATAACCATCACAATTAGCCATAACACAATCTGCTCCGACTAACTCCCAACCTGTGTTGCAGGACTGATACCCATAATATGTTTCCCCTTTACTGATACAGGAAACAAAAACACCGGCAGTAATCGACGGTTGTGTTGAAAAAGGATATAAACTACGATCGCAGGGCTTTTCGCAAATACCGTTCACCCATTCATACCCGCTCGGACAATCGGCATTTTTTATCGGATTTATATCCAAATCAGTACTGTTACTGTCTAAAGTAATTTTGCTCGTTTTGGCAATAAACTGAACTGCCGCATATTTTTGATAAGACGATTTTGGCCCAGCAGAAGATTGGGTTTGGTTTTTTTCTATATAGGGCGTGCCCGTATGATAAGGTGAAAAATAAGTTTGTGCTGCATTATGATACAGCATAGCACAAACAAAACAGCACAAATAATAGACCTTCTTCATAAGGACCTCCTGTTAGAATACTGAGCCAAAACCGACTTCAGTATATCACGCGGAATCTGTTGTGTCAAGCTATTTTTGGGGTGTTTGTTGTTTGTGGATAGACTTTATAAAAAAAGTGCTCAGCAGACGGACAATTTCTGTATTACGGGAAAGATGTGTTACTAAACTTTTTTTGGCAGATTCCCGTAAATCAAATCGCTCAATACATTGGGCAGACAACTCATCAACCAAGCAGAAAAACGTAAAGGCCACGGGAAAGAAATGATCCCTTTATTTTTATCTATCCCTTGCGCAATAATTTGAGCGGCACGAGGGGCTTCCATAAAAAACGGCATAGGGCAGGTGTTCTTATCGGTAATTCGAGAACGTACAAACCCCGGACAAATCACCGAAACTTTTATGTCGTCTTTTTTCAAACTCAAGCGTAAAGCCTCTCCCCATGTTTTCACAAAAGCTTTGCTGGCGCTGTAAGAAGGAGCGGTAGGCAGGCCATGATAACCGGCAATGGAACTTAACATTGCCAAATGTTTTTCGGAAACGGTACTTCGTTTATAAAGCTCAATTGTTGGTAAAACAGTATTGACGACACCACAAACATTAGTCTGTACGGTATTCCGAACATTAGGCTCCGTTTCCTCTCCCGTTGATACACCGGCATTGGCAACAACCAGATTGAGCGGGGCTGTTTGGTTTGACTTTTCGATCCATTTACGCATAGACTCACTGTCCGTAACGTCGAGCAATTCAGCATATACTTTGGTGCCGTATTGCTCACAGCGTTGTTTAATATCTGCCAAACGCGTTTTATCTCGTCCGCAAATAAATAAATGAGCCGCTCCGTTTTGAGCGTAATACAGCGCTAAGGCCTCTCCGATGCCGGAGGTGGCACCGGTAATTAAGATATTTGCATTCTTTATCATTTTTACTTCCTTTTCATAAATTATCTTTATATTATACCATTATATTGAGATTACAAGACGGAGGGCAAAAATATGAATCAGATTATTGATAAATTGCGGAAAGAACGTAAAGGGGCAATGTTTATTATAGAAGGGCCTTCCGGAACGGGAAAAGGAACAATAGCCAAACAACTTTTGGAACAAGATAAAAATATCAAATTTTCTGTTTCCGTAACAACACGTGCGCCACGCTATAATGAAAAAGAAGGGGTTGATTACTATTTTATCAGTAATGAAAAATATGATGAGCTCTTAAAACAAGATGCTTTTTATGAATTTGTTGATTCTCAGTATGGCAGCCGCTACGGGACACTACGCTCTGAGGTTGATAGCTTTATCAATGTCGGACAAGATGTGCTGTTTGATATGGATTGGGAGGGAGCTCGCCAAATGAGAGCTAAAGCCCCTGATGATGTTGTCACCATTTATCTGTTGCCGCCGTCAATCAAAGAATTACATGAGCGCCTTGTTAATCGCGGAACAGACAGCAAAGAAATAATTGATAAAAGAATGCGCTTGGTTCTTGATAAGTTAAGCCATTGCGACGAATTTGACTATATTGTCGTTAATGCCGAATTGGAAGATACGGTCAAAAAGATTCAGCGTATCATTTCAGGAGAAAGAATGAAACGTGTCCGCCAAACCGGTATGAAAGACTTTGTAACTAAATTGGAAAACGAGGCCAAAGAGATTTTGGGTTTGTAATAATTAAGGTGAGATCGCCGAGAAAATTTCGGTAATAGCTCTCTGTATGGCTTAAAAGCTTTTTTACTGTTTCAGCTTTGCATCTAATCTTTCTTCGGTAATGCCGGCAGGATCTTGGTGAATGATAATTTGTGCATTTGGGTAAGCGCTTAAAACAGCCGCTTCAACTTGATCTGAAAGTTGGTGTGCCTCAAACAGACTTAATCGTCCGTCAAGTTCTAAATGAAGTTCAATCATATAGTCATTACCCAAGCTCCGTGTGCGTAAGTCGTGAACGCCGACCACAAAAGAATGCCGGTTGATTATTTTAAGAATATTATCTCTTACCGATTGCTCCAATTCATGATCAAGCAAGGTGTTGAGGGCTTCTTTTGCCAGTTGGCAGGCATTATATATCAAATAAACAGCAATGAAAAAGGCTGTAATCGTATCAAACCAATTGAAGTCAAAAAACTTAACCAGCAGTAAACTGATAATAATTGAAGCATTAGTTAAAATATCTACCACATAATGGGCGCTGTCGGCGTTTATGGCTTGCGAATGCGTTAGGGTTGCAATATGTTTTTGATAAGTAATAAGCAAGAGAGTTGCCAGTAAACTGATAATCATAACCGATAAAGCAAACGGCGTAATGTTAATTTCTTTCGGCTCAATAAAGCGAATAACCGCATCGCATAGAACATATAATCCTGATGCAGCAATAAAAACAGCCTGAATAAGGGCACTGACAGCCTCGGCTTTTCCGTAACCGTATCGATGAGCATAAGATGCCGGGCGTGCAGAATATTTAACGGCGATAAATGTAATTAAAGAACCGATAATGTCTGATAAGCTATCAATCATTGAAGATAAAACGGCGAGCGAACCGGAAAAAAATGCCGCCGCAAGTTTTAACAAGCTCAAGACACAAGCTAAAGAGATGCTGGCAATAGAGGCGTGTTTTTTGAGGCTGTCAATCGTTTTCTTGTCTAATTGCGCTGAAGATGTCACTCAAGTTCTCCATATTCTGTGCGGGAATTTCATATAGTTTATCTTTTGTATAATCAGCAAATAAACGCAAGTAAGCATTATTTGGTTTCTCATAAGTATAGCGAATATAATACTTATTTTCTTTTTGTTCAAAATAAATGGTCATTTGATCATCATTTTCAAAAACAAGAGAAATATCATTAACCGGTAACAAGACCTTAGGATCTTCTCGGCTTAAGGTAAGAGGGGTGTTTTGTAACTCTTTAATGAGTAAAATCAACACATCTTCCGGCATTTTTTTACTGACAGATTTTACCCGTCCGAACCGCGGATTAAGAGCGGTATTTAATGTCCAATTGCGCCAGTCGGTTGATAAACTTATAAAATCAGCGACAACAAGCCATACTTGAAAGCGGTTTGGAAATTTTAAAAAGGCACCGCGTCCGCCACGACCGATTTCTTCATCATAAGAACCGATATCAAATTGGAAAATGATTTTATTGTCAGTTTCTCCCAATGTTACAGTTGTTAAGTGTGACGAATCAAGTCCGAATTTCGGCAGGTATTCTGCACGAGCACTCTTTTTTTCAAGGTAGCGCATATTGGCTAAAGTTGCCAAGAAATTAATAATTCTACGTTGATAAACCGGATAGTCTTCATAGCCCTTAATGTACCACAATCCCTCTTTTTGATAAAAGGATAAAGAGGTTCCGTTACGCTCAAATGTGATGGTTTGAATCTGATTTAATTGCCGTTTCCAATCTGTAAAAACAAGTTGTCCTTCCATTGTTTTATTTTGTTGATCAGAGGACAAGACGAGCGTCAGTCCGCAACCAAACAAGATAAAACAAAGCAAAAAGGGCATCAAAACCCGTTTTGTGAAATAAGGCATTTTGCTCGGGCTGTATTTCGGTTTTTGACGACAAATCAGGGACAGACAAACAAAACAAACGATCAAGAACAGAGGAACGGCGTATAAATTAAAGAAAACGACCCACACTTGTTTTTGTTCGATATTTTGATTTTGATGAATCCTTAAATCAGAGAGTTTTTGCTTCAATTTTTTCAAATTCTGACGATAATCCGCAATAACGGAAAGTTCATCATCAGAAAATTTTTGACGATTTTCAAAGTCTTTTTTTTGCCATAAATTATTAAGATCTGTTTTAACTTGGTTGATTTTATCGAAAATCTGACGCTCTTGGATAGCTGTTTCTAAAGCATTTTGCTTGCGTAAGGCTTCCCACTTATCAAAACGAGGAATAAAAGGACGGCTCTGACGCAGAGGAATAAGAGTATTTTGCCCGCTCAGACTATCAAGCGCATTCAGTAAAAAGTTTGCATTATCATTTACAAAAACGGAATATTTATGCTCATCAATCATCTTAAATCGGCTCCAAAACGAGTCATAAGCAAAATCGCTGTCGCCGATAACAATGACTTCGAACGGGTGCTGAGGAATATTGCTGACAATTTTGGCGGCAACAATTTTAGGCGTGTGATCGCTTTTAAATTGAGCTAAAATATCTGCCGGATTAATATTTTCATATACGACATCAGAACTGAGTAATGCAGCGTTATCCCCCGTTTTTAAGAGAGAAATGAAAGTGCTTTTGTGTCCCTCTAAAGGAATAATTGAGGAGGCTGATGCGAAAAGCAAATTAGACAGATGTTGTGTTTCTTGCTGAGCGTGATTTATTTGATTTCCGGATGAGGTGAACTGAATGACATCCTGACTGTAAACAGCGTGTTCTCCGGAACCGACATTAACAGTGATTGAATTGCCTAAATCAGCAATAACCGTATCAGGATTAAAGCTAAAACCCCATAGAAGATTTAATTGATGGAGTTGCGTTGGTGTGAGTCTTCGGTTAACAGGAGAATATAATCGCGTAGCCTCTGCCGCAATATCGGCTAAAACAACGATTTTCCCGCCGTTTAGGGTGTAATTGGCAACGGCATTGACCAGATCATCAGGCATTTCTTGAGGATGAATCATCAGCAGAACATCTATATTGGTGAAATCTTCTGTTTTTTCAATATTCTTAATATGATACAACTTTTCCAACTCATCAATAATTTGCCAGCGTGTTCCGATGGTGTGTTGTGACATTTGTAAGCCGAAAACCGGTAAGGAAGTAATAATGCCTAATGTTTTTTTGGTATGAGATAATTCATAAATATTTTGCAGAATTTGCTGACTGAGATTGTTCTGGTTTTCTAAAGGAATCAGCGGAATTGTTTTATGTTGTCCCGCTTCGTCAACCAAAGAAATACCGAAATAAGCATTTTGATTAACATCGGGCAGAGGGATTTGAACCATCTCATCGTGAATAGCCAAGTCTTCTTCTTCATTAAGAAATTGCGGATAATAGAAACGATAAGAGAAAGATTCCGGTGCTTGGTGCTGATATGTTTTGAGTAAACGGCGCAAATAGTCGGCAGTTTGTCGGAACAACGGATTTCGCTGTGACAAAAGAGGGGAATAATAAACTTTGACGGTAACAGGCTCTTTGATGTTTTTTAGGATTTGTTTTGCCGTTTCGGAAAGTGTGAAATGTTTATCTTGTGTTACATCCAGATAGTAGGTATCTAAGAGTTGCGTATTAATCATATTAAAACCGGCAAATCCGAGCCAAACGACCAAAACGGCACATAAATAAGCAGATTTTTTATTGGTTTTGATAAAAGGTGAAACACCGGATGTCTTAATGCGGACAATAAGCTCCGTTATGATATTAAATAAGATAATGATACTGATATAAAACAGAATATCTCTTAAACCGATCATGCCGTTACAAATATCATTAAAGTGGGACAAAAAACTCAAAGAGGCGATATTCTCCACCATATTAAAAGGAAGAACGGAACGGAAAAAAGCTAAAACATATTCTAATCCGCTCATAAAAAAGAGGAGATTGGCAATGACGGATAAAACCAAAGCAATAACCTGATTTTTGGTAAGAGCGGACATCGGTTGCGCAACAGCCAGCATAGCGCCGGAGAGGATAAAACATCCGAAATAACCGGCTGAGATAATGCCGTTATCCGGATTTCCTAAAACGTTGACGGTAACAACAAAAGGAAAGGTTAGGATCAGACCGATTGTGCAAAAAATCCAAGCTGCGGTAAATTTTCCCCACACAAGAGTTGTCGGGCTGACGGGCAAAGAAAGAATTTGAACAACTGTTTTGTTTTTAAATTCTTCGGACCATAAACGCATAGCGATACCGGAAACAAAAACAAGGTAGATCCACGGAATAAATGAAAACATAACGGATAAATCGGCGATACCGCGATTGATGAAATCTCCGAGATATAAAGTCAACGAAGCATTTAAAAATAAAAAAGCCAAAAGATAAACATGAGCTAAAGATGAGGAGAAGTAGCGCATAAGCTCGTTTTTGACAACCGAACAAAATTTAAACATAACTACCTCCCGTTAATTTTCGAAAAGCAGATTCTAAAGAAAAAGCTTTAGCTTGCTCTAAAATCTTCTGTTTAACGCCGTCGGCAATAATGGCCCCGCGATTCATAATCATAATCCGGTTACACATTTGCTCAACATCATCAAGCAAATGGGTTGAAATAAGAATAATCTTATGTTCGCCGAGTTGCTTAACCAGCTGACGGATGTGTTCTTTTTGGTTAGGGTCAAGTCCGTCTGTCGGTTCATCCAATAAGAGGATAGGCGGATCGGAAAGAATACTTTGAGCAAAACCGACACGCCGCTGATACCCTTTGGATAAGGTTTCTATTTTCATATTCCATACATCGGCAATTTGTGCCATCTCTTTCACCGCGGTAAGACGCTGAATTTTATCTTTCGGTAATATTCCCTTTAAATCAGCCATATAACTTAAAAAGTTTTTGACACGCATATCTCCATACATCGGTGCTCCTTCAGCCAAAAAACCGATAAGCTTTTTAGCGTCCGTAGGATTTTGTTTGATATTAAAACCGTCGATGATAATATCCCCGTCATCGGCAGATAAAAGACCGGCAATCATATTCATCAAAGTAGATTTTCCGGCTCCGTTAGGCCCTAATAAAGCAATAACATCACCGGTTTGGGCGCTGAAAGAAATTTTATCCACGGCGCAAACATCGGCAAATTGCTTATATAACGAAGATATATGTATTGTATTTTCCATAGATTTACCGTTTATTCAGTTCATACAAAGTAATAGCCGCAGCCGTGGAGACATTCAGGCTCTCGACCTTTTCTGAGATTGGAAGACGCACGGTACTGTCGCAGGATTCTTCAATTAAACGGCGCATTCCTTTCCCTTCGCTCCCCATAATAATAGCGGTTTTTCCGGATTTATTCATTTTATCAATAGTTGTTTTGGCATAGCCGTCCATACCGATAATCCAAAAACCGGATTTTTTTAATGTTTCGAGAGCGCGTGCCAGATTTGTGACGCGGACAATCGGTAAAAGTTCAATCATTCCGGCTGAGGCCTTTGCCATAGCGCCGGATTCTATCGGAGAGTTTTTATCTTGAACGATAAGAGCTAAAGCATTAAAAGCAACACAAGAGCGAATAATTGCACCTATATTTTGAGGGTCTGTGACTTGATCTAAAATGAGTAAATGGCAACTTTCATATTGATCGGCTGCTGCACAAATTTCTTCAAGAGAAACAGAATCCAAAGGTTTAACCTGAGCTGCAAATCCTTGATGAACAGCTTCGGCTGGTAAAAGTTTTTCAATTTCTTTTCTGTCAACAAGTTTTATTAAAGATGAAGGACGTTGCGCACGCCGACACAATTCGGCTGTTTCGGGATATGTATCTTTGGTTGCATAAAGAACGGAAATCTGCCGATTAGGATTATTGATGGCAGCCGTAACGGGATGGCGTCCGTATAAATAAAGAGCGCCGCTTTTAGAAACAGATGAATTTGATGAAAAATGAGACATCAGATAACCTTCCTTAAGATGCCGTTATGGGCGTTTAATAATTTTTCGGCTTCTTCTTTTGAACATTTTTTTAAAGCCATCACACAAGCCGTCTTAACATTCGGACCACTTTCCTTAAGATACTTTTCAGCCGTTTGCTTGTCAATACCGCAAATTTCGGAAATAAAGCGTAATCCGCGTTCAACAAGTTTTTTATTGGTGAGCTGCAAATCAATCATATAGTTTTCGTAAGTTTTTCCGATTCGAATCATTGCACCGGTTGAAATCATATTTAATATCATTTTTTGAGCCGTACCGGATTTCATTCGAGATGAGCCTGTAATCACTTCTTCACCGACAATCGGATTAATGAATATATCTGCAAATTTTGCAATGGAGGCTTCAGGATTAGAGCTGATGGCAATGGTGGTGCAGCCTGCGTTTTTAGCTTCTTTCAGTGTCTTAACGCAATAAGCCGGATTCCCGTTGGCAGAAATGGCCACAATGACATCTTGAGGTTTTGGATTGAAAACAGCCAAATCGCTGAGAGCAAATTCTTCCTTATCCTCAGCATTTTCGACCGGATGCCGCAAAGCTTGTTCTCCACCGGCAATAAAACCTTGAACCATAGAAGGAGAAACGCCGAAAGTAGGCAACATCTCTGAGGCATCTAATACGCCCAAACGTCCGCTGGTGCCGGCGCCGAAATAGGCAAGCCTGCCACCGGTCAAAAAAGCTTTTGTTACGGCATCAACAGCCGAAGCAACGGCAGGCAAAACTTTTTTTATGGCATCAGCAATTTTACAATCTTCTTCATTGATCGTTTTGACAATATCCAGAGAGTCCATTAAATCAATATTAATTGTATGAGGGTTTCTCGATTCTGTTATGCTTAGCTTACTCATTTAATTCTCTTAACTTACAAAATTGTCCTATTTCTGAGGATAAGTTAAATAAATTAAGAAATATCTAAAAAAGTGGTTGACAAAGAGCTAAAAATAAGATTATTTGCAAACTATGACTAGCAAAAAGTGGTGTCTTTTCCGTTTTTTTGACGGAGGGGTGGCAGAGCGGTCAAATGCAACGGACTGTAAATCCGTCGACTTTAGTCTACGATGGTTCGAATCCATCCCCCTCCACCACCATTTTTTAATAGGGCTCTCGGATGGGGCATATTAAGCGGGTGTAGCTCAATGGTAGAGCAGAAGCCTTCCAAGCTTATGACGGGGGTTCGATTCCCCTCACCCGCTCCAATTTTTTTCCACTCCGAATATTAACAACATAAATTTAGGATTTTGTAATTATGGCAAAAGAGAAATTTGAGCGGACCAAGCCGCACTGTAACATTGGAACGATTGGTCACGTAGACCATGGTAAAACGACCTTAACGGCAGCTATTACAAAAGTATTAGCAGAAGAAGGCGGAGCAGCATTCACAGCATATGATCAAATTGATAAAGCTCCTGAAGAAAAAGCTCGTGGTATCACCATTTCTACTTCACACGTAGAATATGAAACACCGAACCGTCACTA
>JAFUSU010000013.1 GCA_017467515.1 Alphaproteobacteria bacterium
ACCGCCGCATACTTTTGATAAGACGATTTTGGCTCAGCTGAAGGTTTGGTTTGGTTTTGGTATTCTATAAGGAGGTTGGTGCTATAATGATTGCTTATAACATTTGCCTGTGCTGTTTGACCATAGGGAAAAAAACACATAGACATCAACAAATAATAAATAGCCCTCATTACACACCTCCCAGATAGGCTGAGCCAAAATCTATACTCATTCTATCACGCTCAAATCCTTGTGTCAAGCTATTTTTAGGGTGCTCGTTATTTTTTTCTCTATACAAAAAAGCCCTGCCGGATTAAGCAAGGCTTCATTAATTTCAATTTTTACTTTCCTTGTTCATATTTAAGCATTTCCTCGGCTGTCACTTTACCGTTTTTATCTTCATCCATCGCCTTAAAAGCGTCTTCCGGTGACACATAAGTTCCTTTTTTTCTCGCCTGACGTTCCTGACGGCGATCTTCTCGGGTACGAACTTGGCGGAATTCTTGATATTCTTCCAAGGTTAACACGCCCTCTTCCTCTTTACCGTAATTACGAAAACGACGATTAACATCTCTTTCTATTTGGGTAGGAACACCCTCCGGCTGTTTATATTTTGTATGACCTTCTGTCGGTATCATACACGCCATTGCTAAAAAGGCTAAAAATATCTTCTTCATAATTCCTCCTAATAAAAATTCTCGCTATCTCGTGGAATAAAAGCACTGGCTCGCATATCTATAATTTTACCATCTAATAAGGTAACTTTTCTATCCATTTTTTCTGCCAAATCAAAGTTATGCGTTGCAATCAATGCCGATAGTCCCGTTTCTTTAACTATATTCACTAACTCTGCAAATACAATATCTGATGTTTTCGGATCCAAATTTCCGGTTGGCTCATCAGCTAACAAAAGTTTCGGAGCATTAGCCAAAGCCCGTGCTATGGCAACACGTTGCTGCTCTCCGCCGGACATTGTCGCCGGACGGTGCTTTAAGCGCTTTTCCAATCCCAAACGAGAAAGAAGCCATTTTGCCCGTTCTTCGGCAACTTTGCGTTTTTTACCTTGAATAAGTTGCGGCAACATAACATTTTCAAGCGCATCAAAATCACTCAATAAATTATGATATTGATACACAAAACCAAGATAATCTCTCCGCAAGGAAGTCCTCAGTGCATCATTCAGTTTACTGCATTTTTGCCCATTTAAATAGATTTCACCTTTGGTCGGTTGATCCAATAAACCGGCTATCTGCAACATAGTTGATTTTCCGGAACCGGACGGTCCGAGCAAAGCCACGACTTCCCCCGCTTGAATATCTAAATCGACACCGCGCAAAACTTCTAATTTTTGCGTTCCTTGCTTAAAGGACTTAATGACTTTCTTTAATTCTAAAACAGGTGCTTTTTTACTCATAACGTAAAGCCTCCACCGGATCAAATTTTGCGGCACGATATGCCGGATATAAGGTTGCTAAAAATGATAATAACAAAGAAATGACAACCACCATAACGACCTCAACCGTATCAATTTTAGCCGGTAATTGCGATAAGAAATAAATTTCTGCCGAAAACAGATCTCTTCCGGAAATCGATTCCAACCAATGACGAATGGTTTCAATATTGTCACAAAACAAAACACCTAAAATCAAGCCTAATGCTGTTCCGACAATACCGATAAATGCGCCGTCCATAAAGAAAATACGCATAATCATTCCCTTTGTTGCCCCCATTGTTCGCAAAACGGCTATATCTCGTCCTTTATCTTTAACCAGCATAATTAAACCGGTAATAATATTAAAAGCCGCCACTAAAATAATAAGCGTTAAAATTAAAAACATCACATTTCGCTCAACATCAATGGCATTAAAGAAAGCGGCATTGCTTTGTTTCCAATCATACACATAAGCGCCCTCACCCACACTGCCAACAATTGCTCGACGAACTTCAGGTAAATACTTATCATCACTCAGTGTCACATCAATATTTGTAACGGCATCTCCTAAACCGAAATATTTTTGTGCAGCTTCTAAAGGTAAAAAGATAAAATTGGCATCATATTCATACATACCGATTTCAAACGCCCCGATAACGCGATAAGACTTCATCCGAGGGACAGTACCGAAAGCCGTAACTTTGCCGTTCGGAGAAATCAAAGTAATTTCGTCACCGTTTACAAGTCCCATTTTCTGAGCCAAACGAGAGCCGACAATAGCAACATTACCCTCAAATTCAGACATATCAATATATTTAACGCTGTTTTTCAAAACATCTTTTTTTAATAAATCTTCTTTTGCTATACCGCGTACCATTGCACCTTCGGCTGCTTTACCGGCAGTAACCAAAAGTTGATTCTGAACCAGAGGAATAACCGTCTGAACCTTATCAAATCCGCTTATTTCTTGTATGGCTTGTCGATAATTATTAAACGGATATCCTGCAATAGCCGTAATTCCGATATGACCGTCAATTCCTAAAATACGACTCAGTAATTCGGCTCTGAAACCATTCATAACCGACATAACAATAATGAGTGTTGCCACCCCGAGGGCAATACCGGTAAAAGCGAAACCGGTAATCACGGAAATAAACCCTTCTTTACGTTTTGCCCTTAAATATCGGCCGGCAACCATTCGTTCAAATTTTGAAAACACCATAAAAAAACTCCTTATACTCAGATAGAGTTTATAAGATTTTTCTAAGACTTTGCAATGTTTACCTTATCAATGTGCATAAAAAAACGCCTTATAAAAATAAGGCGTTTTTTGTGTGAATGATACTTTATGCAACTTCTTTGCTCATCAATCCTTCAGAAATCTGTAAATTTGTCTGAATCATACTTTCAATCGCTTTATCATTAATTTTTGTAACATCCTGACCGACTTCAATTGTTTTGGCAGACACATAATCAGCCAATTTAACCAAATTATTTCTAACCGGCTGCGGCAAAATGTTTTCCTCTTTTTGCGCCAAAGTTTTAATATAAACCCATAATTTCATATTATTATCCAATGCATCAATCAACTCTATCAAATTATCATTTTCACGAGCATTAGATAAATCAATAGCACATTTTAATAAAGAAAAAGCTTCTTCTCTTGCTAAACTGTTATGAACAGATTCTAATAAACCTTTGCAAATTTGCATATTGATATTAACCATACAGGAAACATCAGAATCCGTAACTTTTAAACCTTTCGATAAGGTCAAACGCTCAACAAACTTCGATAATTTCAACAAATTATTCTTAATATCCTGCGGCAAAAAATTCTTAGCATTTTTTAAGGCTGTTTCAATACCCACCCAAAGTTGCAAATTATCATCAAGAGCCATAATCAAATCACTGTCCGTTCCGCTGTTTTTAGCTTGAGATAAAGCAATTGCTTTTTCTAATAAGACATTAGCCTCTTGTTCGGCTCTTTTCATCATTTCAACACTATTTGTCATTTTTATTGTCCTTAAAAATAAATTAAAACCTTGTCCAATCTGAGAAAAAGGCGGAACTTATGGGGAATACAAGCCCCGTCTTTTTCTTTGGCAGAGAACTCGAAAATCCTCTGCCCTGAATATAAGCAAATTTTTTCTGGGGAGAGAAAACGGCTTATATTCTAAAAGGATAATAATAACTTTATTCTAGCTGAACAGCGACTTCTGTCTTATTTTTTATATATAATGATAATCATTAAAACGGCGAGATAATATCAATCAACTGACGACCATAGCGCGGTTGTTGCATATCCGATACGGTTCCTTTTCCACCATAAGAAACTCGCAATTCTGCAATTTTACTCGACTCAATGGTATTATCCGATGAAATATCGGCACGACGAATAATTCCTCTGACGCTCAACTGACGCAACTCATAATTCACTCTGATTTCCTGCGTTCCTTCAATAACCAAATTATCATTCGGTAATACCTGAATAACAACAGCAGCCATTGTCATATCAATTTTTTCGGAACGGTCGATTTTACCTTCACCGGTAACATCGTGATCAGATTTTACATCAAACAATGTTGAAGCCTCAACAGCATCCGGCAAATAATCTTTTGCGTATTTTTCATAACCGGCAATTGCGTTAACATTGACGGTATCAGAGTTTGTATCTCTGGTCTGTTCGGTTTTATTCTTTAAAGTGGCCGTATCTTTCGCTGAAATATTAACGGTAATAATATCACCCACTTTTGAAGCGCGTTGATCTTGGAAAAATCCTGATGAGCCTTTCTTCCACAAAGAATTAACACCGGCATATTGATCTGGATATTTCGGAGGCGTCGGCTGAGAAACAGGCTGATAATTTTGTGCCTCCAACGGATTTGTAATAGGCGTCATATCAGGTTCTTTACCAACACTCGTCAATCTTGACCATGTATTGCATCCGCTAACCATTGCCGTTACCATCAACAATGCTGTCATTTTCTTGATATTTGCAATTTTTGTTTCCATCTTTTTACTCGTTACTATTGGTCGATCACAACAGTTGACGCATCTTGTACTATTCCGGTCAACACTTTATGCGTTTTTAAATTTTGCATTTCTATGCGATCACCATAAGCACCGTCCTGCTGGGCAATTGCTTTGGTGGTAATTTGCATTCTGTCTGTTCGATAAACAGCCACCACAATGTCGTTACGCTTAACAAGCAAAGGAGCACTGACATCTTTTTCACTAATAATTTTTCCCTCTTTCAGAGATTTTTGGGCTTCCTGCCCTAATAATTTTTCTTTATCCGTTACCATAAACGGTTTCAGTTTTGATTGACGAATAAGCTCTCTCTGAAGCATTTCTTCCGTAATTATTTCACCTTTTGCAATATTCTTTGCCGGCACCCAAACCGTCGATAGGAGGAAATATTTTCCTTGTAATGATGAAGTAGCAACAGAAACTCTGTCGGCAAAAATTTCCGCCTCGCAAGAAAAACGCCCTTGTTTTTCATCTGCTTTAAGATGATTAATTAAGATTTTCGCTTCCTTTGCGTTTTCGATTTGAAAATCTGTTTGCCCACCGAATAATTCCACATCAAGCTTCGAATCTTCCGCCATACCCCGATCAATAAATTCTTGACGAATTGCATTAACAATATCCTCTTCTTCTACATGCATAACATCACCTGCCCTGACAAGTCCCGCAAACGCGAGCCAAAAGCCGAAAGCTATAAATGTTGTAGCAATAATTTGACGCATTGATTTAAACCTAACTCATCTGATTAATCGTTGTCAGCATTTCATCTGAAATGGTAATAATTTTTGAATTCATTTCATAGGCACGCTGTGCGGAAACCAATTCTGTAATTTCAGAAACAGCATTGACATTTGACGTTTCCAAATAGCCTTGCAAAATAGATCCAAATCCTTCTGTATCAGGATTATCAACATTCGGTGCACCGGAAGATTCCGTTTCAATAAACAGGTTTTGTCCCATAGCTTCCAACCCTGCTTCATTAATAAATGTTGCCAATTCAAGTTGACCGACATTGACCTGATCCGTTTCTCCGTCTTGCTTAACCCATACTTCACCTGAATTATTAATATAAACTTCGATAGCATCATCAGGAATTGTAATTTCCGGTTGGACAATATATCCGTCGTGTGTCACAATAACACCGTCACCGTTGCGCTGAAAAGCGCCGTCGCGCGTATACGCTGTTCCCTTTCCTTCAGGCAATTCTACCTGAAAGTAACCACGTCCCTGAATCGCCAAATCCAATGTATTGGTTGTATTCAACAAGCCGCTTCCTTCCGTAATGCGATAGACGGCTGCCGTTCTGACACCCAAGCCAAGCTGTAATCCTGACGGATGCATTGTTTGAGAAGCTGAAGACTGTGAACCTGGACGAATAATATTTTGATATAACAAATCATTAAACTCGGCTCTTCTTCTGGTAAAAGCCGTTGTGTTCATATTGGCGATATTGTTGGAAATAACATCAACATTTGTCTGTTGAGCAAGCATTCCGGTAGCGCCGATATATAAAGATCTCATTTATTTTCCCCTTTTATTTCTATGCCAGTTGAGAATAAGTCTCAATTGTATTCGAAATTCTATCGTGTTCTTCATCAATCATTTGCTGTACAAAATCATACGAGCGCTGTAATTGAATCAGCTTGGTCATTTCTTCAACCGCATTAACATTTGATTTTTCCAAACTTCTTTGGACGACGCGAACATCATCTGCCTGAGTTTGCTGATTACCGGCAACATTATCAAACATTGTGTCCGCTCTTTTTACTAATTTATTATTATCTGCAAATTTAACGACATTTAAACGACCAATGATGCCGTTTTCCGTAGAAACGGAACCGTCTTCCGTAATAACAACCTCTGTTTCCGTCGGAGCAATAAAAATCGGTTCGTTATTTTGAGATAAAACAGGATACCCGTCAGTGGTAACCATCATTCCATTGCGATCGAGTGTAAAATTACCTTTTCTGGTATAAGAAATTCCCTGATCTGTCTCAACCGCAAAAAAACCATCGCCCTGCAAGGCAACATCAAAAGTATTGCCGGTTTCTACCAGCGCGCCTTCTAGAAAATCCGTATAAGTTGCCAAATCCTGCGTAAAGTAAACCGGATCATTCCCCATATCTTTGGCATTTAATGTTTGAGCAACAAATGTACTAAAAATTGTTCCTTCCTGCTTAAATCCGGTTGTATTCATATTGGCAACATTGTTAGAAACAACATTCATCTGCTTCCATAAAGCCATCTGCCGAGATAAAGCAATATATTTTGTATTATCCATTAAATTCTCCCCTAAATTTGTCGGATAAAATCATTTGCTTTTCATTATGCAATTACCGTGCCATTTTTTAAATTACATTTTCATTGACTCATAATAAGATTAATTATATATAATTTTTACAATTACTTATCATTATTTGTCTTATTTTAACTTCAATAATTATGAAAGAAAAACAAGTTCAACAAATTTTGGAAGAGCTTAAACAAGCCTATCCAAGGTATGACATTTCTACCCTTCCGACCAAACAAAGAGGAAACCGATATCTGATTATTGTCAAAGGCTTTCGTGATGAAGGAGATATAGACGATTTCTCTGTTGATATCGTTTATCTTATTCGATGGGGTATGTTGGATATTCTGGAGGAACAAAATGATGCCATGCGTGATCTACGTTTATTATTTATCAGAGGAAATCAGTTTGTATTATACTCTCCTGACGTCGGTTGCGGAAATGCATTCAAAGAGTTCAAAAAACCGCTTCACAAAGAAGTGTATGGATATTTCCAGCACCAACATTATGTTTGTGAGTGTCAAAACATCAATGATGTGCTTGAGTATCTGACCACAACAGATGTATGGTTTTAGAATCTAAAAAAATGTCGAACCTAAATTCGACATTTTTTTAATTTTAAATATCTGCACAAGCAGCCCAAAGAACGCATTTTATCTGCGTAAAGATGTTCCTTCAGAGCTGACCTTCATCATATCCCGTGCATTATTAACGGCTTGCGTATATAAATGGTCCAAGTTATATTTCTTGGTACAATCATTGGCAATTTTTTGTGCGGCACCCCATTCGCCCATTGCTTGCAGTCTGCCGCTATCTTTATAAGTGCGCACTTCATCACGAATACAAACATTCATTTGCCCCTGCGGTGTCAACGGAGTTTTATTATTATCAAACCAGCCGGCACAACCGCTCAGCAACAAAATAGAAAACAATATTTTTTTCATTATTGAGCACTTCCGTAATTCTGTAAATTTTGAATAATGGTTGAAGCCATAGATTCAGACTCACTCCCTAAACCGGCAGATTGCAAAGCCAATTTTTTGAGGCAGGTACCAGATAATTCCTGAGCCGTAGCAGTTAAACCCTGAGCAAATAAAGTTCCGTTTTGAAATTTGGTATTTGCTTCACTGACCAAGCAGGCGCGCAAACGTGTTTTAGCGGAAGCATTAGCATCAACAGCCGTAAATTTAGAAAGATCAAAACCACCGTCAGAAGAACAAGCACTCAAAGCTGTTGCAATGGCTAAAATTGCAAAAAATTTAGATGACATCATAAAACTCCTTATAAATGATAAAAATAAAGTCTGATTATTTTTATCACAAATATAAGATGAGTCAAACATAAAAAAAACGATGGAAACATTTTATAAAAAATGTAACCATCGTATAGGACTATAATGATGCCAGTTTAATAATAGCAGGAATGATACTCATTGCTGCCAAAATTAAAGCTGTTCCGATACCAATTGTCCACAATCTTTTCTCTGTCAGCAGGACGCCGTCCTTGAACAGAATTTTTTCTATTTTTTTCATATCTTAATAATTTAATTTCACTTATAAATATATCATTTTTTCGCTCTTTTGTCCACTATTTATTTTAGTGTTCGCTTTTTTATTTTTTTAATTGTTTTTAAAATTAAGAGATGATATAAACACGCGCATAGAGAGATTCTATATTTTATACTGAATATTTTATTCTTTTTAATCAAACATTTGAGGATTATTTAATGTCAGAAGTAAAAATGAAAATGATGGACGGTAACGAAGCTGCTGCTTCTGTTGCCCACCGTATGAATGAAGTCTGCGTTATCTACCCGATTACCCCGTCATCTCCGATGGGTGAATGGGCTGATGCGTGGTCTGCAGCTAAACAAAAAAACATTTGGGGTGTTATTCCTGAAGTTCAAGAAATGCAATCTGAAGCCGGTGCAGCAGGTGCTTGCCACGGTTCTTTACAAGCCGGTGCATTAACCACGACCTTTACCGCTTCTCAAGGTTTGTTGTTAATGATTCCGAATATGTATAAGATTGCCGGTGAGTTATCTCCGTTTGTTATGCATGTTGCAGCTCGTTCATTAGCTTATCACGCCTTGTCAATCTTCGGTGACCACACCGACGTTATGGGATGCCGTATGACGGGTTTTGCAATGCTCTGCTCTAATTCCGTTCAGGAAGCTCACGATATGGCAGCCATTGCACAAACATCAACATTACGTTCACGTGTTCCGTTTATGCATTTCTTTGATGGTTTCCGTACTTCTCATGAAATCAAAAAGATTAAATTATTGTCCGATGATGACTTGCGTGCAATGTTAGAGGGTGTTGACTACCAGTTCAATGCCAAACACGCTCTCCGTCCGGAAGCTCCTGTTATTCGCGGTACGGCACAAAATCCTGATGTTTTCTTCCAAGGGCGTGAAGCAACCAACCCTTACTATGCTAAGGTTGAAACAATTGTTCAGGAAGAAATGAACAAATTTGCAAAGATTTCAGGACGTCAATACCACGTTGTTGACTACGTTGGTGCCCCTGATGCCGAACAAGTTATTGTCATTATGGGTTCCGGTGCTGAAACGGTTGAAGAAACCATTGCTTACTTGAATGCTCAAGGCGCTAAATTAGGTGTTCTTAAAGTTCACTTATATCGTCCGTTCCCTGTTAAATCTTTCATTAAAGCTTTACCTGCAACGGTTAAAACGATTTCCGTTTTGGATAGGACCAAAGAATCCGGTTCTGCCGGTGAACCGTTGTACGTTGATGTTGTTACAACGGTCGCTCAAGCTTTTGCTCACGGTGAAATTAAAGCTATGCCGAAAATCGTCGGCGGTCGTTATGGCTTGTCTTCCAAAGAATTTACACCGGGAATGGTTAAAGCTGTTTTCGACAACGGAGCTAAAGCTGAACCGATTAATTCTTTCTCTGTCGGTATCAATGATGACGTTAACAAAACATCATTACCTTATGATGATGCCGCCATCGATACAGAGGGTAAAGATGTTGTTCGTACCGTATTTTTCGGTTTAGGTGCAGATGGTACCGTCGGTGCTAACAAGAACTCTATTAAAATTATTGCTGAAGACGCCGGTAAATATGGTCAAGGTTACTTCGTTTACGACTCTCGTAAATCCGGTTCTATGACCACATCTCACTTGCGTTTCTCTGATCACCCGATTAAATCAGCTTACTTAATTAACAAAGCTGACTTTGTTGCTTGCCACCAATTTGCATTTATGCGCAAGGTTGATATCTTGGGTATTGCTAAACAAGGTGCTACCTTCTTATTAAATGCTCCTTATGAAGGCAACGAAGTATGGGCTCACCTCCCGCGTGAAGTTCAACAAACCATTATTGACAAGAAATTGAATTTCTATGTTATTAATGCTGTTGACGTTGCTCGTCAAACAGGTATGGGCGCTCGCATTAACACCATTATGCAAACCTGCTTCTTCGCTATCTCAAACATTTTACCGAGAGAAGAAGCTATTGCTCAAATTAAAAATGCAATTAAGAAAACATACAGCAAAAAAGGTGACGCCATTGTTCAAAAGAACTTTGCCGCTGTTGATGCTACTTTGGAACACTTACATAAAGTTGATGTTCCGGCAACAGCAGATTCTAAATTGACAATGTCTGCTCCGGTTCCGGCTAATGCACCTGAATTTGTTAAGAAATTAACAGCTGAAATTATTGCCGGTCGTGGCGAACAATTACCTGTTTCTGCTTTCAACGATGTTGTTGACGGAACTTGGCCGACAGCAACAACTCAATATGAAAAGCGTTGCATTGCAACCGAGCTTCCGGTTTGGGATCCGAACACATGTATCCAATGCGGTAAGTGCTCTTTGGTTTGCCCGCACGGCGTTATTCGTATGAAAGTTGCAACTGATGAAGAATTGAAGAACGCTCCGGCTTCTTTGAAAAAGGCTGATTATAAAGGTAAAGAATTTGCCGGTAAGAAATTTATCTTGCAAATTTCTCCTGAAGATTGTACAGGCTGCGGTATTTGTACTTCTGCTTGTCCGGCTAAAAACAAAGAAAATCCGGAACTTAAAGCAATCAATATGGATCACATTGAAAATCACTTGGATACAGAAGTTGCTAACTGGAATTTCTTTGAAACATTACCTTATGTTAAGAGAACAGAAGTTGTTAAAAACTTACCGAAGACAACTCAGTTAATTCAACCGCTGTTTGAATATTCCGGCGCTTGCGCAGGTTGTGGTGAAACACCTTATGTTAAATTGTTAACGCAGTTGTTTGGTGACCGTATGGTTGTTGCTAACGCAACAGGTTGTTCTTCAATCTACTCCGGTAACTTACCGACCACTCCTTATGCTAAAGATGAAAAAGGTCATGGTCCGGCTTGGTCAAACTCTTTGTTTGAAGACAACGCTGAATTCGGTTTAGGTATGAGATTCTCTATCGATCAACAAACCAAATTTGCGCAAACATTGTTGGAAGGCTTAAAAGATAAAATTGGCGATATTGCTGACAAGATTTTAAGCAATCCGCAAAAAACTGATGCTGAAATTGATGCTCAACGCGATAATGTTAAAGCTTTGCGTGAAAAATTAGCCGGCATCAATACAGCTGAAGCTAAGCAATTAAACAATTTAGCCGATTACTTAATCAAGAAATCCGTATGGATTTTAGGTGGTGACGGTTGGGCTTATGATATTGGCTTCGGCGGTCTTGATCACGCTATTGCATCAGGTAAAAACATTAACATTTTAGTTATGGATACCGGTGTTTATTCCAACACGGGTGGTCAACAATCAAAGGCTACACCGATGGGGGCCAGTGCTAAATTTGCCACAGCCGGTAAAGCTCTGCCTAAGAAAGATTTGGGTATGATTGCAATGAGCTATGGTAACGTTTATGTTGCTCAGGTTTCTGCCGGTGCAAATGATGCTCAGGTTATCAAAGCAATGAATGAGGCTGAAGCCTATGATGGTCCGTCTATCATTATTGCTTACTGCCACTGTATTGCTCAAGGGTTCAACTTGGCTGACGGTTTATCACACCAAAAAGCCGCTGTTGAAACAGGAAGTTGGCCGTTATATCGTTATAATCCGGAAAACATTGCTGAAGGTAAAGCACCGTTGATGCTTGATTCTAAGGCACCTACTCGTCCGCTATCCGATTATATGTCTAACGAGACACGTTTCCAAATTGTCAACAAGGCAAATCCGGAACGTTATGAAACTTTATTAAATAAAGCTCAAGAAAACGCTAAAGAAAAACGTTCTCTGTTAGAACATATGTCTGAATTTGCGGTTAAAGCCGGTGAATAGCAGATAACAGAAGTTTACTTCTGACACACCCCTCGCCTTTTGACGAGGGGTGTTTTTTTGTTCATTTATTGACAAAGCAATAAAAAAATAACATAATGTCGGCACTAAAACTTATAATTAAATTAAACTATTATGAATATGGATATAATCCGACTTGGAAAGAATGCCGAACATATTGCCTAGGCGTTCTGGAAAGAGCTGAAGCTTCTCTCACTCCTGAGGAATTAAAGAATTTTAAGGAATACCGCAGAAAATTCCGCTAAAAAAACACCCTCCGGTCTAACCGAAGGGTGTTTTTTTGTACACTTAATTAAAGAAAAGCACTGTTTATTGCACCCTCACCTCCTTACTCGTCACCTTCGTGCCCTCCTCTCCTTCGTCACCCTCGTACCCTCGCCTCCTAACTCGTCATCCTCGGACTTGATCCGAGGATCCATTACAATAATAATGCTACTTTTCTTCCAATCGATACTCAGGTCAAGCCTGAGTATGACAGAGTATGTTTATTGTCATTGTGAGCGAGTGTACATTAAGCTACATAACCGAGCAAAATATCTGCAATTTCTGCATTAGAAACACAAAGAGCACATTTTTGCATTTTTTTCTTGAATTTTTCTTCCAACTCGTCTAGCATTTTGTCAAAATATCTTATTTTGCAAATTATTAATTAAAAAAAAATATATATATGAATAAGTTTAATTACAATGATTTCGTGTCAGATACCATCCCAGGATGCGTTCTGACCAATGACAAAATTGTCCGTCAAGCTGCAGAACAAGCTCTTCAAGGAGCCGACGTTTCAGCAAAAATTAAATCCGTCAATCTGATTGGATTGCTTTTTCCGACAGAAATTTTGTTAGAATGGCACGTATCGGTGCAAATTGAAGAACGTTCAGCGCTTATTCGCCTACCGGTTTATATTCCGCCTGATGAAACACTTGCGGCACAACAACTTGAGAAACATTCCCGAGCGGCGCAAATAGAAGATTTACAGGAAATTAAATATAACCCCGGCGATTATTTTTTGATGTATTATCAATATCCCTGCCAACTGGTGTTAGGCGATGACGGATCTCTCTATATTAAGAGATTTGTCATTCTTCCTTCCCAGAAAATTGTACAGGAATTGCTCTCAGATGTGCTCCATTGCGAGCTGGTAACGGCAACTTTGGTTGTGAGTACATTTCATACCTTTTTCTATAAAGGAATGAATGACATCTGTTGGTTATTAAACCTTGACGGTGTTCCATCAATGATATCTATCGACAGAAGCCACACCCAAATGGGGATAATTCAAATAGATAAATATGATGAATTTCCTGAAGGACAAACCTTTGAGCTAAATCATCAAAAATATAGTGTTGAATGCGACGAAGAAAACGGCATCTACCTTGCCAAACTCTCTCAATCATTTAAGTCAAAAGCTTAGATTGACTATATTTAAGAAAATTATTAATTTCAAACAAACAGTTATGGAAAACTTAAAAAAAATGACACCGCAAGAATATACCATTCCAGTAGGAAATGAGTGTAATTATTCAAGTTGGTTAGATGTTATGAATGTTTGTATGAAAGAACATATACATTTTGAAAACATCAAGTTAATCTTGATGAAATCAGCTCATAGCAGTATGTTTCTATGGTTAGGATCCAGTGAAAACAGCTCTACCGCAGCTACTTTTTCTGTTTTCAAAGATGATATACTTCCCAAAGAACAAAAAGTAGAAGCAACAATTATTTATTTGAAAGAAGGCGGCTATTTTCGTCATAAGGATGATGTATATCAAGTTCTTTTTGATCAGGAATTAGGAAATGTGATAAGAAAAGTAGCTATTTATGCCTCTGTTCAACAAGCTGATGTTGCATACCGTTTATCTCCGTCAGGACAAAGCGATCTATCTCCGGAAGTATCTCCCAAATATTATCTGGTTCGCCTGACAGAAATTAACAAACCGGATAAAACACTCTGTTACAGCTGGTATGTTGAAAAAAAATCACGATTATTCTTGCAACCTATTTTTTGCGAAGATGAAGAAGAGTTTTTTAAGACAAACAGATGTAACTTGAATTGGGAATTTCTGCATATTGGAGAAACTTTTCAGCACGATGGCAAAACTTATCAAGTTTGTAAAGATGAGGATAATAACTATTTTATTGCACAAATCCGCTCTCATTTAAAAGTCATCATCTGTAATCCGTAATAAAAATCCCTGAAGTCACATCTTCAGGGATTTTTATTTTTATAACCTTATTTTACAAAATTATGGATAAAATCTTCCAAAAGCATAACGCCAAATCCTGTACTTACTTTATCTTTTTCATCACATTCACAGCCACCGATATCAAGGTGCGCCCATTTTGTTGATTTATGAACAAACCTCTGTAAAAATGCCGCCGCTGTTGACGGTACGGCCATACGCGGTTTATCAAAATTTTTCATATCGGCAATTGATGAATTCATCCTTTTATCATAGTCCGCATTAAGAGGTAACGGCCATAATCGTTCATTAACATATTCACCCGTTTTAATCAATTTCTGAATTAATTTATCATCATTACCGAAGATTGCCGCATATACGCCACCGAATATTACTTCCGCGGCACCTGTCAATGTGGCAATATCAATCAAAGTTTTAACTTTAAAGCGTTTTTGAATATACCATAAAGAATCAGCCAAAACCAAGCGACCTTCCGCATCTGTATCAATAATTTCAACCGTTTGTCCTGACATTGAAGTTAAAATATCATCAACTTTATAAGCATGAGCCGACGGCATATTTTCAACCATTGTCACAACCGCCACGACATTAACAGGTAAACGTTGCAATGCAATAGCTTTAATAACAGACACCACATCTGCCGCACCCGACATATCTTGTTTCATTGAACGCAAACCTGATCTGCTTTTCAATGACAAACCTCCACTGTCATAAATAACGCCTTTTCCGACCAAACCGCAGTCAAAATCTTCTTTATTCGGATTTCCCTTCCATTTTAAAATCGCCGTATAAGGAGAATTGGAAGATCCTTGGGCAACGGCCAAAGCCAATCCGAAGTTTTCTTCTTTCATCGCTGTTTCATCGAGAACTTCAACATCAATATCCAAATAGCTCAGCCGCTCTACATCTTTAATAAATTCATACGGTGTCAGCCTGTTTGCCGGCTCATTTCCCAAATCTCGAGCATAGCGTACAGCATTTGTAATTGCTGCCACTTTTTTCATATTCGGTTTTTTAACACCAAAAAATTGAACCGTTTCTAACTTATCAAAATCTTCAGCTTTCTTTTTAGTACAGTATTTATCAAAGCTGTAATTTTCATTTTCCATCGCAATCAACATTTTTTCAAAGAAAGATTCATCCAAATCTGAACCGACATAAATATCAGCATTGGCATACTTTTTTAACTTTGAATACAGTGTTTTTCCTGTTTTAAAGGGATCTTTTTTATTAATCGTCAAAAATAAACACGGGGTCTGCGCTGAATACGTTTTAATAAAAACATCAGATTCGTCATTGACAGCTTCAGCCTGAAGAGCATTTAACAAACTTTCAATGATTGTTTTTCCAACTCTTTTAACGAGTCGCTCATTCTGAAGAACTTTTGAGTTATCAGCAATAATAACAATTGCAGAGTCAGTCTGTTTTCTTGAATTATCAAACACAAAATCCAACATTTTCCCTCTCCTTATAAATTTTTTTGATATTAGCATATAAAAAGATAATAAAATGATAATTTTTACTGGATTTTTTAATAAAAATAAGATATATTTAGACAAAATTAATAAAAAAAGGAACCGTTTATGGCCTCTGGAAAAAACACAAAATCCATAAAGAACAATCCGGAATTATTTTCGGAAGAGGCTCAGACAACCTCTGAACGGATTTTAGAACAATTAGCACAAGAAAAGCAGCCTATAGAAAATTTTCCGGAAAGAAGTTATTTTCAACCTGAAGATAATACGCCACAAGCCCCAATAGCTTCTGCTCAAGAGCGCCTAACCGACCTGTTGGATAAATATTGTAACGGAGATCGAGATGTTGAGTATGCTCAACGTTTTAGTAATAAGGAAGCTTATAAACAGGAACTTATATCCGTTTTAAAACAATGCGGTATTACTTATGTTAAAAAGCAACATTATCCCTTAAGTAAAGATGAATTACATATTATCCGAATGGACTACTTTGGTCGAATCAGACAACCTGATTTTGAAAAATTAGGAACTTTATATAAAGCTTATTTAAATCTGGTTGAAAAAAGACCGCAGCCCTATATCAAAGAAAGCCCTTTTCATAAAAAGAAAAAAAAGAAAAATACAATTATCACACTTGATACTGAAAGACAAACATATCCTCTTGATGACTACAGAAAGGCACTCAAAAATTCTCCGGCGTGGAATATCTATTACTTATTCCCCAGATTCCACAATTTAGAATATCGAATGCTCACGACTATTCAAGCAATGCATATTCCGCCGGAAAAAATACCGATGTTAAACGTATATGACTTTTCAGACGTTCTTTATCGAACATTCCGAGAATCTGATAAGAGCCGAGATGCTCACCTGTTTTTAGGGGCCAAACAAGCATTTATAAAAGATGTCTTTAGAAAACAAGAATCGTGGATCAGAAACTATCTCAAAAGACAAAATATTCATCCTCGTTACATCGATGCCCTGATTAAATCAGCACAAAGTAAAGGAATAACAAATGACATTCAAATAGCTTCCGATGCTCATACCTTTATGAGCGAATATGCCACGGCTTATGCTGAAGATTTTCAAAATTTTATTATTCATAGTATAAAATCAGATAATTATGCCAATGCCATCAGAGAAAGAATCCAAAATAATGCTTATACCATTGAAGGAAGTGCCCTCAATTTCTTAGAAAATACCAAAGAAGAACTTTTACAATTCATTAAAAAAAGTTTATCGGAAACAGCATATATATCTGCTTTGTATGAACAATTCTCACATCAAACGCCGGCTTATGTCTTGGATGATATCAGAAGTTTTCTTAAAACGAATCCTCAACATTTTGCTCATTATATCCAAAAATTGGATATAGCTCCCTCTTTACAACGGAATATAATAAAAAATTTACCGGATTTCAATAATTCTGAACAATGGAGCATAACAAAAGCTTTCGTGTTAAATAATCAAGATGACTTTTTTGTTTATCTGTTGGATAACAGTCGTAGCGCTAATTATGCTCGTTTTGCATTAGAATCTATAAGCGACACACCCCACCTGACGGATTTTGGTAAAGATATCATTAACTCTTTTCTACTTGCTGAAACAGAAAATCCGGCAACCCATCTCACGGCTCAACAAATTAACAGCGTTAAAACAAACGGACTGACCAATGAAACACTTCAAACGCTGACACCCTTTATTCGTCACCATTTTTCTGCCTTACAAAACTATTTTAAAGAAAATAATGTTTTAACTTTCACGGAATTACAAAATGAACTGATTGAAAATAATTTATTATTACTTCAAAATAACGGCATTCCGGAATCAATGCATAGTTTGCATAAAGACTTTATTTTGAGCAATATAGATTATTTTAAAGACTGGTATATTCATTTTCATACGCAAAGCTATAAAGAAAAAGCCACAAATTCATACGAAAAACTTGTGCAAGAAGGATTGGATAATAACAACGCCGGATACTGTTGTGATTTCATCAAACAAAGATTGAGCAATTTTATTGAATTTGCAGGACAATACAATCTGAAATCATCGGAAATTATCCATAACTTAAACGAACATTCTCTTTTACAAAATGAAACTTTAAGCGGAGCCATACACCATTTTATTATTCGCCACAATTCAGCATTTAAGAACTTTCTGTTACAGGATTACCTAAAACAAAAAGAAAGTAATTTTGTTTTAATGATTAATAAAATGAAACAACAAGGTGTTTCAGAGCAAAACGAAGGGCTTATCCATAAATTTATTTTGGACAACATTCCGCTCTATAAAGAATATCACAGACAAAACAAACAAATATCACAACAAGCCGAACAAATTTATGAAAAAATTATCACCAACAAACCTTCTGCTTGGGAAAAAGCAATCTTAAATAATTACCTTAATCAGAATATTTACAATTATATGATTTTCCAACAAGACAATAATCAGCTTATTCCCTATGTCAAAAATATCGTACAGAATGTAAAGCATACTCAAATCGGATCAACGGAAGAACACTGGCTGAAAACATATAGTGCTGCAACGCAAAAACAATTTCAGGGATTTTTGACTGATAACCATTATCTTGATAAAGAAAAAAGTGAAGATTTTGTTAAAAATATTAAATTCACTAAGAAGAATATGATTGTGACATTTAATGACGGCTCAGTAATAAAAATTGCTCTTACCGTCCATCACAAAGAAGCTATACAAGATTCCGGTGAAATTAAGTCAGGAAATCGTTATCTAATTCCCCCCACAACAACTCAATTAACAGAAAAAGTTAAACAACTTTTAATCGCTCAGGAACAAAAACTAAGAAAAGCAAGCCCTCTGGAATTGACAGAATTAGAAAATGGAAACATAGCACAAATTAATGACTTCAGCAATTTATGCATTTTTCCGGAATGGTGGCATCGGTTAATGCACAGTATGGATAGAACGGAATCTTTTGAAAACAGAGAAAGATACGTGGCACGTCTGATGCCGACAAATCCGAATATTATCTTTTTCGGCAGCGAGAAACCAGAAGATCAGCTTTGCTACGATTATGCTAATGACCAACGAACCAAAAGTTATAGACACCGTCTTGATGCTTTAATCACACAAAGCAAAACTTTTGACAGATAGAAAAGATTGACAATTCTAAAAAAATCGTGTTAAAAAAGAGCCGATTTATTGATTTATACCAGATGTAAAATGCAAAATATATATCAACCCACAGAAGAAAATATAAAACAAGCAGCCGAAATTATCCGTCATGGCGGATTGGTATCTTTCCCTACCGAAACAGTTTACGGTTTAGGTGCAAATGTCTACGATGCGCACGCTGTTGCCTCAATTTTTGAGGCCAAAGGGCGCCCGCATTTTGATCCTTTAATTTCCCACATTGCCGAGATTGATTTTTTAAAAGAATATGCCGCGACCGATGAAAGAGTTTTGGCTTTAGCACATCACTTTTGGCCCGGCCCGTTAACTTTTATTTTAAGGCGTATTGATAACCACGGCTCTATTGATTTAGCGTGCTCCGGTTTAAATAAAATTGCTGTCAGAATGCCTGATAACCCTATTGCTTTACAACTCATCAAAATGAGTGGTGTTCCCATTGTTGCACCTTCTGCCAATAAATTTAAGGCCGTCAGCCCCACCACAGCGCAACACGTCCAAGAGAGTTTGGGAAATAAAGTAAAGATGATTTTAGATGGCGGAGCGTGCCGTGTTGGTGTTGAATCAACAATTATTGACGTCACAGACAAACAAATTGTTTTATTACGAGCAGGCGGAACACCTGTTGAAGATTTGGAAAATTTCTTAGATGAAAAAATTATCATATCTGACGGAGATCCTAATAAACCAAGTGCGCCGGGACAACTCTTAAAACATTATGCCCCCAAAAACAGCCTACGCATTAATGCTACCGAAAAACTTGAAAATGAATTTTTAATCGGCTTTGGAAACATCAAAAATGCCGATTTAAACTTGAGCCCTAAAGGAGATTTAACGGAAGCTGCTGCAAATTTATTTGCATATATGCGTTTAGCGGATGAACAATGCGGACAAAAAACACTGGCAATGTCCCCTATTCCTCATACCGGACTCGGTTTAGCAATTAATGACCGCATTAAACGTGCTTCTTATAAATAAAAAGCCTTGCTTGTAAACAGCAAGACTTTTTTAAGAATAATTTGCCTGTCAGCACCACCCTTTGGTGATATCGATTTCTTTAACAGACTTCATCATGCCCCGCCATAGCCAACCCAGCATTATAGAGGGAACAGCAACAACCACAGCTATTGCTATAGTTGCAATTTTTTTATTAATATGCTTCATAGAATAATTAAAATTAGTAATTTAAAATCCGGAGTGATATAACACTGTTTATGACAAAAAACAATATATTCATTTTATGATATCCTCAGATTTCTTGATTTAAAATATCAGCTGACGTAACGAGCTTAATACGAAGAAACCTTTTTTGTGCGGTGTACAAAAACGTACATAAACAAAAGGGAAACATCGAGTAAAAATCTCGGCTAACGAGCTTAATACGAAGAAACCTTTTTTGTGCGGTGTACAAAAAACGTACATAAACAAAAGGAAAACATCGGGTAAAAATCTCGGCTAACGAGCTTAATACGAAGAAACCTTTTTTGTGCGGTGTACAAAAACGTACATAAACAAAAAAGGTTTCAAGTAGTAAGCCGTTAGACGAGATTTTTTTTATTTCTTCTCATCGGGATCACGCAACACATACCCACGCCCCCAAACGGTTTCAATATAATTTTTACCACCGGAAGCTTTTTCTAATTTTTTACGGAGCTTACAGATAAACACGTCGATAATCTTGAGTTCCGGTTCATCAATGCCGCCGTATAAATGATTTAAGAATTGATCTTTATTAAGAGTTGAACCTTTACGCAATGACAACAACTCCATAATACCGTATTCTTTACCGGTCAGGTGTAAGGTTTTATTTCCGACGGTAACCGTTTGAGTGTCCAAATTAACCTCAACTTCACCAGTACGAATAATAGAATCCGAGTGTCCCTTAGAACGGCGAACAACAGCCTGAATACGAGCCAGCAATTCTGCCTTATCAAATGGTTTTGTTAAATAGTCATCGGCACCATAGCCTAACCCTTTAACCTTTTTATCAGGTTCACTCAAACCGGATAGAATCAGAACCGGCGTATTAACTTTAGCGGCACGCAAGCTCTTTAAAACCTCATATCCGTTCATATCCGGCAACATCAAATCTAAAATGATAATGTCATAATCATATAACTTACCAATTTCAAGGCCATCTTCACCCAAATCAGTCGTATCAATAATCATACCCTCTTTTTTGAGCATTGTCTCAATACTTTGAGAGATAGCGTAATCATCTTCCACTAACAAAACGCGCATTATCGTATCTCCTTATTTGCAATCGATGAAATCATCATATACTTATAATTTCCATTTGTTAACTTTTTTGACGGGGTTGTTAATAATTATTAATAAAGTTGAATAAACACAAAAAAAAGCCTACATATAATAGGAGAAAATGGGGAAAATAAGTGTCGACACGCCTTGATAACATCATTCATAATCTTGATCAAATGAGTTCCTGTACCTATTACGGAACAGTAACCGGCGTGCAAGGTTTATTCATTGAAGTCAGCGGAATCAGTTCAAAATTAACCATTGGCGATCGCTGTCGCGTACAAACAACTTATGGGAAAACAGTCCCCTGTGAGTTAGTTAGTTTCAAAGGCGATAAACTGTTATTAATGCCTTACGGATCGTTAGACGGCATCGGTTTGGGCTGTCGTGTTGATATTGAGAATGCAGCCCCGGTTATTTACCCTCATCCGGCTTGGTTAGGACGTATTATTAATGCCTTTGGCGAGCCGATTGACGGGAAAGGTCCTCTACCGCAAGGAAACAAACCATATTTTATAAAAAGTTCCCCTCCTCCGGCACAAATGCGTGATCGTGTACAAGGAAAAGTTGATTTAGGTGTTAAAGCCGTTAATACTTTTCTGACAGTCTGCCGAGGGCAACGTATGGGAATTTTTGCCGGTTCCGGTATCGGAAAATCAACTTTGATGTCTAATATTGCACGCAACACTAATGCTGATATTTCTATTATCGGATTAATCGGGGAACGTGGACGAGAAGCAAAAGAATTTGAAGAAGATGTTTTGGGAGAGGAAGGATTAGCCAGATCGGTTCTGATTCTGTCAACTTCAGATGAGAGCGCTTTAATGCGCCGACAAGCTGCCTATACTACGATGGCCGTGGCCGAATTTTTCAGAGATGAAAATAAAAATGTGTTATGTATGATGGATTCCGTAACACGTTTTGCTATGGCACAAAGAGAAATTTCTTTAAGTATCGGTGAACCACCGGCTTCCAAAGGGTATACACCGAGTGTATTTGCCGAACTTCCCCGTTTACTGGAAAGAGCCGGTCCGGGAGCCGGTAGCGGAAGCATAACCGGTCTGTTTACCGTTTTAGTGGACGGCGATGACCATAATGAACCTATTGCCGATGCCGTCCGTTCAATTTTAGATGGACATATTGTGTTAGACCGTGCCATTGCTGAGCGCGGACGATATCCGGCGATTAATATCTTGCGCTCTATTTCTCGTACAATGCCGGCTTGCGATACACCTGAAGAAGCGGCTCTTGTTTCAAAAGCACGTAAATATATTTCAACATACGAAGATATGGCTGAATTAATCCGTCTCGGAGCTTATAAAAAAGGTTCTAACGCAGAAGTTGATGAAGCAATTTTTTACTATCCGATGATTGAAGAATTTTTATCACAAACAAAAGATGAAAAGTGTACCCTGCCCGAGTGCTATCAAACATTAAAAGAAATTCTTGATACACCGTATACACCAACGGTTCGAGGATAATAAATGAAAAATGCGCTCAATACTCTCGGCCGAATTGAAAAATTTAACATTAACGAACAGCGAAAAATACTGGTAGCCCTTCAGGAACGCCGAGATGCTGAAATAGAAAAGTTGGAAAATTTGAATTTTCAGTTTGAACAAGAAAAAGAATTTAACCGTCAACACCAATTAGTCGGGGATTTCGGAGCTTATATAAAAAAGTACCTCGCAGATAAAGAGATTATTGAAAATCATATTACCGAATTAGAGCAAGAAATCGAAAATGTCCGCAACATTATTGCCGATATGTACAAAGAACAAAAAACTTACGAAATTATTGACGATAACCGTAAAAAGCGTATTCAACACGAAGAAGATTTAAAATTACAAAAGCAACTTGATGAAATAGGAACGAATAATTATATAAAGCACCACGAAGAAACAAATTAAGGAGAACAAGTGATGCTGACACTACCGGCTTTGCCCTATGCGTTAAACGCCTTAGAGCCGTTTATCAGTGAACGGACAATGGATTTTCACTATCATAAACATCATCAAACCTATATTGATAATCTGAATAAATTAATTAGCAATACACCTTTTGCCAAAATGGAACTTGAAAAAATCATTACAGAAACGGCAGAACAAAAACAATATGGTGCTATTTTTAATAATGCGGCACAGGTTTGGAATCATACATTTTTCTGGCACTCTATGAAACCCAGAGGAAGTCAGTTAAAAAATCCGGCTCTCTATGAGCGCATTACGTCTGACTTTGGCAGTTTTGAACAATTCAAAACGACTTTTAAGCAGGAAGCTCTTGCCCAATTCGGTTCCGGATGGGTTTGGCTGATAGAAAATCAACGAGGAAAACTTGAAATTGTCAAAACAAGCAATGCAGATACACCGTTAGCGCATCATCTCCTTCCTTTGCTTACCTGTGATGTGTGGGAACACGCTTATTATTTGGACTACCAAAATCGCCGAGGAGAATTTATTGACGGTTTTCTGAATCATTTATCGATTCTGTAAAAAAATACTTAGCGGATTATTCAATTTTCCATAAAAAAGCCCTCTTACGAGGGCTTTTTTATAATTAAGCAACATCTCTTGATTTCCAACTTCGGTTCAATTGAATTTGCTCAGCCAACTTTTCACGTTTGCTTTGTTCCATTTTTTTAATAATAATCGGAACCATTCTGGCCGCAATAGCTTTACGAGTCCGCGCATATAAAGAACCACAATGCAAAACATTAATGCCTTTATTTTTCTCTCTTTTTACAAACTGGCGCAAAGCGGCTCTTTTGCGAATTCTCGTGGCTGTTTCAGCATTTTTTTCCTTATTTTGCAAACGTTTTTTCTCAATCAATCGGCATTGAACATCATTTTCATTCGGAAAAACGATTTCAGCACAAATTGCTGCAATTTTTTCGTGAATTTTTTTATAATTTCCGCTGGAATACCCGTAAAAATCCTTACCGACATAACGTTCATCATTGACATCCATATGAACTTTAGAAATAACCACCCACTTATCCGAATTTTTACCGTTATTATCGGCATAAATATGCTGAACGGCAGATATACTCGGCATTTGAACAGCCTTTAAGAGTTCATGACGATCCGCAACATTATAAAATTGAGGAATTTCCATTTCAAAATCAGGCGTTGTCCATTCGCTGTACTTTGTATCACTGTTGCGACGACGATGAACTTTTTCATCTTCATTGATATCCATAAAAATCAATGTTTTAGCCGGTTGTTCATTAATTAACGTTTCAATAGATTTTGACGGAAAATCACGACGATAATTATCGGTATATTGAAAACTTTCCTCAGAAACGGCACGCAAGCGAACCCCTCTATCCGTCAGACGATTATTTTTCAATTGTGCAGAGAAAATCCAGCATTGAGAAAGAGCGTGCGGGGTTTTGTCACCATCAGCCGTATAGTTATCAATTTTATCTCGGACAATACCGACAACATAAGATTGCCCGTCCTTCCCCTCAACAAAAGAAAGTTCATCAAAAAACTTTCCGCTTTCTCTGGATACTTCACTCTGTCTTAAATAAGGCAGACTGTAATAAATTCCGCAATAAACAGATTCTAAATCTGCCGCATACTGTTGAGCATCATTTTTCATCAAAAAATCCTCTTTATCTAAAATCATTGTTTATCTTATCACAAAAAATATGAACAGCAACAATATAATTACTTTTCACGCACTTATCTGCACAACCCTCAACAAAAGAATATATCATCTTTGCATATCTCTACTTATTTAATTGCTTTTTAAGATATTTCTGCTTAAATAGATATAATTTTGACGAATACTTATTGACTATTTTTGTCTAAAATAGTATAATTAAAGTAGAAATAACAGCTCAGGAGAACTAAAATGAGTGAAGAAAATAAATCAAGCGGTTTAAAAGTCTTGTTATATACATGTGGAATTGCAGCATGCACCATGGGAACTGTCAAAAGTTGTGAAGCGTCTTTGGATTACAACAAGCAGCATAATATAAAGAACTTTGGTGTTGTTGAAAAAACTCATGATTTAGAAGCAGCTGAATCAAACAATATTTACGGAATTTGGACTGCCGTATGTGGCGCCGGATTAGTAGCCAGTGCTGCAGGATTAATGAGAGAACGTAAGAAAAACCTTGGTAGATAAGCAAACAACATTATGACAGAATATAAAACTGAAAAAAAATATGTTATTGCCTCTGATGAAAATAATGAGCTGTATATTTTCATTGAGGCCAAAAAAGATCATCCTGACAATCCGCGAATTATCTATGACGGTTTTGACCACGCCGTATTTCTGCGCTCTCCGGAACAAAAAATCATCTTGGATTATATTAATCCGGAAATTCGTAATGAGCTACGCAAAAGCAAACGGATTATTATGGTTGAAACAATCTTAGAGAACATCAAAGAAAGCTACTATGTTGATATGCAAATCGTCGATAAAATTCCAGTTGACTGGACAAAGATCGGTTTGCGCACATGGGATGAAGTTGCTTTACAAAAGTAAAAAATATCTCTTGCCTTTAACGTTCAACCCCGTTTTTCTGAAGGGCAACAGATTGTGTTACATAACTTTGAATGAAAGCATGGCGATTTTTATAATCTAAAACAATGCCGTTATGCGAAACTTCAAAATTTCCGGCAAAAATTCTTAAAATTGTACCATCACTGAAATAAATTCCGGAACCTTTTTTATCTGAGATAAATTGCGTTTTAAGCTTTTGTTCATCTGACAGAAAAATGGCATCCTCCGACAGATATTTCTGATGATTAATTTTTACTCTGTGTTTCGGAGCAACTATAATACTCTCATTGCGATCAACGTCAACCCTTCTTCCTCTTTCAATAAATGACGTCACCATAAAATTTTTATCTGTCAAAAGCTTATTACCGTTTGCAAATCGAAATACATTATATTTTTCAGCCTCAAGATACAAATGCGTATCATCGGGAAAAATGATTTTTTTTCGTGCAACATCAATATCAATTCCGTTTTCAAGTTTACAATCAACAATCGCCCCTGCTCGCCATAACACCTTAACAGGAGAGTCGGAAACAGCCATTTGAGGTTTAATTTTATTCTCAAAATGATGTCCGTTTTTATCCGTCCGCCCTAAAATTTGCCGTTTTGATAAATCAATATGAATAACAGATCCGTCTTTTTGCGTTACTAAATACGTTCCATTTTCCTGACGAACCACACGTAAATCGTTAAGCGACAACTTTTCATTAAATTTACCACAATCAGCTCCGAAAGAGCCGTTGACAACTTTTTCCAAAGTTTCTCTAAGTGCCGGACTCAAATGATTATGACTTAAATCGTTCCGTAATTGCCGATAAATACACCAAGTATCAGCCTCTTGAGACGATAATATTTTTTTCTGAAAATAATTCCATAAATCATCGCGCTTAAATAAATTTCCACGGAGAAAACAATAGTCATTCATATCACTTTCGATATGATCATATAAGTTCAAAAACCAAGCGCGATGAAAATAAGATTTTTCAACTTCTGCAAAGTTTTCCAAATCACTTTCCTGCATATTATCTAATATTTTGGCTTGAGGTACAATTTTTCCGAGATTACGCACTAATGCCGCTTTTTTATCGGAAGTTACTGGATAATTAACACAAACCATCGGATGTATATCTGGATTTTTGACTTGCCATTCTTTTAGGCGCTGTGCAAATTTAGAGTTGCTTTCGCCGACTTCTCTGACTAAAAGCTCCGGATAAAGAACAGCCAAAAAAACCTGCATATCTCTTGCTATCTTCTGATAGGTTTTGATACGTTCAACCATTGTTTTATCAAAAATTTGATGATAGGTTTGCAGATATTCTTTCCGTAATTTTTCGTTTTTTTGATTACCGCCTAAAGCAAACCGCCCTGTTTTATCCAGCATATCCCACTGATGACGCATTAATTGACGAATATTCATATATTGTTGCATCGTTTCCGCACTACCGATTAATTTTTCCTGTGCGGCAACATCAAAAATTTTCGAGGGATCTCTGGTCGGGAAAAAGCCGTGAAGAATATCTTGTGTTTTATCTGCATATAAGCCCAACAATTCTAACACCTTATTTTCAAAACCGGACACAGCTTCTGTCGCCATAATTTTTTTCATAAGCGTTGTCATATATTTCATCGGATCTGCTTGATCATACTCTATTCTATACTTATTCCGATTATAAAAATCGACCAGATTAAGCAAAACGCGCAACTCATCTTGTACTTTATAATTATTTAAGCCGTCATAGATACTGTCATCTTTGAATTTATCACCCATATATTTGGCTTTGAATATCCCATCAATCAAAAAAGAAGCATCTTTCATCGTCTGATTTTTCGGGCACGCAGCCGCATACCTTTCCACGACACAAGGTAAATCTAAATCAATATTGGTAAAATCATACGTTTCGGGATACGAAGAAATTTTAGGTAAGTTCACATCATCTTCTGTTTTGGTATGATAGAGGGACATATATGTATATTTTTCATTTTCCGGAACCTGACCTGATGCAAAATGGCGATAAGCCTCTTTTTCCGTATCATCAGCCCAAGTCAAATTCCAAGGCAGATTATCTGCCAGAGTTTTATCCCAACCGACACGCTGAACAAACATATACGCCAAACCATCCGCAGAGTTGTTTTTTAAAACAAGTTCCAACCCTTGCGTAAAATACAGATAATCCTGGTAGATACCGAGCAAATCTTTCTTTTGCTTGGGCGTTATCCGAACAGCATATATGTTTATCTGTTGCGCCATCTCAAACTTTCACAATTAAAGGAAACGTCGCAATAATAAATCATATCCATTTTTTGTCAAGAGTTCCGCAACATTAACCGGTATAGACTAAACAAAAGCCATTATATTGACTTTTGACGCGTAAATTCGGCCTTTGCTTTTTGGAGTTGTTCTATAAATGCCTCATTAGCGTGCAATCTGTTCACTAAAGTTGACGTAATAAGACGTGCGTGATCGACATCGCTCTGATAATGGAAACCGAGAATAACACGACTTTCTCCATACTCAAATCCGCGTTTTAAAATTTCATCCTGTCGTTCCGGATTAATTTCAGCCAAAACAAGAGCTAACCCCCACCCCATTGTCGTATGACCTGACGGATAAGAGGAATTTCCTCTCAATTTTTCCTCATCTTCGGGAACAGGTGTCGCTTCATTAAACTGAACAAAAGGTCTGATACGCATAGTACGTTTTTTAGCTTTATCCTTGCAAACATAAGTTGTTAGAAGCATTCTTTCCAACAAATGCCAGATTTCCGGAGTCTTTTCTTTAGAAATTGTGATTCCTAAAGGTTCAGAATATATTTTAGCAAAATATTCCAATGTATGAACGGCATCTTCTTTAGCCTGTTGTCCTCGCTCGGTATTGCGTAATGTTTTTCCCCACTCATAGCGTAGCCAATCGTTATAAAAAGCGGCCTCTGTCGGTTGAGGCGGTAACGGAAGAAATGCGGCACCGCTTGGAACTTCATCTTCAGTTAAAAAAGGAACCACTTCCGCACGGCAAGCAACACAAATAAAAATAGAAAAAACAAATAAGGCGGTTAGTATTTTTTTCATTGAAATATACCCTGCATAAATTAAACTTTATTGATATTTAGTAATAAAAATAAAACAAGGAGAATGTCAAGAAAATATTGGCTCTCACAACTTATAAAAGCTGTTGTTAACCAACGATGGGAGCGTTTAATACAAACAACAAAATATAACGTTATGATATTTATCAACAGCGCCAAGTATATATAAGTAATTGAAATAAACATATAAATCAATAAATAGCCATATTTAAATTATAACATATCTTGATAATTTAAGCAGAATAATGGAAACAGTTAATGAGGAGAAAACGAAATGGCAGGAGAAACCTACAATATCTTAAATAACATATTCAGCGGTCAAACCCCGCTGAAAAGAACCAATCCGAAAGCCGGAGAAAGTGAATATTACTATGTTGTGCCGGGGCAAAAAGATTGGAGTTCATTAAACGAGCTCAAAACAGTTGATGTTCCGTCAGCCAGCACACCTAATCCGTATTTGTAACCGCAGACGACAAGTTTTGGACAACCAACACAAGTTACACAGGATAATTTGTATAATGATTATCCAACATTAAGGGATGATAAACGAGATTTTTTCAAATCCACAGTTGAAAGTGTTGTGAAAGCAATACCGCCGACTTTTGAAAGTAATAATATCTTGACACAATCTTTAGGTGCCGCAAGAGACCTAGGTGAAAACTATATAAATATGGTTAATGCTAATCTTAAAAGTTCTGCAGATATGACCTCACAAGGAACAACATCGGATAATTATTATCATTGTTTAGGTAATTATAATGCAGCCAGTCGGGGAGATTATGGAGCTAAAACGGCTGAAATTATAGGTAATGCACGAGAAAATTTTGATTATCTAAAAAATATACTCAAGAATGGCAAAATGATTGCAAATCTTGATGATCAAAACGACAGAACTGTTAACTTAGATAGTCGGAATATGGCTCAAAGCGGACAATATAATTCAGCATGGGATGCTTGTGAAAAATATCGTCCTAAAAAATATGATCCTAACGAACGCTTGTATTATTATCGTAAATATTAAATTAGACTTGAATTAATAAGAAATTATTTTTAAACTTAATCAAATAAAAGAGTGTTAATATAGGAAATCGTGATGGAAGATAATTCATACATTTTTTTTCTTTTAGGATTAATGTTCTGTTTCAGCCAAATATATCTTTATTTTCGGCGAGAAATATTAAAAAGAATAAAAACAAACATAAAATATTATGACAGTATGTGTTGTATTCTTTTGGGATTGTTTACTCTAAATATATTAACACTCTTTTCTGTCTTGTTTAGTATAACGTCATTTATTATCTTTTTTAGTTGGTTGGATTGGATTTTATATAAAAACAATCCTCAACATCAATTATGGTGGTGCTATTTAACAAAGGGTAATTATTTTTACTTAGGTGTTATTATTTTTATTAGTGTTGGTTTATTTTATAATACATACCATTTAGACGGATACATTGTTACCTTATGCATATTTTTTATTCTATCATTTGGTTTTTTCTGGAAACGAATAAAATACCAGAAAAAAATAGGGTTGCTCATGGAGAGCCGGAACATTTGGAGCAAAATAATCAATTGGATAGGAAAGTTTATTCATAATATATTTTATTATACTTATCAAGCAGGCGTTATTGTAATAGTTTTATTTTTACTTTTCAGAATCATTCTTTTACCCGTCATTGACCCGCTAGATGTCGATAGCTGCCTAGACGGCTATTTCTGCAAAGAAGGCAATAGTTTTGATGATTGTGGTGACGGGAAACCTTGTGTCATAACAAAAGAGTACTGCCTTGAGCATAATTATAAATGGATAGAGCAGCTCCGTAGTTGCGATATGAACAGGAAAGCAACAAACTCAAATAATACTATACAGTAAAAAAAACACTGTTTAAATTGGTGAAGGAAATATCTCATCGTGCTTCCAACATATACTTTTTATTATTGAAAACAAAGTGTTAAAAAAATATAATAAGAATTTTCTAAAAAAACAGCATAGTTAATTAAACAACAAAATATAACGTTATGATATTTATCAACAGCGCCAAGTATATATAAGTAATTGAAATAAATATATAAATTAACAAATAACCATATTTAAATTATAACATATCTTGATAATTTAAGCAGAATATGGTAATAAGTTAAATGCGCCATTATACTTCACCCCATAATGCTATAATGGCGCAATTATCTTAATTTCCTTTTAGAAAAAGAAACAACAATGAATACAGTGAAAATGAAAACAGTTAATGAGGAGAAAACGAAATGGCAGGAGAAACCTACAATATCTTAAATAACATATTCAGCGGTCAAACCCCGCTGAAAAGAACCAATCCGAAAGCCGGAGAAAGTGAATATTATTATGTTGTGCCGGGGCAAAAAGATTGGAGTTCATTAAACGAGCTCAAAACAGTTGATGTTCCGTCAGCCAGCACACCTAATCCGTATTTGCAACCGCAAGAAACGATGATGAATGGCATAACCCAAGCAACCAATGCTTTTAATTCTGTATCTTCCGGCATTGCTATGGGAAAAGCACTTGATGAATATAATAAACTGTATCCTATGCCTGTGTATGACAAATACAAGCACGCAACTGTGAGTTGCATTGGTGCTCAAGGCGGTTTACCATCTGCCGGAGCAACAGCTCTTGGCGGCTTGGGAAAAGAAGCAATTGATGCTATAAAAAAAGCATATAATTTATATCAAGGCGTTGGACCATATAAAACATATTCCGAAATAGGCTACGATTCTCTGAGAGATATGCAGGCAAATATCAACGGAATTGCTCAAGGAATTACACATCCGACAGCCAATTGTGAGGATTTAATGCAACAATATTACAATATACACAACAAATAGTTGCAAAATATTTTTAATATATTATTATGTGCTATATAAAAAAAACAAGGATAAAAAATATGGATTGGAAAATATTAAAATCAAATATTACGAGCGATTTTATCAGCCGGCTATCAGCTAAGATCGTCTTTTACTCTCTTTTACTATTAATCATTTTTTTAGCCGTGATATTATGTATTTCCGGAATAGCTCAAGATTTTTTTGATACTTTTATAGGAAAAAAAGTTATAACGCTATTTATTGCATCGCTTTTAATCTTTACTCATGCTTGCAAAATATATCTTATCTTAATTCCTGTCGTTTTATGTTTTCAACTTAAAAACTATATAAAACATAAAACAAAAAGCACTTGGATGAATAAAAATATTTATTATTGGATAATTTTAGCCCTCCTCTTTTTATATGTACATAATCTTAACGTTCGGGAAGAAGCGTGTATGAAGGAATGCGTTTTGCCGGATAATTCAAATTTTCAAGAATGTGCTTTTGATACCTGTGATTTTGTATTTTGATTAAAAAAACAAAAGGCAGGAAAAACATACGATATCTTAAATAATATATTTAGCGGTCAAACCCCGCTAAAAAGAGCCAATCCGAAAGCCGGAGAAAGTGAGTATTATTATGTTGTGCCGGGGCAAAAAGATTGGACTTCATTAAATGAGCTCAAAACAGTTGATGTTCTGTCAGCAGGCACACCTAATCCGTATTTGCAACAGCAGACAACAAATTTTGGACAACCGACACAAGTTCCACAGGATAACACGCAGATAACTAGCAAAAATCCCAAAGATTTTTGGAATAATGTAATGGATTCTTCACAAAATGACTTCAATAGAATTAAACAAGACTATTTTGGAGAAAGAAATTTTCAAAATAGATATAGAAGAGGATGCTCACCATCTAATATAGCATATAATACTATATCAAATTACCAAATTTCGCCTAATCCCAAACTAGTAGAAGATGGTAATATTGCTTCAAATTATACAATGAAGAAATTTTTATCAAAGATTCCTATTGTTGGAACGTATATAAATGGCATTGTTAATGGGCAAAAATTAGGTAATGGTGTGACTAATTTTTATAATGCACTTGATGAAGCCGATTGCTTCAAGTAAAAATTGCATAAAATAATTTATGTGAGTATAATAAAAAACAGAGGGATAATAAATGCTTGAGAAAAAAAATTTTTTGTGTATTTTAGGCGGAATATATTTTTTATTTGATTATTTATTAAATCAAATAAGTAGTATTCTTGAAAAATTACCGAAATCATATTTTTTCGAATATACAGCTTTATTTTTTAACGGATTGTCATTTCTATTGACCATTGCATTTATTATCCTTTTTATAAAATACCTTATAAAACCCCAAAAAATTCTCTTTTTAGAAAGATTTATAAATAAATTTCCCCAAATATCAGTTTACCTATTTTATTTCGGATTCTACGGATATATTTTATTTATAATAGATGTATTGCTATTATCTCCAATAATGTTCATGACAATAAATGATACGATGAAAAATTTTTTACTTACACTTCTTTTGTTTTTAAACATCATTGGAATTTTAATATCACTAATTTTAGCAAGTAGAGATGTCTTTTTTAAGCAATAAACACTTTTTTCTAAAATCAAATAGAGATTTAAAAATAAGAAAACTCCCTTTTAGGAGCTATTCTTGAACTGGTGATTCCAACGAGATTGGTAAATTCCCTAAAGGGCTCCCTTTCGCGTCGTAAGGTTCGCGCTTCTTAAAATTGCGCTCACCAACTATCCGCTCGAACTCTACTCGTTCAAATCTCAAGTCATCATCCAACTATAAAAAAAGCTCCGTAAAGGAGCATTTTTTTATAGTTGGTGATTCCAACGAGATTTGAACTCGTGTTTTAGCCTTGAGAGGGCCATGTCCTAGACCACTAGACGATGGAACCATATCAGATGACTTGTACAGTATATTTTTCAATTTAGCAAGACTTTTTTATACAAAACACAAAAAATATTGCTTTCTTTTTATAACGGATTATCATTATTGTCATAATTGTATTTTTAGGAATAAATCATGCCCATTAAATATTGTATTTTTGATATAGGAAATGTCTGTTACCCTTTCGCACCTCAAATTTTTAATGATGGTCTCGCCAAAATAACCACTGATATTAAGGCGTTTGACAAAATGAATGGTATTTTTTCTTTTGATTTTGACCCCTTTCTCAAAGGAGAAATCAGCATAACGGAATTTAGCAAAGCATTATGCAAACACTGCTATATTCCTTACAGCAAAGAAATTGAAACCTTATTTTCAGACCTTAATCACCAATCTCTCGGACCATTTATTCCCGAAACAAAATCTTTAATGGATGAATTGCACAACCAAGGATACCAAATATGCCTTTTATCAAACATCACAGCCGATTTAAAAGATATAACGCTTCATATTACGGATGATGACAAAACATTTTTATCTTTTGAACTCGGGCTGATTAAACCGGACCCGCGCATATATGAAATCGTTTTACAAAAATTAAACGCTAAACCCGAAGAAGTCCTCTTTATTGACGACCTGCAAAAAAACATTAATGCGGCGCAAGCTTTGGGCATTCACGGAATTGTGTATCATAGAGAAAGCATTATCCAAGAAGTCAAACAACTGCTATCAGACCAAAACAACAAGTAAGTTACTTTTGCTTTCTTGCTATACACTGCTGAGCTTCTCCTCCGGAGCGTTGACCGTATTTCAATTCTAATTGAGAGACAAATTTATCCATTTGAGGTGTCATTTCTTGTATCCAAACAGCAAACTCATGAGCAATAATTTGGGATAAATCTGTCTGCAAAGTAATTAATTTTTTACCACCCGGCGTTTTATAAAAAGCCAACAAATCATTTAACTCCTCTTCATTTAAATTGCGTGATAAATAATCTATCATAACATCAATCAGTTTTTGTAAATTCACAGCTTTAATCAGGTGCTGTCTGACTGTATTCCGTTCTGTTTCAGGAATAACAAATACACAATCTATCTTTGAAAAAAGTTGTTGATCAACTGTATCTGCAATCAGTTTATCATAATTCATCAAACTGACCAACTCTTTAATTTTATCATTTTTTTCAGCCTGAGCAGAAAATGAAATCAAAGAAACCATAAAACAAACCGATAAAAACTTTTTCATCGCAAATTCTCCTCAAAAACAATCTGTTATTATGCTAAAACATTTGATATAAATTTCAATATAAAAATAAAAGCTATTTTATGTAAATACCTTATACCCACTTGACAATACCGTTTCACTGCTCTAAACTCGCCCCAGTTTTAATTTAATACAGATTCTATTGAGGAAACAATGCCCTTTTCATATATATCATACATATCAATTATTATCCCTTAGGGGATTGGGCATTTTTTTACATTTTTAATTCGAAAAACAAACTTTCAAAAACAAAACATTAAACCATAAGGTGAAGATTATGAAACATTATGCTGAAGTCAAAGCAAAAGCTGACTTTGCTGAATTAGAGAAAAGCGTTCTCAAATTCTGGGAAGAAGATAAAACATTTGAAAAATCCGTCCATAACCGTGACGGTGCCGCTGAATTTGTTTTTTATGACGGACCTCCGTTTGCAAACGGAACTCCGCACTACGGACACATTATGGTTTCTTATGTGAAAGATGTTGTTGCGCGTTTTCAAACAATGAACGGTAAAAAAGTTGAACGCCGTTTGGGATGGGACTGTCACGGTCTGCCGGCTGAGATGTCCGCCGAAAAACAGCTCGGTGTTTCAGGTCGCAAACAAATTGAAGAATACGGCATTGAAAAATTCAATAATTTCTGCCGATCCGATGTTTTAAAATACTCCGGTATTTGGGTTGAAATGTTCAAACGTATCGGACGTTGGGTTGATTTTTCTCACGATTACAAAACGATGCAATTGCCTTTTATGGAAAGTGTTATCAATAACTTCAAACAGCTTTATAACAAAGGTTTGGTTTATGAAGATTTCCGCGTTTTGCCTTATTCTTGGGCAGCAGAAACGCCTCTGTCTAACTTTGAAGTTAATCAAGGATATCAAGATAAAACGGATAACGCCATTACCGTTATGTTTAAATTAGAAAACGGTATGAAAATTTTGGTATGGACGACAACCCCTTGGACCTTACCGTCAAATTTAATGCTGGCAGTCGGAAAAGATATTGACTATGCCGTTATGGAAGAAGACGGACAAAAATATATACTGGCACAAGCTCTGCTCGGCCGTTATAAAAAGCAACTCGAACATGCCACCCAAGTCGGAACGATGAAGGGTTCTGATTTACTCGGTATGAGTTATGAACCAATGTTCCCGTACTTCAAACATTTGAAAGAAAAAGGAGCATTTAAAGTATTGAGCGGTGACTTTGTTTCTACCGAAGACGGTACAGGTATTGTTCACATTGCCCCGGGTTTTGGTCAAGATGACTTTGATGCTTGTCGCGCTTATGATGAAAATTTCCCTGTTATTTGTCCTGTTGATGAAGCCGGTAAATTTACATCAGAAGTGCCTGATTATGAAGGTAAACAGGTTTTTGAAACCAACGAACCGATAATGCAGTGGCTTAAAGAGAACGGCCTGCTTGTCAAAAAAGAGCAATACACGCACTCTTATCCGTTCTGCTGGCGTACCGATACACCGTTGATTTATAAAGCGATGTCTTCTTGGTTTGTTAAAGTAACCGATTTCAGAGATGAGATGGTTAAAAACAATCAGGAAATTAACTGGGTACCGGAACACATTAAAGACGGTCGTTTTGGTAAGTGGCTTGAAGGAGCTCGTGATTGGTCAATTTCCCGTAACCGGTTTTGGGGAACACCTATTCCGGTTTGGAAATCAGATAATCCGAAATTTCCGAGAATTGATGTTTTCGGTTCTCTGGCTGAAATCAAAGAAAAAACAGGTATTGAGGTAAAAGATTTACACAAACCTTACATTGATGAGGTTGTTTATCCTAACCCCGATGATCCGTCAGGTCAAACAATGATGCACCGTGTCAGTGATGTTTTTGACTGCTGGTTTGAATCGGGTTCAATGCCTTATGCGCAAGTTCACTATCCGTTTGAAAACAAAGAATGGTTTGAAAACCATTTCCCTGCTGACTTTATTGTTGAAGCAATGGATCAAACTCGCGGTTGGTTCTATACTTTGACAGTCTTATCAACGGCTTTGCATAACCGTCCGGCATTTAAAAACTGCATTTGCACCGGTTTGTTAATGGCTGAAGGCGGGCAAAAATTATCAAAAAGATTAAAAAACTATCCTGATCCGAATGAGGTTTTGGAAACAATCGGTTCTGATGCCCTGCGCTGGTTTTTAGTTTCTTCTCCTGTTTTGAAAGGTGGTAACTTAGCCGTTGATAAAGAAGGTAAAGAGATCGCAAAAGCTTCACGTGTTGCTTTAATTCCGTTGTGGAATGCTTTCTATTTCTTTACTTTATATGCGAATGCCGAAGAATATAAAGCTAAAGAAATTTATACATCAGATGAAGCTATTGATAACTACATCTTGTCAAAACTGAAGCGCTTGCGCGATGTTGTTAAACAAGGACTGGAAACTTATGATGTTTCATTAGCAACCAATGAAGCCGCCAATTTTATGGAAGTTTTAAATAACTGGTATATCCGCCGTACGCGTGATCGTTTCTGGGAAGGAAATTCTCAGGCTTTTGATACGCTTTATACCGTTTTGATCAATGTATGCAAAATTTTGGCACCGTTAATGCCGTTTTTAAGCGAGCATATTTTCAAAACATTAACAGGAGAGGAAAGCGTTCACTTATGTGACTACCCAGCTCTTTCAGAAATTAAATATGATGAAAAACTGGTTCATACGATGGACTTTGTGCAAGAACTTTGTTCAGCCGGTAAATTCATCCGCGAGGAGAAAAATTTACGTAACCGCCTGCCGTTAAACAGTTTAACCGTTGTCGGTGCTGAATTGGATGTTTCTTATCAAGACATTGTTAAAGACGAATTGAATGTTAAGAAAATTAAATTTGACAATCATCTTGAAAACTATGCTTCAAAGAAAATCTACCTCTACACCCCGTTACTCGGCAAAGCTTTAGGCAAAGATATGGGGGCGGTTATGAGCGCTTACAAACAAAATCAATGGTCTTTGAATAATGACGGAACATTAAATATTGCAGGTAAAACCCTGACGAAAGATTTATTTGAAGTCCGTTTGGAAATGAAAGATGGTGTTGCCGGCTTAGCCTTTGCGGATAACAAAGCGGTTGTTACTTTGGACACCAACGTTACCGATGAGCTCCGCCGTGAAGGTATGGCGCGTGACTTTATCCGCCTTGTTCAAACCTTGCGTAAAGATAAAGACTTTAATATTTCAGACCGTATTGAATTGAGCTATCAAACCAATGACAGTGAACTGGCTTTAGCTTTGGAAGAAAACAAAGCTTACGTTGCCGAACAGGTTTTGGCGGTTAAGTTCAATAACAATTGTACTGAAGGAACCAAAGCAGATATTGAAGGCAAAGACATTTGCTTTGACGCCAAAGTCGCTTAATCTATTAGCGCTCTCTTTTCACAAGAGAGCGCTTTTTCTTGAAAGATTTATATAAATGAAAACAGGAATTATCGTTGCTTTACAAAAAGAATTTGAGCTTGTTGCTCAAAATCTGACGGCAAAAAAAGAACAAGACTTACGTCATATACATTTTGTTGAAGGACAATTAGATGGGCAAGATGTTGTTTTGATGAAATCAGGTATGGGTAAGGTCAATGCGGCCGCCGCCACGGTTGAGATGATTAACAATTTCCACCCGACACGGATTATTAACACCGGCATTGCCGGCGCCTTGGATAAATCCTTAGGTGTAATGGACGTTGTGATTGCCCAACAAACAACATACCACGATGCTTGGTACGGCGAAGGCAATGTTTACGGACAAGTGCAAGATCTTCCTGCCCGTTATACCGGCAATAAAACTTTATTACAGGCAACATCAAACCTGAAAACGGATTTAAAAATTCACTTAGGATTAACCGTCAGCGGTGATTTGTTTGTCACTCAATTAGAGGAATTGCAAAACATCAAAAAGAAATTTCCTGAAGCTTTGGCGGTTGATATGGAATCAAATGCGATTGCGCAAATTTGCTATTTGTATAATACGCCGTTTTTATCCGTCCGCCTCATCAGCGATACACCGGGGATTACAAATCACGCCGAACAGTATAAAAACTTTTGGTCCCTCGCCCCCGAAAAATCATTCAATATCTTAGAACAACTCGTCCAAGTCAAAGAAGATGAAAGATTCGGGGATTAAATCTGTACCGATTTTCAATAAAGCATAGCATACAGAGTAGTACGTGAGTATTTTTTATTTTAAAAATCTGCACCAGTCACTCTTAATAAAATTCGGAGAATGAGACGAGTAGCAGGAGTTTATCACAAAAATCCCGCAGCGTAGTTAAACCTACGTGAGGACATTTTTGTTATAAACGACGAACTAATCGCCCATTATACGAATTTTATCCCACGATTTTTCCGCCGACCATTGGTTCATATACCCCCGTCGTCGTGGGAAACGAAATCGGCAAGAAATTTAAGCGTCTGACGGCCAAATAAGCAACGGCCTGCACACCGATAGCAACAGAATTACATTCCCATTCTTCTGCCGTGCAAACTTCAATATTAGGCAATCGCTGACGCAAAAATCTCATTAAGGTCGGATTCTTAGCTCCCCCGCCACACACCATAATACGCTTGGGGATATCAGGTAAATAAAGCAACAGAGAATAGGCTATTGATTCGGCAACAAAGGCTGTTGCGGTTGCAGCACCATCCTCCAAGGACAAACCTTCCAAATGTTCTAACTTTTCTCTGAATTCTTCGCGATGCGTTGATTTAGGAGGATACAACGCAAAATATTTGTGTCGCATTAAGGCGGCAACAATTTGTTCATTAATTTTTCCGGTCACGGCCAATTTACCGTTATAATCCATATTCATACCGGCGTGTTTCATCACCCATTCATCAATAGCCGCATTACCGGGACCACTGTTAAATGCAATCATCTCACCGTAAGTTCCAAGCCAAGCTATACTTGAAATACCGGATATATCAACTACGGCAAGCGGTTTTTCCTGCTGAGAAGTAATCGCATTATAGTAAGTTACATCTAACGGCGCCCCCTGCCCGCCGGCAGCAATATCGGCACTATGAAAATTATAAACAACTTTATATCCGGTCAGTTTTGCCAACAGTTCACCATCACCGATCTGATATATATAATGTTGTTTCGGATCATTGCAAACGGTATGTCCCTCTAAACCGATAACATCAACTTCAACACTATAAGTTTCTATATATTCACGCACGGCAGCCGCCCAAAAAGTTGTCACTTCTTGTTCAACATCAGTTAAAATAGCATAATTTTCGGGAGTTTCAGGCCTCATTCCTAAAACAGAACGGATTTTTTCTCTTAAACCGGTTTCATAAGGAATGGTAATCATTCGTCCGATTTCATAAACATCAACCCCATCTGTGCGTAAATAAACAATATCCACACCATCTAAGGCTGAACCGCTTAAAACGCCTAATGCATTATATGTTTTAATTGACGACATAAAAACCTCAAGTCTTTTCTTGCATTGTCTGAATTATATGCTAGTATCGTTAAAATTAAGTTATCTAATGAATAAAAAAGGAAAGGAAAAATGAGCAAATTTAAATCCGAATTTATGAACATTATGCTGGAACGCGGCTTTTACAACCAATGCACAAATGAAGAAGGGTTTGATACTTATCTTTATGAGTGCGAAAAGGCCGGCAAACCGGCAGTCGGATATTTAGGCTCAGACCCGACCGGTGATAGTTTACACGTTGGGCATATTGTTCCTTTAATGATGTTGCGCTGGTTTCAAAAATGCGGACATAAACCCTTAACGCTGGTCGGCGGGGCGACAGCACGCATCGGCGACCCGAGCGGTAAAGATAAGCTCCGTCCGTTTTTGAGTGAGGAAACATTAGCGCAAAATATCGTCGGACTAAAAAAATCTTTTTCTAAATTCCTCAAATTCGGTGATGGGGCGACAGATGCCATGATGGTTGATAACTGGGATTGGTTCAAAGATATTAATTATCTTGCCTTTTTGCGTGATATCGGAACATATTACTCTGTTAATCGTATGCTCACGATGGATAGCGTTAAATCCCGCTTGGAACGTGAACAGCCGATGTCTTTCTTAGAGTTCAACTATATGCTGTTGCAAGGATACGATTTCTGCGAACTGTATAACAAATACGGTTGTCGAGCACAAATTGCCGGTGCTGACCAATGGGGGAACATCACCTCAGGAACGGAGCTCGGACGCCGTCGTCATAATGTTGAATTATTCGGCTTCACCAGCCCGATTATTACCGATTCAAGCGGCAAAAAGATGGGAAAATCAGAAGGCAACGCCGTATGGATTAATGAAGAAAAACTCCCCTCTTATGACTATTATCAATATTTCCGCAATATCGGTGATGCTGAAGTTAAAATGTGCTTAAGCATATATACGGATTTACCGATGAGTGAAGTTAATCGTCTGTCGGCATTGCAGGATAAAGAAATCAACGAAGCCAAGAAAATTTTAGCCTTTGAAGCAACAAAAATTTGCCGTGGTTTGGAAGCAGCTCAAGCTGCCCAACAAACCGCCGTTCAAACATTTGAGCAAGGCATATCCGGAGGAGATTTACCAACCGTTGATTGCGCTGTCGGTACCGGTATTTTAGATGCCTTTTTAACTTTAGGCTTTGTTGCCAGCAAAGGAGAAGCTCGCCGTTTGATAAAGCAAGCCGGACTAAAATTGAATGACAAAGTCATCACTGACGAAAATTATAAACTCTCTGCCGGTGATGTTGTTGACGGGAAGATCAAACTTTCCCAAGGCAAAAAGAAACACGGTCTGGTGATTTTGAAATAAAAAGATAAAAAAAATCTCTTTCTATTATTTGAAATTTCGCAGTACATAAGTCTTAGTCATAAAATAAGTCTACCACAATTCAATATCATTTTATAAGAAGACAATAACTATTCCTGATTTATGCACACAAAAAAAGCGCCTGTTTTCAGGCGCTTTTTTACATTTTTCTCATTTTTTATTTATCTTTTAATGATGTCAATATTTTCAAACATTCTTCAACATTGTGAAAAGGTAATTGAGCAATAATTTTCTCATCAAAATTCCACCATTTAACGGCAAGAAATTTATTTATAATATCTTGACTAAACCTATATTTTATAACTTTAGCAGGAACTCCTGCTACAATAGCATATGGAGGAACATCTTTTGTAACGATTGATCCCATACCGATAATAGCGCCATCACCAACATTGATTCCATCCTTAATTATTACGTTATTACCAATCCACACATCATTTCCAATATTAACAGGTTCTTGAGTATAAAAAGGATTTCCTTCAAATAATGATGCTCTACATTTTATAAATTCTTCATTTGTAATATCTGGAAATCCCATAAAATTTATATCTGGTGTCAGTATTGGAGATGTTGTCAAAAAATTCATAAAATGGCTTGATGTTCCTATGGTAACATTATTACCAAAACTACAATATTTGCCAACACAAGACACTTTATTAAATACAGAAAAATTTTTTCCGTAATAAGAATATGCTCCTATACAACAGGGTTTTGATTCTACACATCTTTTTATTTTTTTCTTATATATGGTTATTCCGCATATTTTAACTTTGCCTTTGGAATTAACTCTATAAAATTTCTTTTTATACATCATTTTCCAAACAAATAATCGTCCTAATATTTGCTTTATTTGTCTGTAATATTGAGATTTAGCGTTCAAAAACACATTGGCAACTGTACGAACTGCAAACAATTTGATTTCTTCTAACACTCTGCCTTTAATATTATTTTTGTGAGCGAAATTTAAAATTTCTTGTGTAATATAAAATCTGTCTTCCATCTTCTTATTTTCAGCTTTTTCTGAAACACTATGACATATGCCGTTTGTATTTTGAAAATAATAATATGAAACTTCATTTGTAAATACTGCTGTTTTTGAGTAAAAAGCTAATTTTTCAAGAACAATATTATCTTCATAATATTTTCCTTGCGGAAAAGTTAATTGGTTATCTCGGAATAACTTTAAGGAAAACAGTTTATCACACACACTTCCATTGGGTAACAACTTAATCTTTTCAGCTAAATTTTCTGTAATACAATTTGGTGTATTATTATCTATTAGTACCCCATTGGTGCCGACTATTCTCATACCAGCCATAGAAAAATCAGCACCATTTTTCTCCATCGCCTCAACTAATACTTCATAAAAATTTTTATCAATCCAATCATCTGAATCAATAAAACCGACATATTTTCCGGAGGCAATTTTTAATCCAGAATTTCTGGCCCCCGATAGTCCCTGATTTTTCTGATTAATTATTTTAATACGTTTATCTTTGTTTGCATATTCTTCTAATATTTGCAAGCTATTGTCCGTACTTCCGTCATTAACACAAATAATTTCAATCTCTTTTAGTGTTTGATTGGCAACACTGTTCAAACACTTTTTTAAATACGGTTCTACATTATAAACAGGTATAATCACACTGACTTTTGTCATATAAGCCTCTTAGTCATAAAATAAGTCTACCACAATTCAATATCATTTTATAAGAAGAAGACAATAACTATTCCTGATTTATGCACACAAAAAAGCGCCTGTTTACAGGCGCTTTTTTACATTTTTCTCATTTTTTATTTATCTTTTGTTTCGTCTTTTGATTCAGATTTTTGAACTTCCATAACCGCTTTTTTCAAATATCGTTTGGCTTGCTCCAATAAAGGGACTTTAGCCTCACAAGTTTTGGTTTCTTTATTCCAATAGCCGCCGCTTGCCTCACATTTCTTGATTTCTTTGTGTGTATATTCATAATATAAATATCCCCCGCTACACAACAAACCCAAAGCAATCAAGGCCGCGAAAACCTGCTTGGCTACGAACCAAAATGCCCATAAACAAATAACCCCGAACAAAACAACTTTGCTATGCATAGAATTATCAAAGACAAAAGCTTGCAACGAAAAATAAATTAATGCCAAAACAAAAACCGTATTAACCGGCGATTTTAAGCCTAATTTTAAAAGTTTCTGCCACCATTTTGATTTTTTTACTATTTGTGTTGTTTCTTCTGCCATTATTTTATTCCTTTAGTATTTTTTGTTAAGTTCCCAATTCCAAGCGGTTTGAATGATATCTTTGATATTGGTATATTGAGGTTGCCAACCTAAAATTTCCTTAGCTTTTGTATTATTGGCATACAATCTCGCCGGATCACCGGCACGACGAGGCGCATATTCTGTCGGGCATTTTTTTCCGGATACTTCTTCTGCCGCTGTGATAATCTCTTTTACAGATGTTCCAATTCCCGTTCCAAGGTTAATACAGCCGTTATATGTTCCCAGTTTTTCAACAGCTAAACGATGAGCCAAGGCCAAATCTTCAACGTGAATATAATCGCGAATACATGTTCCGTCCGGCGTATCATAATCCGTCCCAAAAACTTTAATATCTTTCTTTTCACCGCTTATAGCTTTCAAAACCAGCGGAATCAAATGGGTTTCCGGTGTATGACTTTCGCCGATTTTGCCATCAGCCGAGCATCCGGCCGCATTAAAATAACGCAAAGCAATATGTTGCAAACCATAGGCTCGTTCATAATCAGCAAAAATTTGCTCAATCATTAACTTTGTCCGTCCGTATGGATTAATCGGATATTGCTGATGTTGTTCATCAATCGGGGTATATTGCGGTTCACCATAAGTTGCACAAGTGCTCGAGAATACAATTTTCTTTACGTTATAAGCCAACATTGTATGGAGTAAATTAATCGTCCCAATAACATTATTGTAATAGTATTTTTCCGGATTAGAAACACTTTCCCCAACATAAGCAAATGCCGCAAAATGAATTACAGCCTCAATTTTATGACTTTTGAACAAATCATTAAGAGAAATCGGATCCAACAAATCCGCATGGACGAACTTTGCCCGCGCATCAACAGCTTCTTGATGCCCGTAAATCAAATTATCCGCAACAATAACTTCATAACCATTATCAAGTAAATGTCTGACCGTATGTGAACCGATATAACCGGCACCGCCCATAACTAAAATTGTTGTCATTTGCTTCTCCTGAAAATATCCTTCATTTTTCATAGCTGATTCTGATGAAAATTGCAATCATAAAAATATAAAAGATTTTCCTCCTGCGCCTCCACGAAATCGTGTCGGACGGTTCAATCTCATCTTTGTAATATTTTAAAACAAAAAAACACCCTAAAGGTGCTTTTTTATTTTAAATGCTGATTGGTTCCGAGCACCCTTTACAACAAAACCCTCCGCGTTGGGAGGGCTTTGAGATGGTGCTCGGGGACGGGATTGAACCTCCGACACGAGGATTTTCAGTCCTCTGCTATACGA
>JAFUSU010000014.1 GCA_017467515.1 Alphaproteobacteria bacterium
GAACAACTGCAATACAGACTGAGCAGCTTGAGAAGCTAAGCTCAAAGAGTTAATAGCCAATTGCTGACGTGTTTGTAATGCCAACATATTAGCAGACTCTTCGTTCATATCTGCCAGTGTTAATTTATCAGCGCCTTCTTCCAACACATTAATCAAGTTGTTGGTGAACTCTTCACGAGTTTGAACAATTGAGTAGTTGTTACCAAAAGTAGAAGCGTGTGTACGTAAGGTACTGATAGCATCCGTAGTATCACTGATAGCCTGCGTAATTTTGCTTGCATCTGTTCCCCAATCTGCAGCTTCTCTGATACCTAAACCGGTAATCGTTGGGGTTTCTCCTGCTGTTCTGGTACCGGAAACAGCATTGACACCCGTGATATCCAATTCGCTACCAGCCTTATCGCTGAACTTAACTTTTAAGCTCTCACCTTTTAACAAGTTAATTCCTTTATAACCGGCATCATTTGCCATCGCATCAATTTGGCTTCTGATAGCATTAAATTCAGCCATATATTTACCTTTTGCCGTTGCATCTGTTGTATCTAAAGCAGATTGAGCAACAGCTTTAGCTTGTTCAACGAAAGAAGTGATTGATTCAATACCTTCGTTGGCGGCTTTAATGGTTGACACAGCTTGTCCCATGCTATCAAGCAAACCGCTTAAATCGCCGGCGCGGTTATTTAAAGATTGAGCGGTGTAGTATGAACTCGGGTTATCAATAGCAGAGTTAACTTTTTTACCGGTTGCTAAACGCTCTTGCGTTTGAGCCATTAATGAAGCAGTTCCCTGTAAAGATAAGAGGTTAGAACGCATACTTGCGGTTAAAGATATACTAGACATGACTTTTCTCCTAAATTCTGTGGACGTTATACATACCGTTCCTACTGTCGGTATAAATCTCAATATATCACAAAATGACTCCCTACACAATACCTAAAAAGGGAAAATAGTCATTTACGAACAAACTTACAAAAAAAATTAATTATTTACAATTGGTTAAAAAGTTCACCGAAAACTTCATCTTCTCTTTTAACCAAAGCAGCAGCATTTTTAATGGCGCCATAGAAGTCACCTTGTAAAATAGCCTCACTAATTGGGTCAATCAAAGGTTTAAGGCTTGGAGCCGCTTTCTGTAAATCACGAACATATTCAATATAAAATTTATTGAGCTTTGTCGAGTCTTTGGCTAAATACATTTGCTGAACAATAAAATAAACCCGTTTACTTGGCGTATTAGCTTCACTCTCACGTAAAATAAACTTCTCTCTTAAAATAGGGACATTGCCTTCAATATAAAAGCGTGTGCGCTCATCATCATTAGTAATCAACGCGTCACCGATAATAATGCTCTCGTGCGGTTTAAGTTCAATTTTTAAAGGCATAAGATGTCTCCTTTTCTCATAATTATAATATTCATATATATAACTTTTATTTTTTTTTGCAAATCTTTATTTTCTCTTGTATATATATTTATAAAGAGTCGATAAGGATAAAGAAATGTGGTATACTCCGGATAACTTCAAAGCAAAAGAAAAAGCAGCTTGCGTAAAAGCGTTGATTTTTATTCTGAACGTTAAAGGAAAGGACAATCACGCTAAAAGGGAATATATCCAGTTGCAGTTTAAGGCAATGGGAATACCTGAAAACAAATATAATTTGGATGCTGCACCATGCAGTTGGGACACGATGATAAAAGAACTCAAAAATATTGAGAGTTTGCGTATCCAACGTTACATTATCAGAGAAATGATAATGCTTGCAATTGCTGATCAAGATATCAGTGATGATGAAATCCGTAATATATATCAGATAGCTGAAACAATAGGTATTAGCGGAGAAAAAGTCGGGGATTTCTTTATTTGGGCGGCAAAAGGAATTGAGTGGCGCATAGAAGGTATGCAATTAATAGAAGAAGATTTATAAATGAATTATGTAGAACCGCCGATTATGACCGTAAAAGGTGTACGGTTGGCCTTTGGCACAAATAAATTGTTTACAGATGTTGAGTTTAATATTAACCGAGGAGATAAAATATCCCTGATCGGTCGTAACGGGAGTGGAAAATCGACTCTGCTGAAAGTTATTTCCGGCGTGTTAGAACCTGATGACGGTGAAATTTTTATTCAACCGCATACCAAAATATCTTATATGCCTCAAGAACCTGATTTTTCAGGTTTTAAAAGTTTGCGAGAAGTTGTTTTATCTGGATTGGAAAAAACAGATGACAATTTGGATTATAAAGCAGACATTTTAATTCAAGCTTTAGAAATCAGAGAAAATCAGGCGCCGAACGAATCATCAGGCGGAGAACGTAAAAAGGCCGCCTTGGCAAAAGCATTAATCGGTGAACCTGATATTTTACTGTTAGATGAACCGACAAACCATTTGGATATGCCGACCATTGAAAAATTGGAACATGTTATTGCTGATTTTAAGGGGGCTGTTATTGTTATCAGTCACGATCGAATGTTCTTAAGCAATGTTTCTCAGGCAATGTTTTGGTTAGACAGAGGGATTCTTCGAAGTTGCCGTAAAAGTTTTAAGTTTTTTGAAGATTGGCAAGAGCAGGTTATTAATCAAGAGATAATAGAACAAAAAAATCTTAATAAAAAATTAGAGGAAGAAACAGAGTGGCTGCATAAAGGTGTAACAGCTCGCCGGCGCCGAAATATGGGGAGATTGCGTCGTTTGCAGCAATTGCGCCAAGAACGAAAAGAACAACTGAAACGAGTCGGATCAATAAAGTTGGAAGTAGAAGATGCCGACTTACGTTCGAAAATGGTTATTGAAGCTAAGAATGTTACAAAATCTTATGGTAATCGGACATTGGTTAAGGACTTTTTCACACGCGTGATAAAAGGCAATAAAATTGGTATTGTCGGTCCCAATGGGGCAGGTAAGACAACGTTATTGAAATTGCTGACTAAAAGAATTGAGCCGGATAGCGGTTTTGTGCGTATCGGTAAAAATTTGGAAGAAGCATATTTTGATCAAAACAGAGATACGCTCGATCCTAAAAAAACACTGTGGCAAACATTATGTGATAAAGGAGATCATATTTTTGTCAGAGGAAAATATCGTCACGTTGTGGCTTATTTGAAAGATTTTTTGTTCAAGCCTGATCAGGCTAAAATGCCTGTTGCGGCTTTATCCGGCGGAGAAAAAAATCGCTTGATGCTGGCTGTCGCTTTAGCGAAAAAGTCTAATTTCTTGGTTCTGGATGAACCGACAAATGATCTGGATATGGATACCTTGGATTTGTTACAAGAAGTTTTGTCAGACTACGATGGAACAATTATTTTGGTCAGCCACGACAGAGATTTTTTAGACAGAGTTGTGACATCCGTGATTTATATGCCAGGCGATGGAACGGTAACGGAATACGCAGGCAGTTACAGTGATTTATTAGCCAAGTTAAAAAATAAAAACGATGGGAACAAAGAAAATAAAAAAAGCGCGACCAAAGAAGCAAAAACAGCAAATGCAAGTGCTAAAACCGTAAAATTGAGCTATAACCAACAGCGGTTATTAGATGTTTTACCTGCTGAAATTGAAAAACTTTCCGCAGAATTAAATACAATTAAAGAAGAATTGGCTGATCCGAACTTATATACGGATAATCCGGAAAAATTCAACGAATTGACATTTCGATATGATGAAATAACAACGCAAATAGAGCAAAAAGAAGATCAGTGGCTTGAAATTCAGACTCTTAAAGAACAAATTGATGCAACAAATTAACGAAACCGTCTTTGAATAAATTTGAAAGACATTAATCTGCCCAAAGTTTTAATGCGATAGGAAATCCGACTGAGAAGGGCTTTTTTATAGTTGTTTCTCAGAAAATGACGATATTTTTTATTGAGCGTTTTAAAGGCGCGCTTTCTGCGTAAAGCCGGAATAGGCTCGGAATAGTAGGCGTTGGCATAAGCTCTTTCAATACTGTTTCGGGAAGATGTCTTTTGAACACCGCGCCAAGAATGCTGGAATAAAAAGGCTTTTCCCATATGGTGAAGCTTCCCGTTTACATTTACCAAAAAGCCACAGCTGTATGCCGAAAAGTGACAAGGTTTAGTGAAAAGTTTAAGATTTTTATCACTGATTTGCAATTTATAGCGGCGTAAAAAAGATCTGAAAGCAGATCGTGTTGCTTTCAATTCTGAGGCATTAGCAAAATCAAAACCATTATTTGCCCAGACATATCCCCCATAGGTTTGAACATTCTGTTTGGTTAAACCGGATGAGGCGTGAATTTGAATATATGAAGGATTTTTGGGCTTTACTTTTTTATCATAAGCACTCAGAAATTGAAAATTATTTTCACTCAAATGGCGAGCTAAACGCATTTTTTGAGGGTATGCATCGGATTCCTCTTTATGAACAGAACCGATCGTGATAATTAAATTTTTGTCATCCGTGAATTGAAAAGTTTGTTCAATAATAGCTTTTTGTTTTTCGTTGCTGACTTCAGCTTGCAGTAAAAAGTAAGCATCACTTTTCCATGTTTCAGGAATGACCAACGCTGATAAGTATTTGGTTTGAAGACCATTCTGTTTCATATCTAAAGGCCATTTAGATATGACTTGAGGTGGAAGCAACGCAAAAAATGCATCAATATCATCTTTGGAACTGAATGAATGATTCACATCTATAATGTTTTTTTGAAAAATAAAATCACTGATTTTTTTGCTCATTTTTTATCTTTCGGTTAAAACTTCTAAAGTATCTTGGTAATCTCTGACGGCTTGTTCTTCATTGGTGGAAATTCCTGCTTCTCGAATTTCTTTTTCCAGATAAAATCTCAAATCGTTAGCCTTTTTATTTAAATCGGCAGCTTCTTGGCTTTTATTTTCTAAAACATTTTCACCAAAACTTTTTTTCAATAAAGCATTTGCCTGCATTTCCAGTCGATCAGCCTCATTAAGATTTTGTTGCTGATGGTGCAAACAGGTCAGTATAAATTTAATACGCTTTTCAACATAAAAAAAACGTTTAGGTCGCCATTGCCTGACTAAAAACCATTCGTGAATATTTCTATCGAGTTTTTCTTCTAAATAGGAACTTTCACTCAATACCGGATCAATAGCAATATGATCAGCGATATATTGTTGTTTTGTTGTTATATAGTTATTGAGTTCTGTGCTAGAAAATTCAGTATCCGTGACAACGGGAACTTTTTTTTGGAGCATTGTAATGGTGTCTTCTCCCCAAAAACGAATAAGAAGGGCAATAATAACAACAACCGCGATATGCCACTTTTGAAACTCAAAATTTTTTATCTTTTTCCAAAACGGTTCTTTTTTTTTTCTCATTTTACCACCGTAAATTAGAAATGACATAATCCGGATTGGCATCAAAATTAGCAGAGAGTTCTCTCGTCTTTGCAACATCAGGAATATATCCTTCGCCAAGGAAATTAACGTGAATACCTTTAGAAATTAACATACTGTCAACACCTAAAAGGCGAGCCCCTTTGATGTCTGTCGGAAGACTGTCACCGATAACAAGAACTTTATCTTTTTTAACGTTGGAAAGTCCATCAATGGCATAAGCCATAACTTTAACATCCGGCTTACCGTTTGTGATGATTCTGCCGCCTAAAACGGCATATTGTTCTGCGATAGCACCGGCCCCGAGACAAATTTCACCATCTAAATAGGTTGATGTGTCATTGCCGATGCATACCATTGGAATATTGAGGCTGGCAGCGTGTTCTAAAATAGGAATATATTTCTCAATCGTATCTGTCTTATCTTCAACACCTTCGGTGTAAAGGAATTCTGCTTGCGCTAAAGTTTCAACCTGCTGATAATCTGTTAAGGAATTAAAAACGCCGTGATAGGACGAAGCCCCAATTCGATAATATTTTGTGCCTATATTTGCAAAGTCGTTTAATTTTGATTTAAGCTGGTAATGAGCTAACTCTCCGGCTGTAATAATCGCATCTAAAGTCGCCAGAGGAACTTGATTGGTATGAAGATAACGAATCACAGATTCAACACGTTGTGCCGTATTTGAAACAATAACGGTATGAATGTTTTGCTTCTTAAAATTTATCAAGGTATTAACAACATCTTGTTTAATTCCATTTCCATCAGTAATAACACCTCTTAATCCTAAAATCACGGTATTATATTTATCCATAATTTTAGAAGCATTAACTACGGGTTTAATCATTTTAATCATTGCTTTTCACACCTGTTAATAACAAACAATTCGCTACTGTCTGACTTTATTATAAATCAAACAGAAATTCAACAGTTATTTAGATAAAATACCCTACAGAAACCAAGATCATCTTTGTTGTAGATTATTCTGTGAAAGTGGGTATTTGCTTTTGCTTGAGTGGAGGAAACAGAGAATGTTTGACTATTTGCCCGACTTTAATTTTATTTTTCAAAACTTCGCCACCGTTAAGCTCAACAACGGCTGCCGCAGGAAACGGCGGAATAATTAATTCTTCGGAGTGAGGCTGAGCGTTTTCTTGAATCCAAAAGATAATTCCCTCTTTTGTCAGAAATAACATATCAAGAGGGATCAGTGTGTTTTTCATCCACATAGCAGTAGGCTGATCGGCGTGTCCTGAAAGATCAAAAAGCATTCCGCTGTCAGCAGCTAAAAGCTGTCTATTCATCAGACCGGTTCGGAGCTGTTCCTCAGTCGATGCAAATTCTATTTGGTAGGTAACCGGTCCTTGTTCCGTTTCGATAATAAGAGGAGAAAGTTGAGGTTTGTTGCAGCAATTAAGCAACAAAACAAGACAGCAGACTCTGAAAAAACGCAGCATAAGTTATCCTTCTTTATTGACTTTTCGCGGTGCCCACGGTGATACAACGACGGGTCCGTTTTGTGAAACTAAAATTTTTTTACTGAAAGGTGTAAAAGAATTTGTTGGAGTGTGATTAATCTGACGAGTTAAAGCTTCCCACGGAATAAGAGTTGTTGAGCCTTGTTGATAAAATTCATTATACAGAGGGTGTTGCGTCATCAGCTTTTTGCACTGGGATAACGATTTTGTTCTAAACTCATTCCATATCTGCTCTAAAAATTTTGAAAGAGATGCTTCAAATTGGACAGGAGGCATAAAAGGTCGTCCTTGCTCAAAAATGCGTTTAAGATTTGGTTCAAAAAAACCATTGTCATCACAAAGAAACAAGCACGGCATTAGCATTTTATAATAAGGACTTTGAGCGTATCGACTCTGTGCCCAAAAAAGTAAATGATGAACTTTATCCGTTTCAAGATAAAGATTATCTTGTTCTGCACGATTGAAAAACCAATAGGCAACATCTAAAGACGAATTTGCTACAGGAGTAACCATTTGTGTCCTCTTTGCTACATCAAAAACAAGCATACTATAAAATAATTTTAGGCTAAACACAATGAAAAATCGTATTTTTTCGTCTTAAAAATTTATTTTATGCTTGTTTTATGATCTTTATTAAGATATTTATATAAAAGTTAAAAATTATTTTTTAAGGGATGGAAAAATGTCCGGAAATATTAAAAACACAGTAGCATTATTAACATTGGTGTCTTTTATAACAGTCGGTTGTAAGCATTATGCCGCATTTCCTGAAATAGAAGGCGAAGGAGAGCTTGTCTCAGATAATCAGAACGTTTCTTATGATGTTTCTGTCTCTTCAGGACCAAAATCTATCCTTCCTGTATCTTCTAAAAAACAGACTAAAACAAAGAAAGCAGAACAAACCGTAAAAAAGTCTGAGAAAAAGGTAAAAAAAGAAGTAAAAACTGAAAAAACTAAAGAAAAACCCGAAGTCATTTCTTTAGCAGCAGGGCCTTCGGTTGAAAAAACAACAAAAGAAGAAAAAAAGGCAGTTGACGAGAAAAAAGATTTAACAAAACCTAATCCGGAAATTCAGGATATTCCTGAAAATGAGGTTAAATTCACAGTGCCGGATAAAACGACACCGTCAGTGATTACCGATATGGACTTAACGGAGATGGATTCTACGGATGGAACAGCCAAAATTATCAAACCGGATGTAGAAACAAAAACAATTTTACCTGTAAAAAAAGAGCGTAAAATCGTTAAAAACAAACCGTCTGAAGAACCGAGTGTTTTCTATTTAGCTGAAAGTGTTTATTTTAGTAACGGGGGAGCTGCGGTAGATCGTAAATATTATGCAAAATTGCGTAATATAGTTAAAGAAGCTAAAGCGCATAACGGTAAAATTGTTGTACAGGGATTTTCTTCGAGTCGTACAAAAAATACAGACATTGTCACCCATAAAATGGCTAATTTGAAAGTATCTGTTGCCAGAGCTGAAAATGTAGCCAAGATACTTGCTCAATACGGTATGCCGAAATCTCGGATTATAACGGAAGGTTTATCGGATAGTCGCCCTGTATATCAAGAGGTGATGCCTGAGGGAGAGCGTTTAAATCGGCGTGCTGAGATTTATATCAGCTACTAAGTCCGGAAAGGGTGAAAAGTGGTTTTAGCGGATCCTGAAAAATCATTAAGCGGTTGTTTCTGGAAAGCAGTTCCTTATGATGAACGTCAAGCGCAGATGATTGCCCAGAAATGGAATATTCCTGTTCTGTTAGCCGATATAATCACCTCAAAGGGAATAACAGCGGAAGATGTTCCTGCATTTTTAGAGCCGAAAATTCAAACATTAATGCCAAATCCTTCTGTGATGAAAGATGTTGATAAAGCTTCTTCTTTGATAGCACAAGCTATTATCAATAAACAAAAAATAGGAATTATTGGCGATTATGACGTTGATGGGGCAACCTCATCTTCTGTTTTAAGATTATTTCTTGAAAGTGTCGGTATCAGCCCCGAAGTTCATATTCCGGATCGAGAAGAAGGGTACGGACCAAGCATACAAGCTTTTGATGATTTTAAAAAACAGGGGATAAATTTTGTTGTTACAACAGACTGCGGAACGGCGGCTTTTGATGTTCTTAAATATGCAAAAGAGCATGGGTTTTGTGTTATTGTTTTAGACCACCACGAGGCTGAAGTAAAATTACCGGCTGTCGATGCCGTGGTTAACCCTAAGCGCTTGGATGAAGATAATACATATCCGTATTTGAAATATATGGCAGCAGTTGGCGTTGTCTTTTTGGTAGTGGTTGCCGTAAATAGGGAATTGAGAAAAAGCGGATTCTATCAAAATCATCCTGAGCCTCAGCTCTTACAATGGTTGGATTTGGTAGCTTTAGGAACAATATGTGATGTTGTTCCGCTTATAGGCTTAAATCGTGCCTTCGTCCGGCAAGGGCTGAAAATAATGGCTCAAAGACAAAATGTAGGCTTAAAAGCCTTAATTGATAAAGCCGGATTAACGGAAGCCCCGACAGCATATCATTTAGGCTATATTCTCGGTCCCCGAATTAATGCGGGAGGCAGAGTCGGCGATCCGTCATTAGGAAATAAATTGCTTTGCTGTCATAATGAGAAAGAAGCGGAAACAATCGCCGCTCAACTTAATGAGTTTAATAATCAACGCAAAGATATAGAAAATTATGTTTTAATAGAAGCCATAACACAGTTGGAAGGAAAAACATCAGACTATCCGATAGCTTTTGTAGCCGGTAAAAATTGGCATCAGGGTGTTATAGGTATTGTTGCGGGAAAACTGAAAGAACGCTATAATCTTCCGGCATTTGTTATGTCTGTTGAAGACGATGAAGTAAAAGGCTCTGCCCGTTCCATTCCCCAAGTTGATCTTGGCAGCCTGATTATTGCTGCAAAAGAAAAGGGAATTATAACAAAAGGTGGCGGACACACAATGGCGGCAGGATACTCTTTGGAAGAAGATAAAGTTGAAGATTTTCGTCATTTTGTGGGTGAATATGTTCAAAAACAAATAGGTAATGAGACTATTGTTCCCATTATAGAATATGAGGCAATTATTGATTTACGAGGTGCAACATCGGATCTGGCGGAAAGTCTGAAAATGCTTGAGCCATACGGCGCTGGAAATCAGGAACCTAAATTAGTTATCAAAAATGTGAGATTTAAAAAATCGACAATTGTCGGAAGTGGACATGTTCGGTGTTTCTTAAGCTCAGATAATGGTGGAAGCTTAAAAGCGATGGCATTCAGAGCGGCTGATAATGACTTAGGTCAAGCAATGCTGATGAGACATAATGATGTTTTTGATGTTTTAGGAACATTACGCACGGATAATTGGTTAGGAAGAAACTCGGTCCAATTTATTATTGAAGATGCAAAAAGGGTAACACAATGAAAAAATCAAAAAAGCAAATAACTAAAAGGGCTAAAAATATAAAACAGATTCGTTTGAACAAGGAAAAAGCCGTTTTTATGAAATTAGGTTCGAAAATAAAAGCTTATTTATTTACAGGTATTTTGGTCACAGCTCCTGTTTCTATGACTTTTTATTTAGCATACAAACTTATTTTTTGGTTGGATAAGTTAGTTAATCGTGTTTTACCTCCGGAATTCAGACCTGATAATTACTTGCCTGTCACAGTCCCGGGGTTGGGTATTATTATTTTGATCGTTTTGCTTATTTTAATAGGCATGTTTGCAACCGGATTCTTAGGAAAATTCTTTTTACGTTTGGGGGAATGGATCGTTTATAAGTTACCGTTTATCTCAAGTGTTTATTCTTTATTCAAACAAGTCTTTTCGACATTTTTATCCAATAAAAACAGGGCATTTAATAAAGTTGTTATGTTGGAATATCCGAGAAAAGGTTTGTGGATATTGGGACTTGTCAGTATGGATACAACCGGAGAAATGCAAGAAAAGTTACCGGAGCCGATGGTTAATGTTTTTATTCCGACAACGCCAAACCCGACATCAGGTTTTTTAATTTTTGTTCCGAAATCTGAAGTGATTGAAATGGATATAAGTGTTGAAGATGCAATTAAATTTATTATTTCCGGTGGAATAGTTAATCCTGATGAAATGAAAGAACAAAAATAAAGAAGCATAATTGCTTCTTTATTTTTTAGCGCAAGAGTCTTTGTTTTTCTCTGTTCCAATCACGTTCCTTGATTGTTTCTCTTTTATCATAAAGTTTCTTGCCCCGTCCCAGTCCGATTTCTAATTTGGCCAAACCTTTGTCATTAAAAAAGAGACGAATAGCAACCAGAGTTGCTCCTTTTTTCGAAAGATCGCCTATAATTTTGACGATTTCTTTGTGGTTAAGAAGGAGTTTTCTATCTCTCTTTTCCGGATGTGACTGGTAGCCTTTATTGGCATATTCGGCAATAAACATATTGGATATGAATAATTCGCCGTTTTTTTCGATTCCATAAGCATCGGTAATATTCGCATGTCCCATTCTGAGGGATTTAACCTCTGTTCCAGTTAACTGCAAACCGGCTATATACTTATCTTCTATTTCATAATCAAAATTGGCGCGGCGATTTTGCGCAACCAGTCCATGCGAAATAAAATCCGCACGGCGAATTTTTTTTTGCATGGGGCGTTATCCGACTTTTGCTTTAGAGCGCGTTTTGTCAACTAACATTAAATCCGGTTTACCCTGTTCTGCAGGAATAGGAGAACCGGCACGCATACAATGTCCGTCAATATAAGCTCCCGGTTCAATGGCTATCGAATTATGTTTAGCATCGCCGATTAATTTTGCTGATTTTGAAATAAATAAATTATCAACAATAGCTTTTCCTTTCAGCGTGCCATATAATTGGAGATTTTGAACCGTTACACAACCGGATACTAAGCCTTTCAACCCGATAACCAATTCAGAGCAGGAAATATCGCCTTGTACTTGTCCGTCAATTTGTAAAATGCCGTCACAAATAATATCTCCTTTTATTTTTGTATTAGAACCGATAATTGTCGGAACCGGCATATTACTGTCGTTTTTACTTAAGCGACGAGCTATTTTCAAATAAATTAAACGTTTTAAATTTTTCATTATTTTCTCCCTTTAAGACGCCTTTGCCTTAATAAAAGGCATCGGATTAACGCTGACGCCGTGATAAACAACTTCATAATGAAGGTGTGGTCCTGTTGAACGTCCGGTAGAGCCAACCTCACCAATAACCTCATTTAATTTTACGGTTTGTCCTTTCTTAACGTAAATTTTGTTCATATGAGCGTATTTAGTCAAGAAACCGTTACCGTGATCAACTTCAACCATATTGCCGTATCCGTTCACAAAGGTAGCCCGAACAACTTTTCCGGGCGCTTTGACTTGAATTTTATTGCCTGTGCGACTGGCCAAATCAACGCCCTTATGTGTGGCTTTACTCTTTTTGAACGGATCACTTCTGGTTCCGTATTGCGAGGTTACCCAATAACTCCAAACAGGCTTACCCAAAGGTAAACCCTTCATTATTTTTTTGTAATACTCATAATCATCAACGTTCTTGTAAATCGCAATGATTTTATCATCAATTCTTTTATCGTCAAGAGCTGATTTTGCAGGAATATATAACCCGCCTTTACTTTCTTTTTTGTTAGCCAAAGGGTTAAAATAAAGCCCGTGTTTTTTTAAGGGGACATTGATTTCATTAAAGGTAGAGCGTAATTTGTCCACTTCTTTGGAAGATAAAACGCGTAAACGCTCAAAAACATCAAGTTGAGCATTTTTAATTTCCTGAAGAGTATCTTCCATCATATTAATTTGTTTTTTTAACTCATCTCGCTCGGAAACAACAACGTCACGTTGTAACAGTACTTCACTGATCTCTTTCTTCTTATCTAATGCTTTTTCACTGACTAATCCCGGAGCATCGGTAATTTGCTTAACCTTATCTTCAAAAACAGTCGCTTTCTTTTTATAATCCTCAATTTCCTTAGAGTTCTCCTTATGAGAGAGAATTTTATCTACATTCTGGTGGAGCGCCATAAAGTCAGAAATCAGATCAACATAAGCATCTTTGGCCATAACCAACTCGAGATCTTTACGATGAATAATAGATCCGGAACGTGCATAAAAATGATAGGAATAAAAACTCCATACAGCAAATAGGCAAAAAAAGGTCAGCAGCAAAATTTGCATTTTGGGAGAAATATACAAAACACGAGCCCGACCGTTAGAACGAAAAATAATTTCTTTCGGTGAAAAGAAAGGCTTTTTCTCAATATAATGAGGATGTTTTGTAATTTTAGTCTGTATAGATTTTTTCTTCATACCACTACCGAATGCCAATAGCAAGACACCCATCTGTTAATAAAAAATTTACCATAACCATATCTTAAAATTAAAAAAAAATATAGTCTTTTTTTTGCTATGGGGAAGATAAAGATAATTTATTGAAAAAGCAAGATAATTATTCGTCTATGATGATAAATTCGTCATCTCGCACAAGATTTAGAACTGTTTTTGCCTGTTCATCAAGTAAGTCTAGATCAAGAGATTCGGAAGACAAAAGATGTACTTTATTTTCCAGTTTTACCTTCTCTGTATGATATTTGGCGGCAATTTGTTTTGCATAATCAATTTCACGAGACAGGTGCATATAATGGAGCAATCCACGATCTCCGTTAACTGTGTAAAATCCAAAATATAAACAGACAAAAACAATGGCAATTTGCCACATTAAATTTTTGCATTTAGTCGGTAAATTTAGAAAAAAGCTCATTTTATAACACCCGAATTGTGTGGTTTACGAGAAATATTGCACCATACTAAAGTTAAGATTTGGTTACACAACATAAAATATTTTTGTAAGGATATCGGAAATATTTTGACAGAGTATGAGTTTTATGTTTTATATAAAATCAATCAATTAACGGAAAGGGAAAAAAATGTGGATTGTGTGGTTGATTGTTGTTTGCATCATTGTCTTTTTATATACTCAAATAAGAAGAAAACAAAAGTTATCAGGCTTAGCTGAGTTATTCAGAATGCAAAATTATCCGCATCAGGCTAAAGCCCCCCAGATTGACGAGATAAACATCGGTTATATTTACGGTATGTCACGTAGTTTATCGTCAAATATTGCAAAAAGTAAGAAAAATTTTGCGGATTTGGCAACACTAATTTACGGCGCATCAAAAACCAATCAGGCTGTTTTGGCTTTGTTGGAATACAGCACGCAGGACGATACAAAAAAGAAACAATTTATTAAAGCGGCTAACACCGCAATGGATGATGTTGCAAATTTGTCGGCTTTATTGTCTTCTTATGATCCTTTAAGCAAAGGTTCTCAAACAAAAATGCCGGATGGATTAAGCAAATTATATAAAGAACAAAAGAAAAAATAAGGATAAATAATGAAAAGAGAAAACTTCGGACGTTGGGGCTTTATTCTGGCAGCTGCCGGCTCTGCCGTCGGCTTGGGGAATATCTGGAGATTCCCTTATCTTACGGGGCAATATGGCGGATTAAGCTTTATTTTGGTGTATTTAATTGTATTACTGGTTATCTGTAATCCGTTGATGGTTTCAGAAATTGCACTCGGGCGCACTTCTAAAAGTAATTTTGTTGATGCCTATAGTGTCGTCGGTAAAAAACAGGGTATGAAACATACTTGGCTATGGACTTTATTGGGTGGTTGGACGGCTTTTCTCGGTATTACAATGATAATTTCATTTTACTTTTTGGTTGCCGGTTGGGTGTTATATTATTTTTTTGAGGCGATTAGCGGAAAATTAATGTTAATTTCTCAAGACAATTTGGCAGCGGAATTTGAGTTTTTAACCAAAAATTTTTCCATTCAATACAGTTGCGGACTTATTTTTTTATTTGTAACGGCAATTATTGTTTTAGCCGGTGTTAAACAGGGAATAGAGAAAACAGGATTATACTTGATGCCGGTTCTGTGTGTGATGTTTATTGTGTTGAGTATCAGGGCGGTTACTTTAGAGGGCGCGGCTAAAGGTGTAGATTTTTTATTGCATTTGGATTTGAAATATTTAGGGTTTACGGGTAACGGATTCGAATGGCGATTATTATTTGATACATTGACTGCGGCATTGGGACAAGCCTTTATCTCATTATCTTTAGGATTTGGCGTTTTATTGGTGTACGGCTCTTATTTTTCAGCAAAGGAAAATTTATTTACGGCCGTACGACGCATAGAAGTTTTTGATACTTTAGCGGCATTACTCAGTGCGGTTATTATTATTCCGGCCATATTTGCTGCCGGTTTGCCTGCAGATTCTGGGCCGGGCTTGACATTTATCAGTTTACCTGTTGTCTTTAAACAATTGACCGGCGGATGGTTTTGGGCAATTTGTTTTTACTTATTATTATTGCTGGCGACAGTAACGTCAACAATTTCAGTTTTTGAAGCACTGACAAATTTATTTATGGATAAATTGAAATTAAAAAGATTTTCGGCAACGATGGCTGTGATGATGTTATCAGGAATTGGGGTAACCGCCGTAACGGCCTCCTTCAGCGGAGTGTGGAATATAAAAATTTTAGGCAGAGATATATTTACATTGTTTGATTGGCTATCCTCAACATATATGGCTGCAATTGTTTCTTTGACAACAGCTTTATTTGTCGGATACAAGGCAATGAAACCGATTATCCATAATATTCGTCATAGTGCTGTTGTTTCAACCGGCTTCACGCGTTATTTTCTGATTACATTACGTTTATTTGCGCCTTTGGGACTTGGGTTACTATTGTTTTTGGCAATATGGAAATAGGATATATTTTAAGCTAATTTTTATTAAAAAGCAGATAACTAAAAACTCCGAGTTATGTATCTCGGAGTTTTTATATAATAACAAGGAGGATGGTGCCGCTTGGGTGACTTGAACACCCGACCCACGCATTACGAATGCGCTGGAGACAAAAAATTAGTCCTGAGGACTAATTTTTAACGACAGGCGAAGTTTTCTTAGTGAGAGAGAAGCGACAGCGCAACGAAACGAACTTAGAAAACGAGAGACCGCAGCGAGTAGCATAAGGAACTTATGCATAGGAGCCAGAGCTAGCAACGCAAAAACTCCGAGTTGTATATCTCGGAGTTTTTATAATAACAAGGAGGATGGTGCCGCTTGGGTGACTTGAACACCCGACCCACGCATTACGAATGCGTTGCTCTACCAACTGAGCTAAAGCGGCATTGCAACTATATATATCAAGACAGAAAATTTTTGCAATCTTTTTTTATGTAAATTGCAAAAAAAAAGAGCATAAACAGATATGCTCTTTTAATTCAACCAGTCATTATCGGTGCATAGAATAAACCGATACGAATTTTGTGAATGTTGCAATCTTGCAGACACAGCCGAAAACAACCATACCAAGGGAAGAATACAACATTCCTTTTGCCATCATTCGGCACATTGGCGCATAATGATCAACAGCCAACAGAAGCAGACACAGAACAGCGCCTTGCAAAATGATGAGAGTTGAACGAGAAAGTTGTCCTTTTTTCCAGAGGAATAAGCGCTTCCGCCCCCATAACATTGAAATAGCAATATTTGCCACAATGAATGATACTGAGGTGATCATATAAGTGGGAACGGACATAATGTGCCATACATGTTTGTACGCGCCCAATTCAAATGTGTTACCCCCAACGGCAAGCGCAACTATCGCAACGATTGCCCATAATAATTCTTTTTTATTCATAAATACACATTAAAATAATTAATAAAATAGTATTGTTTAAACCCGGATATAGCATATTCTCAATAACTTGCAAGCAAAAACAAGCAAAGAAAGCGAATAAATTTTAGAAATAAAGCTTTTAATCCTGTGCCTGATGCACCACAACTTGTTGAAAAGGAATTTCAATACCTTCTTCATTAAAGCGTCTGTAAATTTCATATCGCAATTCGCTTGGAATTGACCATCCGTTCCACAGATTATTGGTATAGCAACGTAATTCAAAATCAAGACTGCTGGCGCCGAAATCTTTAAATAAAACATAAGGGGCCGGAGTTTTTAGAACATTTTTATGTTTAGAAGCAATCTCTAATAAAATTTGTTTAACTTTCTCCACATCAGTACCATAAGCAACCCCGACACAGACAGATTGACGGGACCATGTATTTTCGTGTGTCATATTTGTAACGGCGCTTGATATTAAACTGGCATTTGGGATAATAATGCTTGTTTTTTTAAACGTTTCTATTTCTGTTGAGCGAATATTTATTTGCTTGATTGTTCCTTCTTCACCGTTAAAACTAACCCAATCGCCAACCTTAAAAGGACGTTCAAATAAGATAATAATGCCGGAAACAAAGTTATTGATAATATTTTGTAAACCAAAACCGATACCAACGGATAAAGCACTGGCGATAATGGCAAGATTTGTTAAATCACCACCCATAATGATAATGCCGATAATTGCGGCCAGCACAAAACTGACAAAGCCTAAACCTGCAGATAAAGAGTGGCGAACGCCATCATCGATATTCATTTTGTTGAGAACCTGAATAAAAAATTTAGTTCTCAGCATTTTAAAAAAGGCAAGAGAGGTAAAGAATGCAATAATGCCTAAGGCAATGGCAATCAAGGAAATATTGATGCCACCGATTTTAAAACCGGTAAAAAGTTTTTTCAGGCTCTGTAACAGTAAATCGGTTGAAACACCCCATAAACTCAAGATAATAAAGATACCAAGTAAAACAAATATCGGATCAAGAACCATATTAATCCAGAAGTTGATGGATATTCTGACCTTGCGGCGCAATCTGAAGGTTCTGAACCAGAATTTAAAGAACAACATATGATGTAAGAATTCTGAAATTAGTTTTCTCAATAAAATGAGTGCTCCGCAAATTAAAACGGAAAGAATAAAGCGGTTGAAGATAAAGGCACTCAGTCGAGCATAGCCGAATAATGAAATAACAAAAACAACAGTAACGGCAAGCATTGTAAGAAAACTTATTTTTACGGAACGACTGAGAGTATCAGACTGAGGCATTTCCTCACTATCGTCTTCATCACTATCATCAGTTGAGCTAACTGCGTCTAAAAGAATTTCTTTCGTCAGTAAAATAATGAATATTCCTTTAACCGCACTGTCAAAAATGCTTATGAATGAGATAAGGTCAATTGAATAATTGGCAGAAATTGCAACGCTCTCCAAAAAGGCACAGGTACCGATAGAAACAATTGCAATATATAGGGTTTGTGTAATTTTTTTTGCTAACGGTGTTTCAATATTAACCAGTCTCCATCGAGAATTGTACGGCGCAAAAATGACACGGGTAAAGGCTTTTGTTAAGAAGATGATTAATAAGTAGAAAAGGAAAGAGTTTAATACAATGCCAAAGAAAGTACCATCTACAATTTTGGTGCTGAAAAGCCATACCATAAAGCCGGCAATCAAAATTGCGGGAATGACACCATAAGAAATAGCCACTAAGATGGCAGCAAAAACTTTTTTGCCGAATCGCGGTTTTAAAATATCTTTTTTATATCCGAAATGATGTGCAATAAATAAACGAAGATAAATCGCCAGCCATAATAATAAAACAAAGATCAGTGTTCCTGGAAGGAATCTCAAATGCATATTGCTGCGCTGTGCTTCATCAAGACTGCTGTACCAATTAATCGGCGATTTGATAATATCCAAGGAAAATTTCACTAATAATGAAGTCGCGTGAAGGAAATTTTGGGGAACAATAATCGGACGTTGTTGCGTCAATAAATTTCCGATAAGTTGCTTATTTCGAACGCTTAAAATCAGATTGTCAAGTTCATCAATTTTGGCAATCATAACATCAGATTCGGCAATAACGGCTTTGAGAGCAGAAGCTTCATCGGCAAATTCTTTACGTTTCAGGGTAATCTTTTCGACTTCATCATCGGCCGCTTCGCCTAAAGCCTCAATACGTTTTTGTACAAATTGTAATTCTTTTTCTGTTTGTTTGCGGGATTGAGCAAGTTTTGTGCGGAATTCACTTAATACCTTAACACTATTGGAAAGCATATCCCTATTTTGTTGACCGCTTTTAAGACTCTCTTCAAGCATGGAAATTTGCTGGGAAACATCGCTGTAATTCAAAGTTTCCTCAGATTTAATGCTTTCTACCACTCTGGTAACGGCATCAACTTCAACATTCTGAGCCTGAACGGGAGAAATCATTAAAAAAGATAAAATAAAAAAGAGAGTCTTAATAAAGTTGCTCATATATTTAACCTTTAATGCTGTTTAATTGAAAGAATAAGTTTAAGAATTTCAAAAGCGTTTTTAGCTGAGCAAGCACGTAAATTATCAGCAACGCACCAGAAACTGAAACCGTTATTAACGGAGGTATCCTGACGTAAGCGACTGACATATACATTGTCCTCACCTTGAATATCTGTCAGACAGACATAACCGCCGTCGGTATTTTTATCAAACACAACAACACCGTCAGTTTGAGCCATTAATTTTCTAATTTCATCAACATCGACATCATTATTACATTCGACATTAACATATTGAGCGGCACCGATAAAAGCAGGAATAATGGCGCTGTTAGCGTGAACCTTAATGTTTTGATTGAATACTTTTTTTGTTTCGGCGTTCATAGCCCATTCAGCTTGTGTTTCTTCACCGATAAAATCACCAATCTGAGGAATTACATTAAAAGCAATTTGTTTGTGAAAAACTTTTTGATCATCAACAATCGGCGCATTCATATAAATACGGCGTGTTTGAGAAAATAGCTCGTCCATAGCTTCTTTACCGTAAACGGAAGCAGAGGTATATGTCGAAACAACAATCCTCTTAATATCATACTGACTTTGAATTTTAAGCAAAGGTGTCAGCATTTGAGTAACTGCGGCAGATGGAATGGCAACCAACCCTTTTCCTGCAGCCATAATTTTATCATTATTGTAGCCGGCAATGATAAGAGGGACATCTTCATCTGAAAAATATGCGGAAGAGCAGTCAATAACTTTAATTTTTTTAGAGATTGCTTTCGGTATATAATGCTTAGAAACAGCTTCGGTTGTTGCAAAAACGGCAACATCAACCCCCGAAAAATCAAAATCATCGAGATTAAAAACATCTAAATCTTCATCTTCACTGTAAGAAACTTGTGTTCCCAGAGGTGCTTTAGGCTCTAAGGCAATGATATCAGCGGCTTTGTAGCCGTTTTCATCTAAAAAACTCAAAATCTCACGTCCGATATTTTCTTGTACACAGGCAACTGCAATCTTTGTCATCATTATCTCCAAATTAAAATATATTTCAGAAACATATACACCATAAAAATATATATCTCAAGATTTTTCAATATGAAAATAAAAAAATCCCCGCCGGTTTATGAACGGGCAGGGATTAAAAAGAGCGTTAGTCTTGAGCATCAATGATCTTACCGCAGTTTTTGCATATCAGGGCGTTACGACCGCGAATCTCGGTTTTTACCCAATTATGCGCACAATTCTCCGGCAAAGGCTTTACCTCTGTCATCGGAATTTCAGGAATGCTTTTCTTTGTCATTTCTTTCAATTTTTTGTGAAACAATAATATCTTAGTCTTACAGAAGCAGACTTTTTATAAAAGAAAAAGAGTCAAAAAGCAAGAATTTTTTATTTTCATCTGAAAATGCTTGACTCTCTATATTTTCTCCGCTATAACACACACAAATTCATATTGAAATGGATTAATTTTAATTACACACTACGGTGTGCCGCCAGTCGACGAGGGTTCGTTCACTGGCGTGCAATAGGATATAAAAACTGTATGTTTGAAAGTTTGACAGATAAGTTAGGTGCTGCGTTTTCTAAATTAACTTCGCGCGGCGTGTTAACGGAAAAAGACATTGACGAGGCAATGCGAGAGATTCGCATAGCTTTATTGGAAGCAGATGTTTCTTTACCTGTTGTTAAAACTTTTATTGCTCAAGTCAAAGAGCAAGCTCTGGGAGAAAAGGTTGTTAAATCTGTTCAGCCGGGGCAAATGGTGGTTAAACTTGTCCACGATGAACTTGTTAAATTATTAGGTTCGGAGCAAGGATCAGAGCTCAATTTCCAGACAGTTCCTCCGGCTGTAATTTTAATGGTCGGTTTGCAAGGATCGGGAAAAACGACAACGTCTGCCAAAATTGCCAATAAAATCAAGAAACATAAAAAGGTAATGCTGGCATCTTTGGATATATATCGTCCGGCAGCTCAAGAACAGTTGGCTCAACTGGCTGCGCAGGTTGGGGTTGAGTGTTTACCGATTGTTAAAGGAGAAAAACCGGAAGTTATTACCAAGCGTGCCTTGTCTGAGGCCAGAAAAGGCGGCTTTGATGTGTTGATTTTAGATACGGCAGGTCGTCTGCAAATAGATGAATCTTTGATGGACGAGGTTATTGCCGTTAAAAAACTGTCGAACCCGATAGAAACGCTGTTGGTCGCCGATGCTCTGATTGGTCAGGAAGCTTGCAATGTAGCCAAAGAATTCAATGAAAAAGTCGGACTGACCGGTATTGTTTTAACGCGTTTAGACGGTTCTTCACGAGCCGGTGCCGCGTTGTCAATGAAAATGGTGGCTGATGTTCCCGTAAAATTTATGGGTGTCGGTGAAAAAATTGAAGAATTTGAGGAGTTTCATCCTGAGCGTATTGCCGGACGTATTTTAGGGCAAGGCGATGTTGTCAGCTTGGTTGAAAAAGCGATTGAAAATGTAGATCGTGCCGAAGCTGAAAAAATGGCGCATAAGATGATGAAAGGCAACTTTGATTTGGATGATATGCTTGCTCAATTACGGCAACTGCAAAAATTGGGCAGTATGGGATCATTGGTTGGAATGATTCCGGGGTTGTCAAAATTTAAGAGCCAAATTGAAGCTTCGGGTATTGGCGACAATTTGGTGAAGAAACAGGAGGCAATCATCTTGTCAATGACCAGACAAGAAAGAAAGCATCCTGAAATCATTAAGGCTTCTCGCAAAAAACGTATTGCGGCCGGAGCCGGCGTGGAAGTTCACGAAGTTAACAAATTGCTCAAGTCTTATGAGCAAATGTCGACTTTAATGAAAAAAATGGGAAATATGGGCAGTTTGTCGTCATTGATGAGCTCTCGTATGCCTTTTATGAAAAACATAAATCCGTTAGGCGGTATGCTTGGCGGTATGGGAAACAAATTCCCATTTTAGTAATAACTAACTTTAGGAGAAAAACACAATGTCAGTACGTATCAGACTATCTCGCGGTGGTTCTAAAAAACGTCCTTTTTACAAAATCGTTGCAGCAGATCAAAGAGCTCCTCGTGATGGTAGCTTTATTGAAAAATTAGGAACATTCAATCCTTTATTGCCGAAGGATCACGCAGAAAGATTAGTTCTGGATGTTGAAAAAGTTAAATCTTGGTTGGCTAAAGGGGCTCAACCGACAGAAAGATTGCAAAAAATGTTATCAGGTTTAGGTTTGTGCGCTGCTCCCGTTATTCACGATCAGCCTAAAAAATCTGCACCGAAAGCTAAAGCAGTTGCTCGTCAACAAGAAAAAGAAGAAAAAGCAAAAGCTGCTGCTGAAGCTGCTGCCGCTGCTTCTTCCGAATCAACAGAAGCATCTGCTGAATAATTATTTTATATATAATAAAGTGTCAGAACGATAATATAACAGAGCAAAAGTGATGACTGAAGATAAACGGATTTGTATCGGCGCAATCGTCGGTGTCCACGGGATAAAGGGAGAAGTAAAAGTCAAAAGCTTTACCGAACCGGATACCAATGTGGATAAATACGGCTGTGTTGAAAATAAAAACGCTGATCGGAAGTTTGAGCTTAAGGTTGTCGGGTACAGTAAAGAATTGCTCAGGGTTAAGATAAAGGGTATAAATGACCGTAATGCCGCAGAAGCATTAGTAGGTACGGGCTTTTATATTGACCGTAGCGTTCTTCCGGAACTTGATGATGAAGATGAATTTTATGAAGCGGACTTAGTCGGTTTAAAGGTTTTATCTGAAGGTCAGGAAATAGGTTCGGTTGCCGGATTATATAATTTCGGTGCGGGTGAGATTATAGAAATCAAGCTCAAATCAAATGGTAAGTTAGAGATGATTCCGTTTACCAAAGCCTATGTTCCGGATATTAAAATATCTGAAGGGTATATTACCGTTACATCTGTCGGTTTAGCATTTGCCCCTGATGAAGAAGACGGAGCAAGCGATGCTAAACGTTAAGATATACACCATATTTCCTGAGATTTTCCCCGGTTTTTTAGGCTATTCCTTAACCGGAAAGGCTCTTGAAAACGGTAAATGGGCTTTACAAACAATTAATATCAGAGATTATGCGTTTGATAAGCACGGTTCGGTTGATGACACGCCTTGCGGAGGCGGTGCCGGAATGATTATGCGTCCGGATGTGTTGGGTAATGCGTTAGCTCATAATCATCAAGGTGAGCGATTAATTTATATGTCGCCGCGCGGTAAGCCGTTAACCCAGCAAATGGTACGCAATCTGGCAAAGGAAGAACAGTTATCTGTGATTTGTGGCCGGTTTGAAGGAATCGATGAACGTGTGCTTGAAGCCTATAATGTTGAGGAAATCAGTATTGGTGATTATATTTTAACCGGAGGAGAGCAGGCCGCATTAATTCTGATGGATGCTGTTATTCGGTTACTTCCCGGTGTTCTGGGAAACGAGGAATCAACGGCAGATGAAAGCTTTGAAAATATTTTGTTGGAACATCCCCAATACACCCGCCCGATAGAATGGGAAGGTAGAACTGTTCCTGATATCCTGTTGAGTGGACATCACCAAAATATAGCCCGTTGGCGGCACGAGCAGGCACTTGAAATAACAAAACAAAGACGCCCTGATTTATTGCAGAAATATCTTGATTCTCAAAAAAATTAGGTGTATAGAGTAAAAAAATTTATAAAAAGGGTTAAAATAATGAACATTATAGAAAATATTGAAAAAGAACAGATGGAAAAACTCAACGCCGGTAAAAATATTCCGAGTTTTAAAGCCGGTGATACCCTGAAAGTTCACACAAAGGTTAAAGAAGGCGAAAGAGAACGTATTCAAATTTATGAAGGCGTTTGTATTGCTCGTAAAAATGACGGTTTAAATTCATCTTTCACAGTTAGAAAAATTTCTTTCGGTGAAGGTGTTGAACGTGTTTTCCCGTTGTATTCTCCGAATGTTGCTAAAATTGAAGTTATGCGTATCGGTAAGGTTCGTCGTGCTAAGATGTATTTCTTACGCGCTTTGCGTGGTCGTTCAGCTCGTATTGCTGATGATTTGTCCGCTTCTTCAAAAGCAAAAGAAAATTCTTCTGCTGAATAATTTTAGCAAAAGTCAGTTAAAAAAAGCTTCTCGCAAGAGGAGCTTTTTTTGTTTGAAAAAAAAAAAAAACACCCCAAAATTAGCTTGACACAAGGGTTTCCGCGTGATATACGGAAAGTGGTTTTGGCTCAGTATTCTATATAGGAGGTCCTTATGAAGGTACTTTATTCTTTGTGCTGTTTTGTTTGTGCGATGCTGTATAATAATGCGGCACAAGCTTATTTTTCACCATATCATACAGGTACACCACCCATAGAAA
>JAFUSU010000015.1 GCA_017467515.1 Alphaproteobacteria bacterium
ATTAACCGCAAGTATGCGTTCTAACTTGTTATCATTACAGGGAACCGCTGATTTAATGAGCCAAACACAAGAACGTTTGGCAACAGGTAAAAAAGTTAACTCTGCTATTGATAACCCGAGTTCATACTATACCGCTCAATCATTAAATAACCGCGCTAATGACTTAAGCGGTTTGTTAGATAGTATGGGTCAGGCTGTGTCAACAATTAAAGCCGCCAACGAAGGTATTGAAGCAATTACTTCTTTCGTTGAACAAGCTAAAGCTGTTGCTCAATCTGCTTTAGATACAACTGATGCAACTTCCAGAAAAAAATATATGGATCAATTTAACGAAATCAGAAGCCAAATTGATGCCACGGCGGAAGATGCCGGATACAAGGGTATTAACTTGTTAAGAGATCAAGATTTGACCGTTAAATTCAGTGATAAGGCTGGTAGTTCTTTAACAATTGAAGGTGAAGATACGACATCCGGTAACGACGCAGGAACAACAGGCTTAAAAATTAAGAAAGCTGCCGGCTGGGATGGCACGGGTGAACAAGCTGCTGCTGCAAAAACAGATATTGAAGCAGCAATAACAAACACAACCAATGCCATTAATACTTTGCGTACACTTGCTTCTACTTTTGGTAACAACTACTCAATTGTTCAGACTCGTGAAGAGTTCACCAACAATTTGATTAATGTATTGGAAGAAGGTGCAGACAAACTGACACTGGCTGATATGAATGAAGAGTCTGCTAATATGTTGGCATTACAAACACGTCAACAATTAGCTATTAACTCTTTGAGCTTGGCATCTCAGGCAGCTCAGTCTGTTCTGCAGTTGTTTTAATAACTCGTATGGGCTTGCGGGCGGAGGAGCGTATAGTAGTCCCGTAACGACTAATTATTCGGTTGCCTTTGCCGCTTGAACAAGGTTATACAAGACCGGAAGATGAATATCTTCCGGTTCTTTTTACGGAACAAAAAAAACCCCTCGGAAAGCATCTCGCTTTCGGAGGGGCATAAATTTACTCCAGTATCATAACAGGAGAAGAGTCATTCCAGCCCTTTTTAGACTTAAACGTTTTCAATTCTTTGGGGCTGACAGCTTTACCGGCAACAAGTACTTTGTCTTTAACTGTTGCTGTAAACCAAGACTTGCCTTTCTGAACTAATAGTTCTCCTGAGGGCAGAACCACCATCTTGGCAAAATCGCTCGTCGGATCGATAATAGGCTGTCCGTCTTTGTAGAGGGTTGTCTTGCCGCTAAAGGTTGACAAAGCATACGATCCTCCTACAGCGTAGTCCTGCCCTGCAAACTGAGCTTTGTATGCGGGAATATAAATAATAAAGTTCTCGCCACGTTTGCCCTCAAAGTAGAATGACTTCCAAACAATAGTGTCCGCATCAATCTTACTGTATCCCGTTTCAGGATCGAGCAGGCTCTGTCCGCTTGCGGTCTTGGCCAGAAACAAACCGCCGACAGCAGTAATGCTCTTGTAGTCAGCCTTAGGTTCAATAATAAAGGCATCTCCTTTCTTGATACCTGTGGCACCCTGCGGCGTGGTCACCAATATATAATCGGTACCGGCCAGAGGCTCCTCGGTGTTCTCTACGATCTTCTTCTCACTACATGAACTAAATGTCATTGCTACAGCTATCGCTGCCACAATGCTCAAAAAAAATACTTTTTTCATTTTTAAATTTGGTTAAACAATAATATATATATGATAGGTTGATAAAGAAAGTCATACATCAAATATCAAAAAATTGCAAGAAAAAATTTGTCTATTTTCGAAAATAAAAAAACCTCTCAGGAAGCAAGCTTCCGGAGAGGTTAATTTTACTTCAATACCATTACGGGATAATTTTCCTCCCAGCCACGGCGAGCCTTGAGAACAGAAACCTCCTTGGCGGCCATCCGGTCAGTCGGCGTAATGATGCCGTTTTCAATCGTGGTTTTAAACCAAGCACCGTCCTTCAGGACATAGATGGTGCCATCACCAAGAACGGCTGTTCTCTTGAAGTCGTGTCCCTTGGCAAGGCGAGTACCCTTATCCCAGATAGTCACCTTGTTTCGAAGCCTCGAGATAACCAGACCGGCAGGTGTCAGATCAAAAGCATGGCTCTTAAATGTCTGCCCTAATGATGGGATAAAGACGCGGTAAGCCCCGTTACGCTTACCGACAAGGTAATAATCCTTGCTCTGCACTTCCTTCATGCGGAAGAGTTTCTCCGGCGTCAGCATATAGCTGGCACCTCGTTCGTCTTTCAGAACCGGCACGCCCTGCACAAGACGAACCTGACGGAAACACTTCCTAGGACGAACAACATAGGCGCCATCTTTCTTAACGCCAAGCGCCCCGCCAATGTTGACAGACGCAAAGCTGTTGCCCAGAGGTTTCTCTACCGGAGCACATACCTGTTTCGGATCAGCCTTGCCCTTGCCTTTACTCTTCTTGGCAGTTCGGGGACTCTTTCTCTGTGATGTTGCCGTTCCCAAAGCGGGTTCATATTCGTGCTCTCTCAGCAGCTCTTGAATCCTATCCTTTGCTGCCTTGACCTTGGATTTGCACTTCTCACAGGTACACTCAATCTCATGGCGCTTTCTAAAAGCGACTGCAGCAAGTGCTATCGCACATCCTGCAAAAAATAAAAACTTTTTCATAGCTTTTTTTGTTTTGTTAATAATAAGGGGAATAATTAATATGTACGGATAAATATATCGCCAAAATTTTAAAACACAAGAAAAATTTGTCTATTTGCCGAAAATCGTTTACTGAGAGAAAGTGGGCTGTCAGCAAATGCTTTTTGAGCGCGGCTTTTGTTTAGTTTGGATAATGAATCCAATAGCAGGCGTTGAGGATGAAATTATCCTCACGTACATAATAGTACGAGAGGATAATTTCATCTCGAAAACAACGCACTAACAGTTCATTATACAAACTAAACCGCAGAAACGTGCCAAATATTAGATGCATACTCCATAACCGCTCTATCACTTGAAAAATTGCCGATTCGAGCGACATTCAAAATAGCTTTCTTTGCCCATTTTTCTTTATTGATAAAGTCCTTTTCTGCCTGATGAACAGCTTCCGTAAAGGCTTCCAAATCAGCCATAACCATAAAGTAATCTCGATTCATCAATTCTTCGTAAATAACCTTAAACAACAGAACATAATCCCTTTCACAGAACATATTAGAATTCAAGGCATTCAAAATACGTTTAATGTATTCGGATTTTTCATAATATTCCCGAGGATTATAATGAGAGCGTAAATCCTTAACTTCCTGTTCGGTTAAGCCAAACAGATAAAAATTATCATCACCGACAGCTTCCCGAATTTCAATATTTGCACCGTCAAGCGTTCCAACCGTCAAGGCTCCGTTAAGGGCAAATTTCATATTACCTGTTCCTGATGCCTCAAATCCGGCTGTTGATGACTGAACACTTAAATCAGCAGCAGGAATTAAACGTTCTGCAACTGATACTTTATAGTCAGGAACAAAAACAACCTTTAAAAATTCATTGGCACGAGGATCTGCATTAATCACACTCGCCACATTATTAATCAACTTAATCACTAATTTTGCAAAATTATAGGACGGTGCCGCTTTTCCGGCAAATATGTACGTGCGCGGAGCCACAGGACGCTTATTATCTTTAATAATTGACAGATACTCACCGATAACGTGCAAAATTGTCATTAATTGGCGTTTATATTCGTGAATTCGTTTTGCGTGAACAATAAACATACTGTTCGGATTAACAATGACACCGGAAGCCTTAAAGATTCTTTCCGCAACATTAACCTTATTCTGATGCTTAACTTCCATAAAGTTCTTGATAAAAGTCTTATCTTTGGCAAACTTTTCAAGTCCTTCCAATTTATCTAAATTGATAACCCAATCCGATCCCAGCTTAGAATCAATCAGACTTGCCAAACGTGTATTAGCGTGCAACAACCAGCGGCGCGGCGTAATTCCGTTTGTGACATTGGTGAATTTATACGGCCACAACGCATAAAATTCCGGTACTAAAGAGTGCTTAATTAATTCTGAGTGCAATTTTGCCACACCGTTAACACAGAAAGATCCGACAATTGACAGATTCGCCATACGAATAATTTGGTTATCTCCTTCGCCGGAAACAATTGATAATTTAGAAAGGATTTCATTATCCTCACCGAATTTCTGCTTTGCTTCTTCAATAAAACGACGGTTAATTTCATAAATAATCTGCAAATGTCTTGGTAAGATTTTGCCCAAAATGCGTGACGGCCAAGTTTCCAAAGCTTCCGGAAGCAATGTGTGATTGGTATAGGCAAAAATCTTTGTTGTAATGCTCCACGCTTCTTCCCATTCCTGTCCGTGAACATCCATTAACAAGCGCATCATTTCCGGAATGGCTAAAGAGGGGTGTGTATCATTTAACTGAATACAAACTTTATCAGGAAGTCCCTTAAAATCATTACTCTTTTCAAGATAACGGCGAATAATATCCTGAACGGCACAAGAAACGAAGAAATATTGCTGTTTTAAGCGTAATTCTTTACCGGATTGAACCGCATCAGACGGATACAATACCTTAGACACCGTTTCTGTTTCAATTTTATCACGCACGGCATCAATGTAGCCACCTTCGTTAAAGATGTTAATATCCAGTTCATCATCTGTTTTTGCCGTAAATAAACGAAGATAGTTAACAGACTTGCCGTCATATCCGACAATCGGAAAATCATACGGAACACCGTATAATGTTTTGGTATTCATCCATATATAATTATCCTTACCGTCAGCATTCTTAAATGTTTCAACATTTCCGTAAATAGGAATGGTAACCGTTCTGTCATTACGGGCAAACTGCCAAGGTGAATTTTCTCCGGCCCAACTATCAGCCTGTTCTATCTGATATCCGTTTTCAAATTTTTGTTTAAACAAACCGAACTGATAGTCAATACCGTAACCAAATCCGGGAATACCTAAAGAAGCCATTGAATCGAGATAGCAAGCGGCCAAGCGCCCCAAACCTCCGTTACCGAGCGCCGGATCATATTCCGTATCAAAAATTTCTTCTAAACCAAAATCCGGAAATCCGTCAATTTTAATGGATTTCATAATATCAAACAAACCAAGATTATGCAGGTTGTTTTCCAAAGAACGGCCGATTAAATATTCAATTGAGAGGTAATAAACTCTTTTGGTCTCTGCAACATTATATCGGGCAATGGTTTCATACATTTTATCCATTGCAAATTCACGAACAGCCAAAGAAATAGCTATTAATGCTTCATCTTTAGTGATTTCGCGCGTTCTTTTTCCGATAAAATATTTGATATAATGTTCAATTGACAGTTTTAAGCGTGCTTTATCGATTTCATTGACGATAACGGATTCTTTCTTAGCCACGATCATTCCCCCTGCTTTGTTTTACATAATGATTAAGTTTAACATATAATAACATACGAATTTATTCAAACATATAAAAGAAATTATTTGAAATATTGTTAATATATAGTGTATTTTACAAAAAAAATAAGGTTGCAAAAAAAATCGATATGATTATACTTTCCTAAAAAAAACAGAGGAACATCAATGAAAAAAGTCATTATACCCGCATTATTGTTAAGTGCTCTTTTTACAACACAAACTCAGGCTCAAACAGTTTTTGAAGCTTTGAGCGATGCTTATAACACAAACCCGACACTGCAGGCACAGCGCGCTTACTTACGTGCTGTTGATGAAAATGTAGCAATTGCCAAATCAGGTTTCCGCCCAACTCTCGCCCTTAGAGGTTCGTACTCTGATACCGATGTCAGTCATGATAATTTGGGTCAGAAGAATGATGGAAAGAGCAGTAATGCTTCTGCCGTTGTAACACAGCCTTTGTTCAACGGATTAAGCACTCTTAACAGTGTAAAAGCGGCCGACAAAACGGTAAAAGCCGAACAAAAGAACTTGAGCAATGTTGAACAAAGCGTTTTTCTTGATGCTTCTACGGCTTATTTTAATGTCGTTCAAAACGCCGCTATTGTAGAATTGCAACGCAATAATGAAAAGCTTCTGAAAAGAAAATTAGATGAAACAACCGAAAGATTCAATGTCGGTGATGTTACCCGCACCGATGTTTCTCAAGCCCGAGCCAGATATGCCGCCGCTCAAGCTTCAACAATTAGTGCAGAAGGTGATTTGGAAGCATCTAAAGCAATTTATCGTCAGGTTATCGGGAGTGAACCGAAAACATTATCTGAACCAAAAAATTTAAGCAAATATATTCCGAACAATTTCAATGATGCTTTAGCTTATGCCAAAGAGCATAATTTTGCCGTTTTGGCTGCAAAAGACACATTAAGCGCTAAAGATTATACCGTTTCCGCCAACACCGGAGCTCTTTTGCCCCAAGTTTCTTTGGAAGGTAGTGCAAACAGTGGTCGTAATGATTCGGAAATTCCTGCTTCTAAAGACCATAAACAAGACTATTATGCTGTCGGCGTCAATATGACCGTTCCACTTTACGATGCCGGCGAAAACCGCGCCAAAATTCGTCAGAGTAAATACCAAAAGTGGCAAGCGCAGGAGCTTTTGCTCAACGCGGAACGTCAGGCTGTTTCAGACATTACCAAAGCTTGGGAATATATGGCGGCCAACCACGCTCGCATTAAATCAATCAAAGAACAAATCAAAGCAAATAAGATTGCTCTTGATGGTGTCCAAAAAGAAGAAATGCTCGGCAATCGGACTATTCTGGACGTCCTTGACGCTTATAATGAACTTTTGACATCACAAGTCAATGAAGTTAAGGCACGCCGTGATTATTTTGTTTCCGGAATGCAAGTATTATCGGCAATGGGTAAATTAACGGCTAATGATTTAAATCTAGCCGTTGACATTTACGATGCCGAAAAATATTATAAAGAAACAAAAGGCAAATGGCTGTCTTTATCTGTTGACTAAATTATTAACCTTATTTCAAGGGAAACGCTTATGAGTGATACCGAAGAAAATTTATCTGTTGAAGATATTTTGTCATCAATTAAAAACATTTTGGTCGATGAAAACGGAGCCCCTATCGACAATACCGATACGCCGGCAGAAGAAACGCCCGCAGAAAAACCTATTGAAGAAGATACTGTTGCAGATGTCTTCAATCTCGACGATTCAATGATTGTTCCGGATCAACCCGAAACAACCGATAGAGCCGAAACGGAAACGACAAATTCAGAAGAACCGACCATTGAGGCGGCAACATCCTCAGAACCTGCTGACAGTATTGATTTGCAAGAAACCCTAAATATGGCCGAAAATTTAGATATAAGCGGCATCCCGGAACTGAATAATATATTGGAACAGGAACCTCAGAAAGAACAGGAAGAAAGCAAAGAAACTCCTGAAATAAAGGAGGAACCTATCGCAGATTCCGAAGATTCTTTTTCTTCCGTTCAAGACATTGTTAATTCGATTAAGGTTGAAAGACCCTCGGCTGTTCGAGAGGAAACCATAGACACCTCAGCAAGCTTAATTAACAATTTTGCTAAAGTATTTGCGGAAAAACAACGCGAACAGGCTCAGCTGAAGTTAAATTCACAGTTAACCGAAGAAGTTGTCAGTAAAGCCCTTGAGGACAAAATTGAAAGCCTTGATATCCCAGAATTGGTTCAAGAAGAGATTCTAAAACAAATCAAAGCCCTGGCTGAAGAACAATTTGAACGTTTAGCAAAGAAAATTATTACTGAGCTCACCCAAAAATGGATTGATGCCAACTTGCAGCAAGTTGTTGAAAAGGCCGTTAGTGCTGAAATTGAACGAGTGATTGCAAAGGTCGAAATATAAAAAACAGTTTTCTGTTTAATCGACCTGAAAGTTCTATGCCCCCAAAAAACTCTTTTTGAGGGCATTTTGCTGTTTACAGACAAAGTTTTTATGATAAAATAGCGCCAATTTGATAAAGATTTTAAGGAAAAGAATAATGCTGGAAAAAAATTATAACCCGAAAGATTTTGAAGAAAAAATTTATGCTGACTGGGAACAATCCGGAGATTTTAAGCCGGATATGCGTTCAGATAAGGACAATTTTGCCATTGTTATTCCACCGCCGAATGTCACGGGTGTTTTACATATGGGACACGCTCTCGATAATACATTGCAGGATATTTTGATTCGTTATAATCGGATGCAGGGTAAAAATGTTTTATGGCAAGTCGGAACGGATCATGCCGGTATTGCCACCCAGATGGTTGTCGAACGTAACTTAGCTAAACAAGGTCTTTCCCGCCACGATTTAGGACGCGAAAAATTTATTGAAACTGTTTGGGAATGGAAAAAACAATCCGGAGGAACCATCACAAAACAATTGCGTCGTTTAGGCGCATCTTGCGACTGGTCTCGTGAACGTTTTACGATGGATGAAGGTTTATCTCGTGCTGTTCGCAAAATCTTTGTTAATCTGTATAAAGACGGCTTAATTTATAAAGCCAAAAAACTGGTTAACTGGGATTCTAAATTTTTAACAGCTATCTCTGATTTAGAGGTTGTTCAAAAAGAAACCGTCGGCAAAATGTATTACTACAAATATCCTATTGAAGGAGAGCAAGGCGAGTTTATTCATATTGCCACAACAAGACCTGAAACAATGTTCGGAGATACAGCCGTTGCCGTTAGTGCAAAAAATGAAAAATTAAAGCATCTTATCGGCAAAAATTGTATCATTCCGATCATCAACAAATCTATTCCTATTATCGCCGATGATCACGCTGATCCTGAAAAAGGAACCGGTGCCGTTAAAATTACGCCGGCTCATGACTTTAATGACTTTGAAGTCGGTAAACGTCATAATTTACCGCTGGTCAACATTTTAAATCCGGATGCCACCCTAAACGAAAACACGCCTTATGCCGGAATGACAACATTAGATGCCCGAGAAAAAGTTATTGAAAAACTCACGGAACTGGGCGTTATGGAAAAGATTGAAGATCATCCGATGGTTATCCCTTATGGTGACCGATCCAACGTCATTATAGAACCTTTAATGACAGATCAATGGTTTGTTGACGCTCCTAAATTGGCCAAAGAAGCTATTCGTGTTGTTGAAAACGGAGAAATGCAATTTGTTCCGAAATCGTATGAGAAAACATATTTTGAATGGATGCGCAACATTCAGCCGTGGTGTATTTCCCGCCAACTGTGGTGGGGACACCAAATGCCGATTTGGTACGGACCTGATGAACATATTTTCTGCGAAGAAAACGAAGCTGAAGCTCAAGCCGAAGCTGATAAGTTTTATGGAAAACACGTTGAATTGCGCCGAGAAACAGACGTTTTAGACACTTGGTTTTCTTCCGGTTTATGGGCATTTTCAACACTCGGCTGGCCGGACAAATCCGAATATTTAGATAAATTTTATCCGACATCCGTTCTTGTTACCGGATTCGACATTATCTTCTTCTGGGTTGCTCGTATGATGATGATGAGTATGTATATGATGAAGAAGATTCCTTTTAAGAAATGCTACATTCACGGCTTAGTCCGCGATGAAAAAGGCCAAAAAATGTCTAAATCCAAAGGAAATACTGTTGATCCGATGGAAACAATTGAAAAATACGGAGCCGATGCTTTACGTTTCTTTATGGCAGCAATGGAAACCCAAGGACGAGATATTAATATGAGTGAATCTCGTATTGCCGGTTACCGTAATTTTGCCACAAAATTATGGAATGCTGCTCGTTTCTGTGAAATGAATGAATGCAAAACAATACAAGGATTTGATGAAACAAGTGCTAAACTTGCCATCAACAAATGGATTATCGCCAAAGCCAAACAAGCCCATAAAGAAGTTACGGAAAATCTCGATTCTTATCGTTTTTCCGATGCGGCAAATGCTGTTTATCAGTTTGTTTGGGGAACATTTTGCGACTGGTACATCGAATTAAGCAAACCTGTCTTTTATGGAAATAACGAGCAAGAAAAAGCAGAAACACGAGCTGTTGCCGCTTGGACATTAGATAGGATTCTTTTAATGCTCCATCCGTTTATGCCTTTTATTACAACAGAATTATGGAATAATACAGCAGAGCGTCAAACAAAATTAATCCACGCACAATGGATTAAAAATGAGCAAATTGATGAGAACGCCTTAACGGAAATTGACTGGGCAATTGATTTAATCAGCTCGATTCGTTCTTTACGCGCAGAAATGAATATTCCTGCCGCAACTAAGTTAGTTGTTAAGCTTAAAGGAGCAAGCGCTCAATCACAAAATACTCTGAACAGTTTAAAGAGTATTATTTGCCCTCTGGCGCGTCTGGAAAGCATAGAAACGGTATCTGCCGATTATACCGTTACACCGGATATGGTTCAAAATGTTTTCAAAGAAGCAACCTTATTATTACCGTTAAAAGGCGTTGTTGATTTTTCTGCCGAACGGGACCGCTTAAATAAAGAACTTGAAAACCTTAACAGAAATATCGAAGGATATGCTCGTAAATTAAGCAACGCCTCTTTTGTTGAACGCGCTCCGGCTCAGGTTGTTGAAGAAGAAAAACGTCGACAGGCTGAAGCTTTGGCTAATAAAACAAAAGTTGAGGAAGCTTTAGCCAGAATAGCTAATTTTTAACTGCTTTACGAAAAAAGATACCCCCAGCCTAGTATGAACTGTACCCAAGAAAGTGGAAATACCCCTTTGAGGTAAAAGTTCATAGCTGGGGGTTCTTCTATGCGCCTATAAGGCTAAAGATACTAGCCATACTTTAAGGCCGAGCGAAAGGTTCGCTCGTAGCCCGTAAACGTATCTAAATCCATTGTAAGATGACTTTTTTCGCATCTTCTTTTAATTAATTCTGAAAATACTCAGCTATTTAGAATAAACACATCTATATCTTTGTTTTTGATTTTTGATTGGACATAACGTAACAGTGCCACTAGTTCCATGAACACATATTTTATCAGAACCATTATAAGCATAAGTTGTTGTCCAATAAAATCCTCTGTTAATACCATCACACGTTTCTCCTAACTTATTCAAACCGGTGTTAATTAAGTTTCCATTTTCATATAGTACTAACATTTCATCTTTCGATGTGAGATGAAAATTCCTTCCATCTATAGTAATTTCTTCACAAATACTAACAGCTGTATCATATGCTCTATCAGGTTGAACTCCCTTTCCGCAAGGATCTGTTTGATGTCTTACAATCAGAGATGCATCATTATTAGCCACTATACCAACAACAGTCTTATTACTTTTAAGATTTTCGCTACACGTATTATCGGTGTAATAAATACGACCAATCTCACATTTTGTAGATTCGCAATAACCTGTTTCATCAAGAGCATAATTATTTTGACACATTGTACATTTAAAAACAGTATCAGAACCTTTTTGGCATGACTCCGTAGCCGAACAATTACTGATTGATGATGAATTGCTGTTATAGCCATCACAAGAGTTCATTGGACAACTATTACCACTTTGATAATATCCACTTTTAGCTGAAGAAACAGAATATTTTGTTGTTCCACCACAAGTATCTGAAGCACAATTACATCCATTCGGACAAGAAGCTA
>JAFUSU010000016.1 GCA_017467515.1 Alphaproteobacteria bacterium
GCGCGCTCCGGGCGATTCGAACGCCCGACCCACAGCTTAGAAGGCTGTTGCTCTATCCAACTGAGCTAGGAGCGCAAATAAGATAAATAACAGAACGAACCATATACTTTTTTTAAGAGATGTCAAGCAGAAAGTGCGTTGTTTTATGCTATTGAAGCAAACTTTTCAGTTTTTGAATGATTTCGTCAAACATTTGCTCTGTTAAAACGCCTGTATTAACATTATAGCGAGAGGTATGATAGGTGTTGAGCATCATCAAATGATGGTCCGGTAAATAATGAAGTGCTCCATGTGCAAATTTAAACTGAGATTTTTTATAACCTAAGACACCTAGTACCGCATTATGCGCAACGGAACCCAGAGTCATAATTATTTTCAGGTTTGGCATAGCCTTTATTTCCTCAATTAAATAGGAACCGCAATTTTTGACTTCTTCTCCTGTTACTTTATTTTGAGGAGGAACACAGCGCACGGAATTGGTCACCCTTATATTTAAGAGTGTCAAACCGTCATCTTTTCGTCTGAGGTAGGGGCCTGAGGCTAAACCGTGTTTTTTTAGAGCCAAATAGAGCATATCTCCGGCAAAATCATTGGTAAACGGACGTCCTGTTTGGTTGGCACCGTGTAATCCCGGTGCTAACCCGACAATTAAAATTTGCGCAGATAAATCACCGAAAGATTCAACCGCTCCATTGTAATAAGTCGGGTATTTTTGCTCGTTTTCGTGACGAAAGGCAACAAGTCTCAAACATTTTTGGCATTTTTCAGCCGGACATTTAAACATAATATGATCTCCTATACTTAAGTTGAGGATAGCATATATTTTTTTGAACACACTCTTTAAATTAATTTATCCAAAGTTATATAACAAGCAGACTATCTTATAAAAATGTTAATGGAGTTAAAAAGACAATGAAAAAAGAAATATTAATGGCCGGTGCCGCTATGTTTTTGGCTGGAGCGGCTCAAGCGACAGAAATTAATCCGTATGTCGGTTTAGATTATATTTTTTCAAGCGCAGACTATAAAAGCGATAACAATACTTGGGATAAAGCATTAAAAGATAATTATAATTCAGGAGCAATTAATTTAGGTATGCGTCCGAATCAATACTTCAGCTTAGAAGGATTTTTCCAACAATCAACCAAAGAAAAAGGATCACGAATTTCAGAAGGTGGCGACAGAATAAAATCTGAATTTTATGCCTATGGTGCTGATGCATACGGTTATCTGCCGGTAGGGTGTGACGGTTGGAATTTATTGGGAACGGTAGGTTTGGCAAATTATAATTTCAAAGTTAAAACAGCCGCCGGATCCGAAGATAAAAACCATATGGGCTATCGTGCCGGTCTCGGTGTTCAATATGATATGAATGAACATTGGGCAATGCGCGTTGTCGGTCGTTATAGCTACATAGATTCAGCAATTCTCGATAATTTACAGGAAGTAACAGCCGGTATTCGCTATACTTTCTAAAAACATATTCCTGAATTAAAACTGCATCTTATATCTGGAAGATGCAGTTTTTTGTGTATAGTCAGTTAAAAGAGATTTAATTTTTACGCGAATAGAGTAGATTGAAACTATCTTAAAACTGTATATGAGGGTATTATGAGTAAAAAACAGACTTATTTGTTTATTTTAGCAATGGGACTTATTCTTATTTTTATAGGTCAATTTATGCATATTAGCTATTTGAACAGGGTAACAAATAATACTTGGACTTGGATGCAGAGTCCGTACGTATTTGCTCCGGCTGCCATTTGTGCATTTATTTTTATGAATAATGGCAAATATTGGTTAATTAATACAGCCGCAGCGCTGGTTGCATCTTTGGTTATTCAATATTTAATTGTTCAAGGCGGAGGTTCTCTGTATATTATTCTGATCAGAGCATTTGCTTTTCTGGTCATTGTTTATCTGTTGAATTTAATTAAAGTTATCTTAGATAAATAAATCTATGGATTTTCAAAAACTGCCTTAAAATATTAAGGCAGTTTTTTTTGAAATAAAATAAATCCAAGTCGGTTTTCTTTTATGAATTATAATTATTCCGTAAAAATTTAATTTCTCGGGCATAGCCCTCCGGTTCATTAGGTGTTTCCAATAAAAACGGTAAATGTTTGAGAGTAGGGTGGTTTATCAGGCGAATGACAGCATCAGTACCTATTGTCCCTTGTCCTATTTTTTCGTGTCTGTCTTTGTGAGAGGCAAAGGGTGTCATTGAATCATTTAAATGAATGGCTTTAAGACGATTCAGTCCGATTTGACGGTCAAACTTTTCCAAAACCCCGTCCAAGTCATTAACAATATCATAGCCGGCAGAATAAACGTGACAAGTATCTAAGCAGATGCCCAATTTATCAGAAAGTTCAACGTGATCAATAATTGCGCGAAGTTCTTCAAAAGTAGAGCCGATTTCACTGCCTTTACCGGACATTGTTTCTAATAAAACGGTTGTCGTTTGATTTCGATCCAATACTTTATTGAGTAAAGCGCTGATTAATGTAACGGCAACTTCAGAACCTTGCCCGACATGACTTCCCGGATGAAAATTGTATAGATTATGAGGAATATATTCCATTCTTTTTAAATCATCAGCAAAAGCCATTTCAGCAAATTCACGGGTTTGCGGATTATCAGAGCAGGGGTTAATGGTATAGGGGGCATGGGCCAAAAGGGTTGAAAAATGATGAAAACAACTGAAGTCTAGGAAATTGTCTACATCTTGTTGCGAAATTTCTTTAGCGCTACCGCCACGAGGATTCCTTGTAAAAAACTGGAAAGTATCAGCACCGAGGGAGAGAGCCTCTTGCCCCATATGCAAAAAACCTTTAGCCGCAGAAAGATGACAACCGATATGTAACATCATACAGTTCCATAAAAAAGCAAGGGAATATTCGATGAGAATTCCCTTGCTCGAAAATTAAATTAATCTTCAGACTTACAGCTTTTAACAGCATCAAAAATCTTTTTATAAGCCTCCGCAACAGCATCAGCCGTATAGGTGCGTCCTTCAATTAAAGTACGGCACAATTCAAAAGCAATTTCTTTATCGGTATTGCAGCAACAACAGCAATCGCAATCGCAATCGCATCCGCAATTGCAATCTTCACCACAGCCACAACCGCAAGAACAAGATTCTTTAGTCATTATATTTTCTCCTTAAAATAATCAACATACTCTACTTAGCTTTTTTATTTTAAATTGGCAAGATATTTTTCAGCTTCTAAACAAGCCATACATCCGCTTCCTGCTGCCAAAACAGCTTGTTTAAAATTGCCTGAGATCACATCACCGGCGGCAAAGATACCGGCAATATTTGTTAAACAAGAGCCTGCCGCTTGCGTTTTGATATAACCCTGATTATCAAGTAATATTTGCGATTTGAAAAGTGATGTATTAGGTGTATGTCCGATGGCAACAAAAACACCGTCAACCGAGAGGGTACTGAGTACATCATTTTTAACATTTTTAACCTTCAAAGCAGCAACGCTTTTGGGATTATCATGTCCGAAGATTTCTTCAATAACAGTATTCCAAAGAATATGGATTTTAGGGTGTTTTAAAATACGGTCTTGCAAAATTTTATCGGCACGCAAACTATCTCGTCGGTGAATTAAGATAACTTGAGAAGCTAAATTTGCTAAAAACAAGGCTTCTTCTGCGGCAGAATTACCACCTCCGACAACAGCAACACACTTGCCTCGATAAAAAAAACCGTCACAGGTTGCGCAAGAAGAAACTCCCCAGCCTTTAAATTTATCCTCACCTGCAACATTTAACCATTTTGTTGAAGCTCCCGTTGCAATGATAACAGCATCACTGATATATTGATGATATTTTTCCGAACTGCATAAGAAAGGTTTTTGCTCGAAGTCAACCTCAGCAATCGTATCGTTGATGATTTGACACCCGACGGCAAGAGCTTGTTGACGCATACTGTCCATCAAACTCTGTCCGGAAACTGAGGTTGCAAATCCTGGATAGTTTTCAATATTTCCGGTTGTCGTCAATTGTCCGCCGGGTTGATTTCCGCTGATCAGAATAGGTTTCAGACCGGCGCGGGCGGCATATATGCCGGCGGTATAACCGGCCGGACCTGATCCGATAATCAGAATTTTTGTTTTATATTCAGCCATTAATAATCCGTTTCTTTGTATTCGATTTTACAATCGCAATCATGAGGCGTACAATAACAGATAGAATCTTTTTCAATGAATCGTTCTTCTGTTTTAATTTTGAAAGATTCTTGAGTGGTTTCTTGTTGATCGCAATTTTCCAAAGAAGTTAAATTTTCAGGATAAGTACAGCCGCAATTATCATCATCGGCACAAAAACAACGAGGATTATTCTCGGCAAAGTCAGTTCTGTCAATACTCTTATTTTTCATTTGCTTACTCCTTTTCATTTAAACAGAGATAAAAAAGATATAAGCGCTTAAATGCATAAAAAAAGGTTCCGTTTCAGGAACCTTAAATTTTATTTGTAGATAACGTCAACAATGTCGAATGTTTTGCGTCCGCCGGGGGCAACATATTCGACTTCATCACCAAGTTCTTTACCGATCAAAGCTTTTGCTAAAGGAGAAGATAGTGAGATTTTGTTATGGTTAATATCAGCTTCATAATCTCCGACAATTTGATAGGTATTTTCTTCATCAGTCGCTTGGTCGGCAACAATAACCGTTGCACCAAAACGAATGATATTTCCTTTAATCTGAGAAGGATCAATCACTTGAGCACGACTGACCACAACTTCCAATTCCTGAATACGACCTTCAATAAAACTTTGTTTTTCTTTTGCTGCAGAATATTCGGCATTTTCGGACAAATCGCCATGAGAACGAGCTTCTGCAATGGCTGCAATAATATTTGGACGATCTACCCCTTTCAGATGCTTTAATTCAGCTTCTAATTGAGCAAAACCATCTTTGGTGACAGGATACTTATCCATCTCAACAACTCCAATATCAAAAAAATCAGTTAGAAAAATTAGACTGCGAAAAAAGAGCAAACCTTTTTCACAGCCTCTATAATTACGATAGCAGGCAATATATCACATTTTTTTTAACCTGCAAGCATTTTTCACATCCATTGTTCACATAATTTGTAAATAAACGGAAAACAAATTAAAATTGCTTTACATTCATTTTTGAGGTGCTAATCTGATAATCGTTAACTCTATAACTATAAGGAGATAAAACGTGAAAAAAACATTATTAACAGTTGCTGCCGTTATGTCTGCAGCTATGTTTTCTGCAAACGCTCATGCCGTTGATAGTACAGGTTGCGGTTTGGGCTCTTTAGCTTGGCGCGGACAAAAAGGTCCGATTCCTCAGATTCTTGCTGTTACCACAAACGGAACTTTCGGTAACCAAACATTCGGTATTTCTTCAGGTACATCTGGATGTGATCCTCAAGGTCGTATCTCAGGCGGTACCGGCAGTATGGCTTTGGTTTTCTTAGAGAACAATATGGAACAATTTGCTATGGATGCCTCAGCTGGTCATGGTGAAACCATTGATACTTTAGCCGGTATTTTGAATGTTGACAGCAAAAGATTAGGTGAAGTTTCTAAACAAAATTTTGCAACTTTATTCCCATCTGAAAATGTTGATGCTGTTGATGTAACTGTTAATTTATTAGCATTAATCTAACAGTTCTTATTTCCTGTCCGTTCATATCCATTCAGACAAGAGCGGACAGGATTTTTTTATGCTTTTACCATGCCGATAATCATTTTCTTAATATCTTTTCTTCTTTCTTTTTCAGTGGCGGCAAAGAATCTGTCAGTTGATCCGCAATGGTTGGCTTTGTTGCATTACCAACAACAATTTATCGGAGCTGATGAAAGCACCATTGATTCGGATAATTTCTTTTTAAGTCCTGACGGTAAATATGATGCCGAGGCAGAATTACAGGCAACCGTTAATCTTTTTGAAAAGACGAATGATACAGAAAAAAAGTGTTTGTTTCCGGCACGTTATAAATGGTTAAAAAAACAAGGACTGTTACATAAACCTTTTCCAAAGTGTCCGGAATGGGAAAGTTTTTATGATGACATTCGCCCCGCCGGAGCAACACTGTTGTTTACCAATGCCTATATGAATAATCCGGCGTCTTTATTCGGCCATACCTTACTAAGAATAGATACAGCACGTAAGGGCACTCAACTTCTGGCACATGGGGCAAATTACGGCGCTTTAACAGGTGAAGAAAACGGTATTTTATTTGCCATTTACGGTTTAACCGGCGGGTATTACGGTGGCTTTACGGTTAAACGGTATTACGATGTCATTAATCTTTATAATAACATAGAAAATAGAGATATTTGGGAATTAAATCTTAATCTGACGCCTGAAGAATTAGATATGTTAATGGCGCATTTATGGGAGGTCGGACAGACACAGAGCCGGTATTATTTCTTTACGGAAAATTGTTCTTATATGCTCCTTGAATTGCTAGATGCCGTTAAACCTGATTTGAAATTGGCCCAACAATTTCCCGTACATGCCATTCCGCTTGATACTTTGAAGGCTGTTTATCAAAGAGAAGGGCTGGTCAAACATATCAATTATAGGCCATCCCGTCAAAATAAAATCATCTATCGTTATCGCCAAATGAATAATCAACAAAAACAAGTTTATAAAAATATCATTAAAAATCAACCTATTGATTATCAAAATTTATCTGAAACAGAAAAAGCCGGCGTTTTGGAAACAGCTTATCAATATGTTCAATATCAATATGTTGCCGGAAATTTAGAGTTACCGGACTACCGTAAGCAAAGTTTTAAATTACTTAAAGAACGAAGTATTTTAAGCGGAAAAGATAATTTGCAAGAATTAAAAGAGGGTAAAAATCCTCTGCAGGCACATGAATCCGCACAAATCGGTATAGGATTCGGTCATCGTAACGGTACAGCGTTTCAGCAAGTTAATGCCCGTCCGGCATATACTTCATTGCTCGATAACAGTTATGGTTTACTTTCGGGTGCAGAAATTAATTTTTTGAATACGTCTTTCCGCCATTATGATAACGATAACAAATATGTGCTTGAAAACATCAATATTATCGGTATTCAGTCTTTATCGCCGGTTGATTTTATGTTTCAACCAATCTCTTATAATATTAATTTAGACCTCGGACGACAATTTAATCCGGAAACACAAAAGGAAGGGTATGGCATAACGGTTCACGGCGGAGCAGGTGGAAGTATTGCGCTGACCGATAATATTAAGATGTTTTCCTTTGTAAACAATTATTTGTCTTACGGCGGTTTTTTGCCACATAATTCGTGGGCCGGATTAGCCCCGCAAATTGGTATTTATGCCGATTATGATAAATGGCGGTTGTTGGCGAGTGTGGAGAAAATTTTTGCCACTTCTCGCTTTGCCGATAAAATAAAATACAAAGCCGGTTTTAGTTATGACTTGAGTAAAAACACGGCTATTCAACTGAATTATAAATTCAATGAAAATCATGGCCACGATGAAGAAGAAACAATGCTGAATTTTCAGTTATTTTATTAAAATCTTCTTGCAAAATTTTCTTAAATAGATATCCTGTTAATGCGGGCGTCGAAAATCCGTTTATATACCAAATCACAGGTCGCTTTATGGCAAGGCGACTCATAAATTATTGCCGATATTCGTCACAAGGACGGATGTCGGCGATATAAGGCTTGAAAAAGCTCGAATAAGCCGAGCCGTTTTTTCTGTGATTTAGGTACGGTTTTCGAACATCCGCCCGCCTTTGAATAAAGGTGGGTTTTCTTTTGATTTATGATAAAGGATAGGTTCGATGAAACTAAAACAGTATTTGAGTATAGCTTCTATTTTGACTTTAAGTGCTTGCGGAACAATTTTTAACGGCGGTTCTCAAGATATGAAATTTGACTCTAATGTGAAAGGGGTTACGGTCTATATTGACGGAGCAAAAGTATGTAAAACACCTTGCGTGTACCCTGTTGAGCGCAGAGCTTCGAGTTTTGTGGTTATGGCAAAGAAAAAAGGCTATGAAGACCAATACCAGACAATACGTTCTTCTTGGAGCAAAATTTCATTTTTAAATTTGACTTTTGTTTACAGCTGGACAACAGATTTAGCAACAGGCGGAATGTGGAAATATGACAGAGATGGTGTTTATATCGAAATGGATAAAGAGGGACGTAATACAGCCCAAATAAAACAAGATAAAAAAGATAGAACAATCAGACAATTTGCGTTATTTAATTATGGTGAGCTCAAAATTGAAGCCGCAAGCCATAAGCAAGGAGAATACACAAGCGCGCTTATGGATTTGACGAACAAAGATGAAAATGAATTATTCAAAACAATCAATAGCTCATATAATCAAGTTGCTTTAGCCCATGCGCTGACAGGTGTTAAACAATAACAAAAAAGCCCTGAGATTTTTCGGGGCTTAATTTTTTATTCCACACTGCTTGGAAATAGTTTGATTTTAGACGGCTGTTCCTGATGAAACTGAGCTAACTCGGCATCAATGGCGGAATCCAATTCTTGAGCTTGCGGTTCTGCAATTTGCACATCTTCCGGAGCAATAATTTCAGAGGAGGCTAATTCCGTTTTAACGGGAGCCGGCACCAATTTCTCAGAATTATCTTTGTTTTTCTCGGCAGCTTCAATTTCAGCATTGACCTGATCGGCAAAGGCCTGCATATTTTTTTGCATTGTTTCGGTCAGCGGTTTTACGGAAGACATAAATTTACTCATATTTTCAGAAAGTTCCGGCATCGATTCGTTCATATATTTATTCATCGCATTCATATATTTCGTCATCTCAGAACTCATCTGTTTTAATTGCGATGTAATCTGTTTCATATTTTCTTCGACCTGCTTGTCATAATATTCCTGGCTTTTTTCTTCTTCAGCACGAACTGCAACGGAAGAAAGCAGCAAAACACAGAATAAAACAGAATTAAATAATTTCATTTTATAGATACTCCCTGAATGATAATCGGATGTCAGTATAAAGAAGTTCTATAAAAAGTAAAACAAAAAGATTCTATCTTGCAATTTAATATTGATATGATTATGCTAAACAGCAATATCTATATTAAAGGAGAATAAAATGTTAAGAGATGATTTGCAAAAAGCCCTCAAAGACGCAATGTTAAACCACGATACCGGAACAACCAGCGCTGTCCGTTTAATTATTGCCGGTATGAAAGAAAAAGACGTTGACGCCAGAGGTAAAGGTCAAGAACGGGCCAGCGATGCCGATTTATTGTCTATGATGCAAGGTATGATTAAGCAACGCAATGAATCTATTAAAATGTATCTGGACGGCAATCGTCAAGATTTAGCAGATAAAGAAATGTCTGAGATTAAAGTTATTGAAAAGTTTTTACCGAAACAAATGTCTGAAGCTGAAATTGAAACAGCTATTAAAGCTATTATGGCGGCCACCGGTGCCAATTCAATGAAAGATATGGGTAAAATTATGGGCGAATTAAAGGGAAAATATGCCGGACAACTTGATTTCAGTAAAGCTTCGGCAATGATTAAAACTTTGTTGTCATAAGGAATTATCCGCCGTATGGCTAATGTTGATTTGCAAAAATTTTGCGATGAACTGCGCGCTAAATTATCGATAGTTGATGTGGTTGCAAGCAAGGTAAAGCTTGTCCGTAAAGGACGAGAATATCAGGCTTGTTGTCCGTTTCATAATGAAAAGACGCCATCATTTACCGTCAACGAAGCCAAGGGATTTTACCATTGTTTCGGATGCGGAGCACACGGAGATATTATCAAATTTGAAATGGAAGCGAATAATCTTCCGTTTATGGATGCCGTCAAGAAATTAGCCGACAGGGCCGGTCTTCCGATGCCTGTTTTGAATCGGGAACAACACGAAGAACACGAAAAGAAAAAAAGCCTTTACGATATTATGGAGTTAGCTTGTCAGTATTATGAAAAATGTCTTCATTTACCGGAAGGGGCAAAAGGAATGGAGTATTTTCATCGTCGCGGTCTGACAGATGATACCATTCATAAATTCAGATTGGGGTATGCTCCGAGTAACAATGGATTAAAGGCTTATCTCAGTTCTCAAAATATCAATGAAAAAGATATGAATGATTTAGGTTTGTTAACCATTCCGGAAGACAAAAGTCGTCGTCCGCACGATTTTTTCAGAGATCGTGTTATGATTCCGATACAAGACAAACAAGGACGGGTGATTGCGTTTGGCGGGCGTATTATGGGAGATGGTCAACCCAAATACCTAAATTCTCCGGAAACCCCTATTTTTAACAAACGTCGTGTCCTTTATAATATGAATAATGCTCGAGATAAAGGATTTGCAGCTCATAATTTGATCGTTTGTGAAGGCTATATGGATGTTATTGCTCTTGATCGGTATGGATTCGGATATGCTGTTGCTCCGCTTGGAACGGCATTAACCGAAGAACAAATTCTGGAAGCTTGGAAGGTAACACCCGAACCGATTTTGTGTTTTGACGGAGACAGTGCCGGAATTAAAGCCGCAATTCGTTCTGTTGATAGAGTACTGCCGATTTTAAAAGCCGGTTACTCTTTAAAATATATTTTTCTGCCCGACAAACAAGATCCGGATGAGTTCTTGCAGGCCCAAGGACACGATGCGTTTGCTAAATATATAGAAGATACAACACCTCTGGTCAAATTATTATGGAAGAAAAACATTGACAACCAACCGATGGATACTCCTGAGCAAAAAGCCCTGATTGAAAAAAATATCAGGGAAGAAGTTGCAAAAATTACGGATGAAACGGTGCGTGGTTATTACCATCAAGAAATGAAAAACTTTATTTATAATGAGTTAGGACAGGGGGCTTGGGTAAAAAAAAGACAGGAACATCACAGACAAGTTACACAAAAAGCCAAAGCGATCGTCAGACCTAAAATTAAATTAGACGATTTAGTATTGAAATTTGTACTGTCTGCTATGTTCTATCTGCCGGAACTGATTGATGAATATGAAGAAAAAATTGCTATGTTTGATATCGGTAATCAACGTTTAAAAGGCATTTTGGACAGCGTATTCGAATACACCCGTCATCACGACACCGTAACAGCGGAAGAATTATATAAAGGCATAGAAATGCTGGGTTATGAAAAAGAACTGCAGAATTTGTGGGAATTGCAGATGTTGCGCCAGCAAAAACCTTATATCAACAAGCTTCGACAGGAAATTGATACGAAAATTGCAGAAGTACAATTAAATCAGCTTGACGCAGAGATAAAAGAGTGTTTAAGAATGATGCAAACATCCGAGTCGTTTTCTGAAGATGTCTATCATCGGTATGAAACTTTAAAAAATGAAAAAAAATTACTTTTGGATACATATGCCACAATCTAGGGAAATATTTAATTTTCAAATATTAACGTTGAATTTACCTTTTAGGAATACTAATTTATATGAGTAGAAAAGGTTGACAAATTCGCCGTAAACTATTAAAAGCTTACCAGCTAGCAAATAAACTCCTTTTTTAGGATAATACTTATAAAAATCGATTTTTGGGAAATATTCTATGTCAGATATAGATAATCAAGACTATTACGAAGGCGGCAGTGCAGATGCGCCTTTGATTGATTCTTTGGGCAGTGCGGTCAAAAAACTGATTGAACGAGGTAAAGCGCGCGGTTTTATTACCGTAGAGGAACTGAACAAAGCACTACCTTCCGAAAGAGAAACTTCTGAACAGATAGAAGATATTATGGCTGAAATTTCTGATTTAGGAATTAGTATTACATCAGAAACAGATGCCGATGTGACAGATCAAGATTATGACGGGGAAGATAGTGAGTCCCTTGGTGATGAAGATGAAGCCGGTAATTTTGATGAGAAAGATTTAGGTCGTTCTGATGATCCGGTCAGAATGTATTTGAAAGAAATGGGAACAGTTGAACTCCTTTCACGTGAAGGCGAAATTGCAATTGCCAAACGTATTGAGGCCGGAAAAACAGTTATGATCGACGGACTTTGTGCAAGTCCGATGACAATTAAAGCAATTGCTGCTTGGCGCGATGATTTGCTTGAAGGAAAAATGCAACTTCGCGATATCATTGATTTGGAAATGATGTATGGTGATGATGCCGAAGCAATGGTTTATGAAGAAGAGACCGTTGAGGATTTGGATAATGTTGCCGATGAAATTGCTAAAAAAGATAATCTTGACGATATTGACGATGATTTAGACGATGACATCGAATTGGACGATACCGTCGAAGATGACGAAGATGATGATGACGATGATGAATCTTCAGAAAACGAAGATGAAAGTTCGGATGATGATGACGATGAATCCGGAAGCGGTCATTCTTCGGCCTCTGTTTCTTCAATGGAAGAAGCTTTGCGTGAGCCTGTTCTGGAAATTTTAACTAAAATCTCAAGCTATTATGATGATTTGAGTAAGGTTCAAAAACAACGTGTTGATGCAATTATTTCCGGTAAACCGGTTTCATCATCGGTTGAGAAAAAATACCTTCAGGTAAAAAAAGAGTTAGTCGAATTAATGAGCTCAATTCATCTGAATGCGACACGTATTGAACAATTGGTTGAACAGCTGAATGATCTTAATAAAAGATTGATGGGATTAGAAGGAAAATTACTGCGTTATGCCCTGTCATGCAAAGTAAAACGTGAAGATTTTCTTGAAGCCTATCAAAAAGCTGAATTGGATCCGGAATGGGTTAAGAAAATTTCATCCAAAAAAGATAAACACTGGCAAGCCTTTATTGAAAAATATGGTGTTGAAATTGTAGAACTGAGAGATTCAATTGCTCAAATGGCTCAGGAATGCGGATTACCGATTAATGAGTATCGTCGTATGGTTGATACGATTAAAAAAGGTGAAAGAGAAGCCGATAGAGCTAAAAAAGAAATGATTGAAGCTAACTTGCGTTTGGTTATTTCTATTGCAAAAAAATACACAAATCGCGGTTTGCAATTTCTCGATTTAATCCAAGAAGGTAATATCGGGTTAATGAAAGCCGTTGATAAATTTGAATATCGCCGCGGTTATAAGTTTTCGACCTATGCAACGTGGTGGATACGTCAGGCAATTACACGTTCTATCGCCGATCAGGCTCGTACTATCCGTATTCCGGTTCATATGATTGAAACGATTAATAAGTTGGTTCGTACTTCTCGTCAAATGTTAGCCGAGATGGGGCGGGAGCCTGTTCCTGAAGAATTGGCAAAGCGTTTATCTATGCCGCTGGAAAAGGTTCGTAAAGTGATGAAGATAGCCAAAGAACCTGTTTCCTTGGAAGCACCAGTCGGTGATGAAGAAGATTCTTCCTTGGGTGATTTTATTGCCGATGATAACGCACTGCAACCGTTGGATTCTGCAATTCATTCTAATTTGAAAGAAACTTGTACGCGTATTTTATCTTCATTAACGCCGAGAGAAGAGCGTGTATTGCGTATGCGTTTCGGTATCGGAATGAATACGGATCATACCTTAGAGGAGGTTGGACAACAGTTTAACGTAACACGTGAGCGTATTCGTCAGATTGAGGCTAAGGCGCTGCGTAAACTTAAACACCCGAGCCGTTCTCGTAAATTGAGATCATTTCTTGATCAATAATAAAAAAAGCCTCATTTTTGAGGCTTTTTTTGTGGGATATATATGTGGATAAGTCATTACGGAACCATTAAATTGTTTAAAAAAACAAAAACAGGTATAAAATAAGGGCGCTTTGTATGTAATTGTTATTGATTTAATGGGGAAAACGATGCCTAACCAGCAGCAAAAGAAAACGGGAACAGTTGTAACACTTCCTAAATTCATCTTAGAACCAGATACGACAACAAATGAAAACGAAAATATTCGCCAAAATGTCGGTAATATGTATAAGCTTATGTGGGGTATAAGCAGTGTTTGGGTCCTGATTGTCGTTATTTATATTACGCAATTTTTCGGCTGGTCTAATCTTTTCTTAATGATGCCTGATGAATTTGGCGGCTTTCTTGCCGGCATTACGCTCCCGTTAGCCATTATTTGGTTGGTTATTGCTTATGTTGACAGAGGGGTAAGCTTTAAGCAAGAAGCTAAATTATTAAGAACCTATATGAATCAACTCGTTTATCCGGAAGACGGTGCGGCACAAACCACCAAAGCCATGGCCGATGCCATCAGAGAACAAGTCATAGAATTACAACAGGCGACAAAACAGGCAACGGAAGAAACCGCAAAGATAAAAAATGAATTAGGGCAACACGTCACGGATTTTTCAAAATTGGTTGATATTCTGCAAGGATATTCCGGAACAACGATGAATGAACTAAACGAAGGTGTCAGATTGATGTCCCAAGGGTTGGATTATATAAATGATAAGATTAATCGAGCCACTTCAGATATTGAAATGAAAATGGAAAATTTTTCAACAACCGCCGATAATATTAAATCAGATATGTCTAATGTAACGGAAGCTTTAGGGGTGCAGCTTGGTAATATGCAAGAAACATCAACTCAGTTAAATCAGTTGTATGGGACGAACAGCCAAATTATAACAATGAACAGTGAATTAGTTGATAATTGTTCACATAAATTAACCACTAATTTTGATACTATAAATGATTTTATGTCTCAACAAAGCAGTCGATTAGAACAGGTCATTTCCCAAATTTCGCTAAATTTCCAAGAGATGTACAACAAATTATATGAAAAATCATCAGCTGTTGAGCAATCTTTTGCTTCACAAGTCAAAGAAATAACCGATTATATGAAAAATCTGGATAGTACATCTTTGTTAGCAAGTGAAAAATTTGATACATTTCGCAGTAATATTAACAAAGAAGTAGATAATATTATAGAACGCGCCCAAACGATTTCCGAAAGTGTTGATTTACAGGTCCAAAATTTAAGCGGTATTTCGGATAGTATTAATCAAAGTATTGAAAAAGCTGAAGAAAATATTGAAAGCAGAACTCAAAATCTTCAAGATTTATCAAAACAAATTGTGGCAAACATTATGGATGTTTCCGATGCCGTTGATGAAAAAATGGAAACATTACGCCAACTTCAAATAGGTGCTATTGAGAGTTCTAAGAATTTATGTGCAGAATTAGACACACACAACACAGATTTATCAAACGCCTTATTAGGAACACAAAGACAATCTCAACAAATTTGTGAAACAATTGCCAATAACATTTCTTCCACCCAAAATATGGGAGAAAATTTATTAGAAACACTGAAGAATATAGATCAACAAATTACATTACAATCTTCCGGATTACAGAATATAACCGAAAATATGGATACTCAAAGTCGCCTCAATACAGCAGCAATTGAACAACAACATAAATTATTACTATCGGCTCTGGGAAAAATTGAAACGGGTAAAAATAACATTAAGCAACAAATGGAAGATATTCTTCGTTTGGTCAATACAATTAATGATGAAACTGTTAACTCGGTTAAAAGTATGGAAGCTAACCTTACAGAGAATCTGCAAAAATCCGAAGCCATTATCAACAATACAACGGATGCCTCAGAAAAACTGCAAATCCAATTGCAATCCTTTGAAAATACATCAAATCAAGCTGTTGCAAAAGTTCTTGAATTTAATAATCATATCAAAGAAAACAAAGACAATATAGAGAACTTTATCGAAAATGCTGTCGGACAGGCTGAAAATATTACCAATACCATCAGTTCTCAGATTCAAGCCATCAATGAGGCAAGTGTAAATACAACCAACAAACATAATAAACTGCTTGATTTGTTTAATCAGCAATCTTCGATTTTAAATAGTACGGCAGAAAATACAATTAAGTATGTTGCCGATGTTATTCAAACACTTGACGAAAAAGCCGAAGCAATCAATATTTTATTTAAGAATCAACAAGATGAATTTTACGCTATTTGTGATAAACTCTCTGATAATACAGGGAATATTGGGAATACGCTTAAAAACCAAATTACTTTATTAGAGCAGGGGAGTGATCGTGTCTTTAGCAGAATGTCAAATTTTGAAGATGAATTTACTAAAAAAGCTTCTTTATTAACCAATACATCAAATTTAACAATGGATAAATTATCAGCAATTACGAATATGCTGACTAAGCAAAATCAGGAAATAGATCATTCCGTAGAAGGAATTACTTCAAAAATGCATAAGGTCGGTGAAGAAGTTTCTCACTTTTTGAGTATATTTAATGAAAATTTACAAGCTGTTAAAAATGAAAGTTCAACAGCCGGTAATGAAATAACCGAAAATTGCAACAAATTAAAAGATTTGCAAAGGGCAATGATCGTGGATACACAAAATGTCAAACAAGACCTTGAAAAGCAAGTTAAAGCATTGAATGATAATTTGTCTTTGATTGAAGGGAAAACGGATTCTATTGCCGCAAACTTTAATAAACAAAATGATATGATTACAGAAATTGTTAATCTGGTATCTACACAAACACGCTTAGGAGAGGCATCTCTGGCACAACAGTATAAGTATTTATCAGAGACGGCTACCGATGTGAACGCAAAAATACACGAAATTGAACAGGCTTTCCAAAGCAATACATCATCTATTTTTGATAACAGCAACAAAATAGCTTTTGAAATTAACAGTTTAAGTGACAAGTTGATTAAAGCGGCAGAAGATGTCCAAAAAGCAACCAAAAACTCTGTCAGTGAGTTACAGGCGGTTGATATTGCACTGACCAATTCTGCGGATACACTGAAGGAAACAGTCGGAACCTCACATAAAAATATTGATAGTGTTCTTAATAAATATCAGAATCAAATTGCTGCCTTTAATACGGTTACGGCTGAAGCAAGCAGTGGTGTTATTGAGGTAAATAACCTTATCGCTCACCAAAATGACAAGATGATTAAAATTTCAGAAGATACCAAAAATCTTGTCAGCAGTTTCAATACAGTTCTGAATGAGGCATCTAATCAATTAGTTAAGCGAGCCAATAGCGCATACGAACAAATTAAAGAGATGAGCACTCAAATGAAAGAACTTAGCTTGCAATTAGAAGATTCGACACAATTAACCGCTAAACATATGAGTGATGCCGGAGATAAAATGCGCGCTAATATTAATGAAATTGCCGCTAATTCCGAACGTATTTCAAATGATATTCGATCCTCTGGAGAAGTTTTCCTCAAGCAATCCGATGTTTTGGTTAATTCAACAACGGACACAATCAGCAAAGTTTCTCAGGCTATGGAATTATTAAGAACAGGCTCGGAGAATTTATCCGTTAAAGGGAAACAGTGGCTTGAGCAATCTGATGAATTTGCCAAAGTTTTTGAACGACAAGCGGAAATTATTGACACAACCTCATTAAAAGCAACGGAAAATTTACGCAAATTGGAAACAAAATATCAGGAAGTTCAAACGGATAGTTTCTTAAAAGATGCGGCAACACTCTTTGAAAGAATGGAAACAATCGCGATTGATATTAACCGTATTTTCAATCCGACAACGGAAGAAGAAATCTGGAAAAAATATTATAGCGGAGACACGGCCGCCTTTGTCAGATATTTAGCAAAAGTTATGACTAAGAATCAGATTAATGCCATTCGTAAAGAATATGAAGAAAACTCAGATTTCAGAGGATTAATCAATCGTTATGTAGCTGATTTTGAAATGTTGATCAGTAAAGCAAAAGGCAATGAAAGATCAGGCGTTTTGTTATCAGTTATTTCCGGATCTGATGTGGGTAAAGTATATTATATCATTGCCAAAGCTTTGGATAAACTTAACTGATTTGAAAATAGTTACAGATGGTTAATACACGTCAAATTAATGAATTAACAACCCGCATTCAGCATTATGTTCGTTTAATTAAAGACAAACGGAATATAGAAACAGCTGAGCCTTTTTCTGTTTCAATTGATAATCGTGTCAATCATAATAATGATCTCCGTACGAATATCAATAAATTAAACGGAGAAAATAAATTCAATATTCAAAAATTGAATACAACGAGTGATACTTCCGCTCCGACAGAGTATGCCTCGGAAGCATATGAACACCTTTCTGAACTAGATAAAAAAAGGCGCGTAGTTATTGACTATATGCATAAAAATAATCGTAATTATGATGTAAATGTATGAGTGATATTGGATTTGACAGTCGTGTATTTTTAGCACCGATGGCCGGCATCACCGACCAACCGATGCGAGCATTGGTTGCTTCATTCGGAAAAGGGATTATTGTCTCGGAAATGGTGGCGGTCAATGCTTTACAATGGAAAAATCCCAAAACATATCGCATAGCAGATGTAAGAGATGAACCATATCCGGTTATTGTCCAATTAGTAGGGGGTGAACCTAAACTTTTCGGAGAAGCTGTTAAATTAATTGAACAGCTCGGCGCTGCTTCTATTGATATTAATATGGGTTGTCCGGTTAAAAAAATTGTTAATAATCGCTCCGGCTCTTACTTAATGAAAGATGTGAGCTTAGCGGCGCAAATTATTGAAAGTGCTGTTAAAAACACAAAATTAAAAGTGAGCGTGAAGTTTCGTTCCGGATGGGATTGCCAACATATTAATGCTGTTGAATTTGCTAAAATGTGTGAAAACCAAGGAGCAAGTTATCTTACCGTTCACGGAAGAACACGCAGCGAGTTTTATACAGGACAATCCAATTGGGATATTATTCGCCAAGTCAAAGAAAACGTGCATATACCTGTTATCGGTAACGGAGACATATCCACGCCCTACCAAGCGGCAGAAAGAATAAAACAAACAGGAGTTGACGGCATAATGATTGCACGAGGTGTTTTAGGATCCCCTTGGTTAATTTCTCAAACGCATAATTATCTCGAACACAATATTCAGCCGGTTAAACCATCTATTGCCGAAATCAAAAAAACACTCTTGCAACATATCAAAAACCTGATAGCATACTATGGAGAAGATATGGCTTTGCAAATTTCTCGTAAATATGTCTGCTGGTATTGCAAAGGGTTGCGCGATGCCAAAAGATTTAGAGAAAATTATATGCATATAACTGATTATCAGATGGCATATGATGAGATTAACAATTATTTTGATGAATGTTCGGCTCAGGAGGAAGAAAAATGAAAATCATTGTTTGCGGTGCAGGGAATGTCGGACGAAGCATTATCAGCTACCTGATATTAGGTAACAATGATATTGTTGTCATTGATAATAACAGCATCAATTTAAATAGCATTGCAAAAGAGTTTGATATTCAGCCGATTTTAGGTTCGGCCTCTCACCCTGATGTTTTAGAGAGAGCAGGGGCGGAAAATACAGATATGTTAATTGCCGTAACGGGAAATGATGAAGTTAATATGATTGCCTGTGAAGTCGGTGCCGCCTTGTTTAATATTCCTAAAAAAATTGCGCGTATTGACAGTCAGGATTTTTTAAGTCCGTTATGGGGCGGTCTGTTTCACGAAAGGCATATACCCATTGATTTGGTTATCTCTCCTTCCTATACTATTGCCAAAGAAATTACGGCACTTATTAAAATCCCCGGCGTATCGTCACAAATTTCGCTTTTGCATAATAAGGTAAGTATGCTTGCTGTTCAATGTACAAAAGAATGCGCCCTTAATAATTTAAGTATTCGGCAAATAGAAAATTTCATACCGCAAATTTCATTGAAAGTATTTTGTGTTATCCATAAAGATAACAGTTTTATTCCGACACAAGATTATAAATTACAAACAGACGATAAACTTTATTTTCTTATCTTAGCAGATAATGCAAATACGATTATGCGAGAATTCGGCTTAGAAAAGGGGGCTATTGAGAAGTTAATCGTTTTCGGGGGAAATGAAATTTCAAGATATTTAGCAGCAAATCTCGAAAAAGATGACAATATTATCAGCTGCCGCATTATAGAAAATGATCCGGTTGTGGCTAAAAACTTAGCTAAAGCGCTCCAAAATACAGCTATTATCAATGGCGATATGATGAGTGATGTTATTTTAGAAGAAGCCGGTATTAATAATTGTGATTCAATGATAGCTGTAATGCCTTTTGATAAAGACAATTTATTGATTTCTCTGTTGGCAAAACAGTACAATATTCCTCTTTCGATTTCACTGGTCAATAATACATCATACAATAATTTTATTGAAAACACGGGTTCAAATATTTTAATTGACGGATCTGCCGTTATTATTTCGGAAATACTTCAAGAATTGAGAAAAGCCAGAATGAGAGATGCTTATTCTCTGGGACACAACAACGGTGAAATTTGGGAAATATCCTTAGGGGAGGATAATATAAATATTGGTCAAAAAATAATGAATATAGATCTCCCTTCTTCCAGTATGATATGCGCTATCGGACGAAAGGAAGAGATTATTTTTCCGACACCGGAAACAACTTTACAACAAAATGATTTGTTAATTTTATATGTCGGAACCAAGGCTGTAAAAAAGGTAGAAAAGTTATTTGCTTAAATTTATTTTAAAACTTTATAATTATGTTTAGAAAAGAAGACAAAATCAAAAAAATAAAGAAAAGGATAAAAAAATGTCTCAAAACGTTCAAAATACATTTTTAACAGAATTAAAAAATAAAGAAATTTCCGTTACTGTCTTTTTAGTCAACGGCGTAAAATTACAAGGAATTATAACATGGTTTGACGATGATACGGTTTTGTTGCGCCGTGACGGTTTTACGCAATTGATATATAAGCATTCTATTTCAACGATTATGCCCAGCACACCGGTAGATATTAACGTTGACTGAGTTTCAAATTAAAACGCCGGTTAAAGAAAAAGCCGGCGTCATTTTTCCTAATTTTACAAAATCAGAAATCAGACTATCTCCACAAGCCAGATTGGAGGAAGCTTGCGGTTTGGCTTTAGCGATTGATTTAAATGTTGTTTACCGAGAAATTATCAACCTCAAAGAAATTAAACCGGCTTCTTTTTTGGGAGGAGGGGTAATTGATCGTTTATCTCCCCTTATAAAAGAAAAAGAAATTTCTTTACTGATTATAGATGCTGGTTTAAGTCCTATTCAACAACGTAATTTAGAAAAAAAATTAAATGTTAAAGTTATTGATCGAACCGCTTTAATTTTGGAGATATTCGGGGAACGTGCTCAAACCAAAGAGGGAAGTTTACAAGTTGAACTGGCGCATTTGAGTTATCAGCGCTCTCGTTTGGTCAGAAGCTGGACTCATCTAGAGCGTCAGCGGGGCGGAGCCGGATTTTTAGGCGGACCGGGGGAAACACAAATCGAGTTGGACCGCCGTATTATTGATGATAAAATCACAAAAATTAAAAAAGAATTAGAAAAAGTAAAAAAGACACGTTCACTACAAAGAAAATCACGTCAAAAAATCCCATATCCGGTTATTGCATTTGTCGGTTATACTAATGCAGGAAAATCAAGTCTTTTCAATATGTTAACACAAGCTAATGTCTTTACAAAAGATTTATTATTTGCGACACTTGATCCAACCATGCGCCGTGTCAAACTTCCCTCCGGTCGAGAAGTCATTTTATCGGATACGGTCGGATTTATCTCTGATTTACCGCATGAACTGATTATGTCCTTTCGGGCAACACTGGAAGAAGTTTTAGAGGCGGACATTATTGTTCATATCAGAGATATTGCCAATCCGGATACACAAGAGCAAAAGAAAGATGTTTTGGATGTTTTGGCGCATTTAGGTTTGAAAGAGATAAAACAACAAAATAATTATATTGAATTATTGAATAAAGCCGATCTACTGGATTTACAAACCAAACAAAGAATAAATAATCATTTATTATCCAGAGATAATAAATTGTTGACTTCTGCCGTAACAGGTGAGGGAAAAGAGGCTTTTCTGGAAATGCTTGATAAAAAATTGGCAACCGGATTTTTGGAAAAGAAAATCACTGTTTCGGCAGCTCGCGGAGATATTTTAGCATGGCTACATAACAATGCCAGAATACTCAGTAAAGAACCCATTGAAGATAAAATAATTCTTTCTTTACAAATTTCGGAATCTAAATGGAATCAGTTGGAAAATAAGTTATTATAAAAAACTTGAAATATCAGAAAAAAGACATAAATCTCCTGCTAAGGAGAAAAATAATGAAAAAAAACATTTTTATGATAACGCTGATAACTTTATCAGCTTGCGTTAGTTCACCGGATTACGGAGATGCCCTCAATAATTGGGTAGGAAGCAATCAGACAACCTTAGAAAATGTTTGGGGAAGTCCGGCAAATGTTAATTACTTAACACCGGATCAGGTTCTATGGACGTATTTTCAAGATTCGCCGTCCGGTGAAGAATTTTGCCGAACCACATTTACGATCACCGATAATGTTATCACTGATTTCAGTTTTGAGGGAGATAATTGCACACTCTCGGCATACTCCTACTAAACTGTGGAAAAAAATAGAGAATTCTTGTTTGTAAAAGCTGTCGGCATATATTAGAAATAAATGTGTCTGATGGGAAAAAGAATATGAAAAGAATAAATTTCTCTTTTATTAAACAAAAGAATCAAAAAAAGAAACATAAAACATTGAAAAATATAATAAAAGTAACGATATGCGCTTTGGCAATAATCGGCTTTTTGGCTATTGTCTGCCTGTTTAATCTGTTGCAGCTGCTTAAAGGCAATCAAAGCGTTTCCGTTGTTTCTATCCCTAAGAATGCCATTATCACGGTTGACCTTAATCGCACATACAATGAAACCTACAAGGACGGATTGTTTTCGGATATTGATGACGGCGATATGACGTATTTTGATTTGATTAAAAATATTAATATCGCTATGCTGGATGATAATGTTAAAGCCCTTATTGCCAGAATTAATACAACAGGCTTGGGCCTAGCGCAAATTCAACACTTGAGAGCAACCATTCACACTTTTCGTCGGACCGGAAAAAAAGCCTATATTTTCTCATCCAATATAGGTGATTTAGGGCAAGGAACAGACGAATATTACCTAGCCACGGCTTTTGATGAAATTTATTTGCAACCGAATGCCGATTTAGGTATAACGGGTATCAATATTGAAATTCCTTTTATTAAAGATACATTAAAAAAAATCGGGTTAGATGCAGAATTTTATACACGTTATGAGTTTAAAAATGCGGTAGCATCTTTAACAGATAGCCAAATATCGGCTTCTTATAAACAACAAATGACCAAATTAGGTAAGGGAATATATAATGAGTTGCGAAACGGCATTGCACAAGCTCGTCAGCTGATGCCGGATGAAGTCGATCGTTTAATTAACAAAGCACCGTTTTCAGCTGAAGATGCCTTAAAATACAAACTGATTGACGGCGTTTCTTATTATTCTGATTTGGTTGACCGAGTAAAAAAAGATATTAACGGAGAAACCATTTCTTTACAGGATTATGCTTCTAATTATACGCAAAAAACAGAAAATCTTCCGGCTGTGGCTTATTTGGCTTTAGAGGGAACCATTGTTGAAGGCAGCAACGCCGAAATGGATTTATCTCAAGATATGCTGATTTCTTCAGATCAAACCGTCAAAACCATTCAGGAAATTTCTAAAAATAAAAACATTAAAGCCCTTATTGTCAGAATTGACAGTCCCGGTGGAAGTTATACAGCATCCAATATCATCTGGCATGAATTGGAAAAACTCAAGCAGGAAAGGCATATACCGATTGTTGTTTCAATGGGAAATTATGCTGCCTCGGGAGGATATTTTATTGCTCTTGCCGGAGATAAGATTTTTGCTGATCCTCTGACTTTAACCGGTTCAATCGGTGTTCTGGGCGGAAAATTTGTCACTTCCGGTTTAATGCAAAAGCTTGGAATGAACTGGGGAACAATTCAGTTTGGAGAGAATGCGGGAATGTTAAGTTCTACCCATAAATTTACGGCATCGGAAAAGCAAGCTTTCAATAAATCTTTAGACAATATCTATCAGGATTTTACGGATAAAGTATCCCAAGCTCGCCACATTAACAACAAAGATATGGACAAGCTGGCCCGAGGTCGAGTTTGGCTTGGGGCGGAAGCGGCTTATAACGGATTGATTGACGGAATAGGGGATATTGATAAAGCACTATCCACAGCCAAAGAATTAGGTGAAATCTCACCAACGCAAAAATTCGATATTTTAATGTATCCGAAACCCAAAACTTTTGCAGAAAAACTTAATGATTTTATTCGTAAATCACCGCAAATTTCAATTAATCGGTTAGCAAGCAAAATCGGACTTGATATTCAAGATATAAATGTGCTACAACATCTGCAATATGATTGTATAACCACACCGTTTATCATAAAAAAATAAAGGATAATATTATGGCAGTAGATAAAGAAACGGTAAAACGGATTGCGTTTTTATCCCGTTTAAAAATAGAAGACGATAAAATTGAGGCAACACAGGCTGAATTTAATAAGATATTACAATGGATTGAACAATTAAATGAAGTAACGACGGAAGGTGTAGAACCGCTTGTTTCCGTTAACGACGGTAATATTACCTGTCGGGAAGATATTGTCACAACAGGTAATCATTCTAAAGAAATTTTAGCTAATGCACCACAAGCTGCCTACGGTTATTTTACCGTTCCAAAGGTTATTGAGTAGGGGAGAATAAAATGACCGAATTAACAAAATTAACTGTCTCCGAAACACTCGAAGGGCTGAAAAATAAGAAATTTTCAGCAATTGAAGTTACCCAAAGTTATATCAAAAGCATGGAAGCCAATCGCCATCTCAACGCTTATGTATTGGAAACCCCTGAAATCGCTTTAAATCAAGCAAAGGAATCAGATAAGCGTTATGCCGACGGAACAAATAAGCCGTTAGACGGTATTCCGATGGGAATTAAGGATTTATTCTGTACCAAAGGAATTAGAACAACAGCGTGCTCACATATTTTAGATAATTTTATTCCGCAATATGAATCAACCGTTACTCAAAATTTACTCAATGCCGGTATCAGCATTTTAGGTAAACTCAATATGGACGAGTTTGCTATGGGGGGCAGTAATGAAACCAGTTTTTACGGTCCTGCAATCAATCCTTATAAGGCAAATAATTCTGATACGGATTTGGTTGCCGGCGGATCTTCCGGCGGTTCGGCAGCTGCCGTGTCAGCCGACATATGTGCTGCTGCAACGGGAACGGACACCGGCGGTTCTATTCGTCAACCGTCAGCTTTATGCGGTGTTACCGGAATTAAACCGACTTACGGACGTTGTTCTCGTTATGGTATTATTGCGTTTGCATCTTCTTTAGACCAAGCCGGACCGATTGCCAAGAGCGTTAAAGATTGCGCTTTATTACTCAATGTTATGGCCGGATATGATAATAAAGATTCAACATCAGCCAATATCAGCGTTCCTGATTTCACGCAATTTATCGGTAAAGACATTAAAGGTTTAAAAATCGGTATCCCCGCAGAATATCGTCCGGATGGTTTAAATGCAGAAATTTCAAAATTATGGGATAACGGGATTGCTATGCTGAAAGCAAGGGGCGCCGAGATTGTTAACATTTCTCTGCCGCACACCAAGTATGCATTGGCCGCTTACTATATCATTGCTCCGGCAGAAGCTTCATCTAATCTGGCACGTTATGACGGTGTTCGCTACGGCTTAAGAGTAGAGGGTAACGGGTTAGATGAAATGTACATAAATACACGCTCTGAAGGCTTTGGTAAAGAAGTTAAACGCCGTATTATGATCGGTACATACGTTTTATCTGCCGGATATTACGATGCATATTACCTAAAAGCCCAAAAAGTTCGCCGTTTAATCAGAAATGACTTTATTGAAGCTTTCAAAAAATGCGATATGATCTTGACGCCGACATCACCAACACCTGCATTTCCTATCGGAGATAAGTCAATGCAGGAAAATCCGATTAATATGTACTTGAATGATGTCTTCACTGTTTCCGTTAATTTAGCGGGCTTACCCGGAATGAGTATTCCTATGGGATTCTCTGAGCACGGGTTACCACTGGGCTTACAATTAATCGGTCAGGCCTTTGATGAGTCAAGAATATTCCAAGTTGCTGCAACATTGGAACAAGATGCAAATTTTAGAGGAAAATAAGATGGCAGAATATATTATCACGACAGAAAAAGGGAAATGGGAAGTTATTTGCGGGCTTGAAATTCACTGCCAAATTATCTCTAATTCTAAGATGTACAGCGGAGCTTCAACTGTTTTCGGAGCTGATCCGAATGAACACGTTTCTTTTGTTGATGCCGGAATGCCCGGAATGTTACCGACATTAAACAAACAATGCGTTCATCAAGCCGTTAAGACAGGTTTGGGGCTAAATGCCAAAATTAACAAATATTCAGCTTTTTCACGTAAAAATTACTTTTATGCCGATCTGCCGCAAGGCTACCAAATCACTCAATTCCAATATCCTTTGGTCGGGGAGGGTAAAGTAACGGTTGATTTAAGTGACGGTACAACCAAAGAAATCGGCATAGAAAGAATCCATATCGAACAAGATGCCGGTAAATCAATCCACGATTTAGATCCAAAGCGTTCGTTTATTGATTTGAACAGAGCAGGGGTCGGCTTAATGGAAATTGTCACCAAACCGGATTTCCGTTCACCGGAGGAAGCCGGAGAATTTTTGAAAAAACTGCGTTCAATTGTTCGCTATCTCGGTACCTGTGACGGAAATATGGATGAAGGCTCAATGCGTTGCGATGTTAATGTTTCCGTTCGTCCGTATGGCTCAGATGAACTCCGCACTCGCTGTGAAATGAAAAACGTAAACTCAGTAAAGTTTGTTATGCAAGCTATTGAAAACGAAGCCAAAAGGCACATCGAAGTTTATGAGTCGGGCGGACAAATCGCTCAGGAGACACGCCAGTTTGATCCGGTCACCGGACAAACCAAAGTGATGCGTAAAAAAGAGTTTGCGCACGATTACCGCTATTTTCCGGAACCTGATCTATTACCATTAGTTTTAACTGATGAGTATATTGACAATGTCAAAAAAGAAATGTGCGAATTACCGGATGCCAAAAAAGCACGCTATATTGAGCAACTCGGACTAACCCCTTATGACGCAAAAGTTATTTGCGAAAACAAAGAAGTAGCTGACTTTTTTGAACTTGCCGCCCAAGGCAGAGATGCTAAAAAAGTGGCTAACTGGCTTATGGGGGATTTCTTTGCTATGCTTAAAGAAAAGCATTTGGAACTCAAAGAGTCTCCGATTAGCGCCGAACATTTAGGAAAATTGGTTGATTTAATCAGTAAGGAAGTTATTTCCGGTAAAATTGCTAAAGATGTGTTTGTGATTATGGCTGATACCGGCAAAGATCCTGAGCAAATTGTTGAAGAAAAGGGCTTAAAACAGGTAACAGACACCGGTGCTATTGAGGCTATTATTGACAGCGTCATTGCCGGTAATCCCGATAATTTGGCAGCCTATAAAGGCGGAAAAACGAATTTATTGGGTTGGTTTGTCGGACAGGTGATTAAGCAATCTCAAGGGAAAGCTAATCCGGCGATTGTTAATAAATTACTTAAAGAAAAGCTGGATAACTAATTGAATAATCATAGATTAAAATAAAGCAGAAGTGAATATATTGACATTTATATGATTTTCTGTTACATACATAAAGTTTTTTTATATCATTATGAAAATTATACAGCGATTTCTTGTCATCTTACTCATGAGTATGGTAACAAGCGTGGTCTGTGCTCAGACTTCGAAAACAACAAATGTTGCAAATCTTTCAGAAAAAGATATCGCAACAATTCAACGAGCATTAATCCGCAACAAAAGCATTGCCCCTGAAAACAGTGTCTTAGTAAAGTCTCTCATCCAAAACAATAACACCCCTCTGACCGGTGTCGTTACGGAAAATGATACTGATTTTATAGAAGTTGTTTCCGCTCAAAAAGGAGATGAATGGGTAGCGTTCGTTTGTTTGGAAGAAGGCACATTCTGGTTGACTTATGTCATTAACCGGAAAAAGAAATTTTTCTGCCGGTACAGCGTTCGCCTAGATTAACGTTCGAAAGCACTAACTTATTGTTGTTAGTGCTTTTTTTATGCCTAAAATGCCTTGATAACTTTTTTCATTAATGTAGACATAGGATAGTTTGACAAGTTACATACCGGTACAAAAAAGCCATCACAATCAATATTATCTATTTGTAAAACCATAATATTTAATGTTAATTTGAAATGCGTAAAGATATGAACAACTTGTTGTCCGGTATCTTTGGCATTTTTAAAAAGTTTTTCTTCTGCCCATGGAAATTCATACAAACCGGAAAGTAATCCTTTTTCCGTCCGTAGGCGGATTAAAATCTCTCCTTGTGAATTATTGATTAAATAAACAAAACCGACTTTTTGTTTTTTAGGCAGTTTTTTTCGTTGAGGAATATTTTCTATATCTTGCCGTCCGTATGATAAACAATCATTTTTCCATGGACAGAGGGAACATTTTGGTTTTTTGGGCGTACAAATTGTTGCGCCTAAATCCATAATTGCTGAAGCATAATCTGCCGGACATTTCGTATCTGTTAAATTTTCAGCTTTTTCACGGATAACGTCTTGTATTTCATCTAAAGGAGAGGTGAGGGCATATAAACGCGCCATAATCCTCATAACATTACCATCTATCACTGTTTCCGGCAGATTAAATGCCAAGGCCAAAAAACTGGAAGCCGTATAAGCCCCAATTCCTTTAAGCTTTAAAACCTCATCACGTGTTTTGGGAAAACAAGCTGAGCTGACAATCTGTTGCGCAGTTTGATGAAGAGATTTTGCACGTGTATAATATCCCAGACCTTGCCAATAATGATAAACTTCCTCTTGTGAAGCAGAGGCTAAATCTTCAATCGTTGGAAAGCGTTGCATAAATTTTTCAAAATAAGGAATAACGGTCTTAACAGTTGTTTGTTGCAACATAAATTCAGAAACAAGAATAACGTACGGATTAGGGTGCGCCCCGCCTTTAATCCGCCAAGGCAAATGCCGTCCGTTTTTATCATACCACTTTAGAAGTTTATATGCTAAAGTAACCATCTTAATCCTACAAAAAAACGCCCCGAAAGGCGTCGTTTTATACCAACTGGCGGAGCGTAGAGGACTCGAACCTCTGCATCGCTATTCACGATGACGGATTAGCAATCCGCTGCATTACCACTCTGCCAACGCTCCATTACTCTGTGGTACGGTGTATATGTATATTATCTTTTAGTTATCGTCAATAGATTTTTTAATTTTTTACCTAAATAATTTGTAAAAGATAAAATTTATCAAAGATCTTCTGAAAACAAAGAAAATAAGTGCAAAACTACCTTTAGAAATTGCAAAACAAACAAGGCTTGATATTATTTACCATAGACGTTTGTAGAGGAATACAAAGGGAATTGACGGTTCTAAATTATAAATACCTCAAAATAATATTCTACTGCTTTGTTTTTGCAGTATGTTTTTGTGTACGATCCGGTTATGCTTTACTTCCTGTGCAAAATTTTAATGCTTTATATCGCGCCGCATCCAGCCGTCAACTTGATATTATTTCTCATGCCATCGCTCGTGGTATGAATATTGACAGTCCTAATAGAAACGGAGATACGGGATTATGCGTCGCCATCCGCAATAATGATATTACGGCTTATAATGTTTTTCGCCACTTCGGAGCAAATCCCAATCATAGTTGCATTTTGAATATCCCTCAATCACAATATCGATATTTTATGGCCGTCAATCCGGATAGAGAAATTGAATACACTTCAGCATCGGCCAGATATGCACAACGACAAGTTCAAAATTCAAACAAACAAAACTACAATAATTTATATTCAAACAGCTGGCTGAAATCTCCCGTAACATGGACTATAGGAGGATTAGCTTTGGCTGCGGGAGGAATTGCATTAGCAAAAAGCGGAAGCGGTGGCAGCAAGAAAAAACATTATCCGACTGTTACACCGGGTGGAGGCGGTGGAGATAGTGATTTCGATTTTTCAACTTTGCATGGTGTTAGCGGCGCACCTATTTATAACAAAACAAATATATCTAAAAATATTCAGGATTCTCCAACGGCGGAACAAAGTTCCTTATGGGCCGTTTACGCCACAGAAAACAAAAACATAGCTAATACTGCAGATATAACATTAACAGCTAATGATACTTCCTATAATCATGAACACTGGGGAGCAATCTACACTAAAAATGGCTATACATATAATGCCGGTGTTATTTCTATTACCTCTGAAAACAAATATGCTGCAGGATTAATGGCGTGTGTGGTTGACAGTTACACAATTAATACGGCTTGCTTTACAAACGATAACAATTCCATCAGTGGTGATGTATATAATAACGGAACAATAGATATTACAGCAAATCAAAGCAAAGGTATTTTTACCGGTGAAACACAAAATATCACCAATGCCGGTAAAATAAAACTGACAGGAAATGATAATTCAGGTATTTTTGTTTATGGTTCTGCAAATAAAATTCAAAATGACGGAACAATAGAACTTTCAGGAAAAGGCTCTGATTATTATGCGGGAAGTATGAGTGGAATATGGGTATCTGAAACAGCAGATATCACCAACAAGGGAAGCATTAGCATTAAGAGTGATGACTACACGGCTAACGGCATTTACAGCAAAGATGGTACGACAATAAATAGCGGAACAGTTAAAATTGACGGTGGCGGCACGGGACTTAAATCAAATCAGGGAACTTTAATTAATCAAAATACCATTGAAATAACCAATTCCGGTGATAACAAAACATATGGTATGAAAGTAGATTCAAACGGCACAGCAACAAATACCGGTAATATCAAAATTACGGGTTCCGGATATGGTATGTATGTAACGTCAGGAACGGCTCTTAATGATACTTCAGGCTCAATAACCATTGCCAACAATCCCGGAATAAATACATTAGGATATGCTATGGCAGGTAATGGAACTGTGACAAATAAAGGTAAAATTACTTCTGCATCTGGAGGTTTGACAGGGGATAACTTATTCAACGAAGGGACAATTGAAAGCGATAAAATAGCCTTAAACACAGAAGGAAATGCCCAAAACTCAGGAAATATAGCATCACAAAGTTACGGCTTTTATGCAACTCAAAACGGAACTTTAAGCAATACAGGAACAATTAGTGCCGTATCCGGTATTCGTGCAGATTTAGGCTCCATCACCAATAGTGGTTCAATATCATCAGAAAATAAAGGTGTTGATGTTGTTAATAGTACGATCACCAATACAGGAACCATAAAAAGCCAAAATAATGTCGCTATTGAAACATCACAAAGTACGATTGAAAATACCGCCGATGCAACAATTTCAACAGATTCATCATTAGGCATTCTTGCTCATACAATTTGCATGAAGGGCAATAAAAGATGTGAAGATGCTGAAGATGATGAAGGAAATCCAAACTATTATTCACCCAAACTGACGGTTAATAACGACGGCTTAATTTCACTGACAAACGGCGGAACGGCTATCAAAATTTCAGGTGATGAAGAACACGCTAAAAATCCAACCTTAAATTTAACCAATACAGGAACAATTGAGATTAAAAACAAAACTTCAACCAATGAAATTATTGGTATCAACGGCATAGGGTATGATGAAGTAAATGATATTTCAGAAGAAGAAAATAAACCTCAAATAGAAAGCACATCAACCATTACAAATAGCGGATATATCACTCTCGATAACAGAGGAAGCGGTATCAATAATGATATGTCCGGCATTGTCATCAATAAAGGAACCATCACCAACAGCGGAACATTAAGAATGTATAATGATTCTTTTGAGGAAAGTGATAATAAAAATGTTGTCGGTATCAAAATAAATGAGGGAACAGCAACCAATACAGGGAAAATCATCATAAGTTCAAACAATGCTATTGGTATGTTGGCGGAATACACCGGAGATGATTCAAAATTAAAAAATGATGAAATTAAAGCTCAGGTAATCAACAAAGGAGAAATTACATTAATCGGCAAAAATAACATCGCTCTATATGCCAAAAACAAAGGTAGTGCCGTAACCAATGAAGGAACCGTTATTGTTCGTGAATCAAATTTAACGGAAACTTTCCGTAAGTATACAGATACGGTCTACACAGAAACCAACTCTTGTAATGAGTTTATTTGTCTTGAAGAGGGAGGTGTTTACAAAAACGCCGGAAACCTTCTGAGTACACAAAAATTAACTTTTAGCAAGACCAGCGGACGTACTTTGTTATCTACAGGTAGTCGCGTTGTTGCCCCATCAATTTCAGGAACAGTTTATGCTGATTATGATTTAGTCACTGACAATTTTGAAAATACCATTACAACTGAAGAAGATAGTCTGGTCGGTGATACTTCCGATTTAGAGGTAAAATCACTATCCGTATTATATACAGCACAACTTGTTCCGACAAATGTATCACCTCAGACGGTAAGTACTAATTTAAGTTTATCTTCTGTTTCCGCAGCGATGGCTTTAGCCTCATTATCTAATTCTTTACCAAGCCACAACATTACATTAAACAGAAAGAATTTTAATGAATTTACAACTAACACATCTGCTGCACAATATCTCGAAAGGAACTACGCACTAGGAAATAATCAAGCTTTATATAATGAACTGAAAAGTACAAGCTCATCCGATAATGTTTCTCAAAAAATTGATTATGCATTAGGTTTGAAGATGTTTCCTGATTTCAGCAAACAAACTTTGGATAGCATACGAATTTTAAATACAGAAATCTCTGATAGTATTCTCGGAAACAAAGATGAAAAAGAGGTGAGGGCGATTGTCGGTATCAATACTCATTATCGAAAACAAGATAAAACACTTGATCATTATGGCTTTACAGATAAAATTCAATCTGTTTTCGGATTGGTCGATAAAAAAACAGGTGAACATACCCGTATCGGACTTGGCTTAAATTATGCTCGTTCAGACGCAAAATACGATAAAAACAACAAACGACGCAATAATTTAATTCAAATTTTTGCACCATTTGTTTATCACAACGCACTTTATCAATTTATGAGTACACCTCGTTTAGGTGTTTTGTGGGGAAAATACGACCGTCACGGAAATGAATCAACCTATCACGGCAAAACACATGAAGCATACTACGGCATCACGAATGAATTGCGACGAGATATAGCTTTTGAAAAATTCATATTAGAACCAAATGCTGAATTTAACATTGCCGGATTATATACCTCCAAAATAAAAGAAGATAGCGGCTTAAATATCGACAGTCACAATGATGTTTCTGCCGAAATAGGTTTGGGATTGTACCTTAAAAAAACATTTGAATTTTCAAATCAAGGTAACTTAACAGTCAGAGCCGGAGGTAGTACCTATCTGGAAATGTTAAACCCTTATCATAGATTGCATGGCGCTATGCCTCAAATGGCAGGTTCTTATAAATTAAATAAAACATCTGCATCAAAAACGCGTTCTGTTCTGAAAACATCCGTTAAATATCAAAAAGAACAAATGAATCTTATCGGCGAACTCAATAAATATATTGAAGATTCAGATGGTTATGAGGTTGATTTAAGAATGCAGTATGATTTGTAAGCATTAATAAAAAAACACCGTTCCATAAAAGAAACGGTGTTTTTTTGGTTAAAATAGAACAGTGCAAACATCTTCTTTATCCAAAGGGGTTGCATTTTTTGCAACAGCCTTCTCATCAAATGTCAGATCAGTCCAAACATCGTGATCATAAATCGCGCTCTCCCATAAAGAAATATTTCCCATTTTCCAATAGCGACCGCCAAATGCCTCGAACAACAATTTTGCACACGTGGCATTACCGATAAATCGATGTGTATCTAAATCGATAATACTAAAAGGAAGATGAGGGCAATCCTGAGTAACAGCATCAAATTTATCCTTTAGTTGGTCAAAAGTGATAAAAGGCATACCGGAAAGGAAAAACACACTTCCCACATTCTCAATCACAGCCGAGCAGGGAAGACACAGTAATTTAGCCAAGTTTTCTTTTATCAAAGACAGCATGGCTTGTTTTGTTAGTAAATCCATAATAGATAACATTTTGATTAATAATAAATTTTCAAGACATCATAGAAGAAAAAAGCAGAAAGTCAAGAAATAAGAATTTATAAGTAGATTTTTAAGCTTTCTCAGAAATCTCGATACCTAAATAAAGTTCAACAAAAGAAAGGTGTTGTTTTTCTGTCATTGCAAAAAAATCATTTACTACAAAAGAAAAAGGGGGCAAATAAAATGAAGCAGAGTCTAAAAAAACTCTTTAGAAAACCATATAATAAATTGTCGCATAATGTATATTATGTATAATAAACGAATATATTCTTAATAATCATACTGAAATTAAATATAAATATTCAAAATGTAAATTGTCGCATATTCTAAATTAAGCTCGCTTCAATCAGCCGTTTTGTATACGGTTGCTGTGGTGAACTTAAAATTTCACCGGCACTTGCTATTTCAACAATTTCACCATTTTTCATAACAGCAATTCTATCCGCCATTGTCTTAACAGCTTGTATATCGTGAGAAATAAAAATATAGCTCAAATTTTTCTCTTTTTGAAGTTTTAATAACAATTCTAATATCTGCTTTTGAATCGTTACATCTAATGCTGATGTCGGTTCATCAAGAATAAGAATTTCCGGATTGATTGCCAAAGCACGCGCTATTGCTACGCGCTGTCTTTGACCTCCTGAAAATTCATGAGGATATTTATATCCGTCATCTTCCGTCAACTCAACTTCTTGCAATAACTCCACAACCCGTTGATGGCGTTCATATTTATTTAAATCCGGCTCAAAAACCGTTAAACCTTCACCGACTATCTGTTCTATTGTCATTCTGGGATTCAACGAATTATAAGGATCTTGAAATATTATTTGTATTTTTTTTCTTAAATTCAAAGGGTTAAAATATTTTATATTTTTTTCTTCCAATTCAATTGACCCCTCATAAGAACATAAATCGGCCAAACACATTCCCAATGTTGTTTTTCCGGAGCCTGATTCTCCGACAATTCCAAGGGTTTCCCCTGTATACAGTTGAAGATTTACCCCATTAAGGGCTTTCAAACTTTCTGTTACCCTTCCCCACAAATTTTTCTTTAATGGATATACTACCGTTAAATTAAGAGCATTTAAAAGAGTATCCTCTTGTAACTTAAAAAATTTGGGTTGCATAGTTAAACTCTTAAGTAATAATTTTGTATAGGAATGGTGAGGTTTTAGAAAAACGCTTTGTGTCATCCCCTGCTCTACAATTTTCCCTTTTTGCATTACACAAATTTTATCGGCAATTCTTTCAACCAAGCGTAAATTATGGCTGATAAAAATCATTGCCATACTCATTTCTTTGCACAGCTTCATCAATAATTTAATTATTTGATCTTGAATGGTCACATCCAAAGCCGTTGTCGGCTCATCAGCAATCAATAATCGAGGACGATTACTGATTGCCATAGCAATCATCACACGCTGCCGCTGCCCTCCTGACAATTCATAGGGATAGGACTTCATTCTTTCTTCCGGATTTGAAATTTCAACAAGCTTTAACAAATTAACAGCTTTAAGATAAGCTTCTTTATTGTTGATTTTGCTGTGTATTTTAATGCTTTCGATGAGCTGTTTTCCAATTGGATGCAATGGATTTAATGAGGACATCGGCTCTTGAAAAATATAAGAAATTTCTTTTCCTCTAATCTTATTTAAGGCATTTTCTGAGCAAGAAAGCAAATTAACCCCGTTGTAAAAAATTTTAGACTCCGGAGAATGTATAGCTTTAGGATATGGTAATAATTTCAGAATTGATAAAGCCGTCACGGATTTACCGGAACCGGACTCTCCGACAACACCTAAAATTTCACTGGCATTAACATCAAATGAGACATCAGAAACTGCCGGAATATATTGTCCTTGGCTATTTTTAAAAGAAACACTTAAATTTTGGACAGTCAATAATGTCATTTATTTTTCCTTGTATCCAAAATATCCCTCATTCCTTCACCTATAAAAATAAGCAAGGTTAAAAGCAACGAAAGTGTAACAAAAATGCTAACTCCGATCCACGGAGCTTGCAGATTATCTTTTCCTTGCCGAACCAAATCCCCTAAAGAAGGATAATCTTGAGATAATCCTAATCCCAAAAAATCTAATGCCGTTAAGGAAACAATCGCCTCCGACAGCAAAAAAGGAACAAAAGTTACGGTTGCAACCAAAGCATTTGGTAAAATATGGCGATAAATAATTCGCAAATTACTGACACCTAAAGCCTTTGCCGCTTTGACAAATTCAAAATTACGAACTCTTAAAAATTCTGCACGGACAACCCCGACCAACCCCGTCCAAGAAAAAAGAATCATTATCATCAACAACGTAAGAAAAGTCGGTTCAAAAATACTGGCAACAATGATTAAAACAAACAACTGAGGCATAGAATCCCATATTTCTAAGAATCTCTGCATAAATATATCTAATTTTCCGCCAAAATATCCTTGGATTGCACCGGCCATTATTCCCATTAATGAAGATATCGAAGTTAACAATAACGCAAATATGACAGAAAGACGAATTCCATATAAAATTCTTGCCAGAACATCTCTCCCCTCATCATCTGTTCCGAGCAAATGTTTTCCATCAGGAGAGCTCGGCGTCGGTATATTAAGTTGATAATCAACTGTATTATAAGAAAAAGGAATTACCGGATAAATAGCCCATCCGTTATTTTGAATATTTTCTGCAATAAGCGGATCTTTATAATCAGCGGCAGTCGGAAAATCTCCCCCAAAATCCAGATCTGTGTATTCTTTCAAAATAGGAAAGTAAAAATTATTTTTATACTTTAAAATCAATGGCTTATCGTTTGCAATCCATTCAGAAAACAAGCTTAATAAAAAAATAAGAGTAAAGAGTATTAAAGCAAAATATGCCCGCTTATTTTGTTTAAATTTATATAAGCCACCGGAAATCATATACCTATTTAACTTTCACTATAATATGCTCTTGAGGCTCTCCACTGACACCCAAGGCCTGAGCCGGATCAAATTCCCATTCCTGTTGAGGTTCTTGAAGTAAAAAATCTCCTGAAACCGTCGTTGCCGGCGTTTCATAATGAATCGTACGAACGACAACGGGTTGTTGTGTTTCTATGGCCTGTTGAGTTGTTGTCGGGGCTGTTTGAACCGGTTGCTCTGTAGTCGGCTCCGGTTGAACTGCCTGCACTTGAGGTGCTGACTCAACAACCTGAGAAGGTGTCGGTTCGACGACAGGCGCTGTTTGAACCGATTGCTCAGTAGTCGGCTCCGGTTGAACTGCCTGCACTTGAGGTGCCGGCTCAACAACCTGAGAAGGTGTCGGTTCGACGACAGGCGCTGTTTGAACCGATTGCTCAGTAGTCAGCTCCGGTTGAACTGCCTGCACTTGGGGTGCCGGCTCAACAACCTGAGAAGGTGTCGGTTCGACGACAGGCGCTGTTTGAACCGGTTGCTCAGTAGTCGGCTCCGGTTGAACTGCCTGCACTTGGGGTGCCGGCTCAACAACCTGAGAAGGTGTCGGTTCGACGACAGGCGCTGTTTGAACCGGTTGCTCAGTAGTCAGCTCCGGTTGAACTGCCTGCACTTGGGGTGCCGGCTCAACAACCTGAGAAGGTGTTTGTGTAGCCGCTTTCTTATCATCCGCTTTGGTTTCCGAGGCTCTTTCCAAAGGAACATCATCAATTTTTATATTTTCAACAGCTTCTAGCGTTTTAGCAAAAGCATTTTCGTTATCACCTTCAGTGGAATTGTCATTATTCAAGACTTTAGCTGCTTCGTCAGAAAGAATATCGCCGATATTAACAGATTTTTCTTCCTGATTATCGTTTTTTTGAACACCGAATAAAGGTTGATGCTGAACCTTCCATTCCTCCATCTCTTTAGCATAAAACTTCGCGGCATTATTGATATCACTTTGCGTTAAAAACAACTCTTGTAATTGGTTTTTGATTGAACTTTGAGCACTTTCAGAATAAGAAACGCCCTTAAATTCGACACAGCGAGGAGATTTAAATAAATAATTTCTGATAATATCTTTGGCCTGACAAAATTCATTATAAATTCCAAAATGAGCCTGATGATCACGAATAGCTAAGAAAACTGTATTATGCTTCTTGAATTTATCAATAAAACTAACAGACATCGCACCGCTTTCGCCTCCATTGCTAATGCCCTGAATAACAAAAGTAAGATTTTGTTCAGGATCAAGAGCTTGCAAATTTTGCATAAAATCATCCATTTGTTTCCAGAAACAAATCATTTGATTATTATAATTTTTCAAATTAACACCCGAGCCGGCAACCTTAAATTTAAAATTATCAGTCGTCCATTGTTGATATGGCTTTAACAGACACTGTTCATTAAAGACAAACAAATTATTAGGAAAATCAAGAGCTATAAAATATGCTGAGGCTGTATTTTTGTCATCGGCAACGTCTTGCAAAACTTGCTTAAGAACATCAAAAGAGTTGACAACATACATTTGTTCGTAAGGTAAGGCCATTTTTAATGCTGTACTTCTATCAATAAATATCTGGATAATATCCGCTATATCAGAACGCGTAAAAATGTCTAAGCTGTGCAACCATTGGTAAAATAAAATTTCGGCCCGAGTAGTATCATCGAACCCGAAAGCTGATATATCAAAAGGCTGACTGGAACGATTATAACAGCGATCAACATTAAACTGATTATTTTGCTTACAAATTTCAATTTTTTGGTTTTGATAGGCGTTAACCTTAAAATGAGCTTTTTGAAAAACATTGATAAGTTGATTGTTTTTCAAATAAATATCCGTTTTCTGAGCATTACGAAATTTCCACAGCTTTTCCAAACCGACATTATTCATAATATAATTTTGATAAGATTTTCCATCAAGTGCATTTAAACTTTCTACAAGATTAACCTCTCTCAAATCATTAGAAATATAAGCATTCAGATAGATATTAAACCCGTATTTTTGCAAAAAACCAAGCATTATATTCTTATGTTTTTGAGAATTATCCGGATCTTTACCGTCATTAGAAGAAGGTAAAACATAAGAAGACATCAAATTAGGCATAAATAAGAAAATCGTCTTTTTATGATTATCCGGAAAATTGTTATTTTGGGAAACATAAATTTGATTAATCATCGGTTGAGCAGGACTGTTAATCATTGTTGTTCCTGTCACTCCGGCTAACATCAAAAGAAGAATCCCCGAGATATAAGATAAAGTTTTATTTCCTGAGCGATTAAGAAATGAATAAGTTAGAACAAATATTAAAATAAGCAGGATCCAGTGGGAATAGCCTTCAATATAACTCAAAAGCATATTCATACCTAACAATGAAGACAATAAAATAGATAAGTACTGAGATTTATCAATCTGTAAAAATTGGCTTAAAAATCCCCACGCCAAAGAACAAACGACCACAACAAAAAGAAATTTTTGAATACGTTTGAATAAGCAGGACAGCAACATTAATCCGAACGAAAACGCAAAAATGAAACCTATGACATACAAAACAGGCAAATTAAAATTATCTTTTAAAACAAAAACACTTCCGGATCTTAAATAAAGAACAAAATCCAAAGAAATAAGGGCGCCCAAAATCAACGACAACAAAACTGTTCGAATGAAAGAAAAAACAAATTTATTTGATGATTTTTGATAACTTTCCGATTTAGAGTCTAAGACGATATCCTGCATAATGTCACCTGTTCCCATAAATAATTTCAAAGATAAATATAACTGGAACTATAAAATCATATTTAATCACATATTTAAAGAAAAAATCCCCAGAACTGCACAGTTCTGAGGATTTTTTTGTTTTTGTCAAACAGATTATCTTGAGTAGAACTCGATAACCAGATTCGGTTCCATTGAGCAAGCATAAGGAATATCTTCCAATTTTGGGGTGAAAGTATATTTTGCACTCAATTTTTTGCTGTCAACTTCCAAATAAGCAGGAACGTCACGTGTCTGAGATTCGACAGCGCTGACAACCATTGCCATTTGCTTAGATTTTTCACGAACTTCGATAACATCACCGACTTTACACATATAAGAAGGAATGTTAACTTTCTTCCCATTAACGGTAACATGACCGTGATTAACAAATTGACGAGAAGCAAACACAGTCGGAACAAACTTTGCTTTATATACCAAATTATCCAAACGAGATTCCAAAATACCGACAAAGTTTTCAGCAGCATCACCCGTACGACGGACGGCTTCAACATAATATTTGTGGAATTGCTTTTCAGAAATATTACCGTAATAGGTTTTCAATTTCTGTTTTGCATATAATTGAACACCATAATCAGTCGGTTTTTTACGTCTTGCACCGTGCTGACCGGGAGCATATTCTCTTTTATTAAACGGGCTGTTTGCATCACCCCATAAATTTGCGCCATAACGACGGCTGGCTTTTTTCTTTGTAGAAACAATACTTTTCATTTATGTATCCTTTTTTATTTGTTATTATTGTCCCGATAGTTTAAGGCGATACCCTTAAACGGGAGTAATCTTTACCCCACATACTCGGAAGTAGTTGCAATTTAATTCATTTTTTTTATAATTACAAGCAAAATCTTCATAAATTGACTAAATATTTACAAATATCAAATATTGTCACAATAAAAGGAAGATAATGGGATACAATTTATTATTTCAGCAAGCCGTTAAACTCCACGAATCAGGAGAACTCAGTAAGGCGGAAAATATATACCGGCAGATTCTGGAAACAGCACCGGATAATGCTGATGTTTTAAATTTAATGGGTATGATTGCACAAGCCAAAGGAATTCACGATCAGGCTTGTAATTGGTTTTATCGCGCGATAAAACATGCCCCCTCCTCCGCACATTTTTATTTTAACCTCGGCTTATCCCTCTTTAATGACAACAAACCGTATGAAGCCATTGATGCTTATCAAAAGGCTATAACCCTAAAACCGGAGATAAAAGAAACATACAACTATCTGGGCGAGGTTTATCGTTACTTGAAAGATATTGAAAACGCTGAAAAATATTACAAAAAAGCCCTGAAAATTGATTCTGAGTACTTAGAAGCACGCATTAATCTTGCCGCCTTGCAAAAAGATACGGAAACACTGGAAAATATTGTTTCTCAAAATTCAGACAACGCGATGGCTGTTTATTATCTCAGCCGTTTGTATGAAAATAAGAAAGCTTATCAATTTCTGATTGATCATAACCTTAACATTTATGATATTAAACTCAGGCTCGGTGAATTAGCCCTGACTTTAGCTCCGGATTTGGCGGAAGAATATTTCAAATCAGCCCTTGAACTTAATCCGAACAGTGTGACGGCTTTAATCAATCTTGGCAATTTTGCCGTTCAAAAACAAGAATGGATAACGGCAGAAAAAATGTATAAACGAGCGTTGGAACTGGATAAAGATAACTTTGAAGCACACGCCGGTTATGCGCAAATGTTACATTTATCGGGGCGCAAAGCGGAAGCTCTTGACGAATACCGTGCCGCCATTTTGATTAAACCCGATAGTCCCGAAATGAGTAACAGTCTTGGCTTGATACTTAAAGATTTAAATGAATATACAGAGGCTTTAGGGTTGTTTTTTAACGCTTTTTCAAAAAATGAAACACAAGAAGAATATCAGGTTAATATAGCAGAAACACTGACTCTGCTCTATTATCAAAATCCGGAAGAAGCAAAAAAAATTGCCGCAAATTGGCTGAAACAAGCCCCTCAAAATCCTTTTGCCAAACATATTAAAGCGGCTTTGAATGGAGAAAAAAGTGAAACTGATCAAATTTATACTCAAAAGTTGTTTAACAATTTTGCTGATAATTACGAATTGGTTCTCGCGCGCATTGGTTACCAGCTTCCGCGAAGGTTTAGAGAAATTACGGGACCTGTTGAGGGTACCCTTGTGGATTTTGGGTGCGGCTCTGGGCTTATCGGCGTGGCTTATAAAACCGATTTCACCCACCTTATCGGTGTGGATTTATCAGAAAAAATGCTCTCTCTTGCAGAAGAAAAAAGTTGTTATGAACGCCTTGTCCGAGAAGACATCATCACCTTCGGAACAAGAGAACTCCCCATCATCCAACCAACCTTAATCACTGCGGCTGATGTTTGTTGTTATCTTGAAAATCTGGAAAAATTATTTGAAATTTGCACACCCTACCCTTTAATTTTTTCAATAGAACAGGCCTCCGAGGATGTCGAAAAGGCAAAGCTTTTGCCATCAGGACGTTATCAACATAATCCCCGGTATATTGCCACCCTTTTAGCCAAATATTACCCCACCATCGAGCAACACCCCACCATCCTCCGCAAAGAAAATAACGAAGATGTCAACGGGATAATTTTTTATTGTCGGTGATTAAGAATCTTTCTTTTTAATGAGTTTAACTTCTAAATCATACCCATAGTAATTCAATAATTTGAAGTAATGTCGCCAGCAAACAGGTTTTCCGCATACCAGCTGATGCATCGTAAATGGTTTAATACCGGCTTTAATACCGATTTGATGTATTGTATTTTTATCCTGATTCCAAAGAGTATATAATTGTTTGAAAATCTCAAACTTTAGGCTTAATTGATTTTTCATATTTTCACTTCCTTAAATCAAAAAAAAATCGCCTTGATGAAGGGCGACCGGAAGTTGGAAACTATATATAGAAATAGTGCGACATATTGGTTATTTTGCCGCCTTCCGGTCATACCGGAAAGCGTGCAAACTTTCGTTTTGCAAAACGTCTATATAGAGGTTTCCACACCTCACAACAGTCATCAACTAATGCTCTTGCAGAATATGAAAATTCATCTTTCTTGTCAAATAAAAAAATACAAGACTGACGACGAAATCACTCAAAATACAAGTTTTTCCTACTGATAATCTGCTTCTATGGCGGATATAATATGTTTCAACGTGCTCTGTTCGATAAATGCGCCCTTCTTAACCCACACAGTCGTAATGATATTGTCTAACTCATAATCCTTGGAAATTTGACGATAATTTTTTTTCATTGCCTCGATACAGGGCGTTATGTCAACTTTAGGGCCTTCCAACTCCGGATTTAACTCACCGCAATATTTGCAATCAACAACAATATCCGGTCTGAGTTTATCGGATTCATTGGTCATAAATAATTTATAAATACTTGACCCTCCGGAAATATATAAATCGTGTTCAAATTCTTTCAGTTTTTTAACATCGGTTACGACAAAATGATTTTCAGGATCCGACACTTCATAATCCGCATCGAAAGTCAGCACAACAATTTTACGATTAGGCAGTGTACGATTGGGAAATGTTTCATAAGTTGTTTGTCCGGCTAACATATATTGTTCTTCGGTTATACGGCGAAATCTTTTAAAATCGGAAGATATGCGCCACGGAATATGCGGCCCGATACCGATAATATTGTCATCTTTATGTCTGCACCAAACAGCTATTTTCATCATTTTTCTCCTTATAAGAGAAACTTTAGCAAACCCTTTCGGTAAACACAAAAAAAAGCTGCGGTTTCCCCACAGCTTTTTAAATTCATCCACCGGTCAGAAGACGAAGTCTTCCCACCCAACCGGCATGCTTCCATAAAAAATCATAACACTTCTGCACATCCGAATGCTTAAAGGCTTGTTCTATCAAATAATTATGACCGCAAACACTTGAATTCCACAAGTCTTCCCAATCGACATATTCCGGATACTTATTCAGAAATTCAGATGCATAACTTCGATTTTTAACAAACACATCAAGCGCATTATGCTCCATAAGAAATTGATAATAATGATACTTATAAAGCAAATCAACTAAGCCTTTCTCCAAGCAGTAGTCAAGAACATTTTGCTCTGAAATAAGCTCCAATTTCATTAAGAAGTTATTTTTGAACAACCATTCAGCCTGCCCCTTGTCTATCAGATATTTCCAACCGTCTACAGGACTCACAACCACATTGTATAATTTCTTTTCAAAGGCCAAATCGAGATATTTTTTGGCATTAACCTTTACAAGGGCTGCTATTGCGGCGTTATCCGCACAATTTTCCAGTTCTTGAGGCGCTTTTTGAGCAATCACATCATAAACTTTTCGCGATTTTAATATATCCCATTGCTCTTGTTTAATACAAAACTCATTACTGGGAAAAGTATCAGACAACAGTTCCGGCTTTTTTTTCAGCAATTCCAACACCAGTTTGGGTGTGAAAAATTCCTCCAACCAAGGCCTAACTGTCGGATGAAGTTCTTTTGCCTTCAAAACCAAGGTTAAGTAAAGAGACTCTTCTCCATAAGAGTGGCAAAGAGCCAATTCACTGAGCATAAAAGCATTCAAGGGCATTCCATCTTCAATCCATTCGGTAAAGGTTGAAAAATTCCCTGTCATAAACAAGCGAAGTGCAAGTAAATCATTTTGCTCCGGCGTATTAAACCGCCATAAACGAGCATACTTAAAACTATCCATAAAAATATTTTTTAAATTAATAAATCCATAAAAATAAATTCTATTGCTTTAATATACTTGCATGTATAATTTTGTCAAGTTTTCTAAACGTAAATCTATCTTGCAAAATATAATTAAATAAGTATAATCTCTACTGCTGTTTACAGCTATAACACTAGAGGCGGTATGAAATAGGCTTTTCAGACCCGGGGGCAGTACCCGGCATCTCCACCACTTTTTATTGGAGTTTAAAAGTCTGGAGTTTAAGCTGAGTGCTAGGAATTAGCTGTTTTTACGCAGGGAGTGTACTAGCGGTACATGACCAAGTAAAAACGAAAATGACGACGCAATCAGTTAAAATACAGACTTTCTTATGGGGATGAAACAGGATTGATGGGAAGTAATAAAGATACTATGCTGTGTTCGGTGAGATACCACCGTTATCGGTTCAACTTAAAATGAATGCTAACGATAATAACGTAGCACCAGTTGCTTTGGCTGCTTAAGGCTTAAAGTAACGAACTTAAATTCTTAAAACTTTGGTTAGTTTTAAGTGGGGGAGAAGCCACCTAGCAACAGAACGGCTTACTTTTTTACTAATGAGGAAAATAATGGCTGAATATATTGATGAAATAAATTATGACAAACTCATTGAAAAATCCCTGAAATATGTGGTCGTAGAGGCTCTAAAAATCGCGGAAAGACAGGGACTTCCGGGAGAAAATCATTTTTACATTACCTTTAAAACAGACCATCCGCAAACACGTCTTTCTGATAGTCTGCGTGCTCAATATCCGCATGATATGACTATTGTTATTCAGCATCAATACGCCAATCTAACCGTCAATAAAGATTCCTTTTCCATTGATTTAAGTTTTAACGGAATTGAACAAACCTTAGTTATTCCTTTTGATGCAATTACCTATTTCGGGGATCCTTATGCCAAATTCGGGCTGAGTTTTGCGGCCAAAGACTCAGAAACGACATCTCTTACGGAGGAAGATGAGCCTCAATCTCGTCAAGCTTCCGGCGAAATCGCCAGTGTTGTTTCAATTGATGCTTTCAGGAAAAAATAAATGTTGAAAAGATCCGTTGTTATAGCAGGTCGTCACAACACCAGTATTACACTGGAAGAAGAATTTATGAAAGAATTGGAAGATATTGCATTTCAGAAAAAAATAACTATTAATCAGCTTGTTACAGAAATAGATTCATCAAGAAAAACAAATAATTTATCCAGCGCAATCAGAGTTTATATTCTCTCATATATTAAACAAAATTAAAAGGTGCCGAACATAAGTTCAGCACCTTTTTTAAAGTTTAATTGCCGGACGCCCACACAGACAATGCATTGTCGGAGAAGTAAGGAAAAAGGTTTCTTTATCAAAAGAAACGCAACAACACCCCTCCTCTGCCAAACACCAATCTGAGCCGAAAAATTCATATCCGCGCACCTGATGAAGGAACTCATTAAGCTTGGCTAAATTTGGCAACACACTCGTTTCATAAAATGATTTAGGCAATAATTGGCACCCCTGCCCCTCTAAATACACTTTCTGAGCCAAACGGAGCGTTTCGTCATAATGTGTTGCTTTGCTTGTTGTATTCAAGCTTATCAGCCAACCATTCCAATAAAAAGCATCAGGCGCTAAGACGCGCATTTCATAGTAGCTTGATCTGAAGCCGTCAGGCCAATGCAATTCGAACGACAATTTCGTACGTTTTGCAACTTCTTGCAACAAACCATACACAACTTCATCAACCGCGTGATTTTCCTGAATAAATTCAATCAGAGATCTGATAAAAACATTCGGGGCTTTAATTTCCGGTTGTGTCAGACAAATTCTGACATCATCTTCCACCTGATTAAGCTTGATAAGCTTAAAAAGGGATTGAACAAATTTTTCTTTATCCATAAATTATAAATTAATAATAAATCTTTAGGGGAAGATATACTCCTCCCCTATTCCAAAGTCAATAAATAAAAGATAACTTTTCCTGATACAGAAAATATTTATTCGTCATCGAAAGCAGTATCTTCAACAGTTTCATCTTCTGCTGAATTGTTTTCAATCATCAAATTTTCCTGTTCCATTTCTATTTTTTTCCGGCGTCCGCGACGTTTCTTTTGTGGTGTTTTACGCTGAACGGCACCGATAATATAGTTACCTGCAACTTTATACAAATCAACCAAATGACCGTTATACATATGGTCGCCATCTTCTAATAAGGCAAAATCGACATCAACATTGCGTTGCGTATTTAAACGATGAGCCAAAGTTGAAACACTTGAAGGTGTCACAATTTCATCGGCTCCGCCCTGAATAATCAAACCGGAAGTCGGACAAGGTGCCAAAAAAGAAAAATCCTTTTCATTTGCCGGCGGTGATACGGCAATAAAATTATTAATATCCGGACGACGCATTAACAACTGCAAACCGATCCAAGCTCCAAAAGAATATCCGGCGATCCAACACTGACGTGCTTCAGGATTAACGGATTGCAACCAATCTAAAGCAACTGTTGCATCAGACAACTCGCCGGGGCCGTCCTCAAACTCTCCTTGAGAACGTCCGACGCTTCTGAAATTAAAACGCAATACCGAAAAGCCCAAATTTTGAAAACAACTGAATAAGGTGTAAACAACCTTATTATTCATTGTACCGCCATATTGCGGATGAGGATGCAAAATAAGCGCTACCGGTGCTGACGGATTGGAACTTTGATGATAACGTCCTTCCAGACGACCGGCATGACCATTAAATAAAACTTCTGTCATATAAATCTCTTATTTAAAAATTAACTTATTATGTTTATACAGGAAAATAAATCCGATTATTAACACTAATTCAGGAATGTAGCACAAAATGAATCCAAAATTCAAGATAATTTTTAATGATTTGGAGGCGATTCTTGCCAGAGATCCGGCAACCAACTCTAAATTTGAAGCATTGCTTTGCAATTCCGGCTTTCACAGCATCTGTATTTATCGTCTTTCTCACTATTTTTGGTTAAAAAATTTCCATTTGACAGCCAGAATACTATCACAGATAGCTCGTTTTTTAACCGGTGTGGAAATTCATCCGGCCGCTAAAATCGGAATTGGTTTTATGATTGATCACGGAATGGGAGTCGTCATTGGAGAAACAACGGAAATCGGCGACAATGTAACACTTTACCACGATGTCACTTTAGGCGGAACAACCGTTTTTGATAAAAACGGCAAAGTTAGGAGTAAACGCCATCCGACCATCGGAAATGATGTTATTATCGGTTCCGGAGCACAAATTTTAGGCCCCATTAAAATCGGAAACAATGCAAAAATCGGATCAAACGCTATCGTCATTAAAGATGTGCCGGCTCATACAACGGTTGTCGGATTTCCGGCTCATAAAACACAAACTTCCAAATCTAAGAAATTCTGCAGTTACGGCATTGAAGATAAAACAGCGGATGAACTAAGCGAAACGGTTATTCATCTGTCTGAAGATATTCACGATCTGCGCCGACAAATCAACGAATTAAAGAAAAAATTAAATAAAAACTAACTATTATATAATATATTAAATGTAACGTAATTGTAACTGTTCTTTTTCTTAAAAATATAGTATTATAGATAATAAGAAGGACTTATGACGGAGGCTGGCTATGACTAAATATTTATCGACAGCACTATTTCTCGGGTGTTTAACAATGTCTTCAGTTGCCTTTGCGCAATTATCTGCTAACCCTTGGGTTCACCCTAACGGGGGATATTTTCAAGATGTTGCTCAACAACCGACTCCTGATAATACGGTAGCCCCTGTTTATGAAGGCAATGAAAGCAACGGAGAAATTCTTCCTGTTGATCCGTGGGCCAAAACAAGAGATACCAGCGGTGTTAAGACATGGCGCGGCTCAGGACAACACGGTAAATTAAATTATATAGGAGAAGCCACATCATGGGATGGCACTCACGGAACGGAACAAGAATTAATGCCGGAAGTTAACCGTCATAATATGCTTGTTTTTACCGAACATCTCCGCAAAATGGGATACAAGATTCCAGACAGTTACGATCAGAATATCAAAAATATGCCACAAAATTATAAAAAGCAGCTGCAACAAAGCTTTGCTGATTTAAACAAAGCTGAAGACCCATTAAGTGATAGTTTTAAAATGCTCATGAACAGCTTTGAAGACGGAACAGGACTTGACGTTAACAATCTTATATTCAATACTATGGATATCTTAGGAACGGACTAAAAAGAAACAATGAAAAACTTTATTCTCATTTTAGGATACTTAAGTTTACCGATTTCAATTGCCTTTGCGGCTGATAATTATACAGACACAAAAACATTTGAAGAAGCATCTATATCAGCAGTTGAAGATTTTGCCAATCGTTTAAACACCGTGAAGCCGGAACAATATATTGAAACGGTTGCACCTGTTCAAAATTCGGTCAGACAAACGGTAGCTAAAATGTCTCCTGACGAAACACAATTTATGATTGGTTTGCAAAACCGCCTTAATAAAGATATGGCAGAAAAAAATAACGAACCGAAACCGGCGGATATCAAAATAGATCCAAACGATAAAAAAGCCGTTGAAAGAATGTTAACGCCGGATATTTATACATACGATGATGTAATTCCCGATGTCGAATAGTCCCGTTTTCATATTAATTCGCCCCCAAATGGCTGAAAATATAGGTATGGCAGCTCGCGCTATGATGAATTGCGGGTTACAGGAAATGCGTTTAGTTTGCCCTCGCGAATCACCGACATCAGATAAAGCAATAGCCGCATCTTCAGGAGCGGACGGCATTTTAAAAACAGCAACAATCTGTTCCTCAACAGATGAAGCTATTGCAGATTGTGACTATATCTATGCAACAACGGCACGACGCAGAGGAATGATAAAGCCGATTCGGACGGCACATTTTGCTGCGGAGGAAATTTTACAAAATTCACAAAGAAAATATGGTATTTTATTCGGACCGGAAAGAACCGGTCTAGAAAATCAAGATGTATGCTTAGCCAACAGCATCATTGAAATTCCGCTTAATCCGGAACATTGCTCTCTTAATTTATCACAAGCCGTTTTGTTAGTCGGTTACGAATGGTATCAACATAAAATTATGGCGCCGGGACAACAATTTATATTAGGAAAAACAACCTTCGCGACCAAAGAAAAAATCAATTTATTTCTCCAAACCCTGGAAAATAAATTAAATGACAGCGGCATATTTCAGCAACCGGAAAAAAGAGAGCATATGTCCATCAATTTAAGAAATATCTTTACACGCACCGATATTACGGAACAGGAACTAAACACATTGTATGGGGTTATTAACCACCTCAACATTCAAAAAAATTCACAAAAAGAAGAATAAAAATCAAATATCTCTTTATTAATATGACGCAAAGCATATATTAATACGCAGGAGATAATTTTATGTCGGAAACTGTTTTATTTAATCTTGACCCTAAACTTGTCGCTTCAACCATATTAGTGGTCGTTTACATTATATTATTCAGCGAAAAACTTAACCGTGCCGTTGCCGCCTTAATCGGTGCCGGGGTTATGATTTTTGCCGGTGTTTTAACCCAACAGGAAGCCTTGAAAGGTATTGACTTCAATACATTAATGCTTTTAATCGGAATGATGATTATTGTAGGCATTTCTGAAAAATCAGGTGTTTTTAAATTTTTAGCCATCTGGGCTGTCCAAAAAGCTAAAGTTAATCCTCGCGGATTACTCGTTGTTTTAGCTTTCATTACAGCAATATTTTCAGCTGTTTTGGATAATGTGACAACCGTTTTATTAATTGTGCCGATTACGGTACAAATTACACGTAAATTAAACATTGATACCTACCCTTACCTGATTTTAGAAATTTTTGCTTCCAATATCGGGGGAACGGCTACATTAATCGGTGATCCTCCTAATATTTTAATAGGTTCGGCAATTAATTTATCTTTTATGGATTTTGTCAATGAATTGACGCCTATGGTTCTCATAACAATGCTTGTTTTGGTCTTTGTTTTTGACTTAATATACGGTAAAAAACTTAAAACGACCAAGAAAAAAAGAGCCTTAGTTATGAGAATAAACCCGCTTGAATCGGTCACGGATTGGCGACTTTTGAAACAATCAATGACTGTTTTACTATGTGTTATCGTAGCTTTTATTTCGGCAGAACATTTTCATATAGCCAACGGGACAATAGCTCTGTTTGGGGCAGCCATACTGATGTTTATTCACACGCTCGGCAAAAATCATTCGGAAAGAGAACATTTGGTAGAACAAGCTTTTTCGTTTGTGGATTGGACAACAATTTTTTTCTTTGCAGGGCTTTTTGCTTTAGTTTACGGGTTAGAAGAAGCCGGAGTGCTACAAATTTTAGGTCATCATTTCAGTCAACTGGCTGATGGCAGTATAGAAAAAGCAACTATGCTCATTGTATGGATATCTGCTTTTGTATCCAGTGCTATTGATAATATTCCTTTTGTTGCCACGATGATTCCTCTTGTAAAAACAATGGAAGCGGATATGGGCGGCAGAGAAGCGATGATGCCGGTATGGTGGGCTTTATCTTTAGGCTCTTGTTATGGTGGAAACGGTTCTTTAATTGCAGCTTCCGCTAATGTTATTGTAGCCGGCTTAGCTCAAAAAGAAGGGCATCCGATTCACTTTATGAAATTTTTACTTTGGTCTATCCCTGTTATGCTCGGAAGTGTTGGAATTGCGGCACTTTACCTACATATCAGACATTTTATGTAACATTATTCCAATGAAAATTTTCATAGAAATAATTAGACAATAAGAGATATTTATGTTATAGTGCTCAAAATTAAACAAACACGAGAATATAAAATGAAAACCAAATATTATCTTTTTCTGTTACTTGCCTGTCAAGTTTTAGCCGTTTCACCGACATATGCCAAAGTTCAGTTCATTATCAAAGAAACGGAGGATGCTAATTCCACAAAAGGAAAAAATATAGCCGATGATTTAGCCTCGGCTTGTGCACAGAAAGGATTCCCAATTAAAGCATCATCTTGTACAGGGTTTAAACAAGCCGGACTTTTATGTCCTTTATCGGCTGACTACACGGATAAGTGCTGTAATGTTGAATATGCCTATACCCTTCCGGGAAGCTGTAATGACGGCACTTCCAGCAGTTCTGACACTTGCGGGGGACGCTATCGTTGTATTTGCAATCCCATAGCCTATCCGAAAGGTCCCGGACGTGAAAGTTGCACGGGGAAATTCTCTTATGATGAAGTAAATTACTGCACAGAAACATATTATGATGATAGCGGAACACTCCACCAAACCAGATATTTTAAGGGCTGTATGTGTTCAAGCAGTTATGCCAGATGCAATACCAGTCATCATTTACACGGTGTCGGTGAAGGATGTGCTTATAACGGAAATACATATTATACCTCTTGCGCCTGTGATTCCGGATACAACAAACGTTGTATAAGTTCCGGTGCCAAATACCCGCATGATTATTGTCTGTTTAACGGTAATCGCTACTATACTGTTTGCAATAGTGAAGAAGCTAATGATAAAAGCGATAGTGATACCATGAACAGTACGGATCAATAACGGAATAAAATTAAAAAAAACTCCTCTGATGAGGAGTTTTTTTGTGAGTAATAAAGGTAACTAAAAATCAAAAACACAACGAACAGCACTGACATCATTCCTTTGTATGCCATCAGTATCGCCGCTGGACGGATTAAAGCCTTGTGCATATGTTGCATGATCTGGTACCGTAGATGACCAATAATATTGATTATAGAGAGTAACTCCTCCGGATATTTTTTGCAATCCGGCGTTTATAGCATTATAATTCTTTGCTATTTTCAGTCCTTCATCTATCGTTGGCAAATGAGCCGTTTTTCCCCCTTTTATGAGCTGTTTACAGGAATCGCGAGCATCAACCCAAGTGGCTGTATTAGCAGGTATATCGCTCCACAAAATAATACCATCTCCAGCCACAACACCAAGAGCAGTTACATTTGACAAAGTATCATAATCTGCTCTGCAATTATTATCGCTATAATAAATATCTCCAACCATACAAGGTGTTGTATTCACACAAAACAATTTGGTTTGATCAAACGGGCATTTAAGAGCTTTTTTCGATCCGCAATTTGTTTCTGTAAATCCCAACTCCGCGCAAGTCGGAACTTGGGTGCACGTTTCCGCATTGGTTTTTGTTGCAAAGGAGAAAGTCATCATCAACAGGCTCGCCCCCATCATCATTCTGTTTGTTATAGTCATTCTCATTTTCTTTCTCCTTTTTTAGGTTAATAATTGTTGTTTTTATAACATTGTTTCCTTCTATTCCCTCCCTGTTTGAGGGAGGGTTAGGGAGGGTAGTTTCCTCAGAACTCTTTCACCCCTCCTAACCTCCCCTTTGTAAAGGGGAGGAATAATAAGATTCTTTCTATTTTTTACCGTCATCCTCCCGGCATCAAACAACGCCAATCATCACTGCACCAATAGGTGTAAATATTTATCTGTCCTGTCGGACAAGTAATGACCTCACATAATCCGCTACTATTCACGCCATACCCATTCTGACAAGAAGTGCACTTATAAACCTTCGTGCTTCCTTTCCGGCAACTTGCTGAAGTGTTACAATGCGCTATCACCGCCGTGCCGCTGCCATATCCGGTACACTCGTTCTCAAGACATCTTGCTCCGGATAATATCCAACCTTCATTACAGCGTGTGTAGCCCCAATACGTATTCTCTCCACTCTTACAGCTTATCAGAACGCCGGCACTTGAACTCGAACCCGACAAAACATTATAAGGATAAACCGTTCTGTCACAACTCTTTGCCGTACAATCACCTCCCGCCGGACCACTGTATCCTTCATAACAACTTGTATAGTAATAACAAACTTTGTTGCCGTAAGTCTTGCTTGCCACAGCTCCCTTGCTTTCACTCGGCTTGCTGTCATAAGGACAATCTGCCGGACGAGATGTCGCTATACAGACGCCGGCATTTAATGTATAACCTTCTGAACAAGCCGTACATTTATACATATAAGAACTTCCATTTTTACAACTGTCCGAAGTTAAACACGATGTTGAGGTTGATAAAGGATACCCGTCGCAACTGTTTTCATTACAATAACAGCCGTTTTGCGTCCAACCGTTGTTGCATCTTGTATAACAGTGCTTGATCGCTATGCTATATACACCTTTACCAAAAGTTTCCATAGAACCAACGGAACTCATGGATTGCCAGTCATTATTGCTACTGGTGGAGCCACCGGAACAATCTGCTGAAATATATGATCCGACCTCGGAAGAAACAGATGTTAACGGATAAGTGTTTTGACAGTCCGTCTTACTCATACAAACACCGTTCACAAGAATTTCATTCTTACCACAGGAAGAATCTTTAATAGAATCATCTAAATTATCATTATTGCTGTCTAAAGTGACTTTGTTTGTTTTAACAATAAACTCAACCGCCGCATATTTTTGATATGAGGATTTTGGCCCAGCTGAAGGTTTGGTTTTGGTTTGGTATTCTACTAGGAGGTTGGTGCCTGAATCATTATAGATAATGTTTGCCTTTGCAACTTTGGTTAGAAAAAACATTCCCGGACCACACAGTAATAAAACAATCGCATACAGCAAATAATCTTTAGTTTTCATATCGCACCCCCCAGATAGGCTGAGCCAAAATCTATACTTATGATAGCATACCGATTCTAGTTTGTCAAACTATTTTAGAGGTGCTTCTTTTTTTCTGAAAATTAAAAAATTAAGGTCTTGCATATTAAATACACAAGACCTGTCAAATTAATATATTTCAAATATAAATTTTTAATCAGCAACCATTACATTACGACGTCCGGCTAAAGAAATTTCAATAAATGCTAATTGTTCCATAACCATTTCATTATTTTTATAAAGTTCTTTAGCTTTTTGAACACGGGTTTCAAAGTTATCTTCCTTACCCTTGAAGATATACATAAAGGCACGACTGATAGCTTTAATAACATCAGGTTCATAGCCGCTGCGACGCAGACCAACCAGATTCAAACCGCGTAATTTACCGCGTTCACCTGTAACAATAGCAAACGGAATGACATCCCGATCAACACCGGCTAATCCACCAATCATCGCTTTTCGTCCGATACGACAGAACTGGTGAACGGCACAGTTCCCGCCTAAGATAGCCCCATCACCGATACGAACATGTCCACCGATAACGGCATTATTGGTCATAATAACATTATTACCGACAACACAGTCATGAGCGACGTGAGAGTTAATCATAAACATTCCATCATCACCGACATAAGTTACCATTTTTTCAGGTTCAATTCCCGGTAACGGAGATTGTCCTTTCGGGGTACCGCAGTGCATCGTCACATTTTCTCTGATAACATTGCGTTTACCGATAACTAATCTGGCATCAGGCTGAAATTCATTACCGTGATCTTGAGGACCTCCGCCTAAAACAGCCCCCGGAAAAACAACTGTCCCCTCACCTATCGTGGTATTTCCTAAAACAGTTACTCTTGGCAATAAACGAACATTTTCTCCGATTTTTGCTCCGGCACTGACATAGCACATTGCGCCGATTTCGGCACTATTTGCAATTTGTGCACCTTTTTCAATAACGGCAGTCGGATGAATATTAGTCATTATATAGTCCTTTCTTAAGATTAACAGATGTATTGACTTTATTATCTCTCCCCAACAAAGGCAATCAACTTTTTATGACAAATTATTTCAGGGGATAAGTTATAAAAAAAATACCGTTGAACATATAAGTTCAACGGTATTTTTTAAAATCCGAAATTATCCCTGATAAAGGAATCCTTATCGTGTAATCCATTTTTTCTTCCCACTTGTATCGCTCAACGTCAATGCGATCATTGGCATTGAGATACGATGAGAATTTGATGGTAAAAATCGAGCAACTCTGAGAAACCCTGCACTAATAGCCTAAAGAGCCTCCTCTTCCTTAGCCGCTTAAAAATGCGATATTTGCGGCTAGTAGTAAGGATTTAGAGGAGTTGCGAAGGGCGCGTACATAGACGTACGTAACCAAGCAACTCTGAGAAACCCTGCACTAATAGCCCAAAGAGCGCATTTTTACATAATCATTGCGGTAAATTCCGCTTCCGACACAACCTGCCCATCAACAAAACTTTGTCCTTTGAAAACAAAGATATTGCGACGCTCTTTAATTTTTTCAACGTGCATTTTCAGCTGATCACCGGGCTTAACCGGTTTACGGAATTTAACACCGTCAATTGACATAAACAGAACATTGCGTTTTTGATTTTCATAATCTTCATTGGCAGAAACAACAACCGCACCTGCTGTTTGCGCCATAGCTTCAATTTGTAAAACACCGGGCATAACCGGATTTCCGGGGAAATGTCCCTGAAAAAATTCCTCATTCATTGTCACATTCTTCGTTCCAATTCCTTTTTCTCCCGGAATTTCAACTTCCAAACGATCTACCAGCAAAAAAGGATAGCGGTGCGGCAACATTTTCATAATTTCTTCAATATGATATACTTTTGACATTTTATTTTCCTTATAATTAATAATTACTTTTTAATTGCTTTTTTCAAATAAAGCGTTTGACGCATAAAATCTTTAATCGGCTGAGCGGGATACCCCATCAAAACAGCCCCCGGTTCAACATCACTCATCAGACCGGATTGTGCGCCTATTTGGGCACCGCTACCGATTGTTAAATGATCTGCAAAACCTGTTTGTCCGCCACAAACAACATAATCACCGAATGTACAACTTCCGGCAATACCTGTCTGCGAAACAACGACACACCCTCTTCCCATAATATCATTATGAGCAATTTGTACCAAGTTATCAATGCGACAACCGTCCCCGATAACCGTATCATCAAGAGCACCTCTGTCAACACAAGCATTTGCTCCAATTTCAACATCATCTCCGATAATAACGCGTCCTAATTGAGGAATACGCTGATGTTTTCCGTCTATCATCATAAACCCAAAGCCATCATTACCGATTTGAGCACCGGCAAAAATATAGCAATCATTTCCCATTTCGCAATATGATATCTTTGCATTTACCCCGATACGGCAATTATTACCGATTTTACAATCATTCGTAATAACGGCTCCGTGTTCTATAAAACAATTGTCCCCGATAACAACATTATCTTCAATAACCACATTTTCTCCGACAATACAATTCTTACCGAGTTTAGCCGTTTTTGCTATTTTTGCTGAAGCAGCGATACCGAAATCACGAGATTTTTCATCATACATAGCCATATTGAGTTTCAAAAACGCACGTTTAGGATCTTGCGAAATCAGTTTAACAACATCATCAGGAATCAAAGAAACCAAGTCTTCCGTGGTCACACAAGCAGTTGCTTTTATCTGAGCCGCTTTGGCTTTAGATTTTTTATCATAAAAAAAGCAAATATCACCACTTCCCGCTTTATCCATTACGGCAATTTGATGTATCATCACATCGGCTTTTGCCTTATCTTGCAATTCGGCACCAGTTAACTCTGCAACTTTTTGTAAAGTCATCGGACCTTTGTTAACATAAAAAGAAAGATCAACCATTTTGCCCTCACTTAAACTGAAAGATATGATAAATTTACTTTATCATCTGTATTTTCTCAACACCATAACCTGAAATATACACAAAAGCAAGATTTATTCTACTTGGCAACCGTTGCTGAAAACACAGATTGACCCATCATCATTTTTAGTTACGGAAAAATTACTGCCGAATACGTAATTGGTTTGTCCCGAAATCGGCTGATAGCGACCATAATAAAGATGTTCTTGAAACATCAACATATCACTATCTTGCATTTTATCTATCATCTCTTTAATTTCAGGTAAAGACAAATCTATCCGCCGACCGTTACGAAACGTGACAATCGGCAATTTTTCATCAGCCGAATACGTCCGCCAACAAGGATATATTTTTGAAGAATCTCGCGTTTGCATATTTTTTTCCGAAAAACTGATATAAAAATCAATAAAGGCTTGTGCAATACCGCAACTTTTTATTCGTACAACCAAACACATTGGGAAAAAAGCTGCAAATACGACAAGCCTTTTGCAATTTTTATAAACGAGTACCGAAGTTCAAGCGGAACACTTCCGTCTCATCATATTTTTCTTTAACAAGCGGGAAACCGAAGTCAACATCGATTTGTCCCATCGGTGACATCCACTGGAAACCAAAACCTGTTGAAACACGAATTTTATCAGAATATTCAACATCACTATGGCCTTTAATACCATCCGGTTTACCTAAAGCACCGGCATCAACGAAGGTACGTCCGCGGATACCGACTTCATCAAGTCCGACAGGGAATTGGAATTCAGCTCCGGAATAGACCATCCAGTTACCACCCAAAGCATCCTTCGTATATTTATCGCGGGCACCGATACCGGCATATTCAAAGCCACGCATTGTTGAACCACCGAGATAATAACGATGCGCCAAACGAACATTCTTTCCGTTATACCCATCAATATAACCGCCATTTAAGAAGAACTTAAAGGTATAATCATCAGAAAGGGTATAATACTTATAAGCCTTTGCATCAAACTTAACGTATTTTTCATCACCACCCAAACCGGCAATATCATTACCGAATGATAAATAGTATCCGTCACGCGGTGAAATTTTACTATCACGCTTATCATAAACAATTGTTTGTCCGATAGCCGAATCTGTATAAGATCCCTCCTCTGCTTTAATATATTTTGATGCCTTACGATCAACATTCGTAATTTTATCATCACTCAATGTATAACGAACATAATGCGCTAAATCATCTGTATAATTCCATCCCAAACGCAAACGACCGCCGGTAACTTCACTATCATATGAGCCTTCATCTTGATAGTCTGTTTCAGAACGGAATAAATCAATACCTGCACTCAAACGTCTGTCTAAGAAGTATGGCTCTGTAAAGCTTAATTCATACTCTTTAGTTCTCTGAGAGATAGCCGCATCAGCACTCAATTTCTGACCTTTTCCTTGGAAGTTGTTTTCAGAAACACCTATACGAGCAAGAGCACCGTTAACCGTAGAATAACCAACACCGACATTAAACGCACCGGTTGATTTTTCTTCAACATTAACATTTAGATTTGCCTTATTCGGATCATCTGTCGGTTCTGTCTGAATATCAACCTTGCTGAAATAATCCAAAGCCTCAATATTGCGACGAGATGCCTTAATCTTAGACGCATTGAAAGCATCACCTTCGTCTAAACGAAACTCACGACGGATAACTCTATCTTCTGTGCGTGTATTTCCGGAAATATTAATTTTATCAATAAATAAACGTTGACCTTCTGAAATATCAAAAGTCACATCAACATCACCTGTTTGTGTATTTTTATTCAAAACAGAATTAACATCGACAAACGCAATACCTTGTTGACCAAGCTTTTCCGTTATATTGTAAACAGATTTCTCAACCTTGTCTGCATTATACCATTCGTCCTTTTCAACAAGAACTTCAGGATATAATGTTTCAACATCAACGCCTTGTAATGAAGAAGATATATTAATGTCCGAAATTTTATAACGAGGTCCCTCATCAATAACATAAGTTAAAACGAATGATTTTTTATCTGAACTTAACTCAGCAACGGCTGTTGATACTCTGAAATCAGCATACCCGTGCTTTAAATAGAAACGCCGCAACAACTCTTTATCATAGTTTGTCTTCTCCGGATCATACTTCTCTGCTGACGAGAAAATGCGATACCAACGACTCTCTTTACTCATAATTTCGGATTGCAACTCACTATCAGAAAAATGTTTATTTCCGACAAAACTGATTTTATCGATTTGCGCTTCAACACCCTCCGTAATTTCAAAAACCAAATCGACACGATTCTGATCTCTTTTAATGATTTTAGGATCAACTAATGTTGAGTAACGACCGGATCTCTTATAAATTTCAACGATTCGCTGAGCATCTTGTTGAACTTTCGCAACGCTGTAAATAGATCCCGGATTTAACTGCAATTCACGTTCAAGCATACTGTCTTCAATTTCATCATTTCCTTCGAAATAACGCTTGTTAACGATAGGATTCTCCGTTGCTTTTACAACCAACACCCCATCGCCCAATAAATCAAGAGAAATATCAGAAAACAAACCTGTTGCATATAAGCGTTTTAAAGCAGCATCAATATCAAATTGGGAAACATCTTGCCCCTTTTCAATCTCTAAATAAGCTTGCACTGTTTCCGGCTCAACACGCTCCAAACCATTAATCTGAACATCTTTAACTGTTGACGCCTGAACCTCACAAACAGTCATCATCCCGATAGACAGTGCCGCTAAACTTATATATCTCATTCTCTGGAATCCTTTTTATTTCAAGAGTTAAACGAACCAACGATGTATTAAATGAACAATATCATTCCACGTGGCAAAAACCATTAATAGTATTAATAAACCAAAACCAATTTTAAATAAAGTCTCTTTTATACGGCTGTTTATTTCTCTGCCGGTAATAATCTCCAACAGAAAGATAACAACGTGACCGCCATCTAAGACCGGAATTGGGAAAAGGTTAATTAACCCTAAATTGATGGACAATAATGCTGAAAACATTATCAAATCCAACCAACCGTATTTTTTCGTAATATCTCCGGACATCTCGGCAATACGTATAATACCACCCAACTCTTTACTGCTGCGACGCCCGCTTATCATCTGACCGACACCGCGTAACGTTGTCACGGTAATATCCCATGTTTGTACAAAAGCTTCTTTAACGGCTGTCGGAAAACTCATTTTCTGATGCTCCAACTCAATCTTATTAAGAGATTTAATTCCTAACATTCTTTGCTTAACCGTTGTTTCACCGTCAGAGGAATAATCAATAGTCGTTAAAGGAAAGGTCAGATTGATTTTTTCACCATTCCGCAGTAATGTCATCGTAATCATATTACTGTCATCAACTAAAGCAACTTCTTTACCGACCTGATCAAAAGAGGATATTTGATGTCCATTAATAACGATAATTCGGTCATTTTCCTGAATACCGGCAAGTTGTGCGGCACTTTCCTCAATTACAGATCCGACGACCGGAGGATAAATTATTTTTCCCAAACCGGTAAAAACAACAGCAAAAACGACAATAGCGAAAAAATAATTAGCTAACGGTCCGGCTAACACAATTGCTAATTTTTTAAAGGGATTTTGAAAAATAAATGCCTTTTTCTTTTCTTCATCAGATAAAGTATTAACGGCATCATCAACGCCGGCAGATGCCCCATCGGCATCACCCAAAAATTGACAATATCCGCCTAAAGGAATAGCCGACAATTTCCACTCCGTACCGGCTTTGTCTTTTTTACTCCATAACGTCCGCCCAAAACCGATAGAAAAAGTATCAACCTGAACACCACATAAACGAGCAATTATAAAATGCCCGAACTCATGTACAAAAACCAATACCCCTAATAAAGCAACAAAAGGGACAACATAATATACTGCGTTAACAATCCATTCCATTGACTTCTACTCTACCATACAGCATTAATATACATAACATATAAAACGATTAACAAAACAGGTGCCGTCACCAATAAACCATCTATTCTGTCAAACATTCCTCCGTGCCCCGGAATTAAATTACTTGAATCTTTGACATTTAAAACACGCTTGATTTTAGATTCTAATAAATCACCGGCTTGTGCCACAACAGCTAAAGCAGCCCCAAAGATAACATAATAGATGTAGGTATTTTCATATCCCGGAATATTATAGTAGGCAAACGCAAAGGATACAGCTATTGCAAATATCATAGCACCCAATAGACCTGACCAGGTTTTATTCGGACTGATCTTTGGTGCTAATTTCGGACCTTTAACCGTGCAACCGACAACATAACCACCAATATCAACACTCCAAACCGCCAATAACAACCATAGCGTCGCAAGCGGACCAAACAGTGTATAGAACCATGCCATTGCACCTATTCCGAGAGCAATATAAGGAACACCGAACACAAGAAGCTTACGATAAGTTTCGCCTTTAGCTTTCCACCAAACAAATAAAGAGGATACAATCATCAGGATAAGAGGATAAAAAATATCACTGAAAGAAAATGTTGCCGCAGCAGTCATCAAATAAGTAACGGCAAAAATCGTCTGATTTTTATTGGAAACCATTGTTGACCATTCCCAAGCTAAAATCGAGCAAACCAATAACAATAAGATAACCGTTGTATTCCATCCGGCTATAATGGCCCCGATAACAATCGGCGCCATCACTAACGTTGACAACACACGTTTTAACAAAGAGCTCAGTTTAGACTTTTCCATATCTTCTCTCCCTTGTTTTAAAATCATCAATAATCTTTTGCAAATGCTCCGGTGTAAAATCAGGCCATAACACATCTGTAAAAGCAAGCTCGCTATAAGCCGATTGCCATAGCAAATAATTACTGATACGCTTTTCTCCGCTTGTTCTGATTAACAAATCAGGATCCGGTATATCTTTTGTATAAAGCATATCTGAAAAAAGATTAATATCAATATCTTCAAGCGATATATTACCACTTTTTATTAACTCGGCCGTTTTTTTAACCGCAGAAATAATTTCTTGACGAGAACCGTAACTCAATGCAATACATAACGTCATTTTATCATACGCTGACGTTTCCTGCTCCAAATCTGCCATCATTTGCCTAATATCGGCGTCAAGCATATAACGCTCACCGATAAATCGGATGCGAACCTTATTTTCTTTTAATTCCTGTAAATCACCTTTAAGGTATTGACGCAATAAAGTCATCAAATAAGAAACTTCTTCTTTGCTTCGTTGCCAATTCTCAGTTGAAAAAGCATACAGCGTCAAATACTGAATTCCCTTATCTGCCGCGGCACGTGCGATTGTTTTGACAACTTCTGCTCCTTTTTTGTGCCCCAAGGACCGCGGTAAACCTTGTTTAGAAGCCCAACGCCCGTTTCCGTCCATAATAATGGCAATATGTCTTAATTCATTATTCTCAGTCAATTTTATTCTCACATAATAAGTCTTATTTTTGCCTAAACCTGTAAAATATCCTTTTCTTTTGAAGCAAGGGCATCATCAATTTTCTTAACGGCATCATCTGTCAATTTTTGAATTTCGGTTTCAAATCTTTTTTCTTCATCTTCAGAAATTAAATTATCTTTCTTAAGTTTTTTAATTCCGTCAAGACCATCACGACGAATATTACGAATGGCAACCTTATTCTGCTCAGCATACTTGCTGGCAATTTTCACTAACTCTTTACGACGTTCCTCGCTTAAAGGCGGAATTGGAATACGAATCAGTTGACCGTCAGAAGCAGGATTCAATCCCAGATCGGATTCACGCAAAGCTTTATCTACCGACTTTGCCAAACTTTTATCCCAAACACTGATAGACAGTGTACGGGCATCGGGAACGGAAATTGTACCGACTTGAGCCAACGGTGTCATAGAACCGTAAGCCTCTACCATAATACCATCAAGCAAACTGGCATGAGCACGTCCGGCTCTTAAACCGCCGAAATCAGCTTTCAAAGAATCAAGTGTCTTTTCCATTCTTGCTTGTGTATCTGCTTTAATCTCACTAAAATCAACCATTATTTACCTCTACTATTAATTAACGTAAAACTACCCTGCCCTGTAACCGCATTCATCAAAGCATTCTCTCCTTTTTGTGCAAAAACGACAATCGGAATATTATTTTCTCTTGCCAAAGAAACAGCCGTCATATCCATTACCTGAAGATGATTATTAATAACGGTATCATAAGAAACACAATTCAATTTAACGGCTTGTGAATTAACACGAGGATCACTGTCATAGACACCGTCAACCTGTGTGGCTTTTAATAAAACATCACACTGCATTTCCGCAGCACGCAAAGCGGCACCGGTATCTGTCGTAAAATAAGGATTACCCGTACCGGCAGCAAAAATCACGACACGTCCCTTATCCAAATGCTTTAGGGCACGACGATACATATAAGCCTCACAAACTTCCGGAATAGCCAAACCAGAAAGGACTCTGGCGTCAACGCCCTGCTGCTCTAAAGCATTCTGCATAGATAAAGCATTCATAACCGTTGCCAACATTCCCACTTGGTCTGCAACGGTGCGATTCATTCCCTTGGCTGCTTCCTTAGCCCCTCTGAAAATATTTCCGCCACCGATTACCAAACAAACTTCAACACCTGCTTTGTGTACCTGTTTTATTTGCTGCGCCAAAGAGGACAAAATCTCCGGAGATATCCCGAAAGCCTGTTCTCCCATTAAACCTTCACCTGAAAGTTTCAATAAGATACGCTTATAAATAGGAGTCATACTCATTACCTGTTAAAATTGCAATTTTTTGATATATTACCTATTTTTCTCAGTTTGTCACCTATATTTTAAATTTTTTGCAAATTTTTCAACACTTATCATCTTTTCCAAAATTTTGATTGCAAAAAAAAGAGAACCTGTCTAAAAGAGAAAAAGATAAATCAAACAGATAGGCGACAAATAATGAGTATATCTTTAATTTTTATTCTTTGTGCATTAGGCGGATACTTACTGGGTTCCATTCCTTTCGGTTTAGTTTTAACCAGATTATGCGGTCTGGGAGATATCAGAAAAATAGGTTCCGGCAATATAGGAGCCACAAATGTTTTACGGACAGGTCGTAAAGATTTAGCCTTACTGACGGTTATCTTAGATGCTTCTAAAGCCGGTATAGCCGCTTTTTTGGCTGAAAAAACAGTTTCTACACAAGACATCATCATTTTCGGATTATTTACTCAACTCAATATTGTTGCAGCTTTAATTGCCGGTTCTTGCGGTGTTTTAGGACATAATTTCCCTGTTTGGCTTAAGTTCAAAGGAGGAAAAGGCGTTGCCTCTACATTCGGATTCTTATTGGCTACAATGCCTCAAATTGCTCTTTTGGCTTTATTTACTTGGCTGATTGTTGCTTTTATCAGCCGATATTCTTCTCTCTCCGCCATTACAGCGGCAGTTTTAACACCTGTTTACGCTTTTTTCTTAACTGAACCGATTTATTGCATTTTTTATACAGCCATTGCAGTGTTGGTTCTTTATCGTCATCACGCCAATATTGCCCGTCTTTTAAAAGGTGAAGAAAGCAAAATAAGCTTCAAAAAGAAATAAATATGGACCTGAAAGAAGAAATACTGGATTATATTCAACTTATAAATACCGAAAATATCGGTCCTAAGAAGTTTTTGCAATTTGTAAACGAATTCGGATCGGCAAAGCAGGCTTTACAAAATCTGCCTCCGCGCTACAAAGCGGCTGACAGAAAATTTGCCGTTCAAGAAATGTCTTTAGCCAATCATCTCGGAATCAAAATTTTGATTTCAACAATGCCCGAATATCCGCAAGCTCTTTTAAATATTCCGGATTATCCGCCGGTTTTGTATGCGTTAGGACATTATGAAATTTTAAATATGCCCTCGGTTTGCGCAATTGTCGGCTCACGCAATGCCTCTGTTAACGGACGTAAATTAGCCTCAAAATTAGCTTATGAATTAACCAATCAAAATATTCTCGTTGTTTCCGGTATGGCTCGTGGAATTGATACTTCAGCTCACAAAGGAGCCCTTTATGCTCAAGAGCAAACAGGACCAACCGTGGCTGTTCTCGGAACAGGCATTGACATTGCCTATCCTGCCGAAAACACTGACCTATATCAACAAATTGCACAAAACGGCTGTCTGATTTCAGAATTTTCCATCGGAACAAAACCGCAAGCCAATAATTTTCCGCGTCGTAATCGCATTATATCCGGTTTGTCAAACGGTATTGTCGTTATTGAAGCCAATTCTCATTCCGGCTCTTTAATTACGGCATACACCGCCGCAGAACAAGGGCGAGAAGTTATGGCAATTCCCGGTTCTCCGTTAGACGGACGTTCCGGCGGAACAAATAAATTAATCAAGGAAGGAGCTGCTTTGGTTGAAAATGCGGAAGACATTATTGCCATTTTACAAAATTCTCATATTTCAAAACCACAATTCCAACCGGTTCGAGCTCAGAAAGATAACGATTTGTTCACAACCCCTCTTGACAACAAAACAAAAATCGACAATATACCTGAACAGAAAAATTCAACGGCAGGCATTATAAATTATGTAACACCTGAAGGGGTTGATATTGACGAGATTATTGAAGCAACCGGTCTCGATTCGGCAACGGTTAATGCCGAATTACTCTATCTTGAAATAGATGGTCGAATCTCTCGTCAATCAGGCAATAAAGTCGCCTTAATTAAATAGGAAACGATAAATGAAGTTAGTAATTGTAGAGTCTCCGGCTAAAGCCAAAACCATTAATAAATACTTAGGCAATGACTATAAAGTCCTTGCCAGTTTTGGTCATATTCGTGATTTACCGAGTAAAGACGGATCGGTTAACCCCGATGAAGACTTTGCAATGAAATGGGAGCTCAGCTCCGGTGGAAAAAAACGCCTGAATGACATTATTACCGCGCTTAAGGATTGTGATACCATTATTCTCGCATCCGACCCGGATAGAGAAGGAGAAGCTATTGCGTGGCATATTTTAGAAGAATTGACGGCTCGTAAAAAAATTAAAGATAAAAAAATTGAGCGCGTTGTCTTTCACGAAATTACTAAATCAGCCATCACTGAAGCTATCAAAAATCCTCGTCAAATAGATAATGACTTGGTTTCCGCTTATATGGCACGCCGAGCACTAGATTATTTGGTCGGTTTTACATTGTCACCGGTTCTGTGGCGCAAACTTCCGGGGTCAAAATCTGCAGGACGTGTTCAATCCGTTGCCTTAAGATTAATTTGTGAGCGTGAAACTGAAATTGAAAAATTCAAAAGTGAGGAATATTGGACGGTTGATGCCGAGTTACTGACAAAAACACAAGCCCTTATTCGAACCCACCTGATTAATTTAGACGGTAAAAAGCTGGAAAAATTTGATTTAAATTCAGAGGCAAAGGCTTTGGAAGCTAAAGCAAAGATTGAAGCACAAAATTTCAGCATTTCGAATGTTGAGCGCAAGAAAGCCAATCGTTACCCTGCCCCGCCGTTCACAACATCAACTTTACAACAGGAAGCGGCCAGAAAGTTAAGGTTTAGCGCGAAGAAAACGATGCAAATAGCTCAAAAACTTTACGAAGCCGGACATATTACCTATATGCGTACTGATGCCGTCAATCTCTCTCAAGAAGCTATTGACGCTTGTCGCGCCGCCATATTAAAATATTTCGGGGAAGATTATTTACCCAAAACAGCCAAAGAGTATAAAAACAAATCAAAAAACGCACAAGAAGCTCACGAGGCAATCCGTCCGGCTCATCTTGAGGATACCCCTAAAAAGTTAGAAACCAAGCTCGATGCCGAGGCGCATAAACTTTATGAATTGATATGGAAACGCACGGTTGCCTGCCAAATGAATCCGGCTGTTATGGATAAGGTAGTTATTGATGCCGAAAGTGATGATAAACAAATTTTATTGCGAGCCAACGGGCAAGTTATCGCCTTCGACGGTTTCTTAAAACTTTATGTTGAAAGCCGTGATGATGCTGACGAGGATGATGAAAACCGCATTTTACCGAATGTTGATGTCGGCGAAAAAGTCAATAAAGGTCAGGTTATTCCTGAACAGCATTTTACCACACCGCCACCACGTTTTACGGAAGCCAGCCTCGTTAAAAAGCTTGAAGAATTAGGTATCGGCCGTCCGTCAACCTATGCCTCAATTATTGCCGTATTGCAGGAACGGAAATATGTTCGGGTTGAAAAACTTCGTTTTATTCCGGAAGACAGAGGGCGCATTGTGACCGTCTTTTTGGAAAACTGGTTCAAAAAATACGTTGAATACGATTTTACGGCTCAGTTGGAAGAATATTTAGATAATGTTTCCGCCGGTGAAATGGATTGGAAAAAATTGCTTGGCGGTTTCTGGGTTAAGTTCATTAAAAATATTGATGCCGTTGCACCGTTACAAGTTAGTGAAGTCATCAACAAAATTGATGAAGTTTTAGCGCATCACCTTTTCCCACCACGGGAAGACGGATCAGATCCGCGTATCTGTCCGGAATGCGGTAAAGGAAAATTAAGTATTAAATTAGGAAAATTCGGAGCATTTTTAGGGTGTTCAAATTATCCTGAATGTAAATACACCAAACCGTTGACGGATGTATCGGAAGAAATCAGCAACGACACCCCCAAAGAGCCCAATCCGGAAGATAAAGTTTTGGGCGAGATGAACGGTATGAAAATTTATCTCAAAAAAGGACCTTACGGTTTTTATTTACAGCTTGGAGAAGATGCAACAGCGACCACGGAAAAACCGAAACGGTCGGCTTTACCTAAAAATATAAAACCTGAAGAAATTACTTTAGAACAGGCTTCTACCTTATTGAGTTTACCTAAACAATTAGGGAACGGCATTGAGGTAAATATCGGCAAATTCGGTCCTTATATTAAGCAAGGCGGTAAATCAAAATCGATCAGCGGGAATGATACCGTGTTCAATATCACACTGGAAAGAGCCGAAGAAATCCTGCAAGGTGTTGTGGCAAAACCGGAACCTAAAGTTTTAGGAAAAGAACCTAAAAGCAAACAGGATATTATTTTGGCAAACGGTCGTTACGGCTTATACTTAAAATGCGGTAAAACAAACTACGCTATTCCAAAGAGTTTAGATGCCAAGAATTTAACGCTTGAACAAGCCTTGCAAATTATCAGCGAGAAGAAATAAGGTTTCCTTTTGTTATTGACACTCCCACCTTTATCGTGACAAGTCGACAAGAATGCTTGTCACGTTAAAAAAGAGAAACCGTCATCCTCGTGCCCTCTTCTCTCTCGTCATCCTCGGACTCTTTTTTTCTCTCGTCATCCTCGGACTTGATCCGAGGATCCATTATAACATTGATTCCCTATTAGGATGGACTCTCGTGTCAAGCACGAGAGTGACCAGTGGATGTTCTCGGGTGCTGATAAGCACAGTGAGAACAAATGGGACTGGCGGCAAGGAGACAAGCGTTCTTGTCGACTTGTCACGTTAAAAAAGAAAAAAAAGAAAAAA
>JAFUSU010000017.1 GCA_017467515.1 Alphaproteobacteria bacterium
GTCAGAAAAAACATTCCCAGACCATATAGCAATATAACTACCGCATACAGCAAATAATCTTTAGTTTTCATATCGCACCCCCCAGATAGGCTGAGCCAAAATCTATACTTATGATAGCATATCGATTCTAGTTTGTCAAACCATTTTAGAGGTGCTTCTTTTTTTGTGAAAATTAAAAAATTAAAAAAAGACTTGCATAATAAGAAAATATTGGCTAAAAAGGCACTAAATGTTTGCAGCAATCAGATTATACTTGATTTTAAAAATAAATCGGGTATTACTGTCGTCTGTGAATTTGGTTTAATATAATAATAAAGAGTATAAGAAAATGGCTACACCAAAACATAAAACATCTAAATCTCGTCGCAATATGCGCCGTTCTCACGATGCATTATCTTCAAATGCATACCAAGAATGCCCAAACTGTGGTGAATTAAAGAGACCTCATAATGTATGCCCTTCTTGCGGTCATTATGATAAGCGTGAAGTTGTCGCTCAAAAAACAGCTGAAGAATAATTTTTATTAAACAGGCTTAATTTTCTGAGAATTTAAGCCGCTGACTATTATGGAGCAGGTTTTGTCTGATAATCTGGTCATAGCAATAGACGCAATGGGGGGAGATAATTCCCCCAGAGTCGTTATTGAGGGATTGGTTGAGGCATCACTCAAGAATCCTGATGTTCGTTTTTTGGTTTATGGTGATGAGAGTAAAGTTGCACCTCTCCTGAATAAGTATCCCCATTTAAAAGCAAAGTGTGAGTTGCGTCATTCTCCTGAGGTTGTTCATAACGAAGATAAGCCGTCACAGGTCATTCGTAATCGCAATACAAGTATGTATATGGCTATTGATGCCGTTCGCCGTGGCGAGGCAAAAGCAATTGTTTCTGCCGGAAATACAGGGGCATTAATGGCTATTTCAAAGCTTTCTCTTAAAACAATCCAAAAAATACATCGTCCGGCAATCGTCACAATTATGCCAAGTATAGATGGACGATATGTTATGCTGGATTTGGGGGCAAATACGGAATGTGACGCCTTAAATTTGGCTGAATTTGCGTTGATGGGAAATATTGTTGCCCAACACGCTTTAGGAATTAAGAAACCTCGTGTCGGATTGCTAAATATCGGCTCCGAGGATATGAAAGGGAAAGAGGAAATCAAGCAAGCGGCACAAATTATTAAAAACTCTCATATGAATATGGAGTTTGTCGGGTTTGTTGAACCGCATGATTTACCTCTTGGTAAAGCAGATGTTGTCGTTGCTGACGGTTTTACGGGAAATATTGCTCTCAAGTCAATTGAGGGGGCTGCCAAATTAATTATGACAAAGATTAAAAATGCATTTAAGAGCTCACCTTTGGCACTATTGGCCTTACCGTTTTTATTAGGGGTTAAGCTTAAAATCAAAAAAAGTTTGGATCCTCGTTTATATAACGGCGCAATGTTTGTCGGCTTAAACGGATTATCTGTTAAAAGTCACGGTGGAACAGATGCTTTCGGATACTCTGTTGCCGTCGGACACGCAATCAGAATGGTTCGGCAGGATTTTGTTTCAACGATTCGTGATGAACTTGAACATATTGATTTAGATGAATTATCACAGGAAATTATATATGACGCATATTAGATCGGAATTAATAGGTTTTGGACATTGTTTACCGCAAAAGGTTTTGACAAACGATGATTTGTCAAAAATGGTAGAAACGAGTGATGAGTGGATTCGGACACGGACGGGAATAGTCAGTCGTCATATTTCAGAAGGTGAAACAACCGCGGACATCGCTTTTAAAGCCGCACAGATGGCTCTGAAAACAGCTCAGATTACTGTTGATGAATTGGATATGATTATCGTTGCGACATTAACTCCGGATAATACAACGCCGTCCGTTGCTGCAAAATTGTCTAATATGCTGGGAGCAAAGAGCGGTACGATTTGTACGGATATAGCTGCGGCTTGTTCCGGATTTGTTTATGCCCTAACGTTTACGGATAATATGATCCAACTCGGACAAATTAAAACGGCTTTGGTTATTGGTGCAGAAACGTTATCTAATGTCGTTGATTGGACTGATCGTAATACCTGCGTTTTGTTTGGTGACGGTGCCGGTGCCGTTATTGTAAGAGCCAAAGAGGGAAAAGGCGATTCTTCCGATACGGGGGTTTTGGCAACAAAACTTTATGCAGATGGCAGTCATTATGATAATTTAAAAATATTGGGAGGTGTTTCCACAACACGCAATGCAGGTTTTGTGACAATGGATGGTAAGGAAGTCTTTAAGTTTGCCGTAAATGCCTTATCGCAAGCGGCTGAAGTCGTTTTAGAAAAAGCCGGATTAACAGTAGACGATATTGACTTTATTATTCCGCATCAAGCCAATATTCGCATTATTGAAGGTGTCGGTAAAAAAATGAACTTACCGGATGATAAAATTATTGTAAGTGTTGATCACCACGGTAATACATCTGCAGCATCGATTCCTTTAGCTTTGTCTGAAAATTATGCTTCCGGTCGTATTAAAAAGGGTGATTTAGTTGTTTTATCGGCAATGGGCGCCGGTTTTACTTGGGGCGGTGCTGTCGTTCGTATTTAAAAAGTTGTTTATATCTGAATAGGGACTTGTTTTTGTCTGTAATCTGGTATATTTCAACCTTATATTTTTGAAATAATGATTCTAAGGAAAGGTAAAATGAAAACAATTACTCGTGCTGATGTTGCTGAAACAATTTATGAAGAAATCGGTTTGTCACGCAAAGATTCAAATGATATTCTGGATATGATTTTAGATGAAATCACACAGGAATTGATTAACGGTAATGATGTTAAATTAAGTTCATTCGGTACTTTTTCCTTAAGAGATAAGAAAGCACGTACCGGTCGCAATCCCAAAACGGGTGTTGATGCGGTAATCACGCCTCGTCGGGTTATTTCTTTTAAGCCTTCACAAACGATGAGAAAAGAAATTAATGCCTAAATAAAGGGTATAAAATATGGTTGTCAATAAATCAAAAGATGCATTCCGTACAATTGCAGAAGTTGCTGATGAACTTGGTGTTGCAACGCACGTTTTGCGCTTTTGGGAAACAAAGTTTCCTCAAATACAGCCAATGAAAAGAAGCGGGGGACGCCGTTATTATCGTCCTGATGATGTTGAACTGGTTCGTAAAATCAAATTTTATCTGTATGATAAGCGTTATACAATTGAAGGTGTTCAAAAGGTCATTAAAGAAAAGGGGCTGAAGACCATCTTGGGTGAAGAAATACAAAAGGATTTTTTTGCTGAATCGTTGGAACAAATTGATTTGAGTGAAAGAAACAGACAGCTTTTAAAAGATATTAATATAGAACTGAAAGCACTATCCGAAAGTATTGCTAATACGTTAGATGAAATAAAGAAAAAGGCCTGATAAACGGGCTTTTTTTGTGTGTAAAATCTATTGAAGTTGTGATTTATAAAAAATAATGCTATGTCATACATTATGACTGAAACATCTTCACATATCGTAGGCGTTTTGTTACCGTTGCCGTTCAATGAACCGTTTGATTATGTAGCGGAAGATCCGCTTGAAATAGGTTCGATAGTTCGTGTGCCGTGGGGAAAGGGGCAACAAATAGGCATTGTTTGGAAAATAGGACAGTCATCACAATTGCCGACACACAAAATAAAGCCGATTATTGAAGTTTTTCGATTTCCTCCTATCCAACCGCAAATGATAGAATTTATTAAATTTGTTGCAGATTACAATATGGCCTATTTGGGGTTAGTGATGAAAATGGTTATCAGCGTGAGAGGTGTTTTTGATAACTCTTTAACCACAACTCTTTATAAATTAAGCGGAAAAACTTTAGCAGAGGCAAAATTAAAAAATTCCGATGCACGGTGGCATGTTATGGATTTGTTGAAACATGCTCCTTATTCTAAAAATGAAATATGTCAGGGGGCTGGCGTCGGTGTCAGTGTTGTAAATACTTTAATTAAAGCCGGTGTTATTTTGCCGATAGTCAAAGAAATTAAAAAGAGTTTTGAAACTCCGATCGCAGATTATCAAAAAGTTGCTTTGACGGATGAGCAAAAAAAAGCATCTGATGTTTTGGTTTCCAAAGCAGGACAGGAATTTAGCGTTACACTGCTGGACGGAGTGACCGGTTCTGGAAAAACGGAAGTTTACTTTGAGTCGGTGGCTGCGGCATTAAAACAAAATAAGCAGGTTTTAATTTTAGTTCCTGAAATTTCATTAACGACACAATGGTTGGAACGTTTTGAAAAAAGATTTGGCGTTAAACCGGCCTGTTGGCATTCCGGTTTGGGACAGAGAGAGCGGATTGATAATTGGACGGCTGTTGTTGAAGATCGGGCTAAGGTCGTTGTTGGAGCTCGATCAGCGTTATTTTTACCATATCAAAGCTTAGGACTGATTGTTATAGATGAAAGCCACGATCACTCATTTAAACAAGAGGATATGGTGAATTACCAAGGACGAGATATGGCGGTCGTTCGTGCAAAATTGGAAAAGATTCCTTTAATTCTTTCAACGGCAACGCCGGATATCGAAACAATTTGCAATGTAGAAGAAGGAAAATATGATTCCGTTCAATTAACAAGCCGCTATTCCTCAGCAGTTTTACCTGATGTCAAAATTATTGATTTGAAAAAAAATAAACCCCAAAAGGGGGAATGGGGTGTGTCATGGCTTTCTCCGATATTGGTTGATGCGCTGGCTGAGAATTTACAAAAAAAAGAGCAATCTGTTTTGTTTTTAAATCGTCGAGGCTATGCCCCTTTAACCATTTGTCGGGATTGCGGACATCGTATCCAGTGTCCGCATTGCACATCATGGCTGACAGAGCATCGACATATAAAGAAACTCATTTGTCACCACTGCGGTTTTAGTCAGGATATGCCACATAGTTGTCCGGAATGTGGTTCAGAAGAAGGACTGACGGCATGCGGTCCCGGAGTGGAAAGAGTTGCGGAAGAAGTAAAAAGGAGATTCCCTGAAGCAAAAGTAGAAATAATTTCAAGTGATGTAACCACAAATTTAGCAGAAGTTTCGGAAGTCATCCGTAAAATGGAAAATCAGGAAGTTGATATTTTAATCGGGACCCAAATTATAGCCAAAGGTCATCATTTTCCCCTATTAACATTAGTAGGGATCGTTGATGCCGATTTAGGACTGATGGGGAGTGATTTGCGAGCCGCAGAACAGACGTTTCAGCTTTTATCTCAAGTGGCCGGACGCGCGGGACGAGGTGCTAAACGGGGAACGGTTTATGTGCAAACGCTTTATCCTGAGAATGCCGTATTAAAAGCTTTGGTCGATAATGATAGAAACCGCTTTGTTGAATTAGAAAAACAAAGTCGGCAGATTCTGAAAATGCCGCCGTACGGGCGGTTAGCGGCTGTTATTGTGAGTGGTCCCAAGCAGGAAACCGTTGAAAAAATAGCAATACGGCTAGGACAAACATCTCCTAATAATGACTATATTTCAGTGTTGGGACCGGCTCAGGCGCCAATTTATATGTTGCGAGGACAATATCGTTACAGATTATTGTTAAAAACCTCCAAAAAGATAAAAATACAGGCCGTGATCAAAGAGTGGCTTGAAAAAATAGATTGTCCGGCAAGTGTTAAAATAGAAGTTGATATAGATCCTTACAGTTTTATGTAGATAATTAATAAAAAAGAAAGGATTTATCTTTATTATTGAGGCAAACTGATAATGAAAGAGATGACCAGTGAAGAAAATTTCAAAATCTAAAATAATATCAACGTATGCTTCCTCTTTATATCAGGCAGCAGAGCAAAACTCAGCCGTTGAGAAAGTTTTTAAAGATGTTGAGATTCTGCGCCGGATAATTGCGGAGGATTCTCAAATTGTGACTTCTTTAGCAAATCAAATATGGACAGCCGATTCTAAACGCAAGGCGATTAATGAAATTGCCAAGAAAATGAATCTGGGAAAAGATTTAACGGCTTGTCTTGATATTATGGCGGATAATGGTCGTTTGGCGGAATTATCCGGTGTGTTGGATGAATTTAAGCATATTTATTACCGGCAGCATAATATTGAAGAAGTTGAGGTTTTAACGGTTAAAGCCTTGTCAGCTGCCCAAAATACAAAACTCAAGGCCGTTCTCGAGAAAAAACTCTCGAAGAAGGTTTTGATTACTTATACGATTAAGCCGGAATTGTTAGGCGGTTTGGTTGTAAAATACGGTTCTTCGATGATAGATGATTCTATTTCGGGAAAACTGTCTCGTTTAGAAATAATAATGAAAGGTGGACAATAATGTCTGTACATGCAAGTGAAATATCTTCCATTATTAAAGATAAAATAGCTGAAGCTGATGTTGATATTGATGTCGCAGAAGTTGGTAAAGTTTTATCTGTAGGTGATGGTATTGCTCGCGTTTACGGTCTGGATAAAGTTCAGTATAATGAGATGGTCGAGTTTGAGAACGGAGTTAGAGGAATGGCCCTTAACTTGGAAGAAGACAACGTCGGCGTTGTTATCTTCGGCTCAGACAAGGACATCAAGGAAGGTGATACTGTTCGTCGGACTGATAAGATTGTGAGCGTTCCTGTCGGTAAAGGATTATTAGGACGTGTTGTAGATGCGCTGGGTAATCCGATTGACGGCAAGGGGGCAATCAAAGCAACAGAGTTTAGTAACTCGGAAGTTAAAGCTCCGGGTATTATGCCGCGAAAGAGCGTGCATGAACCGGTTCAAACGGGTTTGAAAGTTATTGATGCCCTGATTCCTATTGGTCGAGGTCAACGTGAGTTGATTATTGGTGACCGTCAAACAGGTAAAACGGCAATTATTCTGGATACGATTATTAACCAGAAAAAAGTTAATGACGCAGCCAAATCAGATAAAGAAAAGCTGTTTTGTATTTATGTTGCGGTTGGTCAAAAGCGCTCCACTGTTGCACAAGTTGTTAAAACATTAAAAGATTACGGTGCAATGGAATATACCACGGTTGTTGCCGCAACGGCCTCGGATTCGGCACCTATGCAATTTTTAGCACCATACTCCGGTTGTGCTATGGGTGAATATTTCCGTGATAAAGGAATGCATGCCGTTATTTTCTATGATGACTTATCTAAACAAGCGACGGCATACCGTCAAATGTCATTATTACTTCGTCGTCCGCCTGGGCGTGAAGCTTATCCGGGTGACGTCTTCTATTTGCACTCTCGTTTGTTGGAACGAGCAGCAAAGATGAACGAGAAAAACGGTTCGGGTTCATTAACGGCATTGCCGGTCATTGAAACCCAAGCCGGAGACGTTTCCGCATATATTCCGACGAATGTTATTTCCATTACTGACGGGCAAATTTTCTTGGAAACATCGTTATTCTATCAAGGTGTTCGTCCGGCGGTTAATGTCGGTATTTCTGTTAGTCGTGTCGGTTCATCGGCTCAAATTAAAGCAATGAAACAAGTTGCCGGTACGATTAAATTAGAGTTAGCTCAATACCGTGAAATGGCGGCGTTTGCTCAATTTGCATCTGATTTGGATGCATCTACCAAACAGTTGCTGGCACGAGGTGAAAGATTAACAGAGCTTTTGAAACAACCGGTATATCATCCGATGACGGTTGAAGAAGAAGTTGTGGCAATTTTTGCCGGTGTTAACGGATATTTGGATAAGCTTGCTGTTTCAGAGGTTAAATCTTTTGAGAAAAAGGCAATAGAATCATTGCGGGCAAATCATCCGGAATATTTGAAACAAATCGTAAATGAAAAAGTCATTTCTGATGAGTTAAAAGCAAATCTCATCAAGTTCTATGACGGTTTTTTGAACGAATTTACAAATCAAACTAAAGCAGCGTAAGGAAGAGCAATGGCCGGATTAAAAGAGTTAAGAACTCGTATAGAGTCCATCAAATCAACTCAGAAAATCACTTCAGCGATGAAGATGGTTGCGGCCGCTCGTCTGCGTAAAGCACAAATGTTAACGGACAGTGCTTCGGCATACAGTGAAAGTATTGCAAAAATATTAGCTCGTGCCGGAGCCGGGACCCGTGAACGGATCGCTCGTGGCGAGCCGGTTGAAGTTTCTGCATTTATGAAGAGTAAAGAACAAGCTAAAAATTATTTGTTGGTTGTCTTTACTTCTGACCGAGGTCTTTGCGGCAGCTACAATGCCAATGTGGCAAAAATTGCTCTGCAACGCCTTAACGAACTGAAACAAGCCGGTAAAGAGGTTAAAGTGTTATGCATCGGAAGAAAAGGTCGCGATATTATTCGCCGCTTTGATGCTGACAGAATATCATCTTGCATAGAAGGTGTTGCTCGTAAAGGGGCCAGCTATGCGGAAGCTTCTTTAATAGCCGAACAATTGTGTAATGGTTTCCTTAACAATGAATTTGATGTCTGCGAAGTTGTTTACAGCCGATTCCATTCAGTGATGAACAGAGAAATAAAAGCTGAGCAATTTTTACCGGCAGGGGCGGGATCCGAAGAAATATCTTTTGCTCAGCCGGAGTTGGTTAACGGGGCGGAATATGAATACGAACCGCAGCCTGACGAATTAGTCAACGGTTTGGTCGATAACTACATAAAAGCCGCCTTTTTCGCCTATATCATAAATTCGCAAGCATCAGAGCAGGGAGCACGTATGACATCTATGGACAACGCAACCCGTAACGCTAAAGATATGATTTCTAAATTAACCCTTAAGTACAACCGTATGCGTCAGACCAGTATTACAACGGAACTGATTGAAATTATTGCAGGTGCGGAAGCACTTTAATAAAAGGAGATAAAAATGGCTGAAAAAAAGACCAGTAAGACAGCAGCGGCAAAACCGTCAAAAACGGTAAAAGCGAAAGTAGCAAGTTCTTCTGCGGCAAAGACAACAAAGTCAAAAGAGGTTAAATCCGCTTCTTCAAAAAAAGCAAGCTCTTTAGCCGGCGGTGTCATTTCGCAGGTTCTGGGCGCCGTTGTTGATGTTAAATTCCAAAAGGTTGAAGATTTGCCGAATATTTTAACGGCTTTAGAATGTGATAACCACGGTAAAAAGCTGGTATTGGAAGTAGAACAACATTTAGGTGAAAACACGGTTCGTACCATTGCAATGGACACCACAGACGGTTTAGTCAGGGGCTTACCTGTTGCTAACACCGGTAAACCGATTCAAGTTCCTGTCGGACCAGAAATGCTCGGTCGTATTATTAATGTTATCGGTGAGCCGGTCGATGAACGAGGTGCCGTAAAAGCTAAGACCGAATTTCCGATTCACCGAGAACCGCCTGCCTTTACGGATCAGTCCACAGAAACAGAGATTTTAACGACCGGTATTAAAGTTATCGACTTGTTAGAGCCGTATGCAAAGGGTGGTAAAATTGGTTTGTTCGGCGGTGCCGGCGTTGGTAAAACAGTTTTGATTATGGAATTGATTAACAATATTGCAAAAGGCCACGGCGGATATTCTGTATTTGCAGGTGTCGGTGAAAGAACCCGTGAAGGTAATGACCTGTATCATGAAATGATTGAATCAGGCGTTATTGACTTGAAAGGGGATAAATCAAAAACCGTATTAGTTTACGGACAAATGAATGAACCTCCTGGGGCTCGTGCTCGTGTTGCTTTAACAGGTTTGACTGAAGCAGAATACTTCCGTGATGAAGAACATCAAGACGTACTGTTTTTCGTTGATAATATTTTCCGTTTCACACAAGCAGGTTCTGAGGTTTCCGCATTGCTCGGACGTATTCCGTCAGCCGTTGGTTATCAACCGACATTAGGAACGGATATGGGCGCAATGCAGGAGCGTATTACCTCAACCAAACACGGTTCTATTACTTCGGTTCAGGCCGTATATGTTCCGGCTGATGACTTGACTGACCCTGCGCCTGCAACGACATTTGCGCACTTGGATGCAACAACGGTGTTATCTCGTGCAATTTCAGAGTTAGGTATTTATCCGGCGGTTGACCCGTTAGATTCAACCAGCCGTATTTTAGCACCTGATATTGTAGGTGAGGAGCATTACACAGTTGCTCGTCAGGTTCAGGAGATTTTACAAAAGTATAAGTCATTGCAAGATATTATTGCAATTTTGGGTATGGACGAATTATCTGAAGAAGATAAATTAACAGTGGCACGTGCGCGCAAGATCCAACGTTTCTTGTCGCAACCGTTCCACGTTGCCGAAGTATTCACCGGACGTCCCGGAAAATTTGTAAAACTCGAAGATACCATTAAAGGATTTAAGGGTATTATCGAGGGTAAGTATGATGATATTCCGGAACAAGCTTTCTATATGGTTGGTACCATTGAGGAAGTTTTGGAAAATGCCAAAAATATGAAAAATGCGGCTTAGTGGAATAAAGGGAAGAGAATGACAAATAAGGATATTCAACTCAAAATCGTTCTGCCTTATAAAGTTTTGCCTGCTTTAGAGGTCGCTCAGGTTGTGTTGCCGGCGGATAGAGGGATGATGACCATTATCCGAGACCGTGCACCGACGACCGTGCTGCTGACAAACGGTGTTTTAGAGGTTTTGAATGAGCAAAATGCGGCAGTTGCTAAATACTTTATTCAGGGTGGTGTGGCAAACATTGCTGCGAATAAATGTGAGGTAATGACTGAGCGTGCCTTGAATTTTGATGACGTTGATTATGAAAAAATTCAAGCTATGAAAGAAGATCATTTGGCTGAGTTGAAAGAATTAAGTCGTTCCTTTTCAAATTTGCAGATAGAAAAAGGGGATCAGGAAATGGATTTCTATGAATATATCAGCAAATATTTAGCAACGCATAAATAAAATATTTTCTTAAGAAACCCCGTCAGCAGTGACGGGGTTTTTTGTTACGATCATTCTGTCCGCCGTTTTTTAAGTCATTTCGGTTTTTTTAAGTCATTCCGGCCTCTTTTTTTTCTCGTCATACTCGGGCTTGCCCTTTCTTCTCTCTCGTCATACTCGGGCTTGACCTTTCTTCTCTCTCGTCATACTCGGGCTTGACCCGAGTATCCATTCGAATAAAGAATCAATATGACGATGGACTCTCGTGTCAGGCACGAGGGTGACCAGTGGATGTTCTCGGATGCCGATAGGCATAGGGAGAACAAATGGGACTGGCGGCAATGGGCAAACTGCTCTTTGCCCATTGTCACAATAGAAAAAGAAGCACGAGGGTGACGATAGAAAAATAATAGAAGAAAACAGAAATAAAATATATTTATGACCGCTAAGCAACTCAAAAGCTGCTTGACATATTGCATAGCAAATGATAAAATAAAAGAGGTTTTGGTTATATATTCTATGTAAGAGGTGTCCTATGAAGGTGCTATATTATTTGTGCACTGTGCTATGTATGATAATGTGCAATACCTCAGCACAGGCTTCTATCAATTTTTCAGAGGATACTTCCTCTCAAAATATTCTTCAAAATAAATCAGGTTCGAAATTATCCGCCGGCTATATTAAGTATGCCGCGGTTAATTTTATATCGAAAAGATCTGGAATTACGAGCGATGCGAGCGGCGATGATTTAGATTCAATGCCGATTAAAGAAACGAGTTGTCCGACAGGACAAACGAAAGTAGACGGCATTTGTATAGATGTTGCGGCTTGTAATACTTCATTTCCGTTAACCTCGGTCAGCAGTAAAATCGGTTCTTATGTGACCAAGAACTGCGGCAGCGGTAACAGATATTGTTACACGAGCTGTCAAACCGGATGGACGCACAGCGGCTGTAATTGTACGGCAAATGA
>JAFUSU010000018.1 GCA_017467515.1 Alphaproteobacteria bacterium
CAAAAACAACCATTCCCTTTCCAATTTGACTTTTTGGGATTTAATTTTGATATCTACAATCAAATCCCTATATTTGGTACCAATTAATTTATCTCATTTACTTTCAAATATGATATAATAAATTAATCAGAAAAATAACTCATTGGATTTCTATTTTAATGAAAAAATCGGCTTCTTAAAGCCTCGATGATCTCACCGTCCGCCCATTCCTCGGGCGGACACTTCGATTCCGAGTTGGTTCGCATCCTAAAGTAAAACACCCATAAAAAAACCACCCATTACGGGTGGCTTTTTTATGGCTGCTTCACCTGGATTCGAACCAAGATACCAACATCCAGAGTGTCGTGTCCTACCGTTAGACGATGAAGCAATAAACTGTCTTGTATAAAACACACTTCCGCACAAATGTCAAAACATTTTTTATAAAATATAAAACAAGTTCTATAATATATTTTTAATTTAATTATTAATAAACACTATATTTTTAGGGAATTAAATATTACTGATGAAGAAGTAAAGATGTCAAATCTCCTCGAATTCCGTTACCCCTATGTTGAACAATGGATTAACTCTATTACACAAAAAAGCTCTCGATAACGAGAGCTTTTTTTCATAATGCACTTCATTCGAATTAACTAAGAATTCAGAAAATCATCAAGAAGTTTATCTGATATCATCTGTTGTAATTTCTCTGTTTTAACAGGTTTTTGGAGTGAAACTCCTTCTTTAACCGCTTCATCATTAATCACTACACCTGATGGCTCTAGCTTGTACCCTCTATATTGCATCTGATTTCTTATTTTTTCCTTTTCTTTAGAATTAGCAGCACCATCGCATACCTGCTCAAGTATCTTTGGAATTTCTTTAATGCGAGCTTTAGCTAATGTCAAACGATCGTTTTTAGAAGAAACAAGTTCCCCTTTCGAATATTCATCAACCTGAACAACATCACCATCTTCAAACAAATATGTCTTTCCGTCCTGTTTATCTTCAGAAAATGTTTTAATTTCCTCTATTGAATTAGTCCACCAATCACAATTAACTTCAAAACCTTGTTTTTTATCATCTTTATAATTTGTTACTCGCTCAAGAGAACCCTGTTCTGTTTCTACTTCTAAACCCTGTTTTTTGCCATCGACAAAATTAACTGTTTCCAAATGACTGCCAAAACCAGTTTCTATCTTTCTCAAACCATTTTCCATATCATTACAAAACGGCGTTTCAATAAAAACATCATCTCCTTTATGCTCTTTTTGAATACCTTGTTTTTTCCCTTCAACATAAGGTACTTTACACCACAAATCTCCTCGAGGATCATATAACTCCTCAACACCGTGCTTTTGTCCGTTGACATAAGGTGTTTTACTTTGTTCTATTTCCTCACCATTTACATCACAAGAAAATTTCACATCCCAGTAAGTCGTCTCGATGCCGTGTTTTTGTCCATTTTCATAAGGCGTTTCGCTTTTCAGCCTAACAACTCCCTTTCCGAAAGATCCGTCTAACTCTTCAAGTGACATACAACGAGGATCATCTGTAAATTGATAAATTTTAACAACACCCTCAATTTGTCCGTTTTTATAAGGAGTCTCGCTTCTCAGAAAATTTTTTTCTTCATCAAAATACTCTTTAACAACACCTGTAAAATTTTCATCAATCTTTTCTTCAGCCATAGTTATTCTCCTGAAAAATCATATTTTAATTATAATACCATATTATTAAAATTTTGTCAAATTTTTAATAATTTAAACAATCAAAAAAGCTCTCCTAAGGAGAGCTTTTTTATATCTACCCTTAAACTAATTCTTATAAAACTTGAGTAATGAGATGAATAGTAGGCGTCAAAGGCAAAAGTACCGCAGCGTACATATTAGTACGTGAGGACACTTTTGTCCTGAAGACAACGCACTAGTCATCCATTAATCGAGTTTTATGGCGATATGCAATTCTTTTAGCTGTTCTTGTGTCACCGTATTCGGCGCTTGCATCATCAGGTCCTGTGCCTTACCATTGAGCGGGAACAAAATCACATCACGAATAATCGGCTCATCTAAAAGCAACATCACCGTTCTGTCAATTCCCGGAGCACAACCGGCGTGCGGCGGAGCCCCGTATTTGAAGGCACTAATCATACCACCGAACTTATTATCGACTACGCTATGGTCATAACCGGCAATTTCAAAGGCCTTATACATAATTTCCGGCTGATGGTTACGAACCGCACCTGATGCCAATTCAACCCCGTTACAAACCAAATCATATTGATAAGCATAAATATCCAGTGGATTTTTATTGAGTAAAGCATCCATTCCGCCTTGTGGCATTGAGAATGGGTTATGAGAAAACTCAACCGCACCGGTTTCTTCATTTTCTTCATAGAACGGAAAATCAACCACCCAACAAATGCGGAAACAGTTTTTCTCAACCAAATCTAATTCTTCACCGACTTTAAGACGTGTCCGTCCGGCAAATTTAGCAAGTTTCAAGCCTTTGCCGATCATAAACAGAACAGCATCACCCTCATTCATACCAAGTGTTGATTTAACTTCTTCCAACTTCTCGGCAGTTAAGAGTTTTGCAATACCCTTAGCGCCGGCCTGAGCAAAGGCAATATAAGCCATACCGCCCATACCGTTCTCTTTGGCAAAACCATCTAATTTATCAAAGAAAGAACGCGGTTTTTCGGCTTGTCCTTTCAAAACAATCGCACAAACATCAGCGCCTTCTTTAACCATACCGTCATAAACACCAAAGCCTGAATTTCCGAACAAAGCTGTCGCTTCTTGAATAATCAAAGGATTGCGTAAATCAGGCTTATCTGAGCCGTACTTCAACATCGCCTCACGGAACGGAATACGCATAAACGGAGCTTGGTCAACGGTTTTACCGTTGGCAAATTTATTAAAGACACCACCCATGGTGTGCTCAATAACCTTAAACACATCTTCCTGCGTGGCAAAAGACATTTCCATATCAAGCTGATAAAATTCCCCCGGACTGCGATCGGCACGCGGGTCTTCATCGCGGAAACACGGTGCAATTTGAAAATACTTATCAAAGCCTGATACCATCAATAATTGTTTAAATTGTTGCGGGGCTTGCGGAAGCGCATAAAACTTGCCCGGATTCAAACGAGAAGGAACCAAAAAGTCGCGTGCCCCTTCCGGCGAAGAAGCCGTTAAAATCGGCGTTTGATACTCGGTAAAGCCCTGCTCTGTCATCAGTTTACGCATTTCCGTAATAACCGCCGAACGCAACAAAATATTTTTATGGATTCTCTCTTTACGCAAATCCAAAAAACGATACTTTAAGCGAATTTCTTCCGGCGCATCATCTTCAATGGCAATTTGAAAAGGCAAAACCTCAGCAGTTGAATGAATTTCAATTGCCTCCACTGCAATTTCAATATCCCCTGTCGGCATATTCGGATTAATACTTTGGCGTTTTAATACTTTTCCGGTTACACCGATAACACTTTCAACGCGAATATCTTTAATTTTTTCAAATAAATCAGAAGAACTGTCTAAAACACATTGGGTAATACCGTAATGATCTCTCAAATCAATAAAACATAAATTGCCCAAATTTCGTTTACGATGGATCCAGCCGGCCAATTTTACAGTCTGACCTTCATTTTCCAACCTGAGTTCTCCGCAGGTATGCGTTCTGTACTGATTCATAAAAACCTCTTAATTAATTAAACAAAGTTATACTGTTTTAGAATCAATTTCAGGCGAATGCAAGGATAATTAATATCAAAAACACAAAAAAAGCCAACTCATCAGAGTTGGCTTTTAAAGTTAGTACTCATTAATAATGGCATTGTAGAAAACAGCTTCGCCGCCGATTTCTTGCGCCAGACTGATAACAGACGCCTGCCAAGCCTCACGGGGAACAGCGTGCTTTTCAACAGCAAACACTTCAACCCAGGACTTAGCCTTTTCGGTACGTGCCGTCACCTTGGAAACGCGACAGGTGAAGAAAAGCTCAGGCTTGCTTGCATCTTCCTTGTGCTCTGCATAAGATGTCTTCCAAACTTTCTTGCAGAACTTCTCCGCCAGAGCAACAACTTCTTCAAAGCGCTCCGGCTCAGGAATGCGAATGGTTGCCACCTGTTTATCACTCTCCACATCGCCGACCGTATACTCGATAATCGGGGCTGCCGATGCCGCAAACTGGCGAGCAATACCAACAACACCGTTAGAGAACTTACGTACTCTGACGCGCATATATGGGACACACTCATGCGGAGTGATATACTTGGCCTCACGCACATTGTTGTGCTGAGCCAATAAGTTTTCCAACTGTTCATTTTTGGGTGCGAACAAAAACACCTTTGATTTCTTAGCGTTCATAAAAACAAATTTTTAATTAATAATTAGAGATAAATCTCCGTTTTAGGTCACAATAATTTCTCTTTAATAAAACTGTGGGTACTGTTATAGGCTCTTTACTTTAAAAATCAAGCATTATTTTTGTCTTTTTTTCACGAAATATTAAACAACTTTTGAAATAATGCCAAAATACATAGGATTAAGGATAGAAAATGCAAATTATAACAAATACAGAAGAATTAGAATCATTATGCGCGGAATTAACCAAAGAAGACTTTTTGACAATTGATTTAGAGTTTTTGAGAGAAAAGACATATTATGCCAAATTATGTTTAATTCAGGTTGCAAATTCTCAAGTTTCGGCAATCATTGATCCTTTATCACCCGATTTATCCTTATCCTGTTTCTTTGAGTTGTTAAAAAATCAACATTTAACCAAAGTTTTTCACTCCGGCCGGCAAGATATTGAAATTTTATATCACTTAAGCGGTTTTATTCCCACCCCGTTATTTGATACGCAAATTGCCGCTATGGTTTGCGGCTTTGGAGAAGCCGTCAGCTATGAAACATTGGTCAATAAAATTTGCGGTATTTCTTTAGACAAGAGCTCCCGTTTATCTGACTGGAGTTCTCGCCCGCTCAGTACCATTCAACTGGAATATGCCCTTTCCGATGCCACTTATTTGGTAACCGTTTATAAATATTTTCGCCAAACATTGCAACAAAACGGACGATTACATTGGATGGATGAAGAAACCGCTATTTTAGCTTCTCCCCAAACATACATCAATGATCCTGACAATATGTGGCTCAAAATAAGACATCGTTCTCACAATGCGCATTACCTGACTGTTTTAAAGGAACTATGTGCTTGGCGTGAACGCAGGGCTCAAAAAAAGAACACACCGCGACAAAGTTTGATTAAAGATGAATGTTTACTCAATATTGCGGCGGTTTGCCCGACTTGCTTGGAAGACTTTGATAAAATTCGTAACATTCGCCAAGATATTGTCAAAGGAAAATTAGCGCAAGAAATTATTGACGTTATCACTGCTTGCCAACAATTAACACCGGAACAATATGTAAAAGTACCGAAAGAAAATACGGGCAACAATACTTGCACCCCATTGTTTGAACTCTTAAAACTTTTACTCAAAATCACCAGCCAACAAAGCGGTGTTGTAGCAAAACTCATTGCTTCTGACGATGATCTTAAAAAATTTTCTACCTATCACGATAAAGAAAATCCAATCTTAAAAGGCTGGCGTAAAGAGTTATTCGGAAATCAGGCGATTGCCCTGCGTGAAGGAAGACTCTGCATCAAATATGATAATCAGCATCATCATATCGATATTCATATTGAATCATCAAATAACGTTGATGAGCTTTTATCCGCTCATTCATAACGCTGATTATAAAATTTATCCAAAATATTAAGAATATTACTCGTTACCGGACTTTTGATAGAATAAAAAATGGTCTGTGCTTGACGTCTGGTTTTCACAACACCGGCCTGACGCAAAACGGCTAAATGCTGAGATAATGCGGATTGACTCAACCCGACAAGTTTTTCCAGTTCTCCGACGCTCTTTTCTTGTTTCCATAGTGCATACAAAATTTCTAAACGACGTAAATTTCCCATTGCCCGTAAAATAAAATGCCCACTGCTGATTGCCAAATTATTCATATTCCTCTCCTTTTTTGCAATATGAATGATATATGCACTTTTTGCTTAAGAACCAGAGATTAAAATATAGCTTTATGGTTTATATTTGATATGAAAGATAGGAAAATTATTCTCCCGTCACACTCCGTCTTGACACCAAAGTCTAATGTGCATAAAAACAAAACCACTTTCCTTGTGACAAATTATTGAGATTTATACAAACGGTTAATCACAATCGGGAAAATCAGGTTGCCAATCAAAAACGAATTCAATATATTGATATGAAAAGGAGAAAAAAATGAGTGACACGAAAGAATTAACTTTTGAAGACGCTTTACTGCAACTTGAAAACATTGTCCGAGAACTTGAAAACGGGCGTATTAAACTTGATGATGCCGTTACGGCCTATACCAAAGCTGTCAGCCTTAAAAACTTTTGCGAACAAAAGTTAAAAGAAGCTCAGTTAAAAATTGAAAAAATCGAAATTCAGTCGGATAATTCTTTATCCGTTACCCCTTTAGATAAAATAGAAGAATAAAAATGTCTGTCTCTGCAAAAATCAAAGAATATTCTCACATTTTCAACGAAACATTACCGACATATTTTCCTTTGCCCGACGGAAATGAGCGACGCGTTGTTGAAGCTATGCGCTACTCTGTCACAAACGGAGGTAAGCGCTTACGTCCGTTTTTAGTGACCGAAACAGGAAAATTATTCGGACTGAGCTTTGAGCAAACAATTAATACAGCTGTTGCACTTGAATGTTTACATACATACTCTCTGATTCACGATGATCTTCCTGCAATGGATAATGATGATTTGCGCCGCGGTAAACCGACTTGCCACAAAGCTTTTGATGAAGCAACCGCAATTTTGGCGGGAGATGGGTTACTCACCTATGCTTTTGAAATTCTAGCACAAGAAAAAACTCATCCGGACAGCAAAATTCGCAATGAACTCATTTCATCTCTGGCCAAAGGCGCCGGTGCATTTAACGGAATGGTTGCCGGACAAATGTTAGACTTATTTTCAGAACAGAAAAACAACGGATTAAATCCTGAAAAATTGATTAAACATATTGAAGAAATGAAAACAGGACGTTTAATCAGTTTTGCTTGCAAAGCCGGTGCAATTTTAGGTCAAGCCGATAGCGAGCAACTTGAAGCTTTGCACAATTATTCTCGAGGAATAGGCATTGCCTTCCAAATTACTGATGATATTTTAGATGTTGTCGGTGATCCGAAATTAATGGGAAAAACGCTGCATAAAGATAAAGAACAAGGCAAAATAACTTTTGTAAATTTATACGGTCTGGAAAAAGCACGCTCTATTGCCTCGGACCTGATTGTTTCAGCCCAAACCGAGTTAAATATTTTCGGAAAGAAAGCTGACACGTTGAAAGATCTGGCCCAATTTATTTTCGATAGAAATAATTAAAGAACATAACGGTAATCGTGCTTATTAACTTTTTCTTTTCCGTTTTTCTGTAAAATAAAAATCGGAAAAGGAATATGTTTTAATGAAAAATGAGATTAAATTTGCCGTTGATATCCAAATGCAGGAACTCATTCATCGCTGGAAAGAATGGTTAGCAGATACACGCCGTTACTCCACCCATACTCTTGATGCATACTTAAGAGATTTGTCTGAATTTATTTCTTTTACAGCACAACAAGTAGGGCATACTTTAACTTTATCAGATTTTCAAAATTTAACTGTTCGTAATTTTCGTTCTTTTTTAGCTCATCGCACTCATCAGCATCTTGAAAAAAGCAGTATTGCAAGAGAACTATCTTCTCTGAAAAATTTTTTCAAATGGCTCAATAAAAATAAATATATTGAAAATACTTCTTTGAGTATCATCTCATCTCCCCGTCAGGCAAAAATTCTGCCGCGTGCTTTAGAAATTGATGACACCTTTAGTTTTTTAAATAATGTTACTTCTTTCAGCAAAACGGCTTGGCAGGGGTTGCGCGATGTTGCCGTTTTTACGCTTTTATATGGTTGCGGTTTACGTATTTCAGAGGCTCTGTCCCTTAATATCGGTGACATAAACAACTCCAACTACTTAAGAATAAAAGGAAAAGGAAATAAAGAACGTATTGTCCCTCTTTTGCCGGAAGTCATTAAACGGATTGATGATTATCTTGCTCAATGTCCTTATAAAATGAGAACGGGAGAGCCTTTATTTTTGGGCGCCAGAGGAGAACGCCTGCTCCCGCGCATTGTTCAAAGACAAATGGAAAAAATAAGAAGATACATGGGGTTACCGGATTCTATAACACCTCATGCTTTACGCCATTCTTTTGCCACACATTTACTCTCTAACGGAACTGATTTACGTTCTTTGCAAGAATTGCTCGGTCACGCCTCTCTCAGCACAACACAAAGATATACAGATGTTAATATTGAAAAAATGACTGAAGAATATCAAAAGTGGCAAAAATAAAACATTTTCATTTTGAAATATAAATTAAAAAACTCGGATAATTAGACTAATACGAAGAAACTCCTCTTGCGCGGTGTACAAAATAGTACATAAACACGTGTCGTTCCGGTAGTAGTCAATTAGCCTCACAAAAAACTCGGATAATTAGACTAATACGAAGAAACCCCTCTGCGCGGTGTACAAAATAGTACATAAGCAAGAGGGGTTTCAAGTAGTAGTCAATTAGACGAGTTTTTTACTTATTAGCATTAATGGCAGCTTGAATATCTTTGCCATCTAATGTTTGTAAAAGACCGCCATTGATAAATAAAGCAGGTACACCATTTACTTGAATAGCATTTGCTAATTCAGAAGCATTTTTAAGAATGGTTGCAACGTCATCAGAAGCAATATCTGCATCAAATTTAGACATATCCAATCCCTGCTCTTGAGCAATGGCTCTGATTTTTTCTTGAGTTAAACGATCATTTGCGCCAAACAAAGCATTGTGCATTTCAATAAATTTACCCTGTTTAGCAGCAGCTAAAGAAGCTTTTGCAGCAGCAACGGAAACATCACCCAAGAATGTCAACGGTTTGAAAACAAATTTAACATTCGGGTTAGCTTCAACAACAGCATTCAATTCAGGGAATAATCTATGGCAGTAACCGCAAGAATAATCAAAGAATTCAACAACTGTTATCTTAGCGTCTTTAGGACCGACAAACGGTGTTGTCGCATCATTATTCAACTCATCGATATGAGCTTCAACCAATTTTTTAGCCTCAGCCTGAGCCTGTTCTCTTGCATTTTGCTCGTAGGCTTGAATAGCTTCAATAACCATTTCAGGTTTTGCTTTTAAGGCTTCTTCCACACCATTTGTTTTTTTGTGGCAGCAGAATAAGCACAAACATAAAGCAGCAATAGATAAAACCAAAGCTGCCAATGACATAAAAAATGAACTTGATTTATTCATATTAACATCCTTTATTTTGTAAATTTACAACACTGATAATTTATATAATATAAAAATTATTTACAAGAGTATTTTAAAATAAATTTTAAAACTGGAATAAATTAGAATATTATTTTATACATAAAAAAAACAAGAGGTGAATATGTTCCATTTAAAAGTGTCTTTATTTTCCCAAACCAGAGAGTTAGAACTTCAGATCGATAAGTTTCACGATAAAATTATCGATGCTTCTATGACATTTAAGAAAGCCATCAAAACTTATTTAAATGAGGGACGGGGCGAAGCTTATAAAAAAATGAATAAGCAGGTCAAAAAAATCGAACACGATGCAGATAAACTGCGCCGAGATATTGAAAACAGACTATATATTCAAAATCTGATTCCGGATTTACGTGCTGATGTTTTAAATTTAGTTGAGAATATTGACAAAGTCATCAATAAATTTGATGACGTTGCATACCGTTTTTATATTGAACATCCGGATATCCCGCAGGAATACCATCTCCGCCTGTTAAATCTTTGTGAACAAGTTTCCGACTGTTGCGAAAATATGGCGATTGCCTCTCGTTCTTTTTTCAGGGATATCAGCATCGTTCGCGATTACTCAAAAAAAGTTTATTTTATCGAACACGAAACCGATTTAACCTCCGGTCAAATGAAAGAAGACTTGTTCGATTCGGATCTGCCTTTGGCAAACAAACTCCAACTCAGTGCCTTAATCACCGAGATTGCTGATATTGCCGATATTGCTGAAGACTGTATTGACGAATTACAGATATTTACAATTAAAAGAGACATATAATGGATTACAGCTTCTTATTTTTCATCAGCAGCGGCTTATTTTTAGGATGGTCATTAGGGGCTAATGATGCCGCCAATATTTTCGGAACGGCTGTCGGAACAAAAATGGTCAGATTCAAAACAGCGGCGTTAATTGCCTCAATTTTTGTAACATTGGGAGCTGTTTACGCCGGTGCCGGTGCCAGTGAAACATTAGGAGAGCTCGGTGCCGTAAACGCCTTAGCCGGTTCATTTATGACAGCTTTTGCCGCCGCTTTAACTGTTTATTGGATGGTATCATCAGGCTTAACCGTTTCAACATCGCAAGCTATTGTCGGGGCTATTATCGGTTGGAATTTATATAGCAGTAAGCCGACTGATATTGCGGTTTTAAGCAAAATTGTCAGCACGTGGGTGTTCTGTCCGGCTATTTCCGGTGTCTTTGCCATTTTACTTTATTATTTAGTCAAATGGAGCATCAAACACTCCAGCTTACACCTGCTTCGGCTTGATCAATTTACACGTTGGGGATTAATTGCTACCGGTGCCTTCGGAGCGTATGCCTTAGGCGCAAACAACATTGCAAACGTTATGGGCGCGTTTGTTGATTCCAATCCGTTTCACGGTTTTTCGATTCGCAATTTCACCCTCAATGGGACACAGGTCTTATTTTTGATAGGAAGCTTGGCAATCAGCGTTGGTGTTTACACCTATTCTCATAAAACGATGGCAACCGTTGGTAAAAATTTAATGGCTATGTCACCTCAAGTTGCTTGGATTGTCGTTTTTGCCCAAAGTTTAACCCTATTTATATTTTCTTCACAGGGGCTCCAAGATTTCTTGAACGGCTGTCATTTACCGACCTTACCGTTAGTTCCTGTTTCCAGTTCGCAAGCTGTTATCGGCGCCGTTATCGGAGTCGGATTGGCAAAAGGCGGCAGGGAAGTTAAATGGGGAATTTTAAGTCGCATTGCTTTAGGCTGGATAACAACCCCTGTCATTGCCGGTATCGTCTGCTTTGTTGCGCTGTTCTTTTTAGAAAATGTATTTAATTTAGCCGTATATCACTAATTTTTATTCGACAAAAAGTTTGACAATAAGCATATTTTGTGCTACACCGAAGCACAAACATTTACTATTAATACATTATAATTATGACCCATTTAGAAAAAGATCTGGTAGGACTTTACGAAGATAAAGTTGCTGCCATTCCCTCGGATTTTGAGGGACCGAAAGAAAATTATGTTGTTCCAGCTATTGAACGGGAACGATTCAAAAAATTCATTCAGAAGGAATTTCCCCAATTACGTTATCGTAATATTGAGGGCATTCTGACGATTGCGCAATTTGCGCAAAAAATTGCGAATGAAGCTTTTAGTCGGCACGAATTCTTCGACAAAGCGCTGGAAACAATTCGTGAAACAGTTCATCACCCTGAGTATGACTTTGAAAGTGTTCTGCTTGCCGAACACAAACCGGTTCACCTGTCCGGTTCGCAAAGCTTAAGTGAGCAAGCAAACTACTTTGTGAAGTGCCAAAAAGTATATAATGCCCTCTCAGAGCGGATGTACACCAAAGAAAAGTTCTATCCCAAGAGCACCGCTCTTGAAAATGCAGGCAATCTCCGCCAACTGATTGAGATTTACTACCGTAAAGGTCGATTCTAACCAATAAAACACCGATTCTTTTAGGAATCGGTGTTTTATTTTTTTTGCTTGCTATTCTTCATAAACCGCATTACAACAATCTCAAATAAAAAACAGGAGAATAAAATGCGCTTAGCTTTATTTCAACCGGATATTCCGCAAAATACGGGAACCTTACTGCGCTTAGGCGCCTGCCTTGATGTCGAGTTAGATATTATTGAACCATGCGGATTTGTTTTTTCGGAGCACAATCTCAAACGTGCCGGTATGGATTATCTTAATTTAGTGACTTATCGTCGCCATAAATCTTGGGAGCATTTTATGGCATACCGTACCGAACACCCTGATGAATACGGGCGCATTGTTTTACTGACAACGCACGCCAGTCAACCTTATACCGATTTCAAATTTGAAAAAAATGACATTATCCTGATGGGAAGAGAGTCCGCAGGCGTTCCTCAAGAAGTTCACCAAACGGCCGATGCTCGCTTACTTATTCCGATGAATGAAAATGCCCGATCCATTAATGTTGCCGTTTCCGCCGTTATGGTTGTCGGTGAATGTTTGCGCCAAACGGATTCTTTCCCGAAAATCAATAAATAATCCTTGAGTTCTGAAAGAATTAATGTTATTAAGTCGCTAATTTATAAAATCATATTGGAGTTTTTAAAATGGGTTTTAATTGTGGTATTGTCGGTCTGCCGAATGTCGGTAAATCAACTTTATTTAACGCCTTAACACAAACCATCGCCGCTCAGGCTGCTAATTTTCCGTTTTGCACGATTGAGCCCAACACTGGTCGCGTTGCCGTACCTGATGCTCGTCTTGATAAATTGGCAGCAATGGTCAAACCGCAAAAAGTAACACCGGCACAGTTAGAAATTGTTGATATTGCAGGCCTTGTTAAAGGAGCTTCCAAAGGTGAAGGTTTAGGCAATCAGTTTTTGGCAAACATCAGAGAAACTGATGCAATCATCCACGTTTTGCGTTGTTTTGAAGACGAAAACATTACCCACGTTGAAGGCTCAGTTGATCCCGTTCGTGATGCTGAAATTGTTGAAACGGAACTTATGATTGCCGATTTGGAATCTTTGGAAAAACGTTATGATCAAGCCAAAAAGAAAGCAACCGCCGCTTCTGACAAAGAGGCACAATTAAAGGTTCGCGTTATGGAACCTGTTGTCAATGCTCTGCGTGAGGGCAAACCGGCACGCGTTGCAGCGCCCGATGAAAAAGACAAAGAAGCCTGCAGAGAATATAAAATGTTACAACTATTAACCGCCAAACCGGTTTTATATGTTTGTAATGTTGATGAAGATTCTGCCGCCACAGGGAACAAATTTTCCGAGGCTGTTTTCAAAAAAGCAGCAGCAGAAAATGCAGGAGCCGTTATTATTTCCGCAGCCATTGAATCAGAAGTTGCACAGCTTGAAAGCGATGATGAAAAGAAAGAATTTTTAGAATCTTTAGGTTTAGAAGAATCGGGACTATCCAAAATCATTAAAGCCGGATATAAACTCTTAGGTCTTGAAACTTATTTTACGGCCGGACCGAAAGAAGTTCGTGCTTGGACCTTTATTAAAGGTTCAAAAGCCCCTGTTTGCGCCGGTATTATTCACTCTGATTTTGAGCGTGGTTTTATTCGTGCCGAAACGATTTCTTATGACGATTTTGTTAAATACGGCAGTGAGCAGGCTTGCAAAGACGCCGGAAAAATGCGTTCTGAGGGTAAAGAATATATTGTTCAAGACGGTGATATGCTGAATTTTCTGTTCAATGTTTAATTTTCCTTGCAATCAATAGTAAACCCTTTTATCATAGCCCCTGTAAGCAGAGATGTTTACAGGGGCTTAGAAACTCCTTCAGTTAAATGACTCCTTCGTAAGAGGGAGATGGCGGAATATATTGAATACGTCGTGCTGTTGACTGAACAGTTTCTAACTCCCTCGCCTTTTTTACAAGGCGAGTTTTTTGTTTTTTATCAACAAAAATAAGGAGTTAAACTGACAATGAACAAAATTAAACAAGAACTTGGCAAACAATTAGGTATTTTACGCCTGCAAAAAAATTTATCTATTTATAGAGTTGCCAAAGAAATAAAATTACCAATATCAACCATTGATAGATTAGAAACAACCGGGCAAGTTTCTCTTAAAAAATATCAAAAATTACTGGATTATTTTAATTACAAAATAGGCATCATACCCAAATAAGGCATGCCATACAAAAAAAATCTAGATAATGAGCTTAGTTGCAGGAGTTAAGAGTAAAAGTACCGCAGCGTACATAGAAGTACGTGAGGACACTTTTATCTCGTAAACGACGCCCAAATAAGCCATTAGATAGATTTTTTATCCATTCCGATTTGATTAGAAAAAGCCGCCACCCCCTTTTTTAAGAGCACCGGAATATCTTTAACAACCAACGCAATATTTTGCGCTAACAGCTCGCTATCTGCCTTTGAAAAACGGGAAAGAACGTGGTTTACAACCGCCTCACCGCTTGCCTGCGGATGTCCGACACCTAAGCGAATACGGTTATAATTAGCCCCAATATGAGAGTCGATGGATTTCAAACCGTTATGCCCGCCGGATCCTCCGTCAAGCTTGGCTTTTATTTGCCCGGGCTGTAAATCCATATCATCGTGAATGACAATAATTTGTTCAGGTAAAATTTTATAAAAAGAAGCTGCTTTAATCACAGAATTACCGGATAAATTCATAAAAGTCTGCGGTTTGAGCAATAAACATTTCTCGCCATCTATCGCTCCCTCGGCAATTAACCCGTCAAATTTAGATTTGAAAGAAGAAAAATGATAAGCCTCAGCAAGCGCATCTGCAGCCATAAAACCTGCATTATGACGCGTTCCCTGATATTCTGATCCCGGATTTCCTAAACCGACGATTAAAAACATATCTATTCCTCTATCCCCAAACCATTAAAATACGATAAAACCCCTTGCTACGAAGTTCTTTTTGAATGTAGTGTACAGATTAGTACATAAATGAAAAAAGAACAAGTATGAAGGGGTTTTTGCGTATTTTCTTAATTTTATTTTCTTAAGAAGTCCAAGTGCAAAGGAGCATCGCTAACCGGATGGAACTGTACATCTTGGCAAACAACTTTGTACTTCTTGCTACCGACAACGATTTCGATATCAGCGTCATAAAAGCCGACCATATCCAAAGCTTTAGTAACCTGAACAGGATCTAAGCTGATCATAACCGGTTCTTGTTTTCCACCATAAATAACGGCAGGAATACGGCCCTCACGACGACATGCACGTGCTGCCCCCTTACCTGCTTTTTCACGCAATTTTGCATCAAATGTTAAATCTGCCATTTTTTTATCCTTAAAAAAATTAATTAAATCAGATCTTAATAAACCTCCAGGGGTGTTTATTAAGTATGCTTGTCATACAACCTTTTATTTTATTTTTCAAGCATTTTTTACAAAAAAAGAACACCTCCCATTTTAGGAGATGTTCTTTTTTTATGCTAATGAAAAATAACTTTCATCGTGGCGAATTGCCCGATAGGGAACTCCCGCTTTGAAAACAGGTGTATCCATCAGCTCATGCTTCAAGATATAACCTACAAAGGCTATTCCCTTTGGCCCTGCATACATACAATGCCACAATCCATCCTTTGTTTTATAGGTAGGGACAATTGTATTCTGAGGCAAACTGCTCAAATCAATGGCCTCGGCCACATAGTTTCCCCCCTCATACCCGAGTAATTTAACTCGGAGAGTATCCCCTTTTTTCAGGGAGATACTTTCTGGTAAACTAACGTGGGTATATTTCGGAAAACCCTCGTCGAAAATAACGCCAAACCAGCCTTTACTGGGATGGAACGCTTCCACCTTAAAATCAAAAGATGGTTTTTCGTCTTCAATTTTTTCTTTCTGCCCTTTATAGAAGAAGCGGAATACTTCTTTGAGCAGAATGGCCAGTAATGCTACACCACCGAGCCATAAAACAATCGTTGTATTCATATAAAAATTTTTAAGTTAATAATTCTTTTATCAACAGCAGTATAGACAAAATTTTAAGAAAAATCAAGATAAAATATCACCCCACCGCCATTTTTTGGCTTTTTTATACTTTTCCGTATCTTTGGCAGATACGGAATAATTCATATATTTCCCCTGAGGCGTACAGACAGCCGCACAAATTTCATTTTTTTCAATTTTTGGAATATCTAAAATGCGCTGATAGGAAATTTGCAACGGCTGACGAGAGAAAGCCATAAAACAATATTTTTCATCTTCATAGCCCATATCCGCCCCTTTGACCAGCTTATGCAAACGGCTTCTTTCAATTCTGGCACTGAAGTGACACCAATTTTCCCCAACCAAAGGACATTTTCCTATATGTGGACACGGTGCAACCACATAAGCACCTTGTTCAATCAATTTATCTCTGATTTGCAGTAATTGTTTAAAATCTTTCGGTGTTCCCGGTTCTATAAGGAGTAAAATCTGCGCTGTTGTTTTCCATAATTTTTCCGCAACCGATAAAGCATTCGAGCCGAGCTCATTCAAAACATAAGATGCCGTCACCAAATCAGCCGAGGGGAAAATAGCTGATTTCAGCAAATCACCATCGAACCACTGTGCTTTATGCAAAACCGGTGTTTCTGACTTTTGCATCAAATTTTGACCGATTTGCCGCATCATCGGTTCTCGTTCTAAACAAATCAGCTGTTGCAAATTGATTTTTTCACAAACCGCCCATCCGCAAGCCCCTGTTCCGGCACCGACATCAAGCATTGTTTTCGGCGCTGTATCAATCAGCTGTAATACCTTATCCAGAGCAGAAGACACCGCCCCGTAAGTAGCCGGCATTCGTGCCGTTGCATAGCTTAAAGCCTCTTGATAGGTTGTCAGTAAAGATGCTGAAGAACTTTTATTTCCGCGATAACGAGAACTCAATTGCTCATAATTTTTCGCCAGAACAGATACCTTTTGTCCTTGCAATAAATTTTCTATTTCTTGTCTTAATGTAAGAGGAAAAGTCATTTTTATTCCTTTTATTGTTTAGGAAACAGGTATCAAATTCGTTCATTCAAAAGCCTCAAAGAGAAATATCTTTGAGGCTTTTCCATTCACCTCTGAAATATTTATTTTTTTAAATAAGGTTTGATATACGCTTCAAATAACTTTTGATTTTCCGGTGACCACCCCATAAGATAATGATTATCAAAACAAATCAGAGGCGTACCGAGATTATTTCTATCCAACCGAAATTTTTGGGCACATTGCGCAAATTTAATCATATTTTCCCGACTTCCGATTTCTAAGATTTGAACAGGGAGTTTAGGATAATTGATTTGAATATACTTCAGCGCTTTCTCACAGTACGGACATCCTTCATGTGTGAAAAATTGAATATTACGAGGATCTTTGTTGCCACAACCCACCAGCAACAAAATGAGCATCAATATCTGCGCAAAATATCTCATCTGTTGCCTACTCAATACAGCAATCAACAGCCTTACGTACAAAAGTTTTCATTTTTGCTAAAGCGCCAACCGGCTCTTTTGTTGCGGGAATTTCAGCAACTTTCATCTCTGCATCAACTTTAGCGGCTAATTTTTTAACATCTTTGACATTATCTTCAATCCACTTAACATCAGCCGTATCCAGCATATTCATATTAAGTCCCCAGAACAAGCAGTACAAATCATAAGCCTGATTAAATAAATCGTAAGCTTGCTCCTTATTTCCTAAACTCTGCTGTTTGGTTCCGACTTCCATTAACCTCATTGAAGAAGCTAATAAATGTTTTGAAATACACCAAACTTCCCCCTCATAACTCGGGATAATCTTTTGCATTAAGTTTTTGCGTTTTTCACGAACATCTTCAATTAAATCATAAAAACTGTTTTTACCTGTTTTAGCGCCGGAAAAAACCAAATGTTCTTCAATACTGATTAAATTCATAATCGCAATCGTCAAGTCTTGATCAGAAGACAAATCCTTCGGATTCACTTTTTTGGTTGCGTCAATTCTTTCAACAAATTCTTTTACATTTTTTGCTTTTTGCATTTTATTTCCTTTCTCGGCATCTTAAATTTTACACATAGAGTATTCACTCCGCATAACAATGTCAATATATATTTTTAGACTGGACAATTCCATAAGAGCTGTGCATAATGATAAAAAAAACAAAGGATTAGCTATGAAAAAACTCTTCTATTTTTTTATATTTGTACTGATGGGGTGCACCCCTGATGCTGAAACTGTTTTAACGGAACAAAATGACGGACAGCTTTCAGAAACCTCTGTCAATGCAAAAATAACTATCCGCTTAAACGGAAATGCCACTACTGGATATTCTTGGAATTTCAGTTCGGATAGTCCCGCTGCCTATATGGTTCTCAAAGACGAATACGAACCTCAACCACACCCTCAGGAAATGGTTGGAACCGGTGGACAAAGTGTTTACCAAATTAAACTTCTGCAAGAAGGAAATTTTACGATTACAGCGCGTTACTACCGTCCTTGGGAAGAGTTTAATCCGGAAAAAGATAAACAGTTTCTTTTTCCTATTGAGGTTAAATAAGTTTTTAGATTTCAAAACACCATTAAAAAAGCACCCGCAAGGGGTGCTTTTTTAATGGTGCCAACAGAGAGACTCTTTCTTACTCCAAAGTTTTGCCTATAATGGCAAAACTAAGTCGTTTCGGTCACTCGAGTTGTAACGATTGTTTCGCCACGCTATCGCTTCTCACAATCTAACAACTCTTCGCCTGTCGTTAAAAATTAGTCCGCTGGACTAATTTTTGCCTCCAGCCCGACCCAAGTGGGTCACTCGTCCGGCTTCTGTAAACACCATTAAAAAAGCACCCACAAGGGGTGCTTTTTTAATGGTGCCAACAGAGAGACTCGAACTCCCGACCCACTGATTACAAATCTTGCCAAGCACTTGAATCTCCTGTCTTTTAAGCACCTGTATTTAAACGCTTTTTTCTTTACCGGTAAAAGGTTACAAAAGATTTTATTGATTGTCAACCTGTTTTAAAGTTATTTGTGGAGTCGTCAACTGTTTCTTGCTCACTCACTCGGCGCTCACTCGGATAATTGACTTATGTTCTAAAATGTATGCTTATGTATTGGATTTATTCAGAAAATATGCACAATATACAAAAATTTTTCTAAAATAATATTGACTTTAAAAAAACGATACTATATAAGCGTCTGCAGGTGCTATGCCAACATAGCTCAGTTGGTAGAGCTACTGATTTGTAATCAGTGGGTCGGGAGTTCGAGTCTCTCTGTTGGCACCATTTCAAAACCTTGATTTATCAAGGTTTTTTTATTTTTTAATTCCTTTTTCTATCCGACAATTTTTCTTTCCGAGTGAGTGAATTTTTTTATAAATCTTTATAACTATATGATTTTACAATATTTATTTTTGATTTTAAGTGAGTGAAGAATTTCTATTTAAGGTAGTAGTTTTTGTGTAATCATATATTAAAAATCGTTTGTTAAAATGTAGGCCTTAACTTAATTTTCAAGAGAGGTTTTCATGACATTTCCGAGTAAAGAATACTTTTCTATTACCGAAGTGGCTTCTCGCTGGCATAGAAAAGTAAAGGACGTTGAATACTGTATTGAAAATGGCTTACTTAACGCTCACATTAAAGTTTGTGCAGTCAAATTATCCCCTGTCGCAAATAATAATGAGAATAATATATGCAGATTTACCGGTTGCGTAAAAGTATTACCGGAAGATTGCCATATAATGTTTCGCCATTACAAAAGGACTATCTCTGAACTACTAAGTACTACTGAATCTAAAAGAATGAGGCTTGTTCAACCGGAGCATATTATAATAACTAAAGTTGATTTGCTTATATTCCTTAAGGATTTACAAGATTTTGAGCAGAAGTACAAGCTGTCTTGCATACAGACAGAATTGCCTCTGTGGGATAATAGCAATCCAGAACCTATAAATAATCTAACCACGCATAACGACAACGATATGCTGATGATTGGACACGATGTTTATACTTTCGGGCCATTGCAGGCAAAAATTATCAAAGAATTGTATAAGGCAGCCTCAACAAATAATCCATGGGTATTAGGTAAAAATTTGTTGATGGACAGCGGAGCGCGTACTCAGCACTTAAAAGACTTGTTTCGCTCGCATCCGATTTTGGCGCGTATAAAATATCGTTCAAAAGGTTACTACTGCCTTATGATAACATAAATTATACACAGCTAAATACAGCTAAAGTATGACATAAGTCGGATGAGAATCCGATACGTTTTGTTTTATATTCAGACGTATAATCATTATTATCGGTTGCTTATCCGACTTTGTCCGACTTACACTCCG
>JAFUSU010000019.1 GCA_017467515.1 Alphaproteobacteria bacterium
AGTAAAAACGCGCAAGATGCGTTTCTAATACAGAAACCCGAAAAATTGCTAAGTCATGTACGTTTATGTACACTCCTGTCGCAGTTTTTCGGGTTTCTTATTATAAACAACATCTATCACGTTTTTCTTTTCAAGATTTTTCATTCTTCTTCGAGTCCTGAGATATTTAGGGCTTTTTTTATTTTTTAAGAATAAATTTTTCTTAGTCAATATCTAGACAAAATAAAACGAGTGTGTTAATATTATATTCAATAATATCTCTTATAATATCGGCAAAGGAGATAAGCCATGACAAATAACAATACCAACAAGGATAAAGTTAGCCGGATAGAGAAAGCACGTAAAAAATTAAGAGAAAAGCTTAAGACTGAAGCAGGAAAAATTTTAGCAGGAATTACAACAGTTGGCGTTTTAAGCGGTGCCGGATATGTTGTTTCTAAAATGTTAAAATCTGACGAAAAATCAGATAAAACAGAAAATCAGATTTTCAATTCATCAGAAGCTAATGAGACATCTACTATTGGTTGGAATGCGGCAACTCAGCTAACGGAAGAGCAGATGGAAAAAAATATGTTGTCTGAAGTAAAGCGAATAAATGATAATTTGCAAGGATATGAAAAAGAAAATAAAAAACCACATCATTTAACAGCGATGGAAGTGATTTTCAGGGGAGGAAATGAAATAGTCTTTGATGAGCTAAAAGATAATGCCAATTTAGCTATAGATGGAGATCAAGTACAGGATAAAGCATCTAAAAAACATATCGGTTTTCTGTCTTTTGATGCAAGAGAAACACATATGGCAATTTTTGAACCTTCAAATCCATCTTTTCAGAAATTTATGGCAGGAATATACACAGATCAGCTTAAAATGTATAAATATTTGCCAGGAATGCATTATTATCAGTTAGATTGTAAAAATATCTCTAAGAATATGTTGGGGGATAAAGCCTGTAGATATTTTAAGCAATATCTTGATCAGCAAAAAGCACAAGTTGCTCAAGTTAAGCGGGTGCAACGAGGCTCAGAAGGAATGTAGTCTTTAAGCCATTTTATAGGGGGTTATTAAGTTTCTATATGCTTCAACCAATTTAATTTCATATTTTGTTGTTATCTCTTTTTTAGTCACTCCGGTTGCCGAGCTGGATTTTAGGAGATGCTGAAACAAGTTCAGCATGACTGTAAAAGAGATATGTTTTTATAACAAAAAAAATCACCATCTAAAAAAAACGGCGAGGGAGCTCGAAACTGTCAGCGTACAGCATAGCGTATTCAATATATTCCGCTATCTCCCTCTTAAGAAGGAGTTATTATCGCCGAGGAGTTTTCGAGGCTCCGTAAGCAGAACACCTGCTTACAGAAATGATAATAAATAAAACGAAATTTTTTGCAATAAAAAAAGAGCGCCAAGCGCTCCTAAAAATCATTTCTTTTTTGCTTTATCCGCATAAGGGTTATTCGATTTTCGAACAGTAATTCTTAACGGAATACCGTCAAGGTTGAAATTTTCCCTCAAGCTGTGCGTTAAGTAGCGCAAATAAGCATCCGGCAAACCCTCAGGATTGCTCGAGAAAATATAAAATGAAGGGGGGCGTGTCTTGGCTTGTGTAATATAGCGTAATTTAATGCGTCTTTTGTTTTTACCGAGCGGCGGCGGATAGCGATCAATCATATCGCCAAACCACTGATTAAGCGGCGCTGTCGGAATACGCATATTCCACCGGTCATAAACCTTAAAGACCGCACTCATCAATTTATCCAAGCCTTCTTTTTTGAGCGCGGAAATGGTTACGGTCGGCACGCCTTCTGCCTGTGCCAGAGAAGTTTGTAATTTATCATTGAGCTTTTGCAGGGCTTCCTGACGATTAGCAATATCCCATTTATTAATAGCAATCACCAAAGCGCGCCCTTCATCTAAAACTTCTCGTGCAATAGTCAAATCTTGTTTATCAAGTACGGCATCGGCATCTAAAACCAAAATAACAACCTGCGCCAAAAAAGCGGCGTGCTTTGTATTTGCCGCCGACATTTTTTCAACGTCAGATTCAACACGAGAATGACGCCGTAAACCGGCAGTATCAACCAAATTAATTTTATGTCCTTTCCACTCCCAACCGACAGTGATGGCATCACGCGTTACACCGGCCTCAGGTCCTGTTAACATACGTTCATCATTTAAGAGCGCATTCATCAAAGTTGATTTTCCGACATTCGGACGCCCGACAATTGCAAGCTGCAACGGTTTAGATTTTATTTTTTTATCCTTTAAGGCATTTATTTCATCTTCGCTCATGCCTGTGTAGTCGGTATCATCGGAACTCTCATCATCTTCATCTTCCTTATCGAAAGGGAGAAGACGTTGATACAAATCTGTTAAACCAAGACCGTGTTCCGCCGAAAAAGGAATAGGTTCTCCCAACCCAAGAGAGTAAGCTTCGTGAATGCTGTTTTCTTGAGCCTTTCCTTCGCATTTATTGGCTAATAAAATAACCGGTTTTCCACTACGACGAACAAGGTCCGCAAAATGCTCATCATAAGGCTGTAGGCCGGCACGAGCATCAAATAAGAATAAGCAAACATCGGATTCGTCAATAGCACGCTGTGTTTGATGCCACATCCTCTGCTCTAAGTTATCTTCTTTTGAATACTCATAACCTGCCGTGTCAATGACCATTAAATTCAAATCAAAAAATTTAGCAAAGCCTTCTTTTCTATCTCGTGTGACACCGGGCATATCGTGTACGATAGCAACTTTTCTTCCGATGAAACGATTGAAAAGTGTTGATTTTCCAACATTCGGACGTCCGATAATTGCTACTTTAATAGTCATTTCATACCCGTCTATTTATAAGCGTAAATTTCAGCATCATTTGTTGTTAATAATAAGACACCATCTGCAACAACGGGAGCTGTTTCTATCGGCGTTTCCAAATCAACATAACTCATAATTTTTCCGGTATAAGGAGAAACGGCAAAAGCATAACCCGTAGAGGTCGTAACCAATAACCGATTGTCTGTCAGAACCGGACCGGAAATGAATGCGCCGGATTTATCGTCATCCTCAGAACCGAGAGGAATTTTTGTACTCCAAAGAATACGCCCTGTTGTATTTTCAACAGCGATTAAGTCACTGTTATTGGCAACCGCAAACAAATAATTTCCGGAAACCCACGGTTGAGAGCTTAACGTTAGGTCGCGTTGCCATAATCTGTTGCCTGTTCGAATATCGATTGCGGTTAATAAATTACTTTGTCCGGCAGCAAAGACAACGTTACCTGCAATAACCGGATTAGCCCGAATTGTATTAATAGCGGCCAAAGGTGTTGATTTACGATTTGAGTAAAGCCAATCAACCCATAAAGGAGAACCGGTTGTTGCTTTGAAGGCTCTCAGTTCGCCATTTGAAAAAGCGGCAACAACTAAATCCTGTTCAACGTCATAAGCCGGACTGGCCCCTCCGACCATCGTTGTACTTTCGATTTCAGAATCATAAGTCCATAACTTAGAACCGTCAGAAGCATCTAAAGCAACCAATTCATTGGCAATTGTCTGAACAAAAACAATATTATTATCGACAGTCGGCGCAATTCGAATAGGATTAGCCGCATTATAATACCAAAGAGGCTCACCTGTGCGCATATCAAGCGCAAACACACCTCCAAAACCGGTTGTTACATAAACTTTATCGTAAGCAACGGCAATACCTGCACCTTTAATGGCAATATTTTTATCGTCACGATTTTCCGGTTTTACTTTTCTTTCCCAAATTGTTTCGCCGTTATCCAGTCGTTTTGCGCTGACTTTGGCATCGGCGTCAATCGTAAAGGCCACCTTGCTGGCAATAACCGGTGTTGAAATAAGAAAATCTCGCTTTGATGAACCTGTTCCAAAACTGCTTTCCCAATAGCCCTTAAGTTGGGTTCCGCTCTCCAAGTGTCCGACGTGATGAGATGGATGTCCGCCGTTTTGTGACCAAGCAATATTGCGATGAGGCTCCGGCAGAGAAATTTTAAAGGTATCTCTGGCAACGTCAGGTTTAACGATTGTTTCATTGGACAGAACAGCAATCCTTTCCCCTTGGGCAACGGGTTTATCCTCTTTGAACCAGCTGCAACCGGCAGTAAGTAAAACTAATGTACAGATAAGTGTTTTGGTATAAAAATTCATCAGTTATTCTCCATTTGAAGTTAAAACTGAAATCATATTTTGAGCACGGGCGCGCAAAATATCATTAATATTAGGTAAGGCAATGATGCCTTGATAAATTGCTAAAGCATCAGAAACATTATTTTCCCTCAATAATGTCAAGGCAATCAATTCTTTTGCTTCCGCTTCCCATACAGAACCGTCTAACGGTTTGAGCAAAGCTGTAATTTCATCTGCTCCGGCTGTATCTATTTTGTAGGAAGCTAACTTTATTAAAGCAGCATTTTTTAATTTATCGTTATGGGCATTTTTTATAAAATCAGACAAAGCAGTCAATGCAGCGTCTTTATTGCCTTGTTCGAACAAAATATTTATTTTTTTCATTGCCGCCAAATCCGCATAAATGGCATTTCCGTTATCAGCAATGTCCTGCAGCGCTTTCAGACTGTCTTCCTGTTTGCCTTGAGTTTGCAAAACTTGAGCATAAGCAAAAGCATTCGACCAACGCTGATTTTGAAGATCTCTCCAATGTTTGATTGTTTCAAAGCTGACGGCAATTGTTAGGCATAAAGCCGTAAAAGCAACAACTTGAACACCATACTTTTTCCAAAAAGCTTTTAAATTATCATTATGAACATCTTCACTGACTTCTTTAAAGAAAACATCTGTGAAATCAAGTTCCTGCTCGGGAATATTTTTTTTCTTCATTTTAAAATTCTTTCAAAAATAAAATACATAAAAAGAGTTATAGCGCAAAACAATAAGTTCGCAACTATTTTTTTACAATATCGTGTATCAAAAATTCTCTAATCCAATCCAAGTCTTTTGCCGGTAATTTTTTGCCGAAAACCAAAGTTTTTTCTCCGCCGATTATGGCTAAAAAATTACGCTCGGAAACAGGACTGAAGGCAACATCAACAGCTTCGATTTCGTCTTTCATCAGTTCATATTTTTTGCGGGAGAAAAAGAAAGTTTTATGGATGATGATAACTTTATTCGGTTTAATAACAATTTTATCTTTGGTAAATAAGCGGCAAGCCAACAGAACCGTAAAGAGTAAAAGAGCCAAACTGAAAAGGGCGGTGGCCGTGCTTTGAACTAAAAATCTAACATTTACGGCTAAGGTTGAAAGCGTTAAAAAAATACCGAAACAAACCATAAAATTATAGGCATCCCAACGGATTTTACGGCTTTTGATGATGGATTTGTCCTTTTTTCTGGTCCAAGCAATGGAAGAAGGAAGAGGCTTTTTGAAATTAAAAGTATCTTTTATGATTTTTTCTTGGTACAAAGTTTCAAGGGATTTGCCGATATCTTTATTGGCGCGGATAATCAATCCGTCATCGGTCAGCATAAGCTGATCCAGATGAAGCTTTCGAGCATAGTCTGCCCAAATCTTTCTGATATTGTGTCCGCTTGTTGAAATATAAAGCGGGGCAATTTTTTCGGGATCTTGGTGATAGAGTTCGATAATGTATTTATTTTTTGTAATAAATCCGTATTGAAAGAATTCAACTCTGAAATTAACGCCAAGATATTTTTTTATGGATTCTTTAACAGTTTTTTTTGCGCCGGAAGGTGTACGGTAAATAAGCGTTATTTTTTTGCCGTCAAAAAATACTTTTTTATAATGGAAGTAAGTCAAAAGGAGTTTAATGATAATCCATACACCCAAGAAAATGATGAGGATATCAAAGAACGTTAAATTAAACCAGAAAGGGACCTTTTCTGCAATATCAGACCCTTCGTCAGGGCGAGAACCCAACAGAAGTTCATAGCAACCGATTATAATTAGGAAAAGAGCCGCCAAGATTCCCGGAAAAAGAATTTTAAGGGCGATTCTATCAGCTTGTTTGGCAGGAACCTTATTTAAATTAAGTTCAAAATTATAGCTAAAATGGTCTGATACATTGTAATTCATAGGACATATTCCTCATATTTGACATAATTTATTAACAATATTAGAATAAACTATATAATATTCAAGTTATTTTAATAAAATTGATCTAAATTAGTGACGAGAATGAAAGTGTTGAGGAGCTGAAAATGAACAGTTTAATTATTTTTGAAGAACAGGTTTACCTTTATATCACCCTATTTTCATTGTTATTCTTTTTGGCTTGCGGCATTTATGTCAGTATTGATCAAAAATCTTCAGCTTTGGTAAATGGTATCAAATGTTTGACAATCGGATTCGCAATTGATTTCATTGCTATCTGGTTTGGAAGTATGATGGATGGCCTGAATTTATATGTTTCGGCCCAAATTTTAATGATGTTTGCCCTTATGCTTAAACTGATTGTATTGGTTTTGTATGGAATGGCGGCAACCTATATGATGTTAGGTAATGTGGCTATCGGTTTGTATAGTTTCTTAGCATTCGTCTTTGGTATGGCTTGTGTCATTTATTGTACCGTTCTTTCTCCCAATGGTGTTGCTATTAACATTTTATACAGTCTGTTTCCGGCAATCGGTTTGGCTTATTTAACGGCGGCGTGCTTTACGCGTTGTTTCAGAAAATATAATGTCGGCTATATCATTGCATGTGCGGATCTTGCGTATGTAACATCAATGGTTGCGACTCATATTTCAGATGAAACAATTTTTTCTATGCAAATCTGGTATGTCGGGGCAGTCGCCTATTTGGGAATGGGTATAGCTTTCCTGCTTATTCTCGTTGATATGAAAAATGATGATTTGGATAATGCTTCAAAAAAAATTATGAAATATGATATGAGAATGAAGGAAATTGTTAAATTATCACCGTTTCCGATTATGATTTCCCGTTTAAGTGACGATACGATACTATCGGCTAATGATAATTTTCTGAAACTGTTCGGCTTAACAAATAAAGATTTAGAGTATCGTCGCTTTAAGGACTTTTTTGTAGATGAAAACAATCGTCGGTTGTTAAATTCTCATCTGGAAAAAGAGCGTATTGTTAAAGATTTTGAAATTTTGGTAAAAGCCCCCAACAGTGAAAGTCCGTTTTGGTTGTCGACATCTGCCAATATTATTGACTATGATTACAACATAGCTATCTATGCCGCTTTCCAAGATATTACGGATCGTAGAAAGAGAGAAGATGTTTTAAGAACGCAGGCAACACGAGATCCTTTAACCTCATTATTTAATCGTCGCTACTTTGAGGAGGAAGTAAATCGCCGTATTGAGTTGAATCCGAGCAGTCGCTTCTGTGTCTTTATGATTGATGCCGACCACTTTAAAAGTGTTAATGATACCTATGGTCACAAAGTGGGTGATAAAGTTCTTATTGCTTTGGCTGAAACAGTTCAAAAAGCATTGCGGGATAAAGATATTGTAGCCCGTTACGGTGGTGAAGAGTTTGTTGTCTATTTAGCAAACAGTGATGAAAAAGAGGCAAAATTAGTTGCCGACAGAGTTCGGGAATCTATTTCTCAATTAACAGTCTACTCAGATGCAAATGAGCCGTTCCATTTTACGGTAAGTATCGGTATTTCTTCTTCCCAATATTCAAAGAAGCTGGGTGAACTGGTAAAAATGTCTGACGATGCCTTGTATGAAGCAAAAGAAACAGGAAGAAATCGCTGTGTGGTTTATCATGCAGATATGGTATCTGAGCCTCAGGCAGCTAAACAAGAAAAAGCAGAAGAAAATGTTCATCCCGCTTTTTCTAAAGAAAATAATGTTGAAGTTTCTTTGCTTGACGGTCATAATGCGGAGGATAAAGCTTAATGAACGCGTGTCCCCTGTTCCCTCAATGCGGGGGCTGTTCCTTAAGAATGCTTGATGAAGAAGCATACAGACAAAAGAAATATGCTTCTTTTAAGCAGATAATAACGCACATTAATCAGCAGGATATTTTTTTCGGAGAACCTGTTTTCATTAAAGACGGAACACGGCGACGCGCTTCTTTTACGTTTAGTTTTGCCAAAAAAACGCTTCATTTGGGATTTAACGGAGCGCAAAGCCACGAAATCATAGATCGTGACAAATGCTTATTGCTGACGGACAGATTGAATAAGAATATTCCTCATCTTCGCACGCTGTTGCAAGATTTATGCTCTGAACCATATATTCAGAAAAAAAACAAAAAGATATTAAATCAATATATCACAAGTGGAGAAGTTTTGGTGAGTGAAGCGGATAACGGTATAGATGTTTTGTTTGAAATGCCTTCCGAGCCTGAACTTAATCATCGAATGATTATAGCCGAACATTTGGCAAAACTTGATGATGTTATCCGCGTATCTTGGCACAAAGCAAAAGCATCAAGTGTTGAAACAATTCTCGAAAAAACAAAGCCAATGGTCAAAAATAGCGAGGTTTCCGTTTATATTCCTTCAGGGACATTTTTACAGGCTTCTAAAGAAGGTGAGCAGGCATTGATTGGTTTGGTAAAAAGGTATCTTAAAAATAAGGAAGGAAAAATAGCTGATTTATTCTGTGGCGTGGGTACATTTTCATATCCGTTAAGTCGAAATTTGAATAATAAAATACTGGCCATAGATTCATCGGAAGAATTGCTAACGGGTTTTAGACAATCTGTTAATCGGAATCAAATTAAAAATATCAAAATAGAAAGCAGAAATTTATTTAAATATCCTTTGGATGAAAAAGAGCTAACCAACATAGATGTTGTTGTGTTTGATCCGCCCAGAGCAGGAGCCGCGGCACAAACTGCACAAATATCAGCTTGTTTGGACGGACCGGAGACCGTTATAGCTGTTTCTTGTAATCCGTATACGTTTGTTAATGATGCAAATACACTTATCAAAGGAGGTTATACCCTGAAAGAAGTAACAATGGTTGACCAGTTTATTTATTCAAGTCATACTGAATTAGTCGCCCTATTTGAAAAGGAATAAAAATGATGAAACGCTTCTTACCGGTATTGTTTTTATTGTTTTGTGCTTGTGGAGAAACAAGATTGGCTTTAGAACCCAGAGATTTTTCTTGTCCGCAGGTTCAAATTATAAGAAATGATGCTTATCTGACACAGTATATGAAGTCTAAAGAAACTTTCCAGATCAATCTGAGCGGTTATGAAGGGTATTGCTATTATGAAGACGCTGTCGGGCGATACAAAGCTGTTATCAGACCTGTTTTTACAATTAAAAGATTACAACCGAATGATGAAACAGATGTCAGATTCAGCTATTATACGGAAACAGTAAAAGGGCCTCCCGAGTATTTAGGAAAAAAGACTCATTTCGTTACCGCTAAAATCGGATTAACTGAACGAGAAACGGAATACAAAGGGGCTTCATCGTCTGTTTATATTCCGTCAACCGTAGCCGAAGATTATGACGTTAACTTAGGATTATGGATTAGTCCGGAAGAAAAATTATATAATCAACGTACGTTTGATATAAATTACCGATATTATGAAGGAAAATAAGGAGTAATAAAAATGCCAGATAATCAAATTCGTCAAATGGCAAATGCTATTCGTTTTTTGAGTGCCGATGCTATTGAAAAATCTCAGTCCGGACACCCCGGTATGCCGTTGGGAATGGCAGATGTTGCCACTGTCTTATTTTCTAAATTTATAAAGATAGATCCTCAAAATCCGCGGTGGTTTGATCGGGACAGATTCGTTTTATCGGCAGGTCATGGCTCAATGTTGATGTACTCCCTTTTATATCTGTTGGGATATGAGGATATTAACATAGAAGATATTAAAAACTTCCGCCAGTTAGGCGCAAAAACGGCAGGACATCCGGAATATGGACATTTGGCAGGGATTGATATGACCACAGGTCCTTTGGGACAAGGTATTTCCTCTGCTGTCGGAATGGCACTGGCCGAACGTATGCTTAACGCAAAATTTGGTGATAAATTGTGTAATCACTATACTTACGTTATCAATGGTGACGGTTGCTTAATGGAAGGTATTTCAGAGGAAGCAATTTCTCTTGCCGGACACCTTAAATTAAATAAATTAATAGTCTTGTGGGATAATAATAATATTACGATTGATGGGACGGTCGATAAAGCTAATTCAACCGATCAAATATTGAGATTTCAAGCTGTTGGATGGAATACCCTTGAAATTGACGGACACAATCCGAAGCAGATAGAAAAAGCGATTCTAAAAGCGCAAAAATCGAATAAACCGACCTTAATTGCATGTAAAACAACAATCGGTTTTGGGGCGCCTCATAAGTGTGGAACCTCAAAATGTCACGGTTCGCCATTGGGCGCAGAAGAAATTGAAGCAATGCGCCGAAATTTAGGTTGGACGGCGGCACCTTTTGAAGTTCCGTCTGATATTTTATCCGCATGGCGAGAGGCTGGTAAACGCAGCGCACAAGCTTATGCCGGCTGGGTAAAAGAGGCTAAGGCTGCCGGTAAAAATTTTGATGATGTTATTAATAATCGCCTGCCGAAAAATTGGGATAAAGAGCTTCTTGCTTTAGAGGAAAAATGTATTGTCGAGAAAACAAAAGTGGCGACAAGAAAAGCCTCGCAAATATGCTTGGAAAAAATTGTGCCGAATATTCCGCAAATTGTCGGTGGTTCTGCTGATTTGGCGGCTTCCAATCTGACGTTTGTCGAGGGCTTGAAGACTGTGACGAAAGAGGACTATAACGGCAACAACGTGATGTATGGTATCCGTGAACACGCGATGGGCGCTATGATGAACGGAATGGCTTTACACGGTGGTGTCTTGCCGTATGGGGGAACATTCTTCGTATTTTCGGATTATCTGCGCCCGTCACAACGCTTGGCAGCCCTAATGGGATTGCGTGTGATTTATGTCCTAACCCACGATTCTATCGGTGTCGGAGAGGATGGACCAACCCACCAACCGATTGAACACTTGGCTTCCTATCGCGCCATGCCGAATATTAATGTTTTCCGCCCGTGTGATGTGGTTGAAACGGCAGAAGCTTGGCGTTTGGCAATAGAAAACGATCATACACCGAGCATTTTAGCTTTAAGCCGTCAAGGTTTACCAATGTTGCGGACAAGCGCAAAAGAGAATTTAACAGCAAAAGGCGGTTATGTTATCAGTCCTTGCAAAGGAAAGCCAAAAGCCACGTTAATTGCTACCGGCTCAGAAGTATCGCTGGCTGTTGAGGCACAAACGGCCTTAAGAGAAGAAGGAATAGAAGTCGCGGTTGTTTCCATGCCGTGTACGGAGTTATTTGACGCGCAACCGATTTCTTATCAGGAAGAAGTTTTGGGTTCGGCACCGCGTATTGCTATCGAGGCTGCCTCTAAATTCGGCTGGGAAAAATATGTCGGATTGAACGGCGATATTATTGGAATGGATGGTTTCGGAGCTTCCGGTCCTGCCGGTGAGCTGTATAAATACTTCGGAATTACTAAAGAAGAAATCATCGATTCCGTAAAGAATTGTTTGAAAAAATAGAATTAGTGTTCAAAAAATACTTGTTATATGAGATCGGCGGCGTGAATAATTCGTAAGATTATACACGCTGTCTTGGTAAATTTAAAAGAGGTTGTAAATAACTGCAATTTAATTGACAGTAAAAAAAATCTCAGTATTCTTAGGGCAAATTAATAATATGCGGAAAGGAGGGCTGATATGAGTCAAAATTTACATAAAACAAAGCCTAATCCGCGTATGAAAGCCAAGCAAAAAAAATATATGAAAGCCAAGTGCTCGCCACGTCGCTGTGTGTATCCGCAACAGCAAATTTTAGGCGTCGGTCCGAAGATGATTAATTCGATTCTCATTGGCTTGAATGAAGATGATATTGCTCATGTCCGTAAAATTATTGATGGCTTAGATGAATACGAAATCGCCAATATTTTAGAGAGTTTAGATGCCGGACATCGTCAAAAACTCTTGGATATGATAGGTAAGCACTTAAATCCTGATGTTTTGCCGGAATTAAATGATGTTGTTCAAGAGCAGGTTATTGAAAGTCTTGATGAAGACCAAATCGTCCACATCGTTAATGAATTGGATTCTGATGATGCCGTAGAACTCTTGGAACATATGGATAAAGACGAGCAACAAGAAGTTATTGCTCAGTTGGATCCGGAGTTAAAGCAACAAGTCAAATCATCTTTATCTTACCCTGAAGATTCTGCCGGTCGTATTATGTCGCGCGAGTTTGTCGCGATTCCTGATGATTGGACAGTGAAAGAGGCAAAAAATTATCTTCTTAAAGAGCAGGAGTTGCCGGATGAGTTCTATACGATTTTTCTGACCGATGAACAATATCGTCCGACCGGAGAAATTACACTTGATAAATTACTGCGTGCCAAATCAACCGAGACATTAGACTCAATTAAAGACGGTGAGATTGTCCCGATTAATGCGTTCACCGACCAAGAAGAAGTTGCCCATATGTTCCGTGAATATGGGTGGCTCTCGGCAGAGGTTGTCGATGCAAAGGGCAGACTTGTCGGTGTTATTAATATTGATGATGTCGTTGATATTATTCACGAAGAAGCATCAGAAGATATTATGGCTTTATCCGGTGCCGAGGAAGGTGATGTTTATAAGTCACCGTTTGCGATTTTTAAGTCGCGTGTTATCTGGCTGATTACTAATTTATTTGCAACGCTTGTCGCATCTTCCGTTGTCGGCGGGTTTGAAAAGATTATTTCTCAAATTGCCGTTTTGGCCGTGTTGATGCCGATTGTTGCTTCAATGGGCGGCACAACGGGAAACCAGACGTTGGCGGTTGTTGTTCGCGCTCTGGCTACAAAAGAATTAACTTCGCGCAATACGTGGCGGATGATAGGAAAAGAGTTCTGCGTCGGCTTGATGAACGGACTTTTATTTGCATTAATGATAGGGGTAATTACGTGGTATCGCTTTCCTGTATATCACGCCCTGAGTCTGGTTATCGGTTTGGCAATGTTGATTAATCTGATAATTGCCAGTTTGGCAGGCATCTTAATTCCGCTGATATTGAATAAATGCAAAGCGGATCCCGCTATTTCATCAGGTGTATTTTTAATAGCAATTACCGATTCCGGTGGATTCTTTATTTTTCTGGGTTTGGCAAAATTACTGTTGTTTTAAATAAAAATTCTGCATATTTACAAAATGAGACTTTAACTCCGAACCAAATCGCACTATAATCAGCAAAAAATAAAAAAAAGGAGAATTCTTTTGATACTTGGATTATTTATTGCTTTAGGCGTGATTGTTGTTGATCAGATTTCAAAATATGTTGTGATGCACTATATCCTGTCTGAATATGCCGCACTCATTGTTACTCCTTTCTTTGCTGTTGTTCGGGCGTGGAACACGGGGGTTAGTTTTTCAATGTTTAATAATTTCGGAATTAGGGGAGTATATATTTTATCCGGAATTGCTTTGATTATCGTAGCTTTATTGCTGAAATGGCTTAAATCTGAGAAAAACCGCTCAGTACAAGTTGCATTGGGTTTTATTATCGGAGGAGCCTTAGGAAATGTTATTGACAGAATACATCTCGGTGCTGTTTTTGATTTCTTGGATTTTTATATCGGAGATCATCATTGGCCGGCATTTAATATAGCAGACAGTTTTATTTGTATTGGTGCCGGATTAATCGTTTTTCACAGTATATTTTTTGCAAAAAAAAGAGAAAAATAGGAGTAGTGTAATGAGAAAAATAATCATATCTTCTGTTTGTTTGGTTATGTTATGTTCGTGCGGTTTAACTAAAAAAGATTTAGGACTTGAAAAAAATGCCCCTGATGAAATGATGGTCGTATCTCGCGCACCTCTTTCAATTCCGCCGGAATTCGGATTACGTCCTATAATCGTAGACGATAATGCCGTCGATAATACACCAAGTTTAACAGCGGGGGAACGTGCTATCCTCGAAAAAATGAAATAAGAGGTTTTCTTGCCTAAAAAATTTTTATATAGTCTGCTCGTTTTTTTGATATGTGGCTCATTTGCGTCAAAGGCAAGTGCTGCGTTAAAAAATGCTGAAGAATTTTTTCTTGATAATGGTTTGCAGGTCATTGTCATTCCAAATCATAAGGCGCCTATCGTAAAACAGGTTGTCCTCTATAAAGTCGGAAGGATTGATGAACCGGAAGGAAAAGGCGGCATAGCTCATTTTTTGGAACACCTGATGTTTCGAGGAACGCATAAGTTTGCCGACGGACAGTTCGAGAAATTGATAGAAGCCAACGGTGGTATCAGTAATGCAGCAACATCGCATGATTATACATACTATCATCAATTTTTAAGTGTCGACAGATTGGAATTGGCAATGTATCTTGAGGCAGATAGAATGACCGGTCTGAAAATAAGCGATAAAGCTTTTGAAAAAGAGCGTGAGGTTGTTTTGCAAGAACGCCAACAACGATTGAATACGAGTCCGACCAATAAATTTTGGGAAAAATATCATAGGTATTTATGGAACGGATCTTTATACGGAGAACCCGTTTCAGGAACATCAAAAGAAATTCGAAGTATTACAAAAGAAGATGTTCTTGAATTCTACCATAAATATTATAAACCGAATAATGCAATTCTGATTCTTTCAGGTGATATTGATGTTGAAACGGCTAAAGAATTGGCTCAAAAATATTACGGGAAAATCAATTCGGGAGCCATAGACGACAGAAAAAACAATATTGCGGAAGTTGATGATGAATTTCTGCATAACGAAAGTGAAATTATCAGTCGGCGGAAAGATGTTAAGGTTTTGCGTTTGATAGGCAGTTATATTTTACCCCACTATCAGGGAAATTCCCCGTCTTTGTACAGTTTAATTCTTTTATCGGAATATTTAAGTGAAAGTGTAACGTCACCGTTTTATAAAAAAATGGTGACGGACGAGCATTTGGCGCTTTCGTCGGAAACGGCTTTTGATTATCTTAATCGGGGCAATAGTATGTTCGCTGTTTATGCTTATTTTCAGGAAAGTAAAAATCTGTTGAAAATAAAAAAGATGTTTAAAGAAACAATAAAGGAAACATTAGATAGATTAACGGAAAAAGAACTTCAAAAAGTGAAAAATCGTCTTTTGGCAGGGATGGTTTATCAATACGATAATCCTGCAACGGCGGCGGATATTACCTTAAGATGGTTGGGAGCAGGATATTCTTTGGCTGACATTCAGCAATTTGAAGATAATATTGAAAAAGTAACCTTACAGCAAGTTCTTGAAAATACATCAATGTTAAATCGCGTTTATCCGGTATGGGGAATGCTGCTGCCACTGTCGGAGGAAAAAAATGAAAAATGATTTTTCTAAAATAACGCCGCAACTTAAGAGATTAGGTAGTTTATTAATAATCATTTTATTTGCTTACGGGGCGTTCTTATTTTTAACGCCGCAGATATATCGGTTTAATCCTCAATATTTAGTTGAAACATCAATTTTGAAGAAGAAAAATTTTGCTTCAAATGTTCAAGAAATTACATCTCCGCAGCTTAAGATAAAGGCTTATTTGTACGAAGAGCATACGAATCCGATTGTCAGTGTATCTGTTATTATTAAAAAAATGGGGGTGGCTTATGAACCATCGGCTCTGACAGGTATTGGTACGATTCTGACAGATGTTCTCTTAAAAGGGGCCGGAAAATACAGTAATGAATCTTTTAATGAAATTTTGGAACAAAAAGCGATTCAGTTGGCATTTAGGAACAGCAAAGATAATTTTTATGGTAATTTAAAATTTATCACAAAAGATCAAAATACGGCGGCAAAAATGTTTAATTTGGCGATTACACAGCCGATTTTTGCTCAAAAATATATACAGCAAGCCAAACAGGATATTGTCAGTTTATATTTGCACCAAACCGAAAAGCCGGATTCTTATTTGTTGATGCAGGCTGCCCGACAAATATATGGTAACCATCCCTATAGTCGTACGGTTTACGGAACACCGCAAACCGTTAAAAAGATATCGGTGAATGATTTAAAAAAGTATTTGCAAGAGAAAATAACAAAGGAAAATTTAATTATCGGCATAAGTGGGGATATATCGGCAACAGAAGCTGAAAATATGCTGGATAGAATGTTTGCGGGAATCAAAAATAAAAAAGAAAAAACAGTTCTGGAAGATATTGATATAGATTTTTCGGCTCCTGAATTTCATATCGATAAAAAATTGCCTCAAGTTGTCGGATATTTTTATGCAAAGGGAATTTCGGAACAGCACCCGGATTTTTATCCGCTTAAATTAGCTTTAGAAGTTTTCAGCGGTGGTGGATTAACTTCCAGAATTCAGAAATCGGCCAGAGAAGATAAGGGGTTGACGTATGGCGTTTACGGACAAATCATTAATTATGATAAAGCCGATTTGATTATCGGACGTTTTTCTTCAACGCCGAAAAATATGCCTCAGCTGATGTCCGTTTTACAAAAAGAATGGCTGAAAATGGGGAAAAAAGGAATCACGGAAACAGAGTTGGAACAGGTTAAAAATTACCTGACTGCCTCTGAACCGTTACGTTATGCGGATATTGATAATTTATCAGCCACATTGGCATATATGCAAAAGAAGAAATTGGGATTAGATTATTTGCAAAAAAGAAATGATTATATCAATAATGTCACCCTAAAAGATATAAACAGAGTTGCTCGGCAGTACTTTACCAAAGACAATTTGAGATTTATGACTATTGGTGAGATTGAAAAAGGAGAGTAAGGAAAGATGGAAATGACTGTTAATAAAACAAGAGCTTGGAAAAAACTGGCTAGTCACTACAAACATATCAAAAATGTAGAAATGAAAGATATGTTTGATGCCGATCCTAAACGAGCAGAAAAATTAACACTGAATTTAGATAATATTTGGTTTGATTATTCAAAAAATCGCATTAATGCCCATACTCTCAAACTTTTACTGCGTTTGGCTGAAGATTGCGGCGTGAAAGATAAAATAGAAGCAATGTTCAGCGGTGAAAAAATCAATTTTACGGAAAACAGGGCTGTTCTGCATACAGCCTTGCGTAATCGCGGTAATATACCTGTTTTTGTTGACGGTAAAAATGTTATGCCGGAGATTAATGCTGTTTTGGCAAAAATGAAAAAATTTGCGGAAGCTGTACGCCTCGGAAAATTTGTCGGTCATACCGGCAAAAAATTAACAACCATTGTTAATATCGGTATCGGCGGTTCTGATTTGGGGCCGGTGATGGTAACGGAGGCTCTTCGAAAATATTGGGCAAAAGATATGGAATGTTACTTCATTTCCAATATTGACGGAACGGCGTGTGCCGAAATATTAAATAAAATAGATCCGGAAAAAACGCTTTTTATCGTTTCTTCAAAAACATTTACAACAATCGAAACATTAACAAATGCAAAAACGTGTCGAAAATGGCTTGTTGATGCCCTCGGTGAACCGGCAGTTTCAAAGCATTTTGTTGCAATATCGACCAATAAAAAAGAAGTTGAAAAATTTGGCATTAATTCTGAAAATATGTTCGAATTTTGGGATTTTGTCGGCGGTCGCTATTCTGTTTGGTCGGCAATCGGGTTATCCATAGCAATCGTAGCCGGAATGGATAATTTTGAAAAAATGCTGGACGGAGCCTATGCTATGGATAAACATTTCCGTGAAACGGATTTTGCTCATAATATTCCGGTAATTATGGCCTTGTTGGGGATATGGTATAACAATTTCTTCGGAATCAAAAGATATGCCGTTGTTCCTTATGACCAATATTTGCAGTATTTTCCTGCATATTTGCAACAATTGGATATGGAAAGTAACGGTAAATTTGTTGATGTTAACGGCAAGGTTGTTTCTTATTCGACGGGACCGGTCTTATTCGGTGGAGCCGGTACAAATGTTCAGCACTCATTCTTCCAATTGATTCATCAGGGAACGGATTTTGTTCCTTGTGACTTTATTATTCCGGCTATTTCTCACAATGAAATAGGTGAACATCACGAAATTTTATTGGCAAATGTTTTAGCTCAAGGTGAAGCTTTAATGCGCGGCAAAACAGAAAAAGAAGCGGCGGCGGAACTTCTTAAAGCCGGAAAAAGCAAAGAAGATGTCAAAAAATTAAAGCGCTATAAGAGTTTTAGCGGAAACCGCCCGTCTAATACTTTTTTGGTTAAAAAGGTTGATCCTTATACACTTGGTGAATTAATTGCGATGTATGAGCATAAAGTATTTGTTCAAGGAATTATTTGGCATATTAATTCCTACGATCAAATGGGGGTTGAATTGGGTAAACAGCTGGCTCTGAATATATTGCCGGAATTAAGCGGAAATGCGACGGGAATTTGTCACGACAGTTCAACATCACAACTGATTTCCACTGTTAAAAAATTACGCAAGTAGCTTAAGGAAAAACAATGCCTATTCGCATTCTTCCCTCAAATTTGGTTAATCAAATTGCTGCCGGAGAGGTTATTGAAAGGCCTTCCTCTGTCGTAAAAGAATTAGTGGAAAATGCAATCGATGCAGGCGCTTCCTCAATTGAAGTTACGTTGGTCGGGGGCGGTAAAAATCTGATTATTGTGTCTGATGACGGTAAGGGAATGACCAAAAATGAATTGATGTTGGCAACAGAAAGGCATGCGACGTCAAAATTGCCGGATGATAATTTATTCAATATCAAATTTTTGGGTTTTCGGGGTGAAGCTTTGCCGTCCATTGCTTCTGTTTCTCGTATGAGCATCATATCTCGGTATCAGGGATCGGAATGCGCTTGGAAAATAAATATCGAAGGCGGAAAAAAATCAGACCCGCAGCCGGCAGCGCATACACAAGGAACACGAATAGAAGTCAGAGATTTATTTTATGCAACACCGGTGCGCCTGAAATTTTTGAAAGCAGATGCTTCGGAAACGGCACAGTGTGTCGATATATTGAATCGGATAGCTTTGGCAAATCCGAATGTCGGATTTTATTTATATGCAGATGATAAGAAAAAAGTGAACTTGCCTGTTTGTCAAGGGGATTTGTTTGATGCTCGGTTGCAGCGCCTGTCAGATGTGATGGGGAAAACATTCAGCGAAAATTCTTTACTGATTAAAGCTGAACGGGAAGATGTAAAAATAAGCGGCTATGTCAGCCTGCCGACACTGAATAAAGCCAATTCATTGTCCCAATATTTATTTGTGAACAATCGCCCCGTTCGTGATAAGTTGTTATTGGGAGCCATAAAAGGAGCTTATCAAGATGTGTTGGCATCTAACAGGTACCCGATGTGTGCTTTGTTTTTTGACGTTAATCCGAACAATGTTGATGTCAATGTGCATCCGACCAAAGCAGAGGTTCGTTTTTACGACAACGCATTGATCAGGGGGTTATTGGTCAGTTCAATACGCCAAGCCCTGATTAATGGAGATAAAAAAACGGCACACACTTTAGATTTGGATCAAATTATTCAGGATAATATCCCTGATTTTTCAAATAGAACGGAAACAGCCTCTTTACAAGAGCATCAGATGCCGACAGCTTTTCAATATTCTTATTCTCCCCGTAAGACTTTTACGCAAAACAAATTACCGGAGCTGGAAAGTATCTATTCCGTTAAAGTTGAGAGTACGGATACACATCTTACCGCTTTCCCGCAACAAGAAACAGAAGGAATATTGGGACAAGCAAAAGCGCAATTCCATAATACCTATATTATTTCTCAAACGGAAGACAGTATTGTCATTATTGATCAACATGCGGCGCATGAGCGAATTGTTATGGAAAAATTGAAAGACCATCTTCTCAAAGAAAAGCGTCCGGCATCTCAAATGCTGTTAATTCCGGAGGTGGTTGATTTAAGCGGAAGCGAAAAAGTTGCGCTTCTTGAAAATGTTGCAGAACTGTCAAAATTAGGGCTTGAAATAGAAGAATTTGGTTCAACAGCCGTTTTAGTCAGAGAAATTCCTGCACTGCTTAAAAATTGCGAAGTTGAAACGCTGATTCACGATTTAGCTGAAGAAATGACCGAATGGGGCAAAGGGTTTAGCTTAGAAAAGAAAATGCACTTGGTATGTGCAACATTGGCTTGTCACGGCTCCGTCAGGGCAGGGCGTGCATTGAATATTGATGAGATGAACAAATTGTTGCGAGATATGGAACAAACCGAGCATTCCGGACAATGCAATCACGGTCGCCCGACATATGTTAAACTCAGCCTTAATGAAATCGAAAAACTTTTTGAGAGAAGATAATTTATGGCCTGATCAGACCTAACCCAAGGCGATTCCGAGAAAAATTTAAATAATTGACAAAAAGAGGTATTTCATATAAAACCCCACATCAGAAAATATATAATTATAAAACAATATTATTAGTAATTAAAAATCTAAGATATATGGAACAGGATAAAATTATTGCTCTAACCGAGCAAATCAGGCAAATCTGCCCGCCGGAATGTAGGGTCGAAGCTATGCCAACACAGCAACAAGGTGAAATTTGTCTTATCGTTATTTATTTCCCGTCATTGGAAATTGAGTTGCCAGTACAATCGGCGGCAAAAATAGATTGGGGTGCCGATAGGTTCAGAGCCTGCCTCAAGAGAGATCCAATTCTGAAACAAGCGTATGATTGGGAAAGGAAAAAGATTTATAATTTTCATCATGAGAGGATACTTCCCATTCTGGATGAGCAGCATTTTAGGGCCGTTTATTGCAGTGGCGGCAGATTCATTTTATACGCTCATACTTTTGGGTGTATGAAGATGTTTGACCATGTATTTAACTATGTCGGAATGAATGATGGAGACAAGTATAAGTATGTCGGACACTGTCGCAATCTTGACATGCTTATTGGTTTTCTGACAAGAACCGAGCACAGTTTTTAAACTTAAAAAATCCCCCGCCGCCAAGCCGCCGCGAGGGATTTTTTTCATTTAAAACAATAAAAAAGTCATCCCTCGATTTTGCACTGCAAAATCGTCAAGGGATCTACAAATTATAAAAAAAGCGGAAGATGCCTTGACCTCGGCTTATCGCCTCGGAGGCATGACGTTATATATCGCCGCGAGGGAGTTTTTAACTAAAATTTATTTTTTAATGCTTATACTCGCCGCACAAGAGGTAGTTAAATGACAGATAAACGATATACGGCCGTGTTGGCGACTTTGTTTGACTCGTCCGCCGATGCCACGCTGGACTATGCCGTCAGCCGCCACAATATTCATAAAATGGTGTTTCTGCTCTCGCTTATTGCCGGTATCGGGCAAGTGGCTATCGGCGCGTTTATCGGCATTGATTGCACGTTTAAGGCCTTGCCTTATGTGGTGTTTCATGGCATATTGATTCTGCTCGGCTACATTTTCTTTTTGAAATCACTCAAATACACGCCGATTGCGCTGATTGGCTTGGTGCAAAGCAGTGAGCTGTTTTTCACCACCATTATTGACTGTATGCTCGGCTATTTAACGCTTTCGGTGCGTTTTTTGGCATTATTGAGCTTGTTTGTGTTTGCCATCGCGCTGTTTTATATTAACTGCATCAAAAACGAAAATACCTCGGTTAAAGAGGTCAAGCCGGTTGGGATTATACTCACTCTCGGCACAATGTTTTTGTATGTGGTTGCAACTTATCTGATTAAGGTGTCGGCAGCGTATGGCGCAAGCGAAATCACGCTCAACCTCGGCTATTATGTGGCGGCGTTGCCGTATTTCGGATACCTTGCGCTTAAAGGTAAAGATGATGATAAAAAAGACACTTCCAACCCTCGCTGGTATAACGGCTTTTATTTTTTGGCTTTCGCCATCGGCATTTTAGAAACGATTTTTTATGTGTTGGAAACATTCAGCTTTATTAACGACACGCCGACCATCGTGATGGCGATTAAGCAAATGGGGATTTTCGTAATGTTCTTCCTCTCGGTGCTGTTCAAAACGGATAAATTTACGCCGCAAAAACTCCTTGCGCTTATCCTCGGCTTTATCGCCATTACGGGGCTGTATTTTAATTAAACGAAGTGTCATCCCTCGATTTTGCACTGCAAAATCGTCAAGGGATCTTCAAATTATAAAAAAAGCGGAAGATGCCTTGACCTCGGCTTATCGCCTCGGAGGCATGACGTTATATATCGCCGCGAGGGAGTTTTTAACTAAAATTTATTTTTTAATGCCTATGATACAGAAAAATTTAACAATTAACGGAGCACAAGAAATGGTTTCAGTTATTGGTATGGTTCGTTATTCGGTGGCGGCATCATTTGCTTTTCCCGATAGGCCTGATGTCAAGCATAAAGTGTTTGAAGACCCGTATTTCTCTCAGCGTTTAGCAATGTTTAAGGGCATCACGCTCAAAAGCTTTGCCGGACAGACTTGTAAGGATTTCGTGCTTTTGGTGTACCATTCCGCGGCAATGCCGGAAGACAAGAAAGCTATTTTTGCCGAGCTTGAAAGAGAGTATCCGTTTATGCACAACATCTTTATTGATGGCGCAAAACTGGTATTACCGGACGAGTTCCAAAGACAGCGCATTATGACTTTCCGCATTGACAATGATGATGCGATGCCTGCAGATTTTGTCGGCAAGCTCAAAGACATTGCGGACAGCAACAATCCTCTGTATGACGACATAGCGTTTTCAATACCAAAAATGCGCAAACTCGCCCACATCGGCGAAGATGAGTTTCAGACCAATGATTCGCTGTTTATCTCGAATTCCATGGGCTTGGCTTATTTCTCGACCGAGGGTAAAAACGTGATGGATTGCGGAAACCACCGCCTTGTGCCGTATCACTACCGTATGATGTGTATTGACGGCATGGGTGGCCTGCAGATTATCAACGGCACGAATGTCGCCAACAACTTCCGCAAGCCGCACTACAAGCAAACTGAGCCGTCGTATTACACGACAAGTCAAATGTGCGAACTACTGAAATCCGAAGGCTATCCGGAATTGGATATTCAGGATATTCCTATTCTGCCTGAGCCGTGCTGATAACAGAATAGTGCACATCAGACTTTGAAGTCTCAATTTTTACAAGAGAATCTTTATAAGGTATGGATTGAGCTCCGTACCTTTTTTTAATGTCTTCTACACGTTCTTCCAACGTGCATTCAATGCCTTTTGTGTCAACCATCATATCGGCACAATAAAGCAAATACAATTCGTCCGGCAATTCACCGTCCGTTAAATAACTGTGCTTGGTAACGGCATCGGCATATCGATACGTATTACGGCGCAAAATTTCACCGCCGATTTTAGAATGAAACTTGCCGCCATCGCTGAACTCATAACCGACATCATGAAAAAGTTTGACAAGTTTATTGGATAATCTCTAACAATAACCCCTCACAGTTTAACCGCTGTGAGGTGTTTTTGTTTTTAAAGGTAAAAAATTAGCTTGTTGATTATCAAAAATAAATATACTATCGTATAGGCAATGTTTAGAAAGAGGTGCAAAATGCAGCAACAGAAAGTTATTCTCATTACCGGTATGCCGGGGGCAGGCAAAACCACACTCGTCAAAGAGTTGCAGAAAAAATATGCCAATGCGGTTGCCGTGTCGGTCGATTTAATTCAGGAAAGTTTATACGATACATTGGGCTTTGCTTCGCCGGACGAGCGGCGCAAATTAAAAGCCGCCGCGTTC
>JAFUSU010000020.1 GCA_017467515.1 Alphaproteobacteria bacterium
AGCATATTCAACGATAGCGCCTGCTGCAGCTAATAATGCCAAACCAACAGCCAAGCCGGCAAACCAAGACCATTTAACTTTACCGATAATAGCTTGATAAGCAATACCGACCAAACCGAAACCACCTAAAATGAAGGTGATTGTTCTAACGCTTGTGAAAACGTTTCTAGCTTTACTTTGTGCTGTTGACATTAAATCTGCAGCAGTTGTTTCAGCAAATCTATGAATTTTTTGTTACAGGGGATTATTGTTTGTGAAATTAAGGCAAATTTATATAAAGAAAAAAGATAAATAAATGAATTTAAAATAAAAAAAAGCAATCGGCTTGTTACGGAGGCGGATTGCTTGGACCTTCATCGAACTTCACAGTCAGAGGGAGGTATTTATATAATGCTAAGAAATGGAAGAATTTCTCTAAGGCCGGAATCGAACTTCTCAGTCAGATTTCGGCAAATCTATGTTTTTAATAAACTGAAAGGAGGAATAATCTCTAAATAATTCGTAATTGCTGTGTTGTATACCTTATCATTATTTTTTTGTCAATATGTTTTTTTTTATTTTCATCAGTTTAAAAATGCCATAAAAAAAGAAGCGGAGAAAATCTCCGCTCCTTTTTTATTTTGCTCTAATCTTTGGTTGATTCAATTCTCATACGGTAGAATGATCTCCATACGAAATACAAACCGACAACAAAGAACGCTATGCCCAATGATAAAGATACGCATCTTGGTGCAGAAGCTGCCATTTCAACAGCCAATAAGCCGAACAAGGTGGTAAATTTAATAATCGGGTTTAATGCAACTGATGAGGTATCTTTGTACGGATCTCCGACCGTATCTCCGACAACTGCAGCTGCGTGTAAGTCAGAGCCTTTCTCGTGCAAGTCAACTTCAACAACTTTTTTGGCGTTATCCCAAGCACCGCCGGCGTTGGCCATATATAATGCTTGATATAAGCCGAAAACGGCAATTGAAATCAAATAACTTGCAAACAGATTTGCATTAAAGCAAGCAAATGCAATTGTGAACGAGAAAATAACAATAAAGATATTCAACATACCTTTTTGTGCATAAACCGTGCAGATACGAACCACATTTTTAGAATCTTCAATAGAAGCGGCTTTTTTGCCGTCTAATTTAATGTGTTTCTTAATGTAGTTAACAGCACGGTAAGCGCCTGTTGACACAGCTTGCATTGATGCGCCGGAGAACCAGTAGATGATGGCTCCGCCGAGCATTAAACCGAATAATACATTCGGATCAAGCAAGTTTAACTGCAGGTTTAACAATAAAATGATTGAGAAAATCATTGTTGTGGCACCGATAACGGCTGTTCCGATTAATACCGGTTTTGCTGTAGCTTTAAATGTGTTACCGGCAGAATCGTTTTCTTCAAGCAATTGTTTTCCTGTTTCAAAATCAGGTTTGAAACCGTACTCTTTTTCAATTGACTTGCTGATGCCTTTAATTTGCTCAATTTGAGATAACTCAAATACGGATTGTGCATTGTCGGTTACCGGACCGTAACTGTCAACCGCAATGGTAACCGGACCCATACCGAGCATACCGAAGGCAACCAAACCGAACGCAAAGACTGTCGGATATACCATAAATCCGTCTAAGCCTTCTTTAGAGGTAAAGTAAGCTACGGCCATCAAACCAACCATAACCAAACCTTTCCAGAAAGCAGAGAAGTTACCCGCGATAATACCCGAAATGATGTTCAAAGAAGCACCGGCTTCACGGCTTGCATTAACGATTTCTTGAACATGTTGAGATTTAGAAGATGTAAAAATCTTTGTAAATTCAGGAATAATTGCGGCCGCAAATGTACCACAGCTGATAATTACTGATAATTTCCACCATAAATCAGGGCTCATTTCACCAATCATAACGTAAGAAACACCGAAGGTCATGAAAATAGAAATAATGGAAGAAGCCCAAACCAAAGAGGTTAAAGGTGTTTCAAAATTAAAGGCCTTAGCATTGCCGAACACTGCCTTGCACCCGATGTTGTTTAACCAGTAAGCAACCATTGATGTTAAAATCATCAGGACGCGCATTGTGAAAATCCATACGATTAAACGAGCCTGAATATCAATACCGTTGCTCATCAAAGCCAATTGACCTTCCGGTGTATACTGCATACCGGCAGCTAAAACGATGAATGAAATTAAGGCAACGCCCGTAACACCGTAAGTTTCAAAGCCATCGGCTGTCGGACCGACAGAGTCACCGGCATTGTCTCCGGTACAGTCGGCAATAACACCCGGATTACGTGCATCATCTTCATCAATGCGGAAAATGATTTTCATTAAGTCAGCACCGATATCTGCAATTTTTGTAAAAATACCGCCGCAGATACGTAAAGCTGAAGCACCTAATGATTCACCGATGGCAAAACCGATAAAGCAAGCTCCGGCGCTATCTCTGTCTATAAACAATAAAATGGTGATCATCATAATCAGCTCAACGCAGATTAATAAAACACCGATAGACATACCTGAACGCAAAGGTAAATTTTGAACGCTGTACGGATTTGCTTTCAAAGATAAGAAAGCCGTACGAGAGTTTGCATAGGTGTTAATTCTCATACCAAACCACGCAACCAGATAAGAACCTAAAATACCTAAAATTGACCAACCGAGAACAGTCAGAACTTTAGGTAACGGTGTGTGATTTAAATAGAAGAAGTAGTAAAAAATACAAACTGCAATGAAGAGTTCCAAAATAAGCAGTAATTTTGCTTGTTGCTTCATATATGTTTTGCAGGTTTCATAAATTAAGTTAGAAATTTTTAACATTGATTCATGAGCCGGCAATTTTTTGATTTTTACAAATTCATAAAGACCAAAAAGCAAGCCGAAAAGACAAACGCCTAAGCCGTAAAACAGGATTTGAGCGCCGTCAGTTGCCCAGCCCCAGATATTATATTTAACATTCAACATCGGAACGTTTAAATCAATTTCAGAAGCTGCCGCATCTTGCAGACTTGCAAGCATAACCAATAAAACGGCTACAGCCATTTTACTCATTAATTTTAATGCTGACATATTTTTTCCTTTATAATGTTAATACAAAAATACATTACATTTAGGAGAATCCTAAATTATAATGCTTTTACTATATTTCAAATTTTCTAAAGAATATATTAAATAAGCTAATGTATGAACAATTATCTTTTTTTGCGCAGTATGATATATAAAGCGCCGCTTCCTCCCAAACGCTCAAGTGGGTGAATGAACCCTAAAATCAAAGGCCTGAGTTGTTCGGAATTGAGCCAAACCGGTGTTCGTTCCTTTAATTTTCCTTTTTGCGAAAAAATATCTTCATCGTCATTTTGAGAAAGCCCTTTTCCCGTGATAATTAAAACGCATCTTTTGTTTTGAAGATACGATTGTTTTATGAAATTAAAAACTTCCTCATAAGCGATACTTTCGGTTTTTCCGTGTAAATCAAGCACGCCCTCTACCTTATATTCGCACTGTTTTGCCCGTTTGGCAGATTGTCCGTCCAATGCACTTAAATCCCCCGTTCTAAGATAATTCAGTCTGTAAATATTAGGAATATTTTGATATTTGATTGTCGGGGTAATTTCATTAATATACAGCGGCGCTGAGGGAGGTTCTTCAGGTTGTTTGGTTTTTTGCACCGTTTTAAGCTCGTTATTCCAAAGGCTTAAATCTTCATCGCTGATGTCAGGCTGCCGGTTTTTCATTTGATGGTTCGTTTTCTTCTTTTTTATCAATCATAAAGTCTGAAAATCTTTGGACGATAAAGTCTTTCCAATCTCCTTCAGGGGCAATGCACCCTGTTTTTTTGTTATCGGCCGTTGCTAAAACTAAACCGCCGAATTCCCATAATTCTTGGCAGTGCTGATAATCTTGAGCGACAAATTTTTTGGTTCTTTCGAGTAAACGTTTATCTATCAGTCTCTTAATATAATAATTATAAACCAAGACCATTCCGATAATGAAAGCCAGACCGAATAGGCTGCCGACAGTTACGATTAAAACCAGACCGATAATCATCGGGATTAATAGCGGTAGCAGGTTTTCCCAAGGATTATATACGGGTGATGTCGGACGGTTAAGTTTTGATGTGTCCAGATAAAGCCGCAATAAATTTCGGTTCAAAGCCGTAGAAAATGCTTTATAAATCATTAAGTCGGCTTTATTCGGCTGCTTCATTGAACTATCTCCATTGTTTTAGGCAATAGAATATAGTAACGACCGATAGAATTCATTTTTCCGGCTTGTTCTAAAACTTCTTCATCTCCGGAACCCCAATAAAAATCACCGCGAACAATACCTTTAATTGCCCCGCCGATATCCTGTGCAACAACCAATTGTTCAATCGGCTCTTTTAACGGACCGGTTGTTTCTAACCACAGTAATGAGCCCAAAGGAATATATTGTTTATCGACAGCAAGACTTCTTTGCGGTGTGAGGGGAACATTGTGAGCTCCAACAGGGGCGGTTGTGCTGGCAATGCGGTGGAAAACATAGCGCTTGTTTTTCCTAAGCTCTTTAACGGCTTGCTGCGGATGCTTTTTCAACCACTTGCGAATTTCGCTCATTGAGGCATGTTCTTTATCAATCAATCCTTGAGAAAGAAGAATGCTTCCTATGCCGGTAAAAGGATGTCCGTTATGTGCGGCAAAACCTATTCTGACACGATCACCGTTTTCAAGTTTGGCGACGGCAGATCCCTGAATTTGCATAATATGTAAATCGACCAAATCTTTTGCCCACAAGATAATCGGTGCCGCCAGTTTGCCTGTTTCTATCTGTTCTCTTGTAAAATACGGAACTAATTTTTGCTGCTTAGCATCAATGCGTCCGTATATTTTTTGGTTAGGCAATTTGTCATCAAAATCGGATAAACTGACCTCAATTAAATCAAGCGGTTTGCCATAGATGGGGTATGGATAGCCTAAACTTTCGGTTTGTGAAGCTTCTAAGGCAGATTCAAAATATGCCGTAAATTTTCCGTTCGGATTGCTTTTATCCATTACCAAATAGGGTTTAAAAACTTTATCCAAGAAAAATCTCAGCTCTGCAGAAGTGCTTATATCGGAATTGAACATTTTTTTGCAAGCGTGCTGATAAGCTTCGGTCGGAACTTTTAACTCAGCATTAGACATATATTTGTTTTTTTCTTTGATGATTTGTTCGCAAGATGCCTTAATTGCAGGGAAGGCTTTGATTAAGTCATCTCGATACCAATTTTTCAAATCTTTAAACTGAGCCGGAACTAATTTTATGTCAGGTCCCAAATCAGCCTTTTCTTCAGGATGTTCAATGGATAAAGATGGTGTTTTTTCCTGTTGTTTTTCTTCTTCTTGTCCGCATCCGCCAAAAAAGAGAGAAAGAATGAATAAGCAAAATATTTTATACATTATTTTTTCGTCGATGAGAGTAGCCAGTTAGGGTTGTTGGAGTTTAGGTGACGTTCAAAGGTCCAAATATCCGTAATATTTTGAACAAAATTTTCATCACCTTCGATGACTTTATCAAATTTGTCTTTGAGTAGATTAACTTGCTCAGATACAAATTTGACGGTTATTTTAGCCAGATCACTTTTGTTCACTTTAACATCGGTGATTTCAACGGATGAAAAACCGATCAGGTCCGTTTCTGCCGTAATGCCGTCTGCTTTTCGTTGATCTATAATTTCATCTAATTTTTTGACAAGTTTGGTTGTTACTAAACTATGCAGTGTTTCACTATCCGCTTTGGCAAAAGCTGTGATGATTATTTCAAATGCGCGTTTTGCTCCAATCAAAAAAGTTTCCTTATTGAATTGGGGAATTTTGTTGAGCTCTTTTTCCAGAGGCGGTAAATCTGATTCCGGTGTAATATCCGTAACGGTTTGGTTGGCTAACCGTTCGTTTTCTTTCATTATAATATCAAATATTTTTGCAGCGCTTTCTTCACTTAAGGGCGTTGCTTTTGTTGTTTCTTCGGGACGTGTTCCCAAAACATTTTTAAGCTTGCTGTATATAAGAATAACCGTTATCAGCAAAATGATAATGTCTACAAAATGGATCATAATTTAAATCACATACCTTTTTTCTAATCAAAAAACACCTACTTAATATAGCGAAAATATTGTTTTTATCAACCATAATTTTATATTCGTTACAAATATTTTGACGTTCTGAATTTAATAACATAAAATACAACGAATTTGATTGATAAAGGATATGATAATGAGTGATAATGAAGCACAAAATGCAAAACAAGAAAACTTACCTCCGGTTATGATTCATACTCAATATATTAAGGATTTTTCATTGGAAATACCCAATGCTCCCGAAATTTTCAGAGAATTGACCAGCGCTCCGCGTATTGATGTTCAGGTTCAAGTCAACGCTCATCATATGCATGATAATTTTCATACGGTCAGTTTATGCTATACCTTAAATGGGGACATCAATGATAAAAAATTATTTATTCTGGAGCTTGAGTATTCGGCAGTTGTTTCTGTTGATGTTCCCGAAGAACATTTGAAATCGGTATTAATGGTTGAAATTCCGAGAATGATGTTTCCTTTTGTTCGTTCAATCGTTGCAAATTCAATGATTGATGGCGGATTGCCTCCGATTATGTTAAACCCGATAGATTTTGCGGCATTACTGAATAATCGTGAACAAAATAATAAAAAACAGTAGATTTTAAAAAAATAATGTGTTATAGAACTTGTATTCTTTCATAAATGTTTTTGAAAGTGGGGTCAAAAGCCCCGCTTTTTTTTATAAAAGGAATCGATATAATGCAAACAAGACATCGCTTAGCTGATATGTTGGAACCCGTTATTGATAAACTCGGATACGAAACTGTTCGAATTATGACAATAGGTCAGGCGAATCCGACACTTCAGATTATGATTGATACAAAAAACGGTACGGATATTACGGTTGAAGATTGTGCAAAGGTCAGTCGTGCTTTATCTGATGTTTTAGATGAAAAAGACCCGATAACGGATAAATATAATCTGGAAGTCAGTTCTCCGGGGTTGGACCGTCCCTTAACAAAGTTGGAACATTTTGTTCGTTTTGCCGGTAATGAAGTAAAGATAGAAACTGATGAACTCATTGAAAACAGAAAACGTTTTAAAGGTGTTTTGAATGGTGTGAACGGTTCTGATATTGAAATTGAAATGGATAATCAAACATATACCATTCCATTTTCCGCAGTGAGTAAAGCTAAAATTATTTTGACGGATGAACTCCTTGCTAAGTGGGAAGCAGAGCATCCGATGACAGAAGAAATTATTGAAGACTGAGTTTAACTTTCATTTATATTAAGAGGATACTATGGAAATATTGAAAATATGCCGAGACCGGAAATTGTTCTGGTTGCAGATACAGTTGCAAGAGAAAAGAATATTGATAAAGAGGATGTTTTCGTTGCAATGGAAATTGCCATTCAGAAAGCAGCTCGCTCTAAATACGGTTTTGAACACGATATTCGTGCCGTTATTGACCGTAAGACCGGAGCGATTAATTTATCTCGCTACCGTGAAATTGTTGATGAAATGCCTGAAGATGATGAATCTCAGGCCGCTAAGATTTTGTTGAAAGATGCAAAGGCTTATAAAAAAGATGCAAAGGTCGGTGAATTTATTATTGATACATTGCCACCGATAGATTTTGGTCGTATTGCCGCTCAAACAGCAAAACAAGTTATTATGCAAAAAGTGCGTGATGCAGAACGAAATAAGCAATTTGAGGAGTATCAGGAAAAAGTTGGTACAATTGTAAACGGTACGGTTAAGAGAATCGAATTCGGTAATGTAATTTTGGATATCGGTAAAGCAGAAGCTGTTTTGCGTCGTGATGAAATTATTCCGAGAGAAAAGTTTAAGAACGGTGACCGTGTTCGTGCTTATGTTTTGGAAGTTCGTCGTGAAAACAAAGGTCCGCAGATTTTCTTATCTCGTACCTGTCCTGAATTTATGGCAAAATTATTTACACAAGAAGTTCCTGAAATTTATGACGGTGTCGTCAAAATTATGGGTGTAGCTCGCGATCCGGGGTCAAAAGCTAAATTGGCCGTTAAAGCAAATGATATGACTATTGATGCCGTCGGTGCTTGTGTCGGTTTGCGCGGTATTCGTGTTCAGGCTGTTGTGACGGAATTGCAAGGTGAAAAAATCGATATTGTTCCTTATTCGGAAGATAAGGCTCAATATATTGTCAGTGCTCTTGCTCCGGCAGAAGTAACAAAGGTTGTTCTGGATGAAGAAAACGGTCGTATTGAAGTTGTTGTTCCTCAAGAACAATTTTCTATTGCCATCGGTCGTCGCGGTCAGAATGTTAAATTAGCTTCTCAGTTGTTAGGCTCTGATATTGATGTTTTAACCGAAGAGCAAGAACAAGAACGTCGTTCAAATGAGAATAAAGTTCGTTCTCAACGCTTTATTGAAGCTTTAGATGTCGATGAAATGATTGCCCATCTGTTGATTGCCGAAGGTTTCACAACGGTTGATGAAGTTGCATATGTTGATTTGGCTGAGTTAGCCGGTATTGAAGGTTTTGACGAAGATGTTGCAACCGAACTCCAATCAAGAGCAAAAGCTTATGTTGCAAACCGTAATGCTGAGTTTGCAAAGCAAAGTGAAACTTTAGGTATTGATGAAAAGTTGAAATCTGTCGAAGGACTTGACCAGGATATGATTTTGGCTTTGGCTAATAAAGATATTAAAACAATTGATGATTTGGCCGATTTAGCCGCTGATGAATTGATTGAACTGTTAGGCGAAAATGTTTTATCTGAAACAGAAGCCAACAGTGTGATTATGAGTGCACGTACAAAGGCCGGATGGTTTGAATAAAATTTCCCTAATAGGTTATTAGGGTGTTGTCTACGGGTTGAAAGTATCCTCACACGTTTCTGTGTATGTTCCGGTACTTTCACCCTTGATGACTGCTACTGACCGTATTATTCAAATTTTATTGAGGAAAGAAAGAGATAGATATTGAAAAAGAATGAAGACATAATGCGGAAATGCATCGTAACGGGAGAGGTTAAGGAAAAATCTCATTTGTTACGTTTTGTCTTAACTCCGGAAAAACAAATCGTTCCCGATTTTTACAAAAAATTACCGGGAAAAGGGGTTTATGTTTCAATTTCTTATGCCGTTTTGCAACAAGCAATTACTAAAAATCTTTTTTCTAAAGTTCTGAAGAAAAATGTGAAAGTCAGTGGTGACTTGTTGCAAATTGTTGAAAATATCTTGCATAAAAATGCATTGGATGCTATTTCTTTAGCAAAGAAGGCCGGTAATATGGTTATTGGAATGGATAAAGTCCTTGATGTCCTTAAAGAGGATAAGGCTCAATTCCTTTTGGAAGCCATTGATGCCGGCGGTGATGGGCAAAAAAAGCTTAGTCGCTACATTGAAAAGGTAAAAGTGTACAGGCTTTTTAGCGTTGAGGAGTTGGATAAGGCATTAGATAAAGGCAATACGGTTTATTTGGCTTTTCTTAAACAAGAGATGTCGAAAATGGTTCAGGATAATTTAGAGAAATTATCAGCGTTTTTAAAAGATAAAAATAATGGAGAATAATTTTAATGACAGGTGATAATGAAAGTAAGAAATTGACATTACCTTCCAAATCAACGCTCACACTGAAAAATTTGGGTGATAAAACTTCTAAATCCGATGGCAAAAAAGTCGTTCAGGTTGAAGTTCGTAAAAAGAGAGTTATTAATCCGGTCGCTTCAGCCGAATCAAAGGTTGAAATAGATGAAGCAACAGCACAAAAATTAAAACTTTTGGCAGAAGCTAAGGAACACGAGGCTAAACGTCGTCAGGAGGAGGAGGAAAAAGCGCGTCTTCGTGAACAGGAAAAAGCTAAAGAAGCCGAAGAAGCAAAAGAAAAAGCCCGTCAAGCTGAGGAAGAACGTAAAAATCAAGAAAAGAAGGCTCAAGAAAAAGCGGAAAAAGAATCAAAAAAGAGTGAAAGAGAAAATGCCTTTAAGCAGGAAGAAAAGGTTTATATAAAACCTAAAAAATCTAAAGATTTTGACGACGATGACGACGATGAGGAATCTTCTCGCTTTGATAAAATGAAAAAGCCTTTAACGAAAGAAGAAACTTTTGAACAGGAACGTAAAAAAATAACCAAACGCAGTTTTGAGCCACAGCGCCGTAGCGGTAAGCTTAATATGAATAGTCTGATGGGCGGAAGTGACGATGATGATGACTATGGTTATGGGGCACCCCGCCGTCGTTTTAAGAAAAAACAACCTAAACCGGTTCAAGAGCAACAACCGCAAGAAAAGGTTATTAAAGAAGTTATTATTCCTGAAATTATCACCGTTCAGGAATTGGCAAACCGTATGGCAGAAAAGAGTGCGGAAGTTATTAAAAAACTTATGTCTTTAGGTGTGATGGCAACCATCAATCAGCCAATTGATGCGGATACCGCTCAAATTGTGGTTGAAGAATTAGGGCATAAATTTAAGCGTATTTCAGACAGTGATGTCGAGTTAACCTTAAAGGGAGCTGAAGATCAAGAAACAGATTTGCTTCCTCGTCCACCTGTCGTTACGGTTATGGGGCACGTTGATCACGGTAAAACATCTTTACTTGATGCTTTACGAGAAACAAATGTTGTCGCGCGTGAAGCCGGTGGTATTACGCAGCATATCGGCGCTTATCAGATTGTAACAAAAGACGGGCAAAAAATTACTTTTATTGATACTCCGGGACACGAGGCCTTTTCCGAAATGCGTGCTCGCGGAGCAAAAGTGACGGATATTGTTGTTTTGGTGGTGGCAGCCAATGATGGTATTATGCCTCAAACAATTGAGGCTATTCGTCACGCTCAGGCAGCAGAGGTTCCTATTGTTGTTGCAATCAATAAAATTGATTTGCCGGGAGCTGATCCGATGCGTGTTAAAACAGAACTTCTTAACCACGGCATTGCCGTTGAGGAAATGGGCGGTGATTCTTTGTGCGCAGAGGTTTCTGCAAAAAAACGCATTAATATTGATAAATTGTTAGAAGCTATTTTGTTGCAAGCGGAAATTTTGGATTTGAAGGCAAATCCGAACAGAATGGCTGAAGGTGCCGTTGTTGAAGCTAAAATGGAAAAAGGTCGCGGTTCGGTCGCAACGGTTTTGGTTCAAAAAGGAACGTTGCATGTCGGCGATATTATTATTGCCGGTAAAGAGTGGGGGCACGTTCGTGCTTTACTTAATGAAAATGGTCATAAGGTTCACGAAGCCGGTCCGGCAACACCGGTTGAAGTTCTCGGTTTGCAAGGAACTCCTGCTGCCGGTGATAATTTTGCGGTGGCCGTCGATGAAAATCAGGCTCGTGAAATTACCAATTATCGTATTCGTAAAGAACGTGATGCAAAATTGGTTAAGAGTGCTAAATCAGCAATGGAACAAATGCTTGATAAGATTAAATCCGGTGAAATGAAACATTTGCCGATTATTATTAAAGCTGATGTTCAGGGGTCTATCGAAGCTATCGAGGGAACATTAACTAAAATGTCTAATAATGAAGTCAGTGTTCAAATTCTTCACTCGGCTGTCGGTCCTATTTCAGAATCAGATGTGACTTTAGCTAAGGCATCTAATGCGTTCATTATCGGATTTAATGTTCGTGCTATTCCGCAGGCTCGTGATATGGCACGTCGTGATGGTATTGATATTCGTTATTATTCTATTATTTATGACGTAGCTGATGATGTTAAAAAGGCATTAGAGGGTATGCTTTCTCCGGAATTGAAGGAAAAAATCCTCGGTTATGCCGAAATTCGTACAGTCTTTAATATTACCGGTGTCGGACGTGTCGCCGGATGTATGGTTACCGAAGGTTTGGTTAAACGTGGTTGTAAAGTTCGTTTGCTGAGGGATAACGTTGTTATTCATGACGGTAATCTCGGTCAATTAAAACGCTTTAAAGATGATGTCAAAGAAGTTAAAGACGGATATGAGTGCGGTATGAGTTTTGAAAATTATAATGACATTCAAGTCGGGGATGCGATTGAGTGTTATGAAATTGAAACAATCGCCGCTAAACTTGACTAATGGGTTATTAGGGCGTTGTCTGCAGGTCGAAAGTGTCCTCACGTACCTCTTTTGTACGCTCCGGTACTTTCGCCTTTGACGCCTACTACTAACCTCATTATTCAAGTTTAGAATTTTTTATTTATGAGGAAAAAATGGCTATTAAAGAACAATCACAAAGACAATTGCGTGTCGGACAGGAAATTAAAAAAATTATTGCCGCAGAAATTGAGCACGATGATGTCCGTAATTTGGAAGGTATAGATACAATGGTCACAATGACGGAAGTTCAAATTTCTCCGGATTTGAAATATGCCAATGTTTATTTTATAACCTCTCATAGTGATAAAAATGAAGAAGTTCGAGAGGCTTTGCAGTTGGCCGCCAGCCATTTTAAAAAAGTTATCGGTCGCCGGACAACACTGCGCTATGTTCCTGATTTAATATTCAGAATAGATAATACTTTTGCTGAAGTTGATAGAATTGAAGCATTGCTCAGAAATCCAAAGGTTCAGGAAGATTTGAAAAAAACGAATACGGAAGAATAGCAAGTTTTGAAAGTTTAAATTTTATTATTAATTAAATTATCAAAATATTATGAAAAAAAGTTATGAACTCTATGACGTAGGCAACAAGGTTGTTTTGCGTCAATTGGTAGAGCCGGATTATGAGATGAAAACCGTTTTGGTTGCTGATTCTCTTGTATCTGTCAAAGATGCCAATCAGCGTGATTTGTCATCAATAGCTGATTTACCCTTTTTTATTTTAAAAAAGGAGGACTTCTATTTTATTTTTTGGGAGCGTTTCAAGTGTCTTCAGTGCGCACCGGAATGTGAGGCTTTTCAGCTGATTGACGGGAATGTCCTTTTGAAAAAAGAAGGGTGTTGGTATTGGTGGCCGGCTGATGCAGGTGTATCTGCCTTGCATCCGTTAGGAAAACAAATTTCTGCCCTGGGGCGCCTTTTCCTCTTTAAGCAAAACAGAGAATACCTGTTTAACTATATTGAGGGCGGGGAAGTGAAAACGCGTTCGTGTCATCATTACGATATTTTGAATGTGGAGTTTCAAGAGCATGAGGAAAAAGAAGTGGAACTTTTTCCCGATCTTTTGCGGTTGTCCAATGAAGATGGTGACCTTTTTGTCAGCGTAGAACGGACAACGGAGGTTATTAAGGTCAGAGGAAGCAAGAGCTACCTTCATTTTTATGCTTTCCAATTCAAGAATGAGTCGGCAGAAAAACTGATTGATTTTGCTTCTTATGTGCGTAAATTCTGTGATAAAATGTCTGCTGAAGGTATAGAAATTACAGATTCTCGTAAAATTTGTGATTATGCATATATCAGGCAACACATACAAGAGCATAACGAGTTTAAAATTTCTCTTAATATTGATTTGAGGGGAAATTCTTTTACGTGTGTTTCTGTAGTAGCCTGTGTCAGCAAGCTCTATCAAGGTGCAGATGAGGCATATCAGGTTTATTGCTCTGAGCTTGACTATTATTATCCGGCAGATGATGTTTGGCTGGAAAATAGTGCGCGAGAAAGGGCATTGTTTATGACTTGTGATGGAAAAACAGATAAAATTTCCTGTGCTACTAGCGATATACAGGAGGAACAATATCTTGTCCTTTCCAAAAACGTATAAGAAAAGAGGCTGTAAATCAGCCTCTTTTTTTAATCTCTTTCAATAAGATTTTTATTGAATTATTTAGGATATTTTATGTGTTTTTGTTTGGCATAAATATCGGCTTTTTGGGCCAGCCAATTATATATTTTCTGCATTTTATGATTTCCTGTGGCTGCAAAATCTTCAGGATGCCATTGGATACAAAGAATATTTTTTTCTTCATTTCCCCACGCCTCGGGGGTGGAATCATTACTGGTGGCATAAATCTTTAAATCACTGATACTGTCGTTATTCATTACAGCCTCTTTATGGCGTGAGTTTGTTTCAATTTGATGCTGTCCGAGGAGTTCAAATAATGGTGAATCTTCTCTTATAGTTACAATATGAGCTTCTAAATCTTTTGTTTTATGTTCTAAAGTCGTATGGGTATATTCTTTTAAGTTACGATACAAACGCAGTCCATGCATTCCGCCTATCATTTGTGCACCGGCACAAATACCGAGCATAGGAATACCTTTTTTCTCGGCTTCCATAATAGAGGTTATGTAGGCATAGGAGCGAGAGCCCGGTTTTTCTTCTACTTTTTTCAAAGGATCTGTGTAAAATTCATTCGGTGAAACAAAAGAACCTCCGGGAAGAATGAGCCCGTCAACATTATCCATTTGGGAAACATTGTTTTTATAAGTCAAAAAGCGAATGTTAACGCCGCTTTGAGCAATGGCTTTAGCATAGTTCCAATCAATTGTATAAGTACCGGTTTCACGTCCAAGTAAAAAAGCAACCGTCGGCGCATCTGCGGCAGGTTTAGGACAGCCCAATCGTTGATAGTCTTCATCTTTAAGAGAAATAATCGGTGTAATACCGTTTTTTTCTGATTTTTCGATTTCAGAATCTGCAATACCGAAAGCATTAAATTCAGGGATAAAGCTTAATTGTATGTTTTGGGTTTTCATGTGGCCTCTCTTTTGTTTGAAGCATATCATAAAATTTACGATTTAACAATGTTTATTATGATATAAGTGGGGACTGAAAAAGGAGCAGAAAATGAAAATTATTTTTTTTCGTCACGGCGAAACGGACAGTAATGTTAAAAACATTATGCAGGGAGCGGGAATGGATACGCCTCTGAATGCGAATGGAATTAAACAAGCGAAAGTGCTGGCAGAAAAAGCTAAAAAGTTAGGTTTGGAGAAAATTTACAGTTCTCAATTAACAAGAGCCATCCAAACCGCAACTTTGACAGCGGCAGAATGCGGATTGGGTGTTGAGCCGATTGACGGGGTGGAAGAATTTCATTATGGCGAAGTTGAGGGAATGTATGTTCCTGATGCAATAGAAAAATATGGCATCGAAAGAGTATTGTTTAATGAAACGGAACCGGAAGCTTATGATAAATGTTTGCCCGGTGGCGAAACAATTAATCAATGTTTGACAAGGTTAATAAATACAATCGAAAAAATAAAAGAAGCTTGCCGCGGTAGATATAAATGTGTCGGAATTTTTTCGCATGGAGCTGTGATGTGTATTCTGTATTATCATTTTTTCAAAATTCATCATCCGATTGAAAATTGCGAATGGTTTGAAGTGGAAATTTAATTTATTTGACAAAAGAGTAAAAAAATGATACCTTAAACATGTTTTTTTATTATTAACGAATTAAAAACTGTGGAAAAATGGAAAATTTGGTAAAATTTAACAATCCGCATTTTATTGTGGATCTTATGTATGCGAGAGCAAAAAATATGTTGAGCCGTCCTGTGTATGCAGAGGTCGGTTTTGGAAACCAGCTCTATATGCACAAAGATGTGGCAGAAAAGTTGCTTTCTTTGGTGCCGGAACTGGAAAGAATGGGGCGAAAAATGCGCATATGTGACGCTTATCGCCCACCGGTAGCACATATGAGATGTGTGGAAGTGGTGCCTATTAAAGGCTTCTTCCGTCCGGAATATCAGACCTCTAACCACTGCCATGGAACGGCGGTGGACGTCTGCCTGACGGATTTGGATGGAAACAATCTCGCCTATCCGACAGAGGTAGATGCTTATGAACCTGAGTTTGCTGCTCAGGTGGCAGAAGGAAAATTCGAGGAATTTCAGGCTCACCTCAAGAAGGCTCGGCATGACTATATGGAGGCTGAACCGGAGGCTATCCGCAATCGTGAGGAACTCAAAAGATTAATGGAAAGCCACGGGTTTGAGAGTATTCCCCACGAATGGTGGCATTATAATCTCGTTGGGTGGCAGAACTATCCTGTTATCGAATGGGATTAAGAAAAATAAAAAAAGGACTTCTTAATGAAGTCCTTTTTTTATTACTTTTTGGCATAGGCAGAAGCTTTTTGGGCAAGCCAATCGTAGATACTCTGCATCGCTTTGTTGCCCCACGCGGCTTCGTCTTCAGGGTGCCACTGCACACACAAGATGTTACGTTCTTCAGAGCCCCAAGCTTCGGGGACACCATCCTCGGCAAAAGCATAGAATTTCAGCTCGGAGTGACTGTCGTCAGACACCATACTCTCGTTGTGGCGAGAGTTGGTCCATATCCAATTGGTGCCGAAAATCTTACGCAAAGGCGTGTCCGGTAGGATCTTCACCTTGTGAGCGCAAGTTTCTTTTGTTTTGTGCTCAATCTTAACATCGCTCATAATGTAGCTCTGATTACGGTACATTTTGAGCCCGAACAGTGCACCGATCATCTGTGCGCCGGCGCAAATACCGAGCATAGGAATACGTCGGCATTCCGCACTCTTAATGAGCTGGAGATAGGCGCGGCAACGTGGCGATGGTCCATCGTCTTCCTGCGGATCCGTATAGAACTTCTCCGGTGAAGCAAAAGCACCGCCGGGGAGCACCAGACCGTGGCACCCCATAAACTGAGATACGGGGCTTTCGTAAGTCAGAAATCTAATGTGCGCTCCGGTCTTGGCAAGAGCTCTCGCGTAGTTCCAGTCTACGGTGTAGTGGGCTTTCTCTCGTCCCAGCAAGAAGGCAATGACAGGCGCCCCGAACTGTGGTGTCGGAACATTCAGCAGCTTGTAGGCTTCTTCCGGTAAAAAAAGCTCCGGAATAATTTCATCTTCTTCCAACGTACTGATCTCTAAATCACTGATACCAAAAGCCTTATACAAAGGCAGGTACTTTAATTCTACTCTTTTCATATAGGCAATATTTAAGTTAATAATAATAAAAAAATAATTCACAATTGAAAATAATATAGCAGATATTGTATTTCCTGTCAATAATTTTGTCCAAATAATCGGGTTTACAAAGTGATGTTTGTTTTGTATGTTGGAACAAGGAGAAAAAAATGAGCCATAAAAAAGGGGAAGATATCAACGGCTGGCTGATTATTGATAAGCCACGGGATATGGGCTCGACGCAGGTTGTTAACCTGACGCGTCGTTTGTTTAATGCCAAAAAAAACGGGCACGCCGGAACGCTTGATCCGTTTGCAACCGGTGTTTTGCCGATTGCTTTCGGAGAGGCAACAAAGGTTTTGCCCTATGTGACCGACGGCGAAAAAGAATATGAATTTGTTTTGCAATTCGGCGCTTCAACCAATACCGATGACAGTGAGGGGGAAATTGTTGAACAATGTGAAAAAATTCCAACTCAAGCAGAAATAGAAAAAATCATTCCTTTGTTTATCGGTAAAATTAAACAAACACCGCCGATGTATTCCGCCATTAAAATTAACGGGCAACGTGCTTATAAATTGGCTCGTGAAGGACAAAACGTTGAGATGCCTGAGCGAGAAATTGAGATTTTTGACTTACGGTTATTGATATATGATGAAGCGAATCGGCAGGCAACGTTTACGGTCCGATGTTCTAAAGGAACTTATGTGCGAACATTAGGCCGTGATATTGCTCTTAAATCAGGCTCAAAGGGCTATCTACGGGAATTAAGACGTACAAAATGCGGAAAATTTTCGATAGATTGTGCGATTTTACTGGAAAAAATAAAAAATATAGTGCATAGTGACGACCTAATGAAAAATTTGCTTCCGTTAGAAACCTCTCTGCGCGACATCGCGGACTTGGCTGTTTCGGAAGCTGATGCAATTAAACTCAAACAAGGACAGGGGCTTTCTCCCAAAGCTTATGACGTTAAAAATCATATCGGAGGGGAAATGGTCGTTTTTAGTCAGGGAAAGTTGGTTGCAATTGTGCGAATCGATGAGAAGAGAATTTCTCCGGTGCGCGTGTTTAATTTATAATAAAAAAGAAAAGGAAAGAACAGATGTCGATTACAAATGAAAAAAAACAAGAATTAATTAAAGAATTTGGTCAATCAGCAAAAGACAGCGGATGCCCTGAAGTTCAAATTGCTATTTGGACATACAGAATCAATGCTTTGATTGAACACTTTAACACTCACCATAAAGATTTACACTCTCGTTTAGGTTTAATGAAGATGGTTAGTAAACGCCGTCACTTGTTAGATCACTTGAAATCAAAGAGTGAATCTCGTTATGCTGAGGTTATTAAGAAATTGAATATCCGTAGATAGGAAAATTCGCAAGGGGCTTGTCGTATTTGTTCTTTTTTTCTTTATGTACCAGTTTGTATATGGCACTCGAAAGGAACTGTATAGTACAAGCCTCTATCAAATTTTCTTTTGAAGATGATGAGATTTTTGGATAGAAAAAAAAGACGTAAAAGAGGTTAGGGAATAAGGAAAATGATTAATGTTAAGGATAAAAATTTCATTTTAACTTATTCCGTTTGTACATATTTTAAGAGGTAGGGGTGATATATCCCTGCCTTTTTTAAATCCTGTTCGGATGAGCCGGCAGGTGGTTCAGGAGGGAAGGCTCTCTTGAATGATGTTTGAAAGAGATATTGTAGAAAAGGAAAGAATATATGATAGATTTTAAAGTTGTCCGCAAAGAAATGGAATGGGGCGGACGTCCGTTGGTTTTTGAAACCGGAAAATTAGCTCGTCAGGCTACCGGTGCTGTTGTTGTCAAGTATGGAGAGACAGAGGTTATTGCTACTGTTTGCGCCGCAAAAGAGGTTAAGGCTGATCAAGATTTCTTTCCTTTAACAGTAAATTATCAGGAAAAGTATTATGCAACCGGTAAAATTCCGGGTGGCTTTATGAAACGTGAGGGTAAGCCGAGTGAACGTGAGGTTTTATTATCTCGTTTGATTGACAGACCTATTCGTCCGCTGTTTCCTGATGCTTTTAAGAATGAAGTTCAAATTATTTGTACGGTTTTATCTCACGATCAAAAAACAGATTCAGATATTCCATCAATGTTAGCCGCTTCTGCCGCATTGGCTGTTTCCGGTATTCCTTTCTTAGGCCCGATCGGGGGTGCCAAGGTTGGCTATATTAATGGTGAGTATGTTTTGAATCCGACGATTGAACAGCTCAAAGAAACCGATTTGGAATTGGTTGTTGCCGGTACCAATGAGGGGGTTTTGATGGTTGAGTCTGAAGCTCAGGAATTGTCTGAAGAAACAATGCTTAATGCTGTTATGTTCGGTTTTGACAGTTTCCAACCGGTTATTAAATTGATTAATGAATTAGCTGCCGAGGCAGGAAAAGAAAAATGGGAAGCTCCGGTATTTCCTCAAGAATACTATGATTTATATAATCGTATTGAAAAACAATTTATCGGAAAATATGAAGAAGCTTTCAAAGTAACAGATAAATTGGCACGCGGAACATTGGTCGGTCAAGCCAGTGAAGAAGTTAAAGCAACGATTGATCCTGAAAATGAAATCGAGCAACGCTATATCGGTGATGTTATCGAAGCTATTATGCATAAAGTTGTTCGTGAAAAAGTTTTGACCACAGGTCATCGTATTGATGGTCGTGATACTAAGACCGTTCGCCCAATTCAATGCGAGGTTGATGTGTTGCCGATGGCTCACGGTTCAGCTATTTTCACCCGCGGTGAAACGCAGGCTTTGGTGGTTACCACTTTGGGAACAGGCGAAGATGCTCAAATTGTTGACGGTTTGATGGATGAATATAAAGAAGACTTTATGTTGAACTATAACTTCCCGCCGTTCTCCGTTGGTGAGTGTGGTCGTATCGGTTCTCCGGGACGTCGTGAAATCGGACACGGTAAGTTAGCTTGGCGTGCTATTCACCCGATGATGCCTAAAGATAAAGATGCTTTTCCTTATACGGTACGCGTTGTTTCCGATATTATGGAATCTAACGGATCATCTTCTATGGCAACAGTATGCGGAACTACAATGTCTTTGATGTCTGCCGGTGTTCCGATGCGTAAACCCGTTGCCGGTATTGCAATGGGCTTAATTAAGGAAGATGATGGCCGTGTTGCCGTTTTGACAGATATTTTGGGTGATGAAGATCACCTCGGTGATATGGACTTTAAGGTTGCCGGTACAAAAGACGGTGTCACAGCTCTGCAGATGGATATTAAAATTACCTCTATCACAAAAGACATTATGAAAACGGCATTGGCTCAAGCTCATGAAGGTCGTATTCATATCTTGGGCGAAATGGCAAAAGCCATTGCCGAGCCTCGTCCTCATGTTTCAGATAAAGCACCGCGTATTGTTGCAATAAAGATCCCTGTTGATAAAATCCGTGAAGTTATCGGTTCAGGCGGTAAAGTTATTCGTGAAATTACCGAAAAAACAAACTGCAAAATTGATATTTCCGATGATGGCGTTATTAAAATTGCTTCTCTCAAAAAAGAGAACGGTGATGCCGCATTAGAATGGATTATGGGTATTGTTGCCGAACCTGAAACAGGTAAAATTTACAAAGGTACCATTACCAAAATTATGGATTTCGGTGCGTTTGTTCGTTTCCTCGGTCAAACCGAAGGTTTGGTTCATATTTCTGAAGTTAAGAATGAAAGAATCGCTTCTGTTTCTGACTTCTATAAAGAAGGTGACACCATGTGGGTTAAATGCTTAGGTACGGATAACCGTGGCAAAATTAAATTGTCGGCTAAGCGGGTTAATCAGGAAACAGGCGAAGACCTCGAAAAGTAAAATGCGCAAGATGCGTTTCTAGTGCAGATGCCTGAAAAATTGCTAAGTCATGTACTATTATGTACACTCCTGTCGCAATTTTTCAGGTATCTTACTATAAACAGCATCTATCGCATTTTACGAGATTTTTATTACTTGGTTTACTATCCAAACTTTCTATAATTTTGTGTAGGATAAAAAAAAGCACTCTTTTGAGTGCTTTTTTTGTTGCTTATTTTTCGGTTGGCACAAGTTTTATATGATAACCGTAATACTCCATAAGTTTATAGCAGATGGGAATACTGCAATCTATTCCTAATTCAACATATTCTAAGGCTCTTTCTAACAGACCTAAATCTTGAGCAACTTTTTTTAACTAAGTTGTTTTTGTTCTCGGATTATTCTCAGCTGAATACATAATTCTCTGATGAATCTTTTCGCATATTTTGCCATTGTTTTGAACTCCATTTTTTTTGTTATTTTCTTTTTCAAAGTGTTGCTTACGCAACCTGTTTTATGGATGCCGGATATGGCAAAGCCGGTTGGGTTTGCCTTCCGGTATGACGAAAAAGAAAAGTTATTAAAACAAAAAACTCGCCTTATGAAAGGCGAGGGAGTTCAAAGCTGCTAAAGAACAGTATGGTGTATTCAATATATTCCACCATCTCCCTCATAAAAGAAGGAGTATTTTTTTCTTTAGGGATCTTTGAAACTCCATAAGCAGAACACCTGCTTACGCTTATGATAATAAAAGATATTGTTATAATTTCAAGTTAATTTTCTTGAAATTTGAATCTTTACGATTATCTCTGTCGTATGCAGAAAAATAATTGGACATTTAAAGATAAGCTGGAAATGACGGAAGCTATTGTTTCAATAGTTGTGTCATTAATGGCAATTTGGGGAACATTTGTCGCTTGGCAAAACGGTTTTTGGCATAAGTTGGATCGTGTTGTTGATCATATGCATCATGAAATGGTGATTAATAAAGATATTCAGTCAGCTGATAAAAAAGCGCTTAAACTGATTAAAAAAGTTGAAAAAACAATATAACTAATTTTTCAGATAAATAGAAATTGAACCGTCTTGGCGAGCAGTGCGATCTAAGGTGACGGATTTTGTTTTGTGTGGCAAAATTCCGTACATATCACGCATTGTCGGATCCGCACCGGCATCGAGCAACATTTCAATAGCAGCATCATTATGTGCACCGTACGCAAAAAACAGCGGTGTTCTTTTATCTATGTTTTGTGTATCAACGGCTATGCCTTTTTTGAGCAAAAGTTTAAGCGGCTCAGTCGTGATCTCTTGAGGCATCGAGGCTGCATAGTGCAGAACGGTTTGCCCGCGTTCATCAGTCTTTTTAAGGTCAACACCTCGGCGCAGTAAAAGTTTAACAATTTCCGTAAAATAAGGGTTTAAACGTTTGATGGAATCAATTGTGCTTTGATGAAAATATTCTCGTGCTTTTTCTCTTTCTTCAGGCGTAATTTCTTTGCAGGCTTTGGAAAATAAGCGAGGAATATCGCAGTAATCAATGCCTTCTTTTATATTTTCATCAAAAATCATATTTAGTTCATTTTCCGTTTGCTGCAAAATAAGAGGAAGTGCAACAGCCCAAAATATAGGACGTAAACTTTGATTTTTGCAGGGCAGTTGATTATAATCGGCGCCACTATTTAAAAGAATTCTTATTTTTTTTAGGGCATCTTCAGGGTGATCTGTAACGGCTAAATTTTCGGCAGCACTTTTGATGGCTGTATTTAAGAGCGTTTGGCATTGATAGACACGGTTTAAATCGTAACCGCTTTTGACAAGCTTATAGACATCTTTGGGGGTTCCTTGCAGAACAATTGCATGTGCCTGAGCATCATCATAAGCCTGAACCGGAAATGATAAAGCGATAAAAAACAAATATAGCAACAAAAAATATAAAAACCGCATATTGTCTTCCTTTATATCTTTTACTAAGGAGAGAATATCTTAAATAGGAAGAAATGCAAAGGGAAAAATATTTATATTGACAATCTTAAAAACATCATATATAAACTGTTGCGAAACGTGAGCCAACATAGCTCAGTTGGTAGAGCTACTGATTTGTAATCAATAAACAATTTTTCAAACAATCAAAAAATATTTAATAAAATCAATATGTTATGCAATTTATTTTTTGCATAAACCACCGCTTTTTTGCCCGAGTGAGCGCCGAGTGAGTGAATTTAATACTGTTGCCTACAATTCTATTCATTTTAATACATAATGCTTGATAAAAGAAAATCCGCCAAGCGGCGGACTTTGAGAGATGTTTTTCAGAGTTAAAAATTAACAATTTCACCGAGTAATTCAGCGGCTTCTCTAATCGGCTTACTTGATAAATAAGCATAACGTTCCGTAGTGCGTTGGCTTTTATGTCCGAGCATCTTGCTGACAATATATAATGACTCCCCATTTTCAACGCAAATACTTGCGCCCTGATGGCGCAAATCGTGTATGCGATAATCCTTTATACCTGCGTTCTTTAATATTGTGCCCCAAGCCCTTTTGATGTCTTTTAATCTATCAGTATAATTTGGGCCTTTGAAAATATAATCATTCATTTCACGTTCCGGCAAATCATAAAGTTGTTTCAGGATTTTTATAGCTGTATCGCTTAGATAAATTGGTTTCCAACCGGTTTTACTTTCTGGTTGAAACAGGATTTTACGTTCCCAATCAACTCTGCTCCAAAGTGCTGTCAATATCTCATTTTTGCGTGCCGTGGTTAATAATAGCAATTTTATGGCAGAAACGGTATATATCATATCGCGTTTACGGTCTAAAGCCAAAATCAATTCCGCCTTCAACGAATCCATCTCACTTTCGGATAAAATACGCTGTCTTGGTTGTTCCGGATAATGTTCGATATTTTCCAAATCTATAATTAAACCGCGCTCTTTTTTGATTTGTTTGCATAAAACACTTGCTAATGCCAACATTCTATTTGCACAATATGGAGCATTCGCTTTTGAAACGTGTATTGCTTCAAAATCTTTGCTTGTTAGGTCAAGCAATTTTTTCTTGCCGAGTTTGGGTTTTATATCGTGTTCCCAATATGTCTTATTATTTTTTAGGTATTGTTCTGGATTTCTATGTTTTGGAACAAAATTTTTTACAAAGCAGTTATCCCAAAATTCTTCGAGCGTTTCACAATCTCGATATTCTTCCTTTTGTTCTTGCGGATCTTCGCCATTTTTTACTTTTAATAAAAACTCTGCGGCTTTTTCTCTGGCAATTTGTGTCGGCATAAATGAAGTTTCGCCAAATAAATAATATCGTTGAATTGCATTTCTGCCGCCTTCCTTATGATAATAACGAAGCACATATTTCTTTTTACCGTTTGGAATAACTTTTAATCCAAAACCGGTAATTGTGTCGTCCCAAATATAATAAATCTTATCTGTTATTTCGGCTTTTTGAACAACCGTTTGTGTTATATGAACCATTTTTACCTCTCAATTAAAATTTATCTCTCTATACTATTCTGACATACCCACCGCCGAGCGCAAGTTCTTTTTTAGGAAAAATCAATAACTTACATTACTTTACAGCTTGAAACATCGACAATCTGTTAATAGAATCTTAATTAAAATAGCCGGCCATTTTAGCAACCTGCAGATTCGGCGAATCCCAAGTATTAAAGGTTTCCATAGTTAAACTATTGCCATGAATAACACGCACACTCAAACCGAGCAGACTAAGCTGCGTGTATGTCATATCCACACACAATGCGTCAATATCTGTCGCCTCTATATAAATCTTGCCGCCTAAATTGTCGTAACCGCGATTTTTCATACACCGAACCAAACCAATAACCATCGCGCCCGAACCGCAAGCCGGCTCTGCCATTGTAAAATAACCTTTTTCCTTTATGGCATTTTCCACTTCGTTGCCTAACGTTATCTCGGCCATAAATTCGCAAATATGTGGCGGTGTGAAAAACTGGCCGTTAAAATGTTGGCTCAAGTTCAATTTTTCAAAAATAGTTCCGAGATAATCTTTTGGCTCTTGCAATAATAATGACGTTAAATTCGCCAACATCAGCGGAAAATACTCGTTAAAAACCTCTTTTTTATACTTGCCGACAACTTTCAAATACTCATTTTCTCGGCTTTCGTATAAATCCCGATAACAGCTCTTTGCCATTATCGGGTTATCTTTATAGGCATTATGCAACGAACAACTGCAAATCTTGCAAAAATCCTCGAATACTTGATACATAGGAAAATGGCTTAATCTTGAAACTGTTTCCAACTTCTCGATTAAGCCTTTTTCCTCAAAGACTACTTCTTGCTTTTCTTGCTCGATTTTTTTTTAGCTTTTGCCGACTTCTTTGTCTTTTTGAAATTCGGCTCAACTTCCGTAGATTTACTGGCTTGTTCGAATACTGCCTCATCTTCCGGTGTCATAGGTTGCGGCTTTAATTCAGCCTCATTGTCCTCATATTCCACCGCCAAAGAGATTTCAGAAACATTAAGAGGAGCATTTTCGTTTTGCTCCTCTTGTGTTACGTCTTCGCTTTCCATTTCCTGCTGTTCGTAAACCATTTTACCGTCGCTGTCGTATTTTATGACGTGACATTCGGCAACAACTTGCGGTTTCTTTTCTTCTTCCGGTGCATCCATGCCTTTACGTTTTGCATACTGTTGGCAAAAATCAATAAATTCGGCACTTACTGTCGCCGGTTGCTTTTTAGTAATTGTGTCGTTAAAAATCCGCTCAACGTCTATTATGGTAATTTTTCCGAACTTCTCGCTATAGTCAGCGATTGCACCATCACGCTGAACCGCGCTGTAATCATTGTCGCTATAAACATTGACCATAGGAGCAAAGCCGTCGAATTTCATAAAAAAGTGGAACTTATTATAAAAGTCATACATAGCAACTTTTAAGCCATCGCCGGTTTCCATTGTGGCAATCGGCTTTTTGCGAGTTAATGTCGGTTTACGGTTTCTGAATATCATCTCGGTATAGCCCGGATATTTATTTACATCAAATGTCATTTTCGTTCTCCTTAATATTCTTCTGGTAATAAAATTGTTAAAACACGGTTTGTGAGTGCCGGATTACTTGGGTCTTCCGAACAAAACTCATGGTTCAAGTCATAATAATCAATCTTCCAAAATACCTGAACATCATCAACTTCAAGACTTCCGAAGTCATGTTCATTATATGGGTCATTTTTATAATCAAAATCATTGAACTCTCTGACTTTCTGCAAAACTCTTGCTTTTAATGTCGGCTCCAAGCTATCAATACCATTGGTTATCAAAACTTGTCCGCCGATAAAAGTCCTGCGGAATTTATCGTTAAGTTCTCTAATTTGCTTTCTTTTATTCGGATTGTTTTGCCAATCGTCATCTAAAATATTTTCTGCCATATTCATTTCTAACCTCTTGATTTTACTAAATTATCTTTACATATTCTATACTGACATATCCACGGTGAAACGCAAGTACTTTTTTAATAAAAATGCTGATTTTTCAGTAATTTAGTATTATTTTTAGGTAACAATTTATTACAAAAAATATTACTTATGTCCGCAAAAAAATTTACGTACTAAGCGAAAGAAAACAGGAGTATAATAAAATTAAACCAGCTGTAGATTTAGAAATACTTAGTTTTAGCCATTATTCGGTGCTGGTTTTAGCAAAGCTTGGCAATAGTGGACATAACCGTCTTTATCAACATAAGTTGAAACTCCGCCAAGAGGTAAATAACCTTTCGACAGAAGCTCGTTGACATTTTCTTCAAAAGTGTCACGGAACTCTTCTTCAACTATAATGTATATGTTATCACCAGCCATATCTGCCCCAAATAAAGTCAAAAGTGTCCGCTGGCTGAACACAATGTCTACCTATCACGGACTTTTTCATTATATTCATAAATTTATGTCTGTCAATCTTTACCACTATAAAAAATCTGCCCATAAGCGACTCTCTTTGCTTGCATTTTTGTTGTCGCGACGTAAAATGCTAAAAAGATTTTAAACTTAAAATAAGGTGGACTTATGGTGCAAGAATTGGATATTAAAAAGTTGGATGGCAAGAGTTTGGATATTGCCGAGGCGGATAAAGAAAAGTTGAAAGCCGTGTTTCCGCAATGTTTTGTTGAGGGCAAGCTGGATATTGACAAACTGTTGTCACTATGTGGCGAATATATCGACAATGACTTTGAAAAGTATAAGTTTGAATGGAAAGGCAAATCAGAGTGCCTGCGTATCGCCGGAAAACGTTCTACAGGTACATTAAGACCTTGTCCGGAGGAAAGCGTGGACTTTGAAAATACCAATAACCTTTACATTGAGGGCGACAATTTAGAAGTCTTAAAACTGTTACAAACCGCTTATTATCGCAAAGTTAAGATGATTTACATTGATCCGCCGTATAATACCGGTAATGACTTTGTTTATGAAGATGACTTCAAAGATCCGCTTGCAAAATATAAAGAAATTACCAGTCAAACCACCAAGTCTAATCCTGAAACTATGGGACGTTATCACACCAACTGGCTGAACATGATGTATCCGCGGCTACGTTTGGCCGCCAACTTGCTCCGTGACGATGGTGTCATTTTTATCAGTATTGATGATAACGAAGTAACAAATCTCCGCCGCTTATGTGACGAAGTGTTCGGAGAAGAGAATTTTGTAGCGCAAATAGTTTGGCAGAAAAAATATGCTGCAACAAATGATTCAAAAGGTTTTTCCACGACACATGACTATATTGTTGTGTACCAAAAAAGTGAATCATTTAACAGAAATTTATTACCGAGAACAGAAGAGCAAAACAAGCCTTATAAAAATGATGACGGCGACGGTAAAGGATTGTGGCGTTCTGATAATTTACTTGTTAAATCATTTTCAGAAAGTGGTGTTTATCCAATTGTAAATCCTAATACTGGAGAATCATTTATGCCGCCAAAGGGAAGTTGTTGGAGAGCAAGCCAAGAAACTATGAAACTGTGGCTAAGAGAAAATAGAATTTATTTTGGCAAAGACGGGAAAGGTGCTCCTCAACTCAAACGCTATCTAAATGAAGTGCAACAAGGTCGTGTTCCCATTACTTGGTGGCCATTTGAAGAAGTTGGACATAATGATGCCGCAAATAAGGAAGTTCAAGCATTATTTGGAGGAAAAGCTCCTTTTGACACTCCAAAACCAACAACGCTTATTGAGCAAATGATAAGAATAGGAAGCGCTAAAAACGACATCATCCTCGACTTCTTTTCAGGTTCGGCGACCACAGCTCATGCTGTTATGCAGTTAAATGCAGAAGATGGTGGTAAACGTCAGTTCATTATGGTGCAACTTCCGGAAGTGACAGATGAAAAGTCGGAAGCATTCAAAGCCGGATATAAAAACATTTGTGAAATCGGTAAAGAGCGCATTCGCCGTGCCGGTGCAAAAATCAAAGAGCAAAATGCCGATGTAGATGTTGGCTTTAAGGTTTTGAAACTGGATACGTCAAACCTCGTTAAGTGGGATGATACACCGCTTGCCAGCACCGATACGGCTGATTTATTTAATCGTATGGACGGTATGATTGAAAGCATAAAGAAAGGTCGCTCCGAACTTGATGTGGTTTATGAAGTTATGCTAAAACTCGGTATTCCTGCGACTTATCAGGTTTTTGAAAATAATCTCAACGGTCGCAAGGTTTACTCAATCGGCGACGATGGCTTAATTCTTATTTGCTTGGACGGCTCAAACGGCGGTATTACTCCGGAAGACATAACTGCTATGTGCGAACTCGCTCCGGCAAAGATTGTGGCTGCCGAAGAAGCCTTTAAGGACGATGTTGCCCTCTCAAATGCTTTCTATATAAGCAAAGACAGCGGCGTGGAAATTATGTTGCTTTAATTATGGCGAATTTGCCACAATTAAAAAACAATCAGATTTAGAAAGGAAAAAATATGTTCTTTAAGAAGAAAAACAAACAGATTACAGTCGAAGGTAATTCGATAAGTGTAAAAAAAATCAATAATCAAGATTTTATATCAATAACAGATATGTTAAAATCTAAGGATGGAGATTTTTTTGTATCTGATTGGTTAAGAAACAGGAACACTATAGAATTTTTAGGGGTGTGGGAAAGTATTAATAACCCAAACTTTAATTATGGCGAATTTGCCATAATTAAAAGCAAAGCAGGATTAAATAATTATAAAATCAGCGTGAAAGAATGGGTAGAAAAAACAAATGCCATCGGACTTCAAGCTGAAGCTGGGCGTTATGGCGGTACATATGCTCATGTTGATATAGCTTTTGAATTTGGTATGTGGATTAGTCCTCAATTTAAACTTTACCTAATTAAAGAATACCAAAGATTAAAAGCTGTAGAAAATAATCAATACAATATAGAATGGGAAGTAAAGCGTGTTATAACTAAGGCAAATTATAGCGTTCATACTGATGCAGTTAAGGAATATATTATACCAAAATCGAGAAGATGGAATAAAGATTTAGAATATGCCAGCGAAGCGGACTTACTAAATGTTGCAATTTTTGGAATGACTGCTCAAGAATGGCGTAAACAAAATCCGGAACGAGATAAAGCCGGTGAAAATATTAGGGATAGCGCAAGCATTAATGAATTAATTATATTGTCTAATGCTGAAAGTAGAAATGCACAAATGATTAGAGAAGGAATATCTAAAGAAGAGCGATTTGCTAAAATTCAAGAAATAGCAAAAATAGAATTTGATAGCCTTCATAATTATGATGCAAATAAATCATTAAAACGTCTAAATCCGGAAACTTACCTATTAGAAGATAATACTAGTGATAAAAAGAACTGATTTCAAAGGTGTCGAATTCGACACCTTTGGAGAGTAACTTATTGATTTTATGAGAATGTGTAAATGAAACTAAAGTTTAAGAATCAAGAATTTCAAACCGATGCCGTGAATGCGGCGGTGGAGTTATTCAAAGGTCAAGAAAAAGCAAATATGACTTTTTCAATCGCTGATAACTCCGCGCAAGCCTCCTTTTTGCAAAATGAATTCGGTTTCGGTAACAAGTTGGTGTTAGATGAGGAAACTATAAACAACAATCTTCATGCAATCCAAAAGGCTCATTCTCTGCCGCAAACCAACATTGACGGCATTAAGGCGGTGCCGCTCTCTATCGAAATGGAAACCGGAACAGGTAAAACTTTCGTTTATACCAAAACAATTTTGGAGCTTAACCACCGCTACGGCTTTACAAAGTTTATTATTGTTGTGCCGAGTGTGGCTATTCGCGAGGGCGTAAACAAGTCATTTCAGGTTACGGAAGAATATTTCAAAAATCAGTATGATAGTGTGCCGTACCGCTATTTTATTTATAATTCGGCAAAACTCTCGGATGTCCGCACTTTCGCGACTTCAAGCAATATCGAGATAATGATTATCAATATTGACGCGTTCAAAAAAGCCGAAAACGTTATCAATCAGGAACAGGATAAACTTAACGGCGAAACGGCTATGCGCTATATTCAGGACACAAATCCGGTTGTGATTATTGATGAGCCGCAAAGTGTTGATAACACGCCAAAGGCAAAGGAAGCCATCGCCTCGCTTAATCCGCTGTGCGTTTTGCGTTATTCCGCCACCCACCGCGAA
>JAFUSU010000021.1 GCA_017467515.1 Alphaproteobacteria bacterium
CTCTTGCCCTGACGGACAACTCGTTTCTTTTATCGGGTTATTTGCCAAATCATCACCGGTTGTGATGTCTGTGCTTATATTGTTTCTTTTGGTGATAAAATTAACCGCCGCATACTTTTGATAAGACGATTTTGGCTCAGCGTTTGGTTTGGTTTTGGGTTCTTCTATACAGGGGGTGTCCGAATTTAAAGATAGAATATAAGCTTGTGCCGCATTATTATACAGCATCGCACAAATAAAACAGCACAATGAATAAAGTACCTTCATTAGGACCTCCATTTAGAATACACTGAGCCAAAACCAACTTCAGTATATCACGTGGAAACCCTTGTGTCAAGCTATTTTGAAGGTGCTTACTATTTTTGTGATTGTAAAAATTTAAATTATGAGATGAATTTTTATAGGAAAGAAAAGCAGGGACGGTTATTCCATTTTTAAGCCCCAGACATCGTAACGCTCTTTATCTTTCCCCCAATTCGGACGGACTTTTACAAAAAGGAAAAGATGTATTCTTTCTTCTAACAGTTTTTCTAATTCTGTCCGAGCGGCTTGTCCTATTTTTTTAATCATTTGACCGTTTTTACCGATAATAATGATTTTTTGATTATCTTTTTCAACATAAATGGTGATCTCGGCACGGATAGAGCCGTCAGGTTTGTGTTCCCATAATTCAGGTTCAACGGTTAGGGCATAAGGAATTTCCTGACGCATATATAAAAATAATTTTTCCCGTACAAGTTCGGCCGCCAACAGACGCAGAGGCATATCTGAAATTTGGTCCTCCGGATAATACCACGGACTGAGCGGTAAATTGTCCGCCAGATATTTGTAAAAATCATTAATATTTTTACCGGTCAGTGCCGAAATCATAAATGTTTCCTTGAAATTATAGGCTTGATTGAGTTGTAAACTCAGTTCTAAGAGTTTTTCTTTATTTTTTATTTCATCAACTTTGTTAAGCGCTAAAATTGCCGGTATGTTATTTTTTTTGAGTTTAGCCACAATAGATTGTGTTTCATCATCAAAACCCCGTTTGGCATCAACAACCAGAACCGTGATATCGGCATCTGCAACACCGCCCCAGGCAGAAGTGACCATAGCTTTATCTAATGTGCGTTTAGGCTTAAAAATTCCCGGTGTGTCCAAAAAGATAATTTGTGTATTTTCATAAATACCAATCCCTTTGATTTGGGTTCTTGTGGTTTGTACCTTAGGAGAAACAATAGATACTTTACTTCCCACAAAATTGTTTGTGATTGTTGATTTGCCGGCATTTGGCGCGCCAATAAGCGCAACATAACCGCAACGTGTTGCATCCATTTATATTTTCTCCAAAAGAGTAATCATTTTAGCAGCGGCAGCTTGTTCTGCCAATTTTTTATTGTGTCCGCTGCCTGTTTGCGGCTCTATATTGCTAACTTTAACAGCCATTACAAAAATAGGATTGTGTTCACTGCCTGAGCGTGAAATTTGCTCATAAACAGGTGTCGGAAACCCTTTGGCGTGTGCAATTTCTTGCAATCTGGTTTTAAAATCTTTAGGCGGTGTGAGATCTTTATGGAGCAAAGGCTGCCAGTGCTTTTGAACAAAATCAAGCGCTGCCATACAGTCAGAATCAATAAAAATTGCGCCGATAACCGCTTCACAAACATCACAAAGAACATTTTCATTCTCCCTGATGTCTTCCGTTGCAATGCGAATGTATTTGTCAAGACCAAGTTGTTTGGCCATCATTGATACCGTTTCTTTGCAAACCAAATGAGTGTGGCGGGGAGAAAGACTCCCTTCCGGTTCGTTAGGAAATTCGGTGAACAGCGAATTTGCAACGGCAACGCCCAGAACTCTGTCGCCTAAAAATTCAAGCCGCTCATAATTGCTGCCGATATGAGAAGTTACACTGCTGTGTGTTAAAGCCTGTTGCAGTAATTTTTTATTTTTAAAATGATAGCCTAAGGCCTGTTCAAGAGCTTCAAACATTGTTGCCCTCATTAGTTTATCTTATTGAAAATGCGTTTCCAACGTATTTTTTTAGGCCATACCCACGGCTTATACCAAGCATATTCCGGATTTTGTGAGAAAAATAATATTCTGGCTTTACCGACGAGATTTTCGATAGGAACAAAACCGACACTGACGCGACTGTCATCAGAGCGATCGCGATTATCCCCCATCACAAAAATATGATCAGACGGAACAATAACTTCTTCAACATTATCTTCCATTCCTTGGTCGGAAATTTCTAATATTTTATGTTTAATCCCATTAGGGAGCGTTTCTATATATTGATGGTATCGCTCGGCATTTCCCTGATTATCCCGCACAATAAAGTCTTCTATTTCCTCTCTTGGAAGCATTTTGTCGTTAATATAAAGGCGTCCGTTGATAAGTTTGATTTTATCACCCGGTAATCCGATAACGCGTTTGATAAAATCTGTGCGATTATCTTGCGGGTATTTAAAAATAACAACATCACCCTGCTGAGGAAAATCTGACAAAATACGATTTTCAAACAAGGGCAGACTGAACGGCAGGGAATGTTTGGAATATCCGTAAGTGTATTTTGAAACAAACAGAAAATCCCCGACATATAAAGTCGGATACATTGAACCGGAAGGAATTTTGAAAGGTTCAAATAAAAAAGTTCTGATTAAAACGGCAATTAAAATTGCATAAATGATCGTTTTCAGAGTATCGAAAAAGCTTTCTTCTTCTTGCATTATTATTCTTCTTTGTCAAAGATTGCACCACATTTCTTTAGATAAAAGAGCATATAAGAAACCCGTTTATCTAAAAAAACGCTTTTATACTAAACATAATTTTCAGCTTCTGCAACAATAAAATCACAAAAGCTCAACAATAACAAAGGCCTGAGCTAAGTCAGCTTCATCGCTCAAGCTTAAGTGGATTTTGAAATCTTGATTGTTTGTTTTTTTAAGCAAGGTTTCTAATACTCCGCCTTCTACTTCAAAAAAAGGTTTGCCCATATCGTTATGATGAATGGTTATGTCTTTTAAATACATTCCCTCTCTGAAGCCTGTTCCCAGAGCTTTACTCAGAGCTTCTTTGGCTGCGAATCTTTTGGCAAGGAATCGACTTATTTGGTCATCATTGAAATCTTTTCCCGTTAATTCTTTTTGCTCAAAAGCGGATAGAATATGCTGTTTCATTCCTTGTTTAAAAATAGGAATCAGTTTATTCATCCGATTAATGCGAACAATGTCACAGCCGATACCAACAATCATTTCAATATCCTTTTCTTTTTTGATATAACCCTAAATCTCTATTTCTGCAACACAAAAACATTATTCTTCTTTATTTTGCGTTTCAGGTATTGAAACCATTACTGCACTATTGTTGAGAATACGTTCAAATTCCATTTGACTTAATATTTCAGGGAGAACAAGCCCCTCCGGAATATTTTGATTGTATAAAATATAAAAAGGCAATCCTTTACGGCCGTACTCGCTCATAAATTCCAGAATTTCTGGTTTGTACTCAGTCCAATCCAGATTGATAACTTTTATGTTATAACGCTCATAAATGCTTTTTGTGCTGGCATTATCAAAAACTAAAAAATTGTTATAACTGCAAGTTAAACACCAGTCCGCACCGATTTTAACAAGAACATTATATCCTTTAGCGACGTCGTGACCGATTTGATTTAAATCCAGTTCGGTTGTCGTTTTTTGAGAAACAATATTTTTATGATTTGAAAAACCTAAATCACCCACAAATAAAGCTATGATGAATATAAAACTCAAAAGACTGATGAAAATTAAGTGCACTTTCCTTTTTGCTTTAGCCAGCATTTTGGAGTCTTTCCCAAGCAAATGTTCTGTTTCAAGTATAGTTTGACGGTAGGTGTACAAAATCAGGTAAAATAAGACTAAAAGTATGAGAATCACAGAAACTGTTATCCAAGAACTTTGTGCTTTTAAAATAGCCAGAAGCCAAATTACGGTAAGAAACAACAGAAAAATCATAAAGTGATGAAGTTTATTCATCCATTTACCGGGGCGGGGTATAAAAACGGATAAATTCGGTGCAGAGGCTAAAATTAAGTAAGGCAAGCTTAAACCGAAAGCAATGGCAGTGAATATGGCAAAGATATCAGAAGTCGTTCCCGCAAGAGCAAACCCGACAGCCGTTCCCAGATAAGGACCGGTGCAGGGGGTTGCCATCAAAACAATCAGAAGACCGGAAAAAAAGGCGCCTGAGAAAACAGGCTTTTTTGCGAAATCAGAGAAAAGTGACAAGCTAATAATGCCACGTATTTGAGCAATAAAAAGGCATATGACGAAAATCATTGTCAAAAGAAAGAACGGATTTTGAAATTGCATTCCCCAGCCTATGTTATTCCCTAATAATTTAATGCCGGATAAAGTTGCTGCCAAGATAATAAAACCGGCATAAATTCCCAAAGCGCTCAGTAAAAAATTATGTCTTAGCGTTTTTTCATTTTTGGCGCCAAACTGTGTTAAAGTTAAAAATTTCAAGGATAAAACAGGGAAAACACAAGGCATAAAGTTTAAAATAAATCCACCAAGGGCAGCTATTAAAAGTAATCCGAAATTTAATATCTTACTGTTGATATCAAACACAGATGAGGAAAGAATATTTTTGTAAAGGCGAAAGGTATGTATTCGGTTCGGTGTAAAGGTTATTTCAGCCTCTTGTCCTTCTATATTTTGCTCGGAATCTATAATATCAAAGCGAGCTGAAAAGCGATTTTTATCAATAGCGACTTTAGGTGAAGAAAGTTTTATTTTTTTTGGAGTGCGTATAAAAATTTCAGGTTTATTTATTGTATAATTGCTATCAATAATAACGCGTAACGTTTTACCGCTCGGAGATAATTCATTCTCTTCAACGGAAATATCTTGAATTGTGATTTCTGTTTCTTCTTGTTTGGGTAAAAGATTAAATGTTTGTGTGATGAAATTTTGCAAGACGGTATTAAAGCCTAAACCGCTTTTTAGAGGAAGCGTTAAATCAGCATTGTATGTTTTGCATTTTTTTTCAGGGTTACACATTGTATAAACGGTATGAGCCTTGATTTCGGCTGTTTCTTTATTGTTAATAACCTGACAAACAAACGGATAGGCGAAATCGTTAAGATATAAAATTAAATCTCCGTCAGGAAAATAAGCTCGTCGCGGGGCAGGGCGGAAAAGACTGCACTTTTTAATATTTTTTGATTTTTCAAAGGTGACAGAAATTTCCGGATATTTGTCGTAGCTATCAGCCAGTATTCCCCAATTTATATCTGTTTTGAAATGAACAATTCCTTTGATTTGTGTCTGATCTTCTAATCTTGATTGATCGGAAGCTAAGCGGATTTTTGCGTGTTCCTGTACTACCCACGGGGTTATTCCTTCTCCGTTTGTCTTGGGATCGTCATAAACAATTCCGTAAAAGGGTAATTTTTTGAATTCTATTTTATCGTAGATTCTTGATAATCTTTCAAATTCAGGAAAAAGTTTTTTAAGTTTGTCGTTGTTTTCAACTTTTTCTCTATGCGCTTGATAAGCTTCCTGTTCTTTTCTGTCGGCGCTGTAAGAAATGACTTTTTTAATGTCGGTTGTTATACGAACAGCATCTTCGCCACTGTCTACATATTTGTAATCTTTCGGATTTTCATATTCCGAATCCCGATAAGTAAGAACCGGCGGCTCCGGAACCAAAATTTTACTTTTGACGCTTTCATAAATATCTTTGCCCCAGCGATAAAGTTTTATGCTTTTACGAATAAAACTTTCCTTATCGTACAATTCTTGGCGAGAAAGGTCCGGAAAAAATTTTTCGATATCAGGTTTAAGATCTGAGTCGATGAGTTTTCCGGGGTAATTTTTGTTAAAGTAGTTGGCAATTTCAAATGTCGTTTCAATTGTGTCGGAAAGGGTTATTTTTTTTGTTGTTTCCTCATCTTTTAAATCTAAAATGACGTTATCACTCGGCATTTCCTGCGCAAAACAGGGTAAAAGCCATAAACTTAACAATAAACTTAAAACCAATCTTTTCATATTTGAAACCATAAATAAAATTGCATTTTTCCATAAATTCACTATATAATATCATAGAAAGATTAAAAATTGTCAAAAGAGTTGATTATAAATGAAGAATAATAATTATTTGACAGGAAAATGTTTGGTCGCAATGCCTCATATGCAAGATGAACATTTTGCTCGTACCGTTATTTATATTTGTTCACATTCTGAAAATGGGGCAATGGGGTTTGTTGTCAATAAGAAAATTAAAGAATTTACGTTTGCTGATTTGGCGACACAGTTACCAATAGCAAATCTTAATCCGTCTTTGCCTATTGATTTGCATCAGGGCGGACCTCTTGAAAAAGTGCGCGGTTTTGTTATTCATTCAACAGATTATGTTAAAGATGATACCGTTGTGATTGATGACAATATTGCTGTTTCATCTTCCATAGACATTATTACGGATATTGCTTTCGGTATCGGGCCGAAAGATAATTTGATTGCCCTTGGTTATGCAAGCTGGGCTCCTAAACAGTTGGAACAGGAAATAGCTTGTAATTCATGGATCGTTGTTAATCCGACACCAGAGCTCGTTTTTAAGACCAAAGATGAGGAAAAATGGCAAAAAGCGCTGAACGCTTTAGGCATTGATCTTTATCGATTGTCAGATTTTTGCGGTCACGCATAATGTGGTTTTATCCATAAAAAATAAGCACCTCTAAAACAGGTTGACAAGCTGAAATTGTTATGCTACAATGAATGCAGATTTTGGCTCAGTCAATTTAGGAGGTGCGATATGAGAATTAAAGATTATTTGCTCTATGCAGTTGTTTTATTACTGTATGGCTTGGGGATATTTTTTCTGGCCAGTGTTGTTAAGGCAAATATTATCAATAATGATTTAAGCACCAACTTCCTAATAGAATATCAAACCAAAACCCAACCTTCAGCTGAGCCAAAATCTGCACCGATATATCCTAAATATGCCAGTGTCAGTTTTATCACAAAAAAAGGCGGTGTCGTGCAAGATGCCAATACGAGTGATATAGATATAAACGGGGGCTGTCCGAGCGGAGAGAGATGGGTAAACGGTATATGTATCGATACGTCAGAGTGTCTGAAAAATTATCCGTTAACATCGGCATCATTAACGGCAGGTCGGTTCTTATCGGCAGATTGCGGTTCAGGGATAAGATATTGTTATACGAGTTGTTATACGAGTCGAGGCTGGTATAAATCCGGCTGTTTGTGTGAACCGAATGATTGTACGAATTATCCGTTGGAAACATATTCGAGCTGTAAAGCAGATAGTTACGGAACGTGTGTCAGTGCAGGGAAATGGAATTACCAGTGTACGGCGTGTGAAGAAGGTTATGAATTAAAGAATCATAAATGTGAGGCGAAAGTTCGTCCGAGTGAATGTCAGTATGATAAAGAGCCCAGTGCGGATATGGGATTGGTTATGTCAAGAAAGTATGGCGAAAAGTATTGTTATTTCTATCAAAGCTGCTATCCCGGCTATACGATGAAAACGACCGGACAATGTGAAAAAATCACTTGTGATCCCGGATATAAATTAGAAAACAACGTTTGTGTTATTGCGTATAAGATAGGGGATGTTTATAAATATAATGAAACACCGATAGGTGTTGTTTATTATATCAACGGCTCGGAAATCAGGATAACGGCGTTAGGAGATATAGAGAATGGTGGGCGAACTCTGTCAGACGATTCGTGTGACTATGAGGATGAATGGTCAAATGACGGTTACTTTATTGTCGATACGTTGTCAAAGCATCCGGATACGGCGGAGGGAAAAGCATCGGCAATAGCAGATTTTGAAGGATCCGTTAATACAAGGATATTATTGGCGTATGCCCAAAAGCAAGGATATGATGACACGGCAATGACGGGGGCTTCCTTATATACCCCGACACCGTGCCCTGAGGGAAGCTATTGCGGTAAAGGACGTTGGTATTTGCCGGCATTGGGTGAATTGAAGCAGATTAAAGATAATTTGACGAATAAAATCCAGCCGACCTTAAAGGCGACCGACGGAGCCACGGAAATATGCACAGGAGGGTCCTATTGGTCATCAACGCAAGGTAATTATATTGAAGAAGATGATTATGGCAGTAGTTGGACTTTGCCGTTTTCTGGAACGAATACAGGAAGTTTTGATGATCAATACGACAGTGATTATGTCCGTCCGTCTTTAAAAATCAATTTGGATAATTTAGGTAAATGTCATCAGTATGATTTGAAAGCTTGTCCGACAGGGGCAACATGTGAGAGTTGTACGGACGGTGAAAAAACCACGTATAGATTTAAATCCTGTAAAGACGGGTATACGCAGAACGGAGAAACCTGTGTGGCAAGTGCGTGCGAGGGATACCCGAGTGAAAGTGCAAGTATAACGCAATGTCGCTCAACGGAAGTATGTAAATCAGGAGAGAAGAATAAGTACAAGTGTACGGATTGTAATAACGGTTATACGCCGAAAGACGGTGTCTGCGTTGAAAGCGGTTGTGACGGTTATTATGATGGAGTAACAAATTGCAAGACAGCGATAACTTGCAAAAAAGGCACGAAAGATATGTACCAGTGCTCAACGTGCGATACCGGTTATGAGGCTGTTAACGGTGTTTGCCAGAAAGCATGTACGTTTACGGCAGCAAGATTACCGGAAGGTTGTGAAGAAGCGGACAGTTGTAAGAAGAATAATATAACTTATTATGATACGGTTTGTACAAAATGCAGCTCTTTTTGGTCCGGTGAACTGGTTAATGGCGTTTGTGTGCCGACACCCTACCCTGAGGATTATAATTATAATATATATACAAAATGTGCTAACTTGTGTACAAATCAAGATAGAATTGCATCAGGATATGGTGTGGCTGCTAAATGCTATCAATGTGCGAGTGGAACGATGTTACATACATATATAGATTTTGACGGAAAAACGGCGACGGAATGTATTAGAAAATCTGATGCTTATTATGTTGGGGGAAAAGCCGTTGGTGTTATTGTTGATCCGAATAATCATCTTGTTTTGTCATTAAGACAACAAGAGGTTGCAACACAACAAGGAAATAATCCTTATAATGAGGCATTGGCTTATTGTTCGGCAATGACAGACGGCGGGTTATCTTGGCGGTTACCTTCCGGAGAAGAATTCAAATCAATGTTAAGACTTGAAGATGAGGATCCAAATTATTGGAATTGTGAAGATGGGAAAAATCTGAGAGCTATTGCTATGAAGCTGAAAGAAATTTCAGGGGCACATAAGTTGACGGGAAATGGAAGTACCACGGGTGAATATGTTTCCTCGGATGGAAAAGGATATGAATTCACTGATAACTATCCACGTAGCGGATTTGCTTATGATACACATCAAACAGGTTTATATACTGGGGGGCTGCCTTCAGAACGAGGTGGTTTTAACGAGGGGCACTATTATGCTCGATGTGTAGCCAATTATTAAGATAGCCATTGGAAACCCCTCTCTAAAATTTTAGGGAGGGGTTTTTGATATATTTAAAAGATTATAATAATGTGTTGTCGGGGCAATTGATTTGTTGTTTTACTTTCAAAAGGATTCCGGCATCAAGTGCCGGAATGACAGAAGAAAATTGTGCCGGAATGACAGACAACTACTTATATTGCGGATTTTATATTTTTCCGTGACAGTGTTTGTATTTTTTGCCGCTACCGCAAGGGCAGGGAGCATTGCGGGCAACTTTTCCCCAAGTTTCGGGGTTGTTTTTATCAAACGGTTGTTGTCCGTAAGTAAACGGTTGTTGAGGTTGTTTTTCTTCTTCCTCAGAAGCTGTTTGATGTCCGACAATGTTTTGCGGTTGTTCGTGAACCTCTTGCATCTTCTGCGGTGCATGAGGTGTTCCCTGCCAATTTTCGGCTTTTTCCGTTTCAATGATTGAACGACAAAGTAAGAAAGTTACTTTTTCTCTTAATTGATCAAGCATCTGCGCAAAAAGATTGAAGGCTTCCTTTTTATATTCGATTAACGGGTCTTTTTGACCGTAAGCACGTAAAACAATGGTGTGCCGCATCAAATCTAAGGTTGCAATATGTTCTTTCCAAAGTTGGTCAAGAACTTGAAGAAGAATGTTTTTCTCAAGCATCCGCATAATTTCAGCCGGAACGTGAGCATTCTTTTGTTCTAATTCCTGATTAACCAAATCGATGGTTTTATTTTCCATCGTGTCAACATCAATTTCCGCTTCTTGAGCCCATTTGTTCAGTGGAATTTCAAATCCGGTAATGTTGAGCAACTCTTGAGATAAGGGGGCTAAATTCCATTCTTTCGGTGTTTGATGACGTGGCAAATAATAACCGATTAAATCAGAAATGTATTCCTCACGCATATCACGAATGGTTTCGGAAACATCGTCCGCTTGCATTAATTCTTTACGTTGCTCATAAATTACTTTACGTTGATCATTCATAACATTGTCATATTTGAGTAAATTCTTACGAATATCAAAGTTCCGTTCCTCGACTTTTTGTTGTGCTTTTTCCAAGGCTTTACTAATCCACGGATGGACCAAAGCTTCGCCTTCCGGCAAACCTAAGCGGTGGAGCATAACCGACATTTTGTCAGAACCGAAAATACGCATCAGGTCATCTTCAAGAGAAAGGAAGAATTTAGAAGTTCCCGGATCACCCTGACGGCCGGAACGTCCGCGCAGTTGGTTATCAATACGGCGGCTTTCGTGACGCTCCGTACCCAGAATATACAAACCTCCGGCTTCCAGTACCTTAGCTTTGTTTTCTTCAACCTCTTGTTTAATATTTCCTTTTATTTCAGCAATTTGATCTTCTGTTTCATCGCCTTTTAAAACAGATTTTAAACGCATATCAACATTACCACCAAGCTGAATATCGGTACCGCGACCGGCCATATTAGTGGCAATCGTTACAGCCCCATAGACACCGGCTTGAGCAACAATTGCGGCTTCACGCTCGTGATGTCGTGCATTTAGAACCTCAAATTTAATATCTGATCTTGCTGCCAGCATATTGGCAATAAGCTCTGATTTTTCGATTGACGTTGTTCCGACCAAAACCGGTTGACCTTTACTGTGGCGCTCGATAATGGTATCAATAATCGCTTTATATTTTTCTTTTTCGGTACGATAAATAACATCGTGCTCATCAACACGCAAAACAGGTTTGTTCGTCGGAATTTCAACACAGCTCAAATTATAAATATCATTAAATTCAGCTTCTTCCGTCATAGCCGTACCCGTCATACCGGAAAGTTTAGGATATAAACGGAAATAGTTTTGGAATGTGATGGATGCCAGTGTTTGGTTTTCAGATTGAATCTTTACACCCTCTTTAGCTTCAATGGCTTGATGTAAACCGTCAGAATATCTTCTTCCTTCCATAATACGACCGGTAAATTCATCAATAATCACGACTTTACCGTCTTTAACAATATAATCAACATCGCGTGTGTGCATTTTATGCGCACGCAAGGCTTGGTTAACATATTGAACTAAAGTCACATTGTTAATATCATACAACCCGCCTTCCGTAATCAGACCGACGGATTTAAGCAACTGCTCAATGTGCTCCATACCGCTTTCTGTTAAAACAACGCTTTTGGCCTTTTCGTCTTTTTCATAGTCACCGGGGTTTAATTGAGGAATAATTTTATTAACGCTGATATATTTTTCAGATGAATCCTCGGCAGCTCCCGAAATAATAAGCGGTGTTCTGGCTTCATCTATTAAAATAGAATCGACTTCATCGACAATGGCATAGTTAAACGGACGTTGTACCATATCAGCCATACTGAATTTCATATTGTCGCGCAGATAGTCAAACCCGAGTTCATTATTGGTTCCGTAAATAATATCGCAATTATAGGCGGCGCGCCGTTCTTCGTCACTTTTTTCGTGCACAATGTAGTCGACCGTTAATCCTAAAAAGCGATATACTTGTCCCATCCATTCAGCATCACGTTTTGCCAAATAATCATTAACGGTGACAATATGAACGCCTTTTCCTTCCAAAGCATTGAGGTAAGCCGCCAGTGTTGCTACCAAGGTTTTACCTTCACCGGTTTTCATTTCGGCAATCATTCCCTTGTGCAGAACAATACCGCCAATTAACTGAACATCGTAATGTCTTTGTCCTAAAGTCCGAACAGCCGCTTCTCTTACAGTGGCAAAAGCTTCCGGTAAAAGCATATCTAATGTTTCACCGTCTTTCAAACGTTGTCTGAATTCTTCTGTTTTAGCTTTTAATTGTGCATCATTGAGTTGTTTGAAAGAGGGTTCGAGACGATTGATTTGTTGAACAATCTTGTATTGCTTGTTGACAAATCTGTCATTGGCGCTGCCAAAAACGCAGCGGGCTAATTTACCTATCATTCTATTCTACACCTTATTATTTATATCAAGTTATACTTAGATTTAGTGTTTATATATTCTAAAGTCAATACTTTACTGAGTTATACTCCCAAAGTTATAACCAATTATAAAAATAATGATTGGAATTTTATTCAGATGTATTATATTTTTCCTGATATAAAATTTTTATCTGGAGGTCAGTTATGCAAAAAAAATATATCGCATTCGCAGTTCTAGCCGCAATGCTTTTCAGTGCTCAAGCAAGAGCAGAGGGTAAAGATGGTTTGGCAGCTGAAGTAAACGGCATTAAAATTACGGTTGATGAAGTTAAAAAAGCTTATGAAACAAATCCTAAAATCAAATCAAGTGTTCCGTTTGATGAGTTCTATCCGAAAGCTTTGGAATTTTTTGTAAAAGGAAAAGTTATTTCTCAAGCTGCTGCAAATGCTAAAATTGCTGACACTCAGGAATATAAAGATCAGTTAGAAATAGCTAAAGAAGAATTGGCTCGTAAATTATATCTGGAACACCAGTTGAATGCAAAAGTAAATGATGCTGCCATTGAAAAAGTATATAATGACTATAAATCTAAATTTAAAGGTCAGAAAGAAGTTAAAGCCAGACATATTTTGGTTGATGACGAAAAATTGGCCGCTGATATTATTGATCAGCTGAAAAAAGGTGCAAAGTTTGATGAATTGGCTAAAAAACATTCTAAAGATGAAGCTGATTTAGGCTATTTTACAAAAAATATGATGGTGCCTGAATTTGGAGATGCTGCTTTTTCTATGAAAAAAGGTCAATATTCTGACAAACCTGTTAAAACAAAATTCGGTTATCATGTTATTATCATTGATGATATTCGTGATGCACAACCTCAACCTTTGGAAGATGTTCGTCCGCAAATTGAAGGAATGTTAACGCAACAGTCGTTGGCAGACGTTGTTGACGAATTGGAAAAGAGTGCCAAAGTTGTGAAGTATGGTTTGGACGGTAAAGAATTAAAATAGATAATCGTAGATTATGAAAAAAAACACCTGATTGCAAAATCAGGTGTTTTTTACAGTTATTGCACTTCATACATAGCAGTAACACCGCTGGTGTAGATAGTGTTTTCTTTTGTGAGCTGATGGTTGAGGTAACGTCCTTGTTTAAGAAGGATGTTAGATACCATTTTCTGTGCTACCTCCAGCATAGGCTGCTCCGGTTGTTTAACCCAGACACTGTCAGAAACCTCGTTTAGCATCTTTTCAATCCAGACAATCTGGTTTTTGATGCTGTCTGTTTGCAGAGCCCTGTTTTTGAGCTCTTTCAGATCTTGTTCCATCAGGGAGACAAAGTCATCCTTTTTGTCTGTTTTGAACATAATTACGTGAACAGTGTTGTCGGGAGAGGATACATCTCCGGCCCAGAAGAAGTTCAAACCGCATCCAATGTTATCACCAGCAGGTACAAGTAAGGTGCTTTCAAACCGTACTTCGTGTCTTTTACCATTCATTTCTGTTATCATATTTGTTAGTTTTAATAATAAGTGAAACAATAATTTTATATCAGGTATTAATATACTCTATTTTTATGTCTAATTCAAGATAAATTTGTCTAATTTGTATTTAAATTTTTATTATATTATAAGGCGTAAAAAACACCTGATTGCAAAATCAGGTGTTTTTTTACAGTTATTGCACTTCATACATAGCAGTAACACCGCTGGTGTAGATAGTGTTTTCTTTTGTGAGCTGATGGTTGATATTTCAGGCGATTGTTTTTTTAAGAATCACATAAATCTTCAATAATTTTATTCAAGACCAATAAACCGGAAGATGTGGGGCGAAGATTTTCAGATGTATTGATAAGCCGTTTTTGAAAAGCCAATTCTTTGCATTTTTGTTGATTAATAAAAGTGTCAAAAATTAAGCCGCATTGTTTTTTAAATCGTTGTTTATTTATGCCTTCTAAAATGCGTAATCCCATAATAATTAATTCTTCAGCACGGTCTTGGGGTATTAATTCTTCCAGCAGTCGATGGTGTGTTGTGGCATAAATTTTGTTGTTTATGTGTAATCTGCCATGGGCGCCGTTGCCGATTCCGACATAATCTTCACCACGCCAATAACCCAAGTTATGAATACACGGTATGCCAAAATTAGAAACTTCATATTGAGGGTAACCTTTTGCTTTGAGATACTCTCTTGTGAAATTATACATTTGCGCGGCTTTCTCCTCATCTAAGGGTTTTATCCCTTTTTGGGCAAAAACAGTTCCGTCTTCGATTGTCAGTTGATAAAGAGAAATATGTTTTAACCCGAAAGAAACGGCTTGCTTGAGTTCTTGTTGCCACAATGTAAAATTTTGATGAGGGCGGGCATAAATCAAATCAATCGAGTGATTGTCAAAAATTTTTGTTATTTCATCTATGGCTTGCAGGGCATCTTGCAATTTATGGGTTCGCCCAAGAAATTTCAAATCCGCTTCATTTAAGGCCTGTACACCGAGAGACAGACGGTTAATACCGGCTTTTTTCAAATCGGAAAACAGATGAGTGTGATTACTGTTTGGATTAGCTTCAAGCGAAATTTCAAGTTGCGGAGAATAAGACCAAAGTTGTAGAACTTTATTGATGATTTTTTCAATGCTTTGAGGTTTGAGCAGGGAAGGGGTTCCCCCTCCGAAAAAAATGCTTTGGACTTTGTAATTGTTATTTAAAGAGCGGTAATATTCCAAATCTTGGCAATATTGCACAATGAGTTCGTCTTCATTAGGACATTTGACGGGCTGTGAATAGAAATCACAATAAGGGCATTTGCTGCGGCAAAACGGCCAATGTACATAAATTCCGAGGTTTTCTTTTATAAACATTGATTTTTTTGCTTTAAGGTTTGACATTGTTTCTCAGATAGTATAAAACGAGCAAGGTTATTTTATTATTAAAAATATTATAAAGAAATTATTATAAAATGGGAAAACTTTCTAATTTTGAAAAAGCACGACTTTGGGTAGAAAAAATCAAGCAAGAGCATTTGGAAACAGAAGTTTTGACAATACTTCAAGAGAGTGTTAATCCGAATAAACTTGATTTTGAAGTTATCTATGATGATGGAAGTCGCTCTTTTTTACTACGCCCCCAGTATTTGAATCAGCGCGGGAATGTGGTGATAGGAGTGATTGTAAATGATGTGGTACTCTCCGTTCGTGAGGGTTTGATGCGTGCCGACTGGGACCAGGCTCAGAAATATTGCCAATGGTATAAATTTCTTGATGCAGAAATGCATCAGTTGCCGTTGAATACGACATTGCATACACTCTTTTATCGTCTGAATCTCTTATTGGAGCACGTTGGTGGAGAGCGATTTAGTCTGGGGTGGTACTGGACAGAAAAAGAAGCCGATAAAAACCGCGCTTGGGCGATTAATTTACGTACCGGAGAAATGAAAGTGTTTGAAAAAAGCAAAATATTACGTTTTCGTCCGGCACTAAGGCTTACTCCGTTAAAGTGCTGAAAAAAAACCTTCCTTAATGGAAGGTTTTTTTTTATTTTTTTATATTGTTATTCAGAAACGTTTTGATGGATTGAATGCGTGCAATCTTATTACTCGATGGAATTGATTTTTTATTTAATGTCGGATCAATCACTAAATCCGCTTTTCCTCCACGCTCTATAGCTTGGATAATTTCTTTGTTTATGGTTGTGAAATTAACTTTTTTATATGTTCCGTTCTTTATAGCGAGATAATTATGGACGTAAAGAGATTTGATTTGTGATGTGTATTCAAATTCAAACTTATTATCCTTTGCCATACGGCAGCAAAGGCATGCAATTTCCATTTGCTCATTATCATCAAAAGGATGTGTCATTTCTAAAATGAGATGCTCAATTTGTTTAAAATTATCGTTTTTAATCATGCATATCGTCCTGTTGCTACTTTTACTGAAGATTTTCCGTCATTAGGAACCTGACCTAACTCATAATTCGGTCGTGCTTCTGTTTTTGCTTTTTCCGTTGATTCTTTAATATCTGCTACCGTTAACTGTTGAGCCAATTCTGTAATTTGAGGAATATTGTCTAATTTTGCTTGCAAATCGTCAGCATTCTTAATGCGAGAAGTAAGTTGATTTTCCAGATTCTTTTCTGCAATTACACTAAGGGCAATAACTTCCAGAGGTCGATCCTTCCATATTTCTTTAATTTTATTTTGTTGTTCCTGTGTTTTTTTATCATAATCATTGTCTATATAGGCGGCATATCTGGCACCTGCATATTCTTGTACTTTGGCGTGGTTTTGTGCCATTATATCACCGCTTTTTCCGAGAAACATTTGAGATAGAGAAGAATTCGGATTTAATGATATTTCGGCTGAGGCATACTTAAAAATATTTTCTACTGTGTTTGACGATACACTTTCTGATTGAATATCTTTGTTGATATCCAGATAAAGCATTTTTTTATAGGCAATACCACGGTTTTCGTCTGTTGTCTGTGCATATTTTTCTGAATGTATGTTTTTCGTCAATGCATCATCAATTATATCGCTGTTTTTGTTTAATTTTTTATTTTCCGTGCTTTGTCGTTTTTTTATTTCATTAAAGAAATCATATGCCATATTTGATAATTGTTTTTCCGATAATTGAGATACATTTTCTTGAAATTGTTTTCTTTCGTTATTCTCAGGCAGTCCTTCGTTTTCCATTAAATCGCTAAATTTTTTCCAGTCAATAGCGGTACTTTCGTTAAAAGTCCCTTTGTTGACTTTTTTTATAGGCATTGAGCCGAAAAATAAGGTTGTTGTCCATCTTGTTCCTTCTTCGCTAATGCCATCATTTACTGCCGCGTCCTTGACATATTTTGCGACATCTTCAGCGTGTACTCTGGCTTCTTCCGCATATTTCGTTGCTTCCTTAGCGTTTTTTTCAGCAATTTCGGCGTATTTATCCATTTCTGAATCAAGCAGGAAGTTTACAGCTTTTTTCATAAGCGGTGGTATTTTAGCATACCACTTTTGCGGTTTAGTCGTTTCTGATTTTTTCTGAGTACCATTCATCATTTTATCCTCATCACATTTTCTTTATTGTACCATAAAATTTTGTCTGCTACAAGTTTTTTTGGCAAATTTTTGGCAAATTAAAGAATGAATTTCGATAAATCGCTGCTATGTGTGAATTTTTCCAGTTTCTCAGTTACCATTTCTGGTGTGATTTCAAGCGACTCGCCTTCTCGTTCAGAGGCTGTATAACTGATGTCTTCCAATAAAATTTCTAAAACTGTATGTAAGCGACGTGCACCTATATTCTCAACATTTTCATTGATTTGAACGGCGACATCGGCGATTTTATCAATGGCAGCTTGAGAAAAACTCAGTTTAAAGTTTTCAGTGCCGAGCAGGGCAACATATTGTTCTATTAAATTTGCTTCCGGTTCCGTTAAAATCCGGACAAAATCATTGTGTGTCAATGCTTTAAGCTCAACTCTTATCGGTAAACGTCCTTGTAATTCAGGCAGTAAATCAGACGGCTTGGCCAAATGAAAAGCTCCGGAACAGATGAAAAGGATGTGATCTGTCTTAACACTGCCGTACTTTGTGTTAACGGTTGTTCCTTCGATTAACGGCAATAAATCTCTTTGGACGCCTTCGCGAGAAACATCGCCGCCACGCCGTTCGTCTTTACCTGTAATCTTATCTATTTCATCAATAAAAACAATACCGTCATTTTCAACAGCCTTAACTGCAGTTTGGGTAATGGCGTCATTGTCTAAAAGTTTATCACATTCTTCATCCATTAAAACCTGATAGGCATCGCCAACAGTCATTTTTTTTGTCTTATATTTGTTTCCGAAAGGTTTGCCCAGTAAATCTCCGAGGCTGATCATTCCCATTTGTGCTCCCGGCATTCCCGGAATATCAATTGTAGGCATTGAGGCGTTGCTGTTGTCTATAATGCTGATTTCTATTTCTTTATCATTTAGTTGATTCTCTCGTAACATTTTACGGAATTTTTGTTTCGTTTCTTCAGAAGCATCTGTTCCGACTAGCGCTTCCAAAACTCTTTCTTCGGCGGCTAATTCCGCTTTTGCCTGAACATTTTTGCTCATTTCTTTTTTGGTGTTATTAATGGCTATTTCAACCAAATCGCGAATAATTGATTCTACATCACGACCAACGTAACCGATTTCCGTAAACTTAGTGGCTTCCACTTTGATAAAAGGCGCTTTTGCCAATTTTGCCAGACGACGAGAAATCTCTGTTTTTCCAACACCGGTCGGACCAACCATCAGGATATTTTTAGGAACAATTTCATCTTTGAGATGATCGGAAAGCTGCATTCTGCGCCAACGGTTGCGCAAGGCAATGGCAACAGCTTTTTTTGCCTCTTCCTGACCGATGATATATCTATCTAATTCAGAAACGATTTCTCTTGGGCTGAAATTAACATCACTCATTTTCTTAAACTTTCTCAATAATTACATTATGGTTGGTGTAAACATCTATGTCACCGGCAATTTTCATTGCTTTCTGTGCAATATCTTCCAAAGATAGTCCTTCAATATCATACAAAGCTTTAGCCGCCGCCATTGCATAGTTTCCTCCGCTGCCGATACCGATAATACCGTCATCCGGCTCCATTACTTCTCCGGTTCCGGAAATGACTAATGATGTATCTTTATCGGCGACAATCATAAAAGCTTGTAATTGGCGTAAATATTTATCCATTCGCCAGTCTTTAGCCAACTCAACTGCTGCTCGCTTGAGTTGATTGGCGTGTTTTTCAAGTTTAGCTTCAAGCCTTTCTATGAGCGTTATGCCGTCTGCCGCAGCTCCGGCAAATCCGGCAATAATATTTCCATTACCGATGCGTCGTACTTTTATGGATTTTGACTTAAAAACGATGGCCTCGCCTAAAGTGGCTTGTCCGTCACCGGCCATAAGTACTTCATTACCTTTTCGAATGCATAAAATGGTTGTCATCTGATATTCCTTTTGTCCTTTATTAATATTATAGTATGTAGGAATGTTTGAGGTTTAATGCAAGTAATTTTATAAAAAACTCCCCCAATGGGGAGTTTTTTATTATTTGCGTTTATTTTTAGCCATTACCGCCGGTTCTTTTGAACCTTTGTAGTTGTCAATAGCTGAGGATACGGGTTTAACAGCCATCGGGGCTTGTTTAAAGGGTTCTGCCTGTCCGCATACTTCTAATCCGACACTGTTAATGGCATCTTGAATAGGTAAGAACAAATCACCTTTATCGTCAAATTTTTGATTATGTGATGCCAAACCGTTAATAACACCCTTTTCATCAATCAAAGCACCACCGGAGCTGACTGTTTGAACAAAAGTATCGGTGATAATTTCCGTTCCCATTTGATCTGAATACCGGTAGCCTTTGATTTTACCCTTATCATCCAGATAATTTTCACCTTCGGCATTATTGAGCAAACCAAGAGACATATAACCGCCTTGTCCAACCGGAGGTAAATCCAAATTCAATGATAACGGACGAAATTCCATTTTACTGGTGGTCTTGAGTAAAGCTATATTTTTCTTGACGTTGACGCGAACAATGTTGGCTGTGGCTTTAACGCCGTTGATTGTTTCAATTTCATAGGTCGGAACAGATTCGTCAACAGCATCTGCAGAAGTTAAAATCAAATCATCTGCAATCAACAAGCCGGCGCTTTGTTTTCCGTTTTTATCCTTAACAGACATCATTGATGCACGTACACGGTATAGATTTTCAGGACGCATATCAGGGAACGGGGCAATGTTTTCAATACAGAAATGATCTGCTGTTCTGTAATTGCCTTCTTCAACAATCTTTTTCGGTTCACGCATAACGGTTTCTTCCGTATAGGGTTGCCAATCCGCAGTTGGTTTAACCTCTTGAACGGGCTCAATAACTTCCGTTTCAGGAATGACATACCCACTGTCTTTGCTGATACCGCCGATTGTGACAAGAGGTTCTTCAAATAAACATATTTGCGGAGCCGGTTCTTCAATCACTTTTTCAAACGGAATGCATTCTTGCTTAACAATCATAAAGCTGTTTAGAGAAGGATCGCAGCCTTCACCGGTGTAAGCAAACATCGGATTATCGCAGGCGTTTTCCGTTGGCATAATATAGTTAACCAATGTTCCGTCACATTCTTGGTAAGGGTAACTGTTATCTATATTCCCGTAGCACATATTGTTTGTTTCCTCAATATAAGGTGCCGGTTCCGTATTAATAATGGGCTCATTATTAACTAACGGAATGCTCTCAAGCGGAATGGTATCAAAATCTTGAGGACCGTATTGAACTATTTCTGCAGGCATTGTGCATTGTTGCATATCCGGATCCATATCAGCAGGAATCGGACAAGAGGTCGCTTGCGGAATATCAATCTTACATTTAATCGGATCTGAAGCCTGTTCAATAGCTAATAACGTTGATTTTTGCTGTGCAATAACTTCAGCCGGAACGCGTTGAGCTAACTGATCTTCAAATTCAGGCATTCCTTTTAAATTAAGAACGGCATCAGCAAAAGCGCGCTCAATTAAATCCATCTCGCCGTTGTAAAGACCGTCATCTAAATCGCTGTAACCGGTTGTTTCCCCTTTCCAGATAACTTTGGTTTTGGTTAAATCAAGTAACCGCCATGTTACGGTCATTTCTGCCGAACCTGTTCTTTTATCCGTTTTTTCGGCATTATCCCAATCATACCCGTCACAGACATTCATAAAATAGTCTGTTATTTCGGCTGTAAGAATATATTCAGGCGCTTCGTAATCCTGATCTCTTAAACATAAATCATTTGGAACTTTAACAATATTATAGCAATCACGAACGAGATCTTCAAAGATATCTATGAATTGCATATCTTTTTGAATGATGCGGCCTTCATTCAGCATTGTGTTTTTAGAAAAACGACGGCAGCCGAATAATCGGAAACGATAATTTCCCAGTTTACGAGAATAACTTTCGCTGTTTTTATCCGGTAATCTGAAATCAACCCACTCCAGCTGGATAGGGGCTAAGTCAGAACATTTATGAATCCGCTCAAAAACAGGTTCCGGCGGTAATTCTTTGAAATTTTGAATGTAGGCACGTTGCGGTGCCGGAGGAAGAACTTTCTTTTCACAGCTTTCGCAAGGTAAATCAGGCTTTTCACAAGTTTGCGGACCAAACATAGCGCCACCGCATTTACGCTTGGTACAGGTATTATCCCCGAAAATCGGGCCTCCTTCCCGAGAGCAGTCGTTATCCCCGAAAATCGGACCTCTTGCAACGGTTCTCCAATCTTGAGAATCGGGGGCGTCTACAACGTGAGCAGGGCCGAATAAGCTCCTTTTAACAACAGGGCGAGGGCGGTTTGTTTCAAAAATAGTATGCCTTGAGATAACACGATTTGTTGTCGGCTCGATAATATAATCATCAGACAGAGATGATGCTGTTTGGTACTGAGGTGCGGGAGCAGCAGGTGCTTGCGATTTTCCGCAGGAAGAACAAGCGGCAAAACTATTGCCACTCAAGGCCGTACTGGCGGCTAATAAAACGGATAATAAAAGTAATGGCGCGGATTTTATAGATTTCATTCTTATTTGTGCTCCCGTATATTCCTTATGATTCAGGCACTGTATGACGGTATGACAATGCCTCAGCAATGTGTATTTTAAGAATGTTTGAACTATTTTGCAAGTCCGCAATTGTTCTTGCTAACCGTAAAGTTCGATGATAGGCTCTTGCCGAGAGATGATTCTTATCAGCAAACGTTACAAGTAATGTTTTTGCGTCATTTTCGAGGGGTGCTGCCTCTTCTAAAATTTGTCCTTTGAGTTCCGCATTTGTGGATAAATTGGTTATTCCCAATTCTAAAAAACGTTGTTTTTGAATATTTCGAGCAGCAATAACGCGGTTTCTGATACTTTCCGAGTTTTCACCGGAGCGCCCTTCACTTAATTTCCACGGACTGACGGCCGGAACCTCTATATGTATATCAATTCTGTCAAGTAACGGGCCTGAAATTTTAGATTGATATTCAAGAGCACATTTCGGAGCACGCGGGCAAGCCAACTCAGGTATTCCGAGATTTCCGCACCGACAAGGATTCATTGCCGCGATTAATTGGAATTTTGCCGGATAAACGGCATGTGTGTTAACACGGGCAATACTTATATAGCCGTTTTCAAGAGGTTGTCGTAAAGCTTCCAGTGTTGCTCGATCAAATTCGGGTAATTCATCTAAGAATAAAACACCGTTATGTGCTAAAGAAATCTCGCCCGGTTTTGCTTTTCTGCCACCACCGACCAATGACGGTGTGGAGGCATTGTGGTGAGGATCACGGAACGGACGTTCAAAACATAATCCGCTTTCTTTAAGTGTTCCGGCTACAGAATGAATCATACTTGTTTCTAGGGCTTCTTCCGGTGTTAAAGGTGGGAGAATACTCGGTAATCTTGCTGCCAACATAGATTTTCCGGAACCCGGAGGTCCGACCATTAATAAATTGTGTCCGCCGGCAGCGGCTATTTCCAGAGCTCGTTTAGCACTCTCTTGCCCCTTAACATCAGACATATCCAGATGTTTACTCGGTGCTTTAGGCGGTTGAGGGTGAGGGGCGGTGAGCAGGGATACGCCCTTAAAATGATTAATTAAGGTAATTAAATCCGGTGCCGCTATAATATCTTTCAAACCAGACCAAGCGGCTTCACCTCCTTGCTTTTGAGGACAAATCAATCCCTTGTCTGTACGGTTGGCATACATTGCCACGGGAAGAACGCCGTTAACAGAAACAATGCTACCGTCTAAACTCAGTTCACCCATAGCGATATAACCGCTTAATTCTTCGATTGGAATAATGCCCATACAACTCAAAATACCCAGAGCGACGGGTAAATCAAAGTGAGATCCTTCTTTCAGTAAATCAGCCGGTGATAAATTAATGGTAATGCGTTTTGCCGGTAAACTCAACCCGAGAGATTGAATTGCCGAGCGAACACGTTCTTTGCTCTCGGCAATGGCCTTGTCGGGTAAGCCGACAATTGTAAAGTTCGGTAATCCGGAGGAAATTTGTACTTGTAAATCAACGGGGAGGGTTTCTAATCCGTTAAAGGTGACAGTGTTTATTCTGGATAGCATTTTTTCCCCGCTTAAAAATTACCAACGAGGGGTCCGTTCATGTTCTCGCCAGCGACGGGTAGGATATGTGTCTTTTGTCAGAAAATCATAACGTGCCGTCTTGTAAGGGATATTTGAAAAACGAACATAGCCTTTTTGTTCAAAAGTTTTGGCACAGGCATCTGCGGCATATTCGGCCGTAGCATAACAACGAGCAATCACACGAGTGAATGGCTCCTGAAGATAAATTTCTGTTTCTTTTTGCGGTGCAGTAACAGGAACGTATTCGGTTTTTCCACGATATTCCGAGATGAAACCGCATGCGTTCAATGTGCCTATTAAGGCGATACCAGCTACTGCTTTACTTAAGGTCATTTCTGTTTTTCCTAATAATTTCTTTTAAACCCTAACCTAAAAAGATTAAAATTATCTTTAAATTACAGAAGAAAATGCTTGAAAAATAAGAAAAATAGAGTATAGTGCCACTCGTCCCTTGCCGGAAAGATGAATTTTTCGGCTATACATTAACCGGATTTATGCTTGCATAAATCCATTTGTTGAGAATCCATAAGGAGATATTTATATGGCTAATTATGAAAGCGTGCTGATTGCACGTCAGGATCTCGGCGCTTCTCAGGTTAACAACATTGTTGAAGATTTGAGCAATGTTATTAAAAAAGAAGGCGGCGAGGTTGTTCGCGTTGATAATTGGGGTTTGAAAAACCTTGCTTATCGCATCAAGAAAAACCGTAAAGGTCACTATGTTATTTTGAATATTGCAGCTCCCGCTTCTGCTATTGCAGAGTATGAGCGTGTAATGCGTGTTAACGAAGATATTATCCGCTATATGACAATTAAGGTCGAAGAATTTTCTTCAATCAATAGCGATAAAGAATCTGCAGTCGAAGAATAAGGAGTGACGTTATGGCTAAACAAGTTTTCTTTAAAAGAAAAAAATCTTGTCCGTTTTCAGGTGAAGACGGTCTGAAAATCGACTACAAAGATGTTAAGTTGCTTTCTCGTTACATCTCTGAGAAAGGTAAGATTATTCCTAGTCGTATCACATCTGTATCAGCTAAAAAACAAAGAGAGTTGGCTCGCGCTATTAAACGTGCTCGTTATATCGGCCTTCTTCCTTATGTTGCTATGTAATAAAGGAGTGAGTGATTATGGAAATTATCCTTTTAGAACATGTTGAAAAATTAGGTAAGATGGGTGATATCGTTAATGTTAAGAACGGTTTTGCTCGTAATTATCTTTTACCTCAAAATAAAGCTTTGCGTGCTACTGATGCCAACAAAGCCGTTTTTGAAAAACAGAAAGCAGAGTTAGAAGCTCATAACAAAGCTTTGTTTGATGAAGCTTCTAAGAAAGCCGAGGCTTTGAAAGGTTTCAGTGCTGTTTTGATTCGTCAAGCTGCTGAAACAGGTCAATTATACGGTTCTGTTACCATTCGTGACATTGCTTCTGCCATTAAAGAAGCCGGTTTCGATGTGGAACGCCGTTGCGTTTATTTGGAAAAACCGATTAAAGACCTTGGTGTTTATGAAGTTAAATTGAACTTGCATCCTGAAGTTTCTCAAAAGATTCTTGTTAATGTGGCAAGAACTGATGATGAGGCTAAGAAGCAAGCTAAATTAAACAATTCTACGGAAAACTAGGGCAGATTTTGCGAGCAGAAAAAATGCTCACGTAGGTCTATCTACGCTGCGCTTTTTTCACTCTTAAATCTTACTATTTTTCTCGTATAATAGTTTAATTACATCAAAATTTAAGCCCTCGTGTGAAAATGCGAGGGCTTTTTGTATTTTTGAATATGATTTTATTTGTACGGCTCTTGTTTTATTCTTTCCAGTTGCGGTTTTGAAGTTTTTTGGTCGCTATTAACTGCAATCGTTCATCTTCAGACATATGAGTATAGCCTCGTTCTTTGCTCATAGCAATGCCAGTACGAATAGAATTGTTTCGGATATTGTTTAAGCGTTCTTTAGTTGCGCCTATCTTTTCCTGAATAATAATCGAATCTTTTTTTACTTTTAATAATTTATCATCGTCAAGTTTTTCTTTTGTTTCTGAATTTATAAGAGAATGAGGAATATAGGTCATTTCGTTTCTTACGCCATCAAAGATATTTAAATACTTAAAATCTGTTAATAAATCGCAATCACCTTTGACTGTGCAACCACCTTTTTTATTAGGTGTTACTGTTATAGATTCTAATACACTGTTATTGTGGTCAAGGATATCTTCTCTACTATATATTAACTCAATGCAACCTTCATAGAGAGATATTCTATCAAAATCATTAGGATTATCATCTAATGAATGATAAAAAGTGAGGCTATTATCGTTTTTGTCAACAGAAAAAGTTTCACCTTTATAATGATTTTTTTCTAAATTGTTTATTGTTGTTGCTAAAATATTAGAGATTAATCCGGTTTTCATACTCTTTTTGAGTTTGTCAGTTAATTCTTCAAAGGATTCTGAAATTTTAAATTGAGTACCATGTTCTGTATCGTCTATATAATCTTCATTATTTTCATCAAATTGGTATAAATCAGTATAAGAATCTGTCATAGGTTTTCTCCTCTTTTATTAAATATAATAAAGTAAAAAATTTGATAATTAATTTAATTATAGTATATTTAGCTTTTTTTGTCTATAGTTTTGTGCAAATATTTTTAATATTAGATTATTTCCTTAATCATCAGGACGTCAATCATTCCTAAGGGGTGGGTGTCATAAATTTCGGTTAAAGTACAGCCCATTTTCTTATAAAAGCCAATAGACGGTCCGGCTTTGGCGATGCCTTTATTATCCGGTATTCCCCGATAAAGCGTATGAATTTCCAATTTGCGTTTATTGAGTTTTTTCATTTTTTCGGTAAATTTTAAGAACAAGGCTTTACCGATGCCCTGTCCTTGATAATCAGGATGAACATAAAGCGTATTGAGAAGACAGTCGCACTCGTTTGTTAAAGCTTGAGCAGCTCCCGTTGTTTCTCCGATGATTTGTCCGTTAATTTCAGCAACAAAACTGATTTTATCGTGCCAAGAGGCTTGCCATTTTGTAAGGCGCTCCGGAAATGTGTGATGACGTTCCTGTAGAATATTGTTCGGAATACAGCCTTGATATGAAATATCCCATGCCCTTTGATTTACTTTAAGAATGTTTTCTATATCATCATAACGGGCAGCTCGTATTGTGAAATTTTCAGGCATATCGTTCTCCTTATCCAAAGTATATAACAAAAATCCTCCTTTAAGAAAAGGAGGATTTTGAAAGGGACATATTTTTATTTTAAAATATCGATAATTTCATCCGTAATGTCCGATCCTCCGGTAATGACGGAACTTTTTGTTAAGACAATGCCATAGCCTTTAGATTTTGAAACTTTATTTATAACTTTGGTGGCTTTTTTATCAATTTGGCTTAATTTTTCATTGTATTCATTTTGAATTTCTTGTTGTTTTTGTTCAAATTCGGCTTCATACTCGGCAATCAGTTTCTTTTTTGCATCCCCTTCTTTATATTTACTGATTTTATCATGTGCTTCTTTAACCCATTTTTGCAAATCTTCTTGTTTTTTTGCAATATCGGCTTGGAGTTCTTTGATATCTGCCGAGTTATTAATTAATTTTTGGACATCAACAATAGCTGCAGTATTAATTTTTGATGGATTTGTCGTAACGCTTTTGATAATAAAACCGGATAAAAAGGCGATAATAGCAACTAAAATGTAGTAGCGATACGGTTTCGTTTTTTCAATCAAAGTACAAACTTTTTCATTGTTTTGTTTTTTTGCGGACAGTACCTTTTTCATAATTCTTTCTCCTCTTATAAAAAATATCTTATTATTTTTAATGCGCCAACCTGATGCTTGTCAATGATTTATTATAAAATAGTGATATTTGTTTGATTTTCACGATAAAAAAAGTAAAATTTGAAAAATCTGAGTTATCGGATATTTGTTCAAATAATTTATTTGAAAATTCATCAAAAATGACTAAATATCATTCATGATAAACGGGCCGAAAAAAAGGGGAAAAATAATGAATGTTTTGTTTATAGATGCCTGTGTACGGAAAAATTCACGGACACATCGTTTGGCAAAAGAAGTTTTGCAACAGTTAAACGGGCAGGTCACTGAAATTAATTTAGCACAAGAAAATATTCAACCACTGAGTGAACAGAGCTTAGCCAAGCGCGCAGAGCTATTGTCACAACAAAATTATGATCATCCGATTTTTCGTTATGCCCGACAATTTGCTCAGGCTGATTTAATTGTTGTTGCTGCGCCGTTTTGGGATTTATCTTTTCCGGCAATGCTGAAATGTTTTATCGAGGCGATCAGTATTGTCGGAATTACTTTTCGCTATGGCAAAAACGGTAAAATAGAGGGCTTGTGCAAGGCGGACAAATTGATTTATGTTACAACGGCCGGTGGTTATATTGATGAACATAATTTCGGATATGGTTATATTAAAGCATTGGCAACAACTTTGTTTGGTGTTAAAAAAACGCAATTTTTTAAGGCAGATGGACTTGATATTATCGGTGCCGATGAAGCCTCTATAATGCAAAAGGCAATTGCGGAAGTTGATGTAAATTTATAATTTTTATTTTATGCTTGACTTAGAGCTGACTCTAAAAAATATAATATCCTTATGACTTATGACTAAAGGATTTTAAAAACTATGCTGATGTGGATGATCATTATGTGGACAACCCTTGGAATAACACTTTTAGGGTTGTTTTATTTGTGTAATCGTGTTTCTCGATTTTATTTTATGGAAAAACTTTCTAAAGGAAAGAAAAAGCAGAAATTTTGGGTGAGCGTTCTGATTGTTTTCGGTGTCTTTTATCTGATCGGGTTCTTACTGAATTTTATGAATGCAATTGTCTGTGTGGTCTATTTTGCTATGATTTGGCTGGTGTGTGATTTTATATCGGCTCTGATTATCAGATATAGAAAAAAAACGTTTGATTATTATTATGCCGGTATCTCTGCCATTGTTTTGAGTATAGTCGCGCTATCTGTCGGTTGGTACTTGGACTATCATGTTTGGCAGACAGATTATACTTTTACAACAGCCAAGTTGCGTATGCCCCTTAAGATTGTAATGTTTGCCGATTCTCATACCGGAACAACTTTTCACGCAGACGGTTTTGCTAAACATATTTCAGCAATGCAAGCACAGAATCCTGATGTTGTAATTGTTGCCGGTGATTTTGTTGATGATGGAACAACTCGTCAGGATATGATAGAAACTTGTCGCAGTTTAGGGCAAATGAAAACGACTTATGGTGTTTATTTTGTTTTCGGTAATCACGATAAGGGTTATTACGGGCCGGAGCATCGAGGCTTTAGCGGAGATGAATTGGTGGCAGAACTTGAAAGAAATGGGGTTAAGGTTTTGCGTGATGAAACAGAGTTGGTGGCAGATGCTTTTTATATTATCGGACGTCGGGATTATTCCGAAGTTAAAGAACATTCAGGATACCGTAAGTCAATGAGTGAATTAGTGCAAAATTTGGATAAAACTAAATATATGATCGTTGCTGACCATCAGCCTACAGATTATGCCAAACAAACAATTGCCGAGGTTGATTTGGTTTTGTCCGGACATACACACGGCGGGCAATTGTTTCCGTTTAATCGGGTTGGTCAATGGATTGGTGCCAATGATCGTATTTATGGTCATGAGCGGCGTGAAAAAACAGACTTTATTGTCACATCAGGTATTTCAGATTGGGCAATTAAATTTAAAACAGGAACTAAATCCGAGTATGTCGTTATTCATTTAATTCCAGAAAATTTATAAATGGCATTGTGAGCAGCATTTGCTGTTTTCAATTTGGATATTGCAGTGGGTTATCTCAAATTTATCTTTGAGTAATTTTGCTATTTGGGGGGTAAGGTTTAAATCATCGGCTTCAACGTGACACTCCAAAGAAACATCATATTCATTGATGCACCAAAGGTGAATGTGGTGTATACCTTTAATCCCTTTTATTTTAAGAATAGCCTTTTTTATTTCTTCTATGTCGATATTATCCGGAGCGGCATTCATTAAAATATTAACGATTTTCGGAAAAGAAATAACCGCCTGAAAAATCATATAGAAGGCAATGAGCAGGGCGATGATTCCATCCATACGATAAATATCAAACCAAACAACGCATAAACCGGAAATAATAACACCGACAGAACCGAGTGCATCAGCCAAATTATGAATAAAAACCATTTTCATATTGGTATTGTGATGGGAGTCTTGATGCGAGATTTTGGCTGTTATGGTATCAATAACAAGCGCTAAAACGGAAATCCAGATGATAACCATGCCGTCGATTTGTTCGGGTTTTATCAGGCGCTCAATCCCTTCGATGAATAAGTAAATACCGGAAATAAAGAGCAAAATCAGGTTGACAAAGCCGCCGATGATTTCCGCCCGCTTAAATCCGTAAGTATATTTGGGAGAGGCTTTTTTATGACCGATTTTGAAGGCAATAACGGCAATCAAAATTGATAAGGCATCTGATGTGTTGTGGAGAGCATCACCAATCAGAGAAACACTGCCGGCGATGAAACCGCCGATAATTTCTACCACCGACAAGAGCATATTAATTGCAAATGATATCAGCAACAGACGCACAGATTTTTCACTGACCTCGCCGTGATGGTGATGGCATAAGCCGTGGTGATGTTCGTGTTCGTGGTGATATTCTTGCTCGTGCGGCTGGAGAGGGGCAATGTGAGGTTCAAAGTGCGGGTGCTTATGTTTGTGTTTTATCTCTTTTGACATTTTTGCTCTCTTAAAAGATATTTCTTGCTTTTAGATTTAAGCAAAATAAGTCAGGAGTCAAGAGGCATCAGCGGATTATAGAACACAAAAAAAAGACCGCTGAACAGCGGTCTTTCGTAAAAACGTAACGTAACAGATTAACGTTTTGAGAATTGGTAAGAGCGTCTTGCTTTTGCTTTACCGAATTTCTTACGTTCAACAACACGGTCATCACGTGTTAAGAAGCCAGCCTTTTTCAAAACAGCTCTTAATTCCGGTTCATACTCGTTCAAAGCCTTAGAAATACCGTGCTTAATAGCACCGGCCTGACCGGATAATCCGCCACCTTTAACCGTGCAAACAACGTCAAATTCGTTAACGCGGTTGGTGATTTCAAACGGTTGATTGATAATCATCTTCAAAACCGGACGAGCAAAGTATTGATCAACAGATTTTTCGTTAATCGTGATATTTCCTTTACCCGGTTTAATCCATACGCGAGCAACAGCGTCTTTTCTTTTACCTGTTGCATAAGAACGACCTTGTTTGTCGCGATTTGGTTTGCGAGTTGTAGCTTCAGAGCCGGTAGCACTTGCTTTAGATGCTTTTGAAGCGCTTTTAATATCTTTTAATGATTCAATTTTTTCAGCCATTATAACTCGCTCCTTTTATTTTTTTCGTTTTTAGCAGCGATGTCAAAAACTTCCGGATTTTGTGCTGTATGCGGATGTTCAGAACCTGCATAAACTTTTAATTTTGTCATTTGTTGACGCCCCAGAGGGTTACGAGAAATCATACGTTCAACAGCTTTGATGATAACTCTCTCAGGGAAACGACCGGCTAAAATTTTACCGGCAGTTGTTTCTTTAATACCGCCAATCCAGCCGGTATGTTTGAAATACTTTTTGTCGGTTAATTTTCTGCCTGTTAATTTGACTTTATCAGCATTGATAACGATAACATAGTCACCGCAGTCTAAGTTCGGGCTGTAGCTCGGTTTGTGTTTACCGCGCAAAAGTTTAGAAACTTCAGCAGCTAAACGGCCGAGAACAACACCTTCAGCGTCGAGAACGTACCATTTTCTTTCAATGTCTGATGCTTTTGTTGCATAAGTTTGGTTCATAATCTTCTCTCTTTATAAAAGATGGTTGTTTTTATTCGTGTGTGAATATACTTGAAAAAAAAATAATGTCAACAACAAAAAATTATTATTTTTCAATAAAATGAATGACGGTATTATAATACCTTTTATTAGTTTATTGTTTTTTCAATATTTTCTTGCTTTCGTTTGGAAAATACAACCGGTGGAGATGCTTGCCCGTGTGGGATAATTGACGGGGTTTATTATATTGCAAGCCCCGATTTATCTCAGGAGTATCTCGTTGGTTCGAAAGGATTAACGAGAGTTGTAAATCAGCTGCCGTCGTATATAGACGGTGTGTGGGCTGAGGCCGGAGAACCGTTTAAGGGGCATAAGGTGAAATATATTTTTGCCTATAAAGGTGATGATGTCTACGTCATCGTCTACGGTAAATAAAAAGGTCGGCTTTATGCCGACTTTTTTATTTGCAACCGGCAAAAATATCCAAGTTTGCTTGATAATGTTCACTTTTTATTCCGCTCAACCCCAGCAAACTGTGGAAAATGTTATCGTGGCTGTGCTTATTGGCTATGGCTTCATTTTTCAAGCAGGTGATGTTGTATCCGTAAGCATTATTTTTGGGGAGCCAAACCAACATAGGCACTTCCGTTTGTCCCTTGGGGGCTGTTTCATAAGGTGCCGAGTGTAAATATATGCCGTTTTCATTGAGAGATTCTCCGTGATCCGAAGTATAAATAAGCACCGGATTGTATTTATCTTCTAACGATTTTAGTATTTCTATGGTATTGGCAATAAATTTTGAAACATAATGAATTGTATTATCATAGACGTTAATCAATTCTTCCTGAGGGCAGTTCCATATATCATATTGTGTGCAAATCGGTTGATAAATATTGCTTTCTTCATCATAATGTAAATGGTATGACGGACCGTGGCTTCCTCTGGTATGCAGAACAATCAGTTGATTATCCGTTATCTTTTCAAGTTTTTGTTTAAGATTTTCAAGCAATATATCATCAAGACAAGTCTTGGCATCGCATGGTTTTTCGTATCTGACTCGGGTGCAAACGTCTTTGCAACCGCCGTCATTATCAAGCCAAGCAATTTTGTAGCCGCTTTTTTTGAAAATATCTAAAATATTTTCCGTATATTTTTCGCTTCCGATTTTATAATGCTTGCGATCGTACACAGAAAAAATACAAGGAACGGAAACGGCGGTTGAAGTTCCGCAGGCTTGTGTATTCGGATAATATACAATATTATCTAAATAAGGCATTAACGCTTCATTGGTTGGGCGTGAGTAGCCATTGAGAGAAAAATTAGCTGCGCGCGATGTTTCTCCCATAATAAAAATAATTAAATTAGGTTTATCAGCAATCGGAGCAGGCGTAATATCCGTACTGATACGGCGGAGAGGTGGTTTCGGTGTCATTTCTTTGATTAATACTTCGCCTGTCCCTATCAGGTAATTAATGGGGGGTAAATAAGGCAGATTGTATTTAAAACGATGTAGAAAAATATTGGTTGTTCTATAAAATATTCCGCCACTGACAATAATAATCAAAAGACTGATGGCTATATGTTTAATTATCGTTTTGAAGGTATCAATTTTGATTCTTAAAAAGGCTAAACACAGGACAGGGATAAGACCAAACAGAAAAACAATCAGAAATAATTTAACATTAATCAGTTCAGAAGCTTCAGCCTTATCTGTTTGTAAGGCATTCATTATCATAATATCGTCAATAGGCGTATGATAAGCATACATAAAGTAAAAAACAAAGGCATTGCAAATCAATAATAATTGTCCGATGACTTTACCGTAGCGGTGTGAGAGCAGCAAGCTGAAAAGAATAAATAAACTTTGCCAAAGGATAATAAAAATAATCGGCAAGCCGTACCATAAAATTTTATCGTTCAGGCATTCGGAAAAAAAGAACCAACCATATAAAAGGATGGTTAGAAAACTATATAATTGCCAAAAAGAAACAGATGTCAGAGGTAGTCTTTTAGTCATTGAATAATTCACCTTGAGCTGCGTTATTTAAAGTATTAAGCGCTTCTTTTACAATACTCACAGAAACAGCTCGCTTTCTGGCTAAAGAAATATTATCAATTTCAGAAACGAGTTTGTTACAGTAATTAAAAGAGCGTTGCATATTATGGAGCATATAATTAATAATTTCAGGAGAGACCTTTAATTGTCTGTCTGCAAATAGTTTGAGGATAAGGGCAGAAAGCATTTCGTCATCAGGTTCGCCGATTTCTATTGAGGGAATGATATTTAAACGAGATTGCAAGTCCGGCAGGCTGAAATGCATACGAGCAGGGGCTTCTTCTGCCGTAAATAAGATAAAGCCGCCTTCATTGCGATATAAGTTATATAAGTGAAACATAGCTTCCTGATGAATGTTTTCATTTAAATTTTCAACTATCAAGCAACGATTTTGTTGAAATAATTCGAAGGGCATTTCTAAGGTTAAATTTTCTGCTTGAATGTACGGAATTCTGTATGGATAGTGTGTCAGCAGGGATATTCTATCGGAAAAAATACGACTTAAATGTGTTTTGCCACATCCGTTTGGTCCATACAAACAAACGGCAAAAAAAGGCCAATCAGGCCAAGTATCAACGATTTTGACAGCTTCGGCATTGCAACTCGATACCATAAAGTCTTCGCGCCCTAAATAAGGGTGCGGAGAAAAATTAAAGGCAATTTGTTCTGCGTCAGACATCAATTAAAACCTATTGTTCATTTAAGACATCAAAAACTTTTTTTGTTAAATCACCTAAACTGAACGGTTTTGCCATAAATGCAAATTTATTGGCATCAGGAAGTTCTTTACGGGCCAGTTCCTCTGAATAACCTGAAGCTAAAATAATTTTAATATCAGGAATTTGTTCATGAGCAATGCCGGCCAGTTCTGCTCCGCTCATTCCGGGCATAACCATATCCGTAATCAGCAAATTAAAGTTTTTATCTGTTTCCAACTTTTCTAAAGCATTTTCCGCTGAATTGCAACCAATAACATCGTATCCTTTTTTCTTTAAGGCTCTCAGGGCAAAAGTACGGACCGAATCCTCATCTTCAACAAATAAAATACGAACATTTGAGTCTGTGTTTGAATTTTCGGTATTGTGCCGATCTAAAGCGGATACGTTTAAACCGAAAATCAGTTTTTGATTAACACCAACCGGAGAAGTTGTTCTTTCTTGAACGGTTAAAACGGGGGTTCCTGTTTTATCTGTGATAATTTCTTTTGTTTCTGTTGATTCTTGCTGCTCCGGCTCTTTATCAAAACGAGGCAAATGAACGGAGAATGTTGTTCCTTTTCCGACAATGCTTTCCACTTTAATAAAGCCTTCGGTTTGTCTGACAATACCGTAAACCATAGCCAGACCAAGTCCTGTTCCGGAACCGACAACATTTTGCTTGGTTGAGAAAAACGGTTCAAAAATACGATTAAGATTTTCTATCGGAATACCGCATCCGGTGTCGTGGACATCAATAACAACAAATTCCCCCGGAGCGATGGTATCCGCTCCAAATTGATAAGGCTGGGATAAATTTTCAATACGTGTTGTAATTGTTAATGTTCCTCGTCCGTTCATTGCATCTTTGGCATTAACCGCTAAATTTAAGAAAACCTGTGAAAATTGGACCGGATCTACTCTCACATAGCCAAGATCCGCACTATGGTTGAATTTAAGCGTAATTTGTTCACCTAAAACACGTTTTAAGAGTTGTGATAACTCAACAAAGTTTTCGGTGACATCTATGAGTTTTGGCTTAAGCGGTTGTTGTCTTGAAAAAGCCAAAAGTTGACGAACTAAAGCAGCTGCTCGGTTAGCGTTTTGTTTGATTTGCATTAAATCTGTGAAAGAGGGGTCTCCGACACCGTGCCTTTGTAACAATAAATCGCAAAAACCTATCATTGCCGTCAATAAATTGTTAAAGTCATGTGCAACACCACCGGCCATTTGTCCTAAAGCTTGCATTTTTTGGGCTTGTGCGTATTGTAATTCAAGTTTTTTATGTTGTGTCGCGTCAATAAGATAAAAAACGAAACCTTTTAATTCTTGTTGGTTTGTATGTAATGATTGCATCGGTTGCAGATAAAGAGAAGCAACTTTATCTGCGCCATCTACTTTAAAGCGTAATTCTTGGCTGAAGTTATGTTCCTGATCTTTTTGGAGTTCTTCAATTAAATGCATTAACAAAGAAATATCTTCCTGATTGATAAAGTCGGTAAGATTGTGATGAATAAGATTATCCTTGGTCGCATTAAAATAGAGAGCAATATTGGCATTACAATCCAATATTTGTCCGTCTGTTCCGATAAATCCGATACCGACAGGGGCATTATCAAACAGCCAATTAATTTCATCAAGCGACTTATCTAAATGTTGTTTTAAATCCGTATCGTTGGGGATATTATTTAAGGCAACACAATGAAATTTGATGTCTTTGTCATCGCGAAAACTCTCCTGAGTGACAAAAAATTCACATTTTTCATTATTTGAATTTGAGAAATAGATGTTGCCGCTCCAATGAGATTGCAGAGGAGGTGGGGAACTGTGATGAGCAATAATGTCTTTTAAGTTATGACTGACTAAGTCCTCACGATTTAAGCCCAGCAGGTTGGCAAAAGTATGGTTGCAATATTCGATATAATAGTCACTGCGGCAAGTAAAAAGACCAACGGGCAGGTAATCTAAAAAATCGTGCAGGGATTTACGTTCATCTTGGAAAATTTGTTCCATATTGTGACGCGCGGAAATATCTTTTAAGCGCCACAGAATATAACAATATTTTTTTATGGCTTTTATTGAAAAACGTCCCGTAAAAATATCTGTTTTTTTGAGATAGATAGGGCGAATACTAACCTCAAAATAGCTTTCAGGGGTGAAAACGGTATTGTCCTCATGATGTATATTTAAATTTAAAGTAACGGTATCACTTGTTAAATTTAATAAAGCAGATTTTAGGCGAGAAAAAGCCATCTGATTGTTGGTATTATTTGTTAAATGCTGCTCTAAAAAACTGACGATTGGGGCATCTCTAAAAAAATCGGCGGCTAGATCATTCTGCAAAACAGGTTCCAATTTTGCGTTGTCGATTCGTAAAATTTCAAAATCATTTTTCATCAATTCATTGGCAAACCCGCCGTAACTGATTGCTTTTTCTGCAGCATTAATCGTTTTAAAAGTTAAAATAAAACAAATAACCGTCAGTAAAATAAAGCATAAAACAGACAGCAAGCGGTAATCCGGATAAAGTAAAAAAGATATTAACGCTATTGTGAGTGCAATAAGCGAATAAGATAAGGTGATAAGTCTTCTTTGGAGTAACTTATCAGGTCTGGGGGTTCTTGAGTTGCATAACATATCCAATTACCTCGGCTACGGCTTTAAAGTGTTCAGTAGGAATTGGTTCATCAATATCAACACTGGCATACAAGGCTCGTGCGAGCGGAGGGTTTTCGACAATAGGAATTTCATCCTCCCTTGCAATTTCTTTTATCTTTTGTGCCATATAGTCAACCCCTTTTGCAACAACAACCGGAACTTCCATTGTTTCCATTTTATACTCTAAAGCGACGGCAAAGTGAGTCGGGTTGACAATAACGACATCGGCTTTGTGAACATTATCCATCATACGATGGCGTGCACGTTCCATTCGAACCTGTCTGATTTTTGATTTGACGAGCGGATCTCCTTCTGTTTGTTTGTATTCGTCTTTAACTTCCTGTTTGGTCATTCTTAATTTCTTTAAATGACTATACTTCTGATAAGCAAAATCGGCAAGAGCAATAATTAATGTCGCACAGACAACTGTGAATATCAGCAACACAATTATTTTATGAGTCAGTCCTAAAATCCCGCCGATTGACATATCCGGCATTAAATTGGCATCAGGTAAATAAGGCCTGATAACCAAAAGCCCGATGAATCCGATAACGGTGATTTTAACAATTCCTTTTAAACTGTCGAAAATTTTTTGCATGGTAATGAATTTTTTTAGGCCGGTAAATATGTTAAGTTTATCCCAATTCGGCTCCAGTTTTTTGGGGGCAAAAATAAAACCGGTTTGTCCGATGCTTGCAAAAATGCCTAAAATCATCAGAAGAAGAAAAGGAACCGCCATAATCTTAAAAAAAGAAATCGTTATGTTTTTGAAAAGAAATCGAAGATGTTTTTCATCCGTCGGAACCGAATCTACATCTGTAATCAGATAGGAAAAATCTGTCAGATACCATTTGCCCATAATCGGAAAAAGAAGCCAAACCACGAATAACATACCCAATAACATAATAAAACTTTTAGCGTCTTGAGAAAGCGCAACATTACCTTCTTCTTTGGCCTTTTGTTTTTTATGTTCGGAGGCTTCTTCTGTTTTTGAGGATTCATCTTCTTCTTCAGGGGCTGTCATAATGTATCCTCTATCTGATTAATTGCGTTAGATGAGATTCATAATAGTGGCAGAACCACATAATCATTACCGGACACGTCATTAAAAGTAGTCCTAATCCTAAGTATATTTGTAAAGGTAATGATAAAAAGAAAATATTTAATTGCGGCATCAGACGTGAGAGTAGCCCCATACCGGTATAAAAAATCAATATGAAAGCAACAAAAGGAGCCCCGATTTTAAATCCCAAAATAAAAGAATCGTTCATAACTGTACTGAGATATTTTGCCATATCATCAGTCGGTAAGTTGCTGCCTGCCGGCCAAATTGAGTAGCTGTCAATGACAGCATCCAACATTAAATGGTGTAAATCTGTTATAAAAATGACCGTGATTGCCAAAAGACTTAAAAATGTTTCACTGATAATAGATTGGTTTTGTGTTGTCGGGTCAAATATTTGAGCATTTGCAAAACCGGAGGCTTGTCCGACAAAGTTACCGCATATATTAATTGCAAAATAGAGTAATTGCATAATAATCCCTAAAAATAAGCCGTAACATATTTCTGCGAGAAACATTCTTATATTTTCCGTAAAATTATTTGCCGGTTGGGGAATATATTCATTTAAAAAAGGAATAAGAATGATAGAAATGATTAAAGCAAAAGACAATCTTAATCTGATGTTGACGTAGGAACTGCTATATCCCGGCATCATCATTAAGGCTGAACCTATTCTTAAAAAAATGAAGGAAAACTTATATATTTCCGTAAGCAATAATTCTTCCATAGTTAACCGCCGCTTACTATCTTATCAAACAGAGTTGAGCTTAACCCTTTCATTTGGTTGAGCATATACGGAAATAGAAGAATTAACGTGAGGAATACACATAAAATTTTAGGAACAAAAGCCAGAGTCATTTCTTGAATTTGTGTTAATGCCTGAAAAATACCGATAAATAAGCCTATGAACAAAGCAACCAATAAAACGGGGGTTACAACTTTAAGCAAGGTAAAAACAGCTTCTCTAGAAATATCTAAAACTTCAACTTCGTTCATTTTTTATCCTATTCCAAAGGTTTATTGCGCTCAAAATAGATATGATTTTCCAAACCGGTTAAAAAGACACCGTCATAATCACTGTCAACAATACTTTTGTAATATTTCGCAACAATCTGACGCCATTCCGGTCGCCAATATTCAGCGATATAGGCATCGTTTGTAACCAATGATTTTGCTGCTAACCAATCCGGTTTGTGCTTTGTCCAACGTTTGTTCCATAAATAATCGGTATCTGCCAATTCACTGACATTATACATTGCCAGAATCAGGCGTCTTGCTCCGTTTTTCTTGTATTTCATAGCATTGACATCTTCTTTGCTGAAAGGAATGGTATTTTGAAAAACAGGTTTGATAATAACAATATCATAATTTGAATTGCGTATGTCATCTATCATTTTATAAGGATCAATAAAATCCTCGTCATTAATCAAAAAACTAACGTTCTTTGCCCCTTTGATTTTGTGAATGTTTTCGGCATTTTCATTAATGATGAGCTGATGATAAATGTTCTTAAAGGCTTTACTTCTGTATAAAAACGGATAAATAGCTCTTTTATCTAAAAAAGAGGCTTCAATTGCCTTATCAAGCTTATTATCGTTCGGACATTCTTCAATAGAAATAACGGGAATCTCTAAATCTGTAATTAAAGAATCTAAAGGCGTTCCGGCACAATAATGATTATTAACGACAATGCCGTCAATTTGACTGATATAACGATCAACAATAGCCGGAGATTCTTCATCAGTTTCCGGAATATCAAAGCTTAAGAAAGAAATATCATCAACATAGCCCTGTTTCTTGCGAATTTGATTATAGCCGCTGAGGTGGTATTCCCATAAACTTTTATCCAGTAAATATTGTCCCTCGTGTACTAAAACTTGAAAATCGTGATTTCGGCTTTTTCCGTAAAGCGCCAAAGTTGAAACCAGATTTCTCATATCTTTGCGATAGTTCATAATATGTCGGGGCGGAACATCAATCCGTTCAGACAGAAGTTCGCTGTCTGTATGAGAGTATCCGTATAAACCGGCATAAGCGCTTGCTGAAAGAACAAGCGCTGTAAACGTTATTATAAGTACTGTATATCGTCTAGGTAATAACATCGGCTTTTTGTTTTCCCGTGCGAGAAGGTACTTCAGCTATTTCCATAGCAATAGCCAAAATATCTTTCAACATCTCTAATGGTTCTTCATTAAGTTTCTTGGTTTCGTATTTTTCAAGATAAACACGGAGTGTTGCTCCGCTTGATCCCGTTCCGGATAAGCGATAAACAATTCTCGATCCGTCACTGAATTTAATAATTAAACCGTTTTTCGTTTCTGAATTATCAACAGGGTCGTGATAAACGAAAGGTGCTGCTTCGGAAATATGATATATCCCGTAATCTTTACCGTTTAATGACGGTAATTTTGCTTCTAAATCAGCCATTAATTGATCGGCCACATCTGTTGAAATTCCTTCAAAATCAAAGCGCATATAATAGCTTCTTCCGTATTTTTGCCAATGCTCGCGTGTGATTTGTTCGACGGACTTTCCTGTAACCGCAATAATGTTTAACCAGAATAAAATAGCCCAAATGCCGTCTTTTTCACGAATGTGAGCAGAGCCTGTTCCGAAACTTTCTTCTCCGCAAAATGTAATTCGCTTGGAATCCATTAAATTAACGAAATATTTCCAACCGGTCGGAACTTCGTAGTACCCGATATTGTGCGCTTTTGCAACACGTCCGACAGCCGTTGAAGTAGCTGCAGATTTTGCGACACCGAATATACCTGCTTTATATGCCGGAATTAGATCAAAATTATCGGTTAAAATGGCTAAGCTGTCACTGGGGGTTACGAAAAATTTATGCCCCAAAATCATATTCCGGTCGCCGTCACCGTCGTTAGCGCCACCAAAGTCCGGTGATTTGTCAGAGTACATCAAATTAACGAGCTCTTTTGCATAAATTAAGTTAGGATCCGGATGTAAACCTCCAAAATCCGGTAACGGAACTGCATTAACAACAGAGCCTTTGGAGGCTCCGAGAATTTCTTCAAAAATGCGTTTGGCATACGGTCCCGTAACGGCATTCATCGCATCAAAACACATTGTAAATCCGTTGGCAAAAAGCTTTTTAATGGCGGAAAAGTCGAAAATACGCTCCATCATTTCAACGTAATCTTCAACCGGATCAATAATTTCAATTTCCATACCGCAAACTGTTTGTTTTCCTAGTTTTGACAAGTCAATATCAGGAACATCGCAGATTTTAAATTCAGAAATAGCTAAGGTCCTCTTATAAATAGCATCGCTGGTTGAACTTGGACATTGACCGCCGCTTTGATTGGCGTATTTAATGCCGAAATCGCCATTTTCACCACCCGGATTATGTGAAGCGGACAGTACAAAACCGCCATCTAATTTATTTTTCAGAATGATATTTGATGAAGCCGGTGTCGATAAAAAACCGTTTTGACCGATAACTAATTTGGAAATACCGTTTGCAGCAGCCATTTTAATGATTTTTTGAATGGCTATATCATTATAAAAACGACCGTCACCGCCTAAAACATAAGTTTTTCCTTTTAAGTCGCCGATAACATCAAAAATAGACTGAACGAAATTTTCAATATAATGTTTTTGCATAACGACTTTAGATTTTTTTCTTAATCCCGCTGTGCCCATTTTTTGGTCAGTATAGGGTGTTGTTTTAATGGTTTGAATCATTTCTTATCCTTTATCATTATGTTGCAGAATATCATCAGTTTACAATTTTCTGTGTGAAAGACAAATCTTATTTGTGATTTTTACAATACTTTTATTTATGTCTTTTTTTGTGATTATGTATGTAAAAATGAGGCAAATTTTATTTTTTTCTGAAAAAGGTCAAATAACAGGCGTATATGCCGAGCAATAAGGATGCGCTGAACACTAAATAGGTCGTTAAAGGCGAGTCGGTGAGCAGGCTTATGGCAAAGCCGTAAAATGTGAACCCCCACAATAATCTTATTGATTGAGGCGAAGAAAGGTTTGTTTCCTTAAAACGACTTGTGAAAACTTGGTACAAAACATAGCCGCAGCCGATCAAAAACATTAATAAGCATAATTCCGGCATTTTTTTCCTATTCGGGGCAGATAAACTCAGCTAAAGCTTTAATTTCCTGCTTTGCTGCTATATGGGATAATGTCATACGGCGCTTGAGACTGTCTTGATTCATATCTAATACGGTCAGCCCTTCTAAAAACAGCTCTTTATAGATTACCCTGTCTTTGAAACCGTCATTAACTCTGAAACCATACAATTTAGAAAGTTGGTTTAAATACTCAAATACAATATTTTTATTCTTGGATTTCGTTGAGCTGATTTTATTGCCGACGACAATCCAATTTAAGTAATTTTTACCTCTGGCGGCAAGTTGTTTTTTTACATCCCAGATATAATTAGCATAGACACCCGGTCTGCCGATTTTTCCCGTTTCAAAATTAATTTCGGAAATGGAATTTAAATCAATAAGACTGTCCCCGATTGGGGTAATGAGGGTGTCTGCAAATTTGTGGCCCAACTCAAACAGATAATTTTTATTCCCCGGTGTGTCAATAACGATTGCATCATAAAGCGGCAGTAAAGACTTTATTTGCATTTCAACACATGCGGAATGTTCGGCAATATGGCTATAATCTTCTGTCGGGGCAAATTTGAAATGCTCAGGCATAGGCAACTTAATATTATTTTTTAAACAAAATAACTTTCTGTTGTTTAAATAACGTGATAATGTCCCCTGACGCCCGTCTAAATCTATTGTTGCAACCTTGAAACCTTCTTGTAAAAGTTTGATTGCCAAATGCAAAGAAATTGTTGATTTTCCGGTTCCGCCTTTTTCGTTACTGATAACAATAGTGTGCGCTGTTTTATCTGTCATAAATTAGTACCTGACTGCTGAAGCATAGTATGGTGTCGGCTTTGCGGCGACAACAATGCAAGATTGATTTTTACTTTTTAACTTGCGGCAGGCAGAGTCGGCATCGTTTCTGGCAAAACCGACAATCTTAGAACGGTAAACGACAGCGGCACCACTTGCTACAGGTTCGATACTTATATTCTTACCTTTAAAAAACTGTTGTGTCGAGCGTTTTATTTTTAATGCATAATTACGTGCTTTGGCATAGTTTGAAAAAGCCCCGATTTGAACGCCCCAAGCTTTGTCTGAAGCATCTGCGGATGCTGTTTGTATTTCTTCCTGAACGGCAGGGCTGACAATCGGTTTCAGATTAGCATACATTTGAGCTGTATTGTCTCTTTCGTTGTTGGCTAATTTGATTAAACCTCTATTCATCATTGATATAACGGTTTTATCACGTTCTTTATATGTTTTATGCCCCATCGTTACGGCTATGACTCGATTTCCTTTTCTTTGCGCCGATGTAACAATATTAAACCCTGCTGCACGTGTGTAGCCGGTTTTCATTCCGTCAGCACCTTTGAATTGCGATAAAACGTGATTGTGTGTGTATAACTTGCGACCGTTGTAGGTATATGTTTTTTGAGAAAATAAAGTATAATAATGCGGAAAATCGTGGTACATAGCCGATGCCAGTGTAGCCATATCGCGAGCCGTTGTTTTTTGTTGCGAATTGGGTAGGCCTGAAGCATTTTTGAAAGTTGTATTTTTCATCCCTAATTTTTTCGCTTTGGCTGTCATTTTTTGTGCAAATTGAGATTCCGTATCAGCCAAAGCTTCAGCTAAGACAACAGCGCAGTCATTGGCGGATTTAACAATCAATGCGTTAATAGCCTGTTTAACCTGAATTGTTTGTCCTGCTCTTAATCCTAATTTCGAAGGCTCCATACCGGCTGCACGACGAGAAACTAAAAGTTTATCGCTCATTTTCAGATAGCCTTTATCCAAAGCTTCAAATGTCAGATATAATGTCATTAATTTTGTTAAAGAGGCAGGATAACGGCGTTCATCAGCATTGTTTTGCGATAAAATTTTACCGCTGTCGGCATCAATCATAATTGAAGATATTGATGCATCGGCCATTCCTCCGAAAAACATACTGGTTAGGAATGCTGCTGCATATAATGATAACTTATATTTGTTTCTTTTCTTGAAAAAATACAGCATTTGTTTACTTTCTGAAATAACATGTTACTTGTTTTATTTTATGGAGAAAGAGTAAACGAAATATTAATTTTGTGAATTTTAAGAATAATTTTTTTTTGCTTGACTTTTATACTGTTTCTCTGTACAACCGTTTTTGTTGGCGGACGTAGCTCAATTGGTAGAGCCCCGGTTTGTGGTACCGGTTGTCGTCAGTTCGAGCCTGATCGTCCGCCCCATTACAGCTCCCTTCGGGAGCTTTTTTTATTTGAGGCCGTTCAGGCTCTTCGAGCCTGTCTTGTTTGTAAGCTCGTTCCTCGCTAACTGCACTGCGGGCACTCGTTTTGTAATGTTCGCTTCGTTGCGCTGTCGCTTCTCGCTCAATAACAAAACTTCGCCCGTCGTTAAAATTTGCTCGTTTAAGAGCAATTTTTTTCCTCCGGCGTCCGCCCCATTATAGCTCCCTTCGGGGAGCTTTTTTTATTTGAGGCCGATCAGGCTCTTCGAGCCTGTCTTGTTTGTAAGCTCGTTCCTCGCTAACTGCACTGCGGGCACTCGTTTTGTAATGTTCGCTTCGTTGCGCTGTCGCTTCTCGCTCAATAACAAAACTTCGCCCGTCGTTA
>JAFUSU010000022.1 GCA_017467515.1 Alphaproteobacteria bacterium
GGGGAGCTTTTTTTATTTGAGGCCGATCAGGCTCTTCGAGCCTGTATTGTTTGTAAGCTCGTTCCTCGCTAACTGCACTGCGGGCACTCGTTTTGTAATGTTCGCTTCGTTGCGCTGTCGCTTCTCGCTCAATAACAAAACTTCGCCCGTCGTTAAAAATTGCTCATTTAAGAGCAATTTTTTTTCTCCGGCGTCCGCCCCATTACAGCTCCCTTTGGGGAGCTTTTTTTATTTGAGGCCGATCAGGCTCTTCGAGCTGTCTTGTTTTATAAAAAAGCCTCAGACTAAGCTGAGGTTTCTTTTTAATAATTATAAATTTTCCGCTTGAGGTTTTTTTTGAACTTTTTGCTGGGAATACAACGAATTAATTTTAACATAGGCTTAAACCACCAAGGCGTTTGAAGTTCATAACGGCGGAAGATTGAATCCGCAAGAACAACATTACCGATGATACTCGACATAGTTGATTTCGGTTCTATGTTAAACATATCGTAGGTGATGCGGGTAATTCCTTCAGAAATGTTTTCTTCTTGAAATCCTTTCACATCTTTGCTGTTTTCAATCACTAAAATATCAAATTGTGTCGGATTAAAATATTTGTTGAGTTTTTGTTGAGATTCTTTCAGCTCGTCGGCATCTAATCTTCCATCTAAACTGTACCAAATAATTAAAGTTTTTTTAGATTTTGCCAAGCGCTGATAAAGACGCTCAATTCGTCTTTGATATTTGCTTTCAATATCGGCAAAGGATTGCTCTAAAGGAATACCTATCGGAAAATCGTGAACAAAGTAACACCCTGTTTTGATATCTTTACAATACTCGCAATTCATATCTGTTTCTTCATTACTCGGGCGCTCTGTTATAACCAGACTTTCTTTATTGAGAAAATGCTCAAAATGTGTCAGTAACCATTGAATTTTATCACTAAACGGGTCTAACCCTACCCAATCAAGAGGATAGGAGGCATATTGGAGTTTATTACGACGCAGGAGTACACTGCAAGCACAGGTATTACCGACTGAAAAGATTAGATCATATTTTTTCTTATTTTTTGCCATTTGAATTCCTTTAATCAAACAGGTCTTTTTTGTGTTTTTTATCTTCTATCACATTTTCAATTCGTTTACGTGATAATGCCACATACTCTGAATTCGTGTCAATACCGACAAAACGGCGATTAAGCTTGATTGCGGCCACCCCTGTGGTCCCGCTTCCCATAAAAGGATCCAAAATCAAATCGTCCTCTTGTGTGGAAGCTGTAATGATTCTTTCCAGTAAAGCCAATGGTTTTTGGGTAGGGTGTTTACCAAAAGTTTTTTCAGCCGGCGGCGTCGTAAAAATAGACCAGACTGTCCGCATTTGCAAGCCCGGCTTTTTTATCATATCTTTCGAAAAATCACCGTTTTTCATGGCGTCATAATTGAAATAGTGTTTAGCTTTTTTTGATTTTCGTGCCCAGAGCAAATTTTCGTGGCTGGCGGTAAAATATTTGCAAGACAGGTTAGGGCTGGCATTTGGTTTAAACCACGCAATATCGTTTAAAATATGGTAATCCAGCAACAACATTGCATAACCGCAGGATAAAATGCTGTGATAAGTTCCTGATACCCATATGGTCCCGTTTGGCTTGAGTAAACGTTTGCATAAAGTCAGCCATTGTTTATGAAATTCAAAATCTCGTTCAATACCTTTGGATTTATCCCACTGTCCTTTATTAATTTTGATGAGCTTGCCGTTGAAACAACTGGTGCCGGTGGAAAGCATATACGGAGGATCGGCAAAAATCATATCAAACGACTCTTCGGGCAATTCGGATAGAACTTTGAAACAATCGTCATTATATAAAGTATAAGGTCTGGTCATAAATTAATTCCTTGTATTGTGTTTATATTATGTTTGATTTAACAGATGTGCAAGGATGTTATTGAGTTATGGGCATAAAAAAACCGCCCAGATGAGTGGGCGGGGATTAATTAGTTTGTTACTTGAGGCGGAAATATTTTCAATATTTCTAGGCGGCGGTGCGCGAGGTGGGAAACCTTCGCTGTGCCCGGCTATTTTATTCACCTCTCTTTTTTTTGCGCCAATATCCGGATCTAACGAGGTCGGCGGGGCGCGTTTTATGTTGAGTTAGTAGTTTGTTTGGGTTTATCTATCTAACTCAGGGCGGTCTCTTATTCTCATGTTCTTTGGTTTTTGTTGCCCCTGCTTTTTTATTTCAGCTCCGAGATGTCGGTAGCAATACACAGGGGCGGCGGCCATGTGTCAGTTCTTAATTCTTGTCGTTTTTACTGCCAAGAGAATGGAAGGACCATTTTTGTTTCTTGCTGCCATAGTTATGGTTTTAAGAAGTTAATATTTCCGGCTTTATTCAGAAGCTGCAAGCGGTACTGCCCATGTATGGGGGTTAAGCTCGGCGCGGTTTCTGATGTTATCAACTCTCATAACGAAAGCCGGTTTTTATAATAGGCATAATGATTAATTGGTAGAACTATGTATATCAAATTTTAAAAAGACTGTCAAGACAAAAAATGCGATATTTGACAAAATATCGCATTTTTTTTTGTTTTTTATATGATTTTACTGCTGAGAAGGAGTTTCCTCTGAGTAATTTTGCTCGTATTCCTCTTCATATTCGTCTTCATATTCCGAATCGGATTCGTTTTCATCAAAATCTTCGCTATCCATTTCTTCTTCATTCGGATCATAGCTGATTCCTAATTTGGCGAGGATATCTTCATTGACATCTTCACGCTGAGCGACTATCCAATCCGGAATAAAGGGAGAGGGCGGAATTTTTGATTTAGCCAACATTTCTTTGTCCAGATAATATCTCGGAGCGTCGGCCATAATCGGACGATCAATAAAGCCTTGCATCAAAACAACCTGTTTCAGCATCGGTAAACTCAATAATTGTGTGGTGCTGATAACGGATGTTCCCTGTAATTGGTAACTGACGTTTTTCGCAAACGGGTTGGTTCCTTTTGAAAGAGTGAACCCTTCGCTCTTAGAATAAGAAGTTGTCTGAACTGTTTTATTTCCAATCATTTTAGAGAATCGCTGAGCGGTTTGCTCATTGTTTTGAGATAAAATAACTTTACAAGCCGTTGTGGAAATAACCGTTTCAAGGTCATCTTTACCATATTTACCGGATATTTGTCCTAAGTCTTGTCCAATCAGTAAATAAGATACTTTTTGACCACGTCCGACAGCAGGTCCTTCAATGACGGCGCGTAATTTCGGCATTGTCGGGAACTCGTCGAGAACGAACAGGGCAGGGAACGGACCCATCTTACCATCTGATTTACTGACAAAATTCGGTGTGTTTGTAATCAGATATGATGACATCAAATCAATGAACGTTGCACTGATGATGTTTAAGGCTTTTGCATCAACTTGGTTAACGGACAAATAAACGGCTATCGGTTTCCATTGTCCGGTAATCGGGTCTTTCATTCCGCGCAAGTCCTTAAAGTGAATGTCTGAAAAGCTGGTGCGGGCAACAACCGCGGAGTTCTTGAAAATACCAATACCGCCTAAACCGGTTGATAATACGGAACCGCGCTCTTTATCCGGCATTGCGCTTAATTGGCTTAATTCCGTAATGCAACGTTGTGAATAACCATATTGACGAGCTTCTTCAATTGCCGCATCAAGCAGATCACGCATCGGATCGGCCATAGCGGCCATTTGATCACCTTCTTCCAAACGGCGTTTGATATCTTCAGCCTGCTTGATTTGAGATTCAACCATCCATTCCAAAATCATCGCTAAGCAGGATTCGTGTCCAATCCACTTATCCGGCAATAAATTCCACGTTCCGATCGGCACATAATTATCAATGGTCAACGTATTATTGCGCAAGTTTTGAATAGCGCGTGCGGCTTGAGGATCGTGCATCTTGATATAGTAGCTTTCCAAAACTTTTTTATCTTCTTCATCAAGTTTACCCTCGTAAACACGACCGATAAAGTAGTCATTGGCTCGGGCATTTTCGCACTTAAATACAATAAAGTGAATTAAACCATTTAAAGCGCCTCGACCGGCTTTTGACCAGTGCGGATCTGCACCACCTTTAGGATCTTCAACCAGTGTATTACACATGGAATCGATATACATATCACGGTCAGGCCCCGGTTCCGGCAGAGCATTCGGTGCCAACGGATTCCAACTCGGGTAGTAAATACCTTCCTTCGGGTTATCTTCCGCACCCCAGTTAATAACAAAGACCGGACCATCTTTGGAGCGAGCGCCCGTTGTGGTAAAGCATAATTCCGGTTTCGGGTCATTTACAATCAAACTCATACCCGGAGAATTGAAAATGGTCGGAATAACGATTCCGGCTGTTTTACCGGTTCCCGGAGGTGCACAGCACAGGGTAGATAAGGTTTCTTTTAATTTGAGCATTCTTCCTTTATAGCGTCCGACAACCATACAAAAGCCGTCAAATAACCCCATTCTTTTAATATCTTTATAGTCGGCAATACGAGCCGAACCGTGAATGTTTGATTGAAAATGGTATGGGTTTGTGCACGCCCCGATGATTAAACCGACCGGCGTGGATATAATAGGAAGTATTGGCAACCACAGACTGAGTGAAAAATCACCGTGATATGCGGAAATTTGTTTCATCCAGTTCCAATAGCGGGAAACAAGATAACCCGGATTTTCTAAGACAATCTGCATAAATTTACTGACGTCATTTAATGTGTCTTTTGAAATACCGCTTCCTAATAAATATCCTAAAGGAATTGAAATAAAACCAAGAATAACGGTAAAAACCAGCGAAATAATGATGGTTGTGACCATCCATTTGCTGGCTTTGTTATATTCTTCCCATTCTTCACCAGATCTGTCAACCATTGTATAATCCTGTCACTATACTAAATTTCTAATCAGTTTTTTAATCTTTTCAAATTGTTCGATATCTATGCTGTTATCAGCTTCTTCTAACGTTTTGGCAAATAATTTTAACTCTCTTGGCATACCTCTGTCAATACGCACAACGTTTATATTCATATTATCCCATGTTTCAAACATATCTTCGGCATTGATAATGTTTCCGTATTGAATAATGACATAAGTTGAAATTTTGAAATCAAAACCGCTCTCTTTTAATTTTTCAGACAGATATTTCTGTGCAATATCGGCTCCTCTTACGGGGGAAATACGGTGACTGCTTTCTGAAAACCATAAAGGTTCTTCATCATTAAAACGTTCTTCATCAGCGAGCCAATCTCCGGTTTCTTTATCGACAACGCAGACGCATAATTGTCCGTCAGCAACGCCGATAAAGTCTATAAAGTTGTTCTTGATTGTCGCACTGGTAATGACTTGGTAGCCTTTTTGTTTGATAACTTCTAAACTTGAGTTTCCGAGATTTTTGGGTGTAGGAGCCTGAACCGCTGCTGATGGAATAGGATTAGGACGATTATTTTTTCGATTATCTTTTGAACGATTATTATCGTTATTTTGCTTGTTTGAACGGTCGGTTTTACGATCATAACTCTTTGTTTCTCTATTCGTTTGCTGAGTTTCACTGTTCTCTGTTTTGGGCGCTTCTTTCGGCTTGCTTTGAATCTTATCCAAATCATCGAAATTTAAGTCAAAATCACTTTCGTCTTCATCAAATTTGAAAAGGGCATGATCTAAGATGCTGTTGTTTTGTATAGGCGCAGCCGTCGGCATAATAATCGGTTTGACATTCGGTAATGTTCTGTTATTGGCAATAGGGGACGGTGCCGGTGTATTTTCGGCAGGCGTAGCTCTGATTGCATTTAAATCACGGGGACGAATTTCTTTGTAAGATTTTTTTCTTTTAATAACAGGCTTTTGTACGACTACTTTTTCTTGTGCCTCTTTTTCGTTTTTAAGAATGTATTTACGATATAAAGAATAAATTTTTTGCCATATATTCTTGAGTAAAACTTCCCATTTTATTAAGCTTAAACTTGCCCAGCCGGTTAGCCATAGAGGGATAAAACTTAAAATAATCAGAATGAAGGCCCATTCCCTTTTATCATCAATAACCCAGCCGTTCATCCATAAATCCCACAAATAGCTCCAGTGTCTGGAATCTATCAAATCAAAGTGCCAATTTGTTAATAAAATAACGCGAATTCCCTCTAAAAAGAAAACGCTCCAAATAAGGCCGACTATGACGATTCGTATAAGTGTGGTTAATGGTTTCAAAGGTTTTTCTCCAATCTCTTATCGCTATTTTAGCAAAAACTTGTTAATTGTTTATTTATTTCTTTTCCCTCAATTTGTTCGATAAATCAGAACGAATACCGGCAACAGCTTTAGGACTTCTCTCTATCTCTTCTTTTTGCTGTTTCAGTTTATTTTCAAAGTCTTGCTTAATTTCTTCGCCGACAGAAATACCTATATTATGAATTTTGATGCGAGACATCCCTTTAATATATTTATCGGCTTTGCGCTTTTGATACCATAAAATCGGCGCAATGATCAAAGCAAACAAATTTGCCTTATAAAGCTTTTTCCAACCCCATATCCATATAGGAATCAGCAAAATTAAACATAGAATGAACAGATAATCACTACCGGTGCGAATTTTTCCGCCTTGTTCCCAAAAATCGGAAATAACGCGCCAGTTGCTCCGAGATAAGTAGTTAAAACCCCATACGGATTTAAAAAGAAGTAAGGTGCCGTAGAGATAGAGATAACTCCAGAGTGCACCAACCGTTATCCATTTGATAAACCTCAACAGGTTTTTGAGAAATTTCATCGTCCGCCATACCCTTTGGTTATATCTAAAGATGTTTTATGATATTCAGGAGAAAGAGGACCTTGTCCTTGAATGTTATGATAAGGATTAGTTGCAATTCCCATTTTTTTGTACATTGCATCAATTCTTGATAAAGAAGGAGCGTTTTCTTTAGCTCTTTGACTTCGATAGCTTAGTAAGGCGCCTTTGCCTTGTTCATAGGTGTTCAGACCATCGTTTAGTATAGCCATATTGCTTTGACTGCGTTGCAGAGAATCTTGCATTGTTTCCGGTTCTGTGGTTTGTATGAGTTTTTGCAACCAGTCTGTATCTTCAGTACGGACAAGATTTTCTATCAGTTCACCTTTAGAGCCTTTTTGATATATTGATGTTTCCAGATGTTCTTTTGTTGTATTTTGCGGTAAATTTCCTTCTCCGGTTAATCCCAATTCTGTCAAAAAGTTCTTTAAGTATTTGTTATCTTTGCTTGTTTTGCCGTTTGCATCATATTTGCCTTTTGATAAATTCTTTTGAATTTGTTCTTGTGCATTATTCAATTGCTTATCAAAAGACTCGATTGTTTTGCTCGGTTCGTTTGAAGAATGAATTTTACGAGCGATGAGCAGTGCCATTAATCTGACCTCGGCCTGATGCTCTTTTTCTGTCGGTCGTTGATAATTTTTATCATTCATACTGTTTTGGGCCTGCTTGAGGGCAGCGGCTTTTTCTGCAAGGCGGTATGCTGTCAATCTGTTGGACGCCATACTTATTGCATCGGCGGCTTTTTTTGCAATGTATTTTTTTCTTTCTTCAAGAGAACCTAAACTGTGATATTCTCTAAATAACGGAGATTTTTTATCTTCTTCGGTTTCTGTTCCTTTATGAATGCGAGCCAGACGTGCATTATATTTATTTAAGATTTCTTCTGTTTGGGCGGCTCTGTTCTGATTGTATTGATTGTGTCGTTCATCAAGAGCAGCAACTCGTCGTGTCGTTTCATCATCACGAGGAGGTTTTTTAGTGAAAAGTTTTTTTCCGGTATATTTAATGCCTCGATATCCTAAATTTAGGGGTTTTACAATACCATATTCCCAACCGATTCCGGCGCCTTTTTGTGCAAGCCAATCTGCTCCTTTATATGTTTTCTTAAACAGCCAGTTTGCTCCGCCTAACAGCCATTCATTGTACATGTATTTTAAAATGTCATCTTCTTTAAAGATGTCTTTGATGTCTTCATCTTCTTTAACATTATCTTTGCGTAAGTTCTTATCAGATTTGATATCGATGCTTTTTTGCGTTTCGTCACGCTCATCTTCCAGTTTTTTACGCTCATCAGCAGGAAGGTTATCTTTTTTTAGGCGTTCGTTGATCTCAAACAGCTTTTTCCTCTCATCAGCTATAATATATTTATTTTCGCTGACTCCCATCTCAGATGTTTTTTGTGATACATTAAAATCCGGCTGAGCGGTCGGGCGTTGAGCTGATCTATTTGTTTCGTTTGCCATTGTTTTATCCTTAGGAACTTACTTTTGTTTTATTTTAATACAAAAAAACGTTTTTGTCTAGTTTTTTGTTGAAAATTATCGTTTTAAATTTTCAGGTTTTTCAAAAACTCTCCAATTTTTTGGTTAATCCGAATACCGTCTTGGGGTTTGACTTTAATCAATCCGAAAAAGCGGTCTTTGATTTTACTGAAATCAATCGGGGCAAAGGTGGCCGGATTTTTTGTGAGGGCTTTGAAAGAGCCTTCAGGGTCTTTATTTGATAGACGAAAATAGTTATTAACCAAGCGTTCTGCATCAATCGGAAACTCTTTTTCCTTTATGGCATTAATATATTTTTTGCTTCTTTCAATGCGTTTTTGATGTTCCTCATAGATAATTTTTTCAAGCTGTTTGCGCTCATAAGCAAGTTTTCTGACTTGATAATCTATCTCGCATCCTTCCAATTCTATCATTGTTTCCACATGAGAAATGACCGCAAGCTGGATATTTTCATTTTCACATTTTTCAGCGTAATCAAGCAATTCATCATCGGAACTGCTGGGGCTGATAGAACTCATTTCTTTAGGAAAAAGTTGAATTAAAATGTCCCATCCTTTGAGGATATCTTTACTGACGGCATTTCCTGCTCTTTTTTTATAATGCGGATATAATTTATTTTCATTCAGATGCATACGAATCGGAGGCATATCTGCCTGTTGCGTCAGAATATTAATGGCATACATAAAGTTTTTGTAAGCCCTGAACAGAGAAAATTCATGTTCTCCCAATCGCGGCTCGTCAGCTAATTGAGAAAGACTTGAATTATCACTCTCTGTCTGAATCTGAGCTTCTTCCTTTGCCTCATTGAGATCTTCCTTTGCCTCCTCAATACTGTCTTCGAATTCTTTAGAAATGAATTCACTCAACATACGCTCAAAGTCATCAACATCATCGGAGCTATTTAGTAAATCATCTGTATTATTGTTCATTGTCATTATCCCATAAAGTAATTGTTGCTGATTTTTGCAGAGTTTGCGGGTTATAAATAACAATTCTGTCAGGTTGTCCGCCATCTTTGACAACAACCGCAAGTTGATTGTCGATTTTTGTTACCGAATCTATACGGCTGCCGATTGGTTGCATTAAGCTTGTTTCTCGGTAGGACAAAGGTTCGGGACGTGCTTTTCGATAAATGACTGTTAAAAGCATTAAGCTACCAAAAACGAGCAAAAAAGTTATAATAAAGACAATACTTTTGATTAATTTCAGTTTATCCATAACGGTTTGCCTCTTGCTTTTTTATAAAATTCTTCTATTCTTCTCAGCATAATCAAAATAAATTTATTTTTCGTAAAGATAACGGTTTTAAGAGATCAATGGCAGAAGATGCTGAAATTATAGACCTTCCTGTAGTAGAATCAAGTTTTAACGGTTGGCGGCTTGATAAGTTTTTGGTGCGTGTATTGAATGATTTTTCAAGAGCTCGGTTGCAACAGCTTATTAAGCAAGGTTGTTTATCCAAGGGCGGACAAATTATTTCAGATACTTCGCTGAAAATTCATACCGGTGAGCAATATCAAATTATTGTTCCTCCGCCGGAAGATCCGATTCCTGAGCCTGAAAATATTCCGCTGGATATTATTTATGAAGATGATGATTTGTTGGTTGTTAATAAACCGGCAGGTATGACGGTTCATCCGGCTCCCGGCGCTTATCACGGAACTTTGGTTCATGGCTTATTGTATCATTGTCAGGGGTGCTTGTCCGGAATCGGAGGGGTAAAGCGACCGGGAATTGTTCATAGGATAGACAAAGATACAAGCGGATTATTGGTTGTTGCCAAAAATGATGTTGCACATCAATCTCTGACGCGTCAATTTACCGTTCATTCTATTGAAAGAACGTATCTTGCTTTTATTTACGGTGTTCTCAATCCGATGAGCGGTACTGTTGATGCACCAATCGGTCGCAGCCCGTATGATCGTAAAAAAATGGCAATTGTTTCTAAAAACGGTAAACCTGCAGTGACGCATTATCAAACACAAACGGTTTGCGGTAAAACGGCTTCATTGGTAAAATGTCATTTGGAAACGGGGCGTACCCACCAAATCAGAGTTCATCTTTCAAGTTTGGGTGGAAATTTGATTGGAGATCAGTTATATGTCAAGGCGAAAAAGTCCTTGGTGACGGGAATTTCTCAAGAATTAAAAGAGTATATCAATAATTTTCCAAGACAAGCTCTTCACGCGCAAACACTCGGATTTATTCATCCTCGAACGGATAAATTTTTACAATTTACTTCAAATTTACCTGCAGATTTGCAGGAATTATCAGATAAATTAGGCTTTAATTAAAACTAATTGCTAGGTTGTGTTTGTGGATAACTAGAGCGTATTCTGGCTTCCGTCAATAACAAAAGAGGAGGCTTTAATGCAAAAGGACTTCACTCTATCGGGATTTGACTTTTCGCCTGAAATTAATATGGCTCGCTATTTGCAACGCATCAGAAAGTATCCTATTTTAACATCAGAGCAAGAATATAACTTGGCCGTTCAATATCGTCAGACGCAAGATGCTGAAATTGCCAAGCAACTCATTAATTCTCATTTGCGACTTGTCGTTAAAGTTGTCGCAAAATATCGCGGTTATGGTTTGCCGATTAATGAAATGATTGCAGAGGGTAATATCGGACTGCTTTATGCCGTCAATAAATTTGAGCCGGATAAAGGGTTTCGTTTTTCAACGTATGCTTTGTGGTGGATAAAAGCATCGGTTCAAAAATATATTTTAAATTCTTGGTCTTTAGTGAAAATAGGAACAACGGCTGCTCAAAAAAAACTTTTTTTTAATCTGCGTAAAATTAAAAATAAGCTTAATTTGACGGATGATAGAGAACTTTCTCACCACATTTTAAAGGATATCGCAGGAAGTTTAGACGTTACCGTTCAAGATGTGACGGATATGAATATGCGCTTGAAATCTCACGATGGCTCCTTAAATATTTTAATTGATTCTTCATCAGATAGCGGGAGTGAATGGATGGACTTTATATCTGATCGTCGTCCTAATCAAGAAGAAGCCTATGCGTATTCCGAAACCTTATCCTACCGACGCCGACGTTTCAGAGAGGCTTTGGTATGTTTGAATCCTCGCGAAAAAGATATTCTATTTAAACGTCGTTTGGCAGATAAGGCTGTGACGCTTGATGATTTAAGTAAAGTTTATGCCATCTCTAAAGAGCGTGTTCGACAAATAGAGTTGAATAGTATTCGTAAATTACGCAAGGCCATCCTTTAAAAACTCGTCTAATGGGTTATTAATACAGATTTAGCGAGCAAGAAAAATGCTCACGTACCTCTTTGTACGCTGCGCTTTTTCTTCTCTTAAATCTTATTACTAACCTCATTATCCGAATTTTTAGAAGGTAGTTTATGCTTCCCAACTGCGAGAAAATTCTTCATCCTTAAAGAGTGCAGCTAAGCCGGTAATCTGTTTTAAGCGTAATACTTCATCTGCTGACATTCCTATATTTTTGCAGATCCAAGTATCGCTTTTTCCCATTTCAACTAACTCGGCAACAATATTACTCATTAAATCAACATTGTGGCTGCCTCTGGCACGGTTATGGCGAATTGTGGAAGCCATTCTTTCCCCTAATTCTTTATCAATCGTGACAATGGGGAGCATTCCTTTTTCTCGTTCGTAAATTCGTTTACTGGTTTTCATAATGGTGTAGCGGTGAAACCCATCAACGATGATGTATTCATCGCTGTCTTTATCATAATAACAAACAACCGGTTGTGTATACCCGTCTTCCCAAATGGACAGCTCAAGTAACTTTAATTCCGGAGGGGCAACCCGGTTAGGGTTATATTCGTTAGCCTTGACTTTTTCAATAGGAACTGCTTTAACGCAGTAAACGGGACTGATAAATTCTTTATTTTGATTCATTGTTATTTCCTTACAGATTTTTATATTTTTCCATGAGTTGGTGTTCTCGTTCAGTTTGTCTTTTTGTTTGAGCAAATCCCATATGTTTACACAAATGGTCATTTTTCAGAATACAAACAGCCATACGTTTCCAAGAAGGGATATCTATGGTTGATTTAATGTCATCGGTGTCATCCGGTGTTCCTAAAAAGACGACTTGATCTTTTGTTGATCTTCTTTTTCCTTTTCCTCTGTTGCGAATTTTATAGTTACAAGCTTCAAGCTCTTTGATGGCATCATCTGCGACAACGCCTCCGTGTTTCCACCAAAATCGGATCGAGGTTTTGAATTTTTCGATATAATTTTTTCTGATTTCATCGGGCAGAGTGGCCAGTAAAAATTTAACGTATGATCTCCATGTGTGTCCCGGCGGTAGATCAAAACGCTTGTTGCCAAGAACTTTACTGTTACCGTAAATAGCTCCGAAATTAGCTCCCTGTACGCGAGCGACAACTTTTATCCAAGTTTGGGGATCTAAAACGCGGTATAAATTCAAATGAGCTTTAGCACTTTCGTGATAAGGACTTGCCACGCGCATCTGATGAATGGACAGACCGGCTTTGTAAAAGAGGTCATATATTTTATTGTATTCAAATCCGAACTTTCCATAGGCAATCCATATATCTTTTGTTGTCCAGTCATATAAGGGGTAAGCGTGATAAAAATTATTCCAAATTTTAGGATGCCACTTGTTTTTTGATAAGGTGTGCTTTTGATTGGTAGCGTAGGCACGATAACGATTTAATGATTCATCAGTACGGATACCTAATAAGCAAATAGTTTTTCCGGTGTGCTGACGCGAATACCATTTGCCGAATTCCATATAAAAATCTTCTTGTGCCATTTTATATTTGTAAAAATCAAATTTATGATTTTGCAGATTGATAATAAAAGGATGTTTCGGCATAGGTCTGACCCAATCGGCCTCTTTTTGGTCATCCCATGGATACCAGTACATTTGAAAATTACTGACGGCACAGCGTGATCCCTGAGGAATACAGACCCAATAAGGATCAATGTCATCAAGATTGTCTAAAAACATTTTTTCAACATAATCGGTTGTTGCCTGATACTGTGCCTCAAAATCCTGATGAAAAACACCAATCTTTTTTTGAATATTATGGCGGTGTTTGTAATCCAGAACCAGATTTAACAGTAAACCGCTATCTTTGCCTCCGGAAAAAGAAACATAAATATTTTCGAAATTATCAAAAATATATTTTAATCTTTGTTGTGTGGCTTCGTATACATTAATATCTAAATATTTTTTCAAAGTTTCAATGCCTCTGTTCGGGTTATTTTTTGGTATATATTAGACAGTAAAAATTCTTTATGTTCAAGAGAGTCTTTAATAAATTTTTCTAAATTTGTGTGTATCCAAAAGTCATATACATTAATTTCGGACGGTAAGCCTGTGAAAAAAAACGAATTAAGACTTTGTACTTTACAGCGATAATCAAAGGTTTGCGAGTAATATATAATATTGTGGCAAAGTTGCATATTTAAACCGAATTTTTCAACACCGTATGTGCAAAAAAGAAAATCTGTATTGCGTTCAAAAGCTTTAATTGCCTTTTTCTTATTGGTTCTTTTACTGAGTTCAACAATGGGCAGGTCATTAAGAATTTTACTCTCTCGGATAAAATCTATCTCGTGGATGAATTTGACATAAATTAAGGCTTTTTCTTGCCTTGTATGGATTTGTGTAATGAGTTTTTTTAAGCCAATGAGCTTATTGTATGATAATGTATATATTTTTTGAAAAGTTTGGGCTATATCCATAAAAACAATGCGGTTTTTTTTATTTAAATAATGGATTTTTTCCTCTTGGTAACTTTGTTCTTCTTGAGGTGTTAAGTCAAAAAAAAGGTCAAAATGATTGATTTTAAAAGGCTTATTAATATCGTGTCCTAAAATATATGGTTTCAGCATACCAAGAAGTTTATTTTCATCTTCCGGACGTGACCAGCGCTTCTGAATCATATAATTTTTGTATTTTGCGGGCATAAAAATATCTTTAAATTGTTTTGAGTTCATCTTAAGTATTTTGCTGTTCAGAAATTCAATTTGAGTATATAAGTCAATTAATCCCAATGTTACGGGCGGACAGCTCAAAATAAGTTTATAAGTAAAAAAACGGCTGAGATTTAGTAATCTTTGTGTTCGCTCTGATTGGGTGTTTTTGATAACCAAGCTTTCATCAACGATGCAAAAAGTTTTATGATTGATGATAAGATTATACAGTTCCAAATATACTTGATCGGATACGGAAATTGATTCGATGGCATAGTATAAAACACGGTGGCGAAAACTTTGACAGTTTTTCTTGATTTCGTTTTTATATCTTAACGTATTTAAGAAATTTGCAGGTGCAATCCAAAGAAGATAATCAAAATTTGATATTTCATATTCGGCTATTTTTAAAGAAATTTCAATTCTTTCCGGTACTGAATTAATGAACAGAATTCCTGCATTTCCTTTTGAAAATTTATGATAAAGTTTGTTTATTGTATATTTTTTTTGCATATTATTTTATCTTTCCGTAAAAAATGGCACGTTAATTGCATAATAAAATGTAAGATATTGAAACAACCCTTATGGATGGCACGAATATGTTAATGAAAAAGATAAATATACTTTTTTTATTTTCAATCTTAAATTTTATTGCTGCGAATAGTTTTGCCAGTTCAAGAATTAAAGATATTGCTGATTTTGAAGGTGTTAGAGAAAACCAATTGATTGGTTACGGGTTGGTTGTCGGTTTGAATGGAACGGGCGATAATATTAAATCAATTAATTTTGCCAAGGAGAGTATTATCTCTATGCTTGATAATATAGGGGTTAATGCTCGTGATGGACAACTTAAAGCTAAAAATATAGCAGCTGTTATGGTTACGGCCAGTTTGCCGGCTTTTGCCCGTCAGGGTAGTCGTATTGATGTTGTCGTCAGTGCAATGGGTGATGCTAAAAATTTACAGGGCGGTACATTGGTGGCAACGCCTTTAATCGGTGCTAACGGTGAGGTTTATGCCGTTGCTCAGGGACAAATTGCAACGTCAAGCGTGACGGCAACGGCCGGAGGTTCTTCTGTCAGTAAAGGTGTTCCGACATCGGGTCGTATTGCTAACGGAGCTATTATTGAAAATGAAATTGATTTTGATTTTGACAGTTTGGAAAAAATTACGATTGCTTTGAGAAATCCTGATTTTACAACGGCACGCCGTGTTTCTAATGCAATCAATGCAATGCTCGGGGAAATGAGAGCTAAGGCTTTAGACCCGGCAACCGTTGAAATTGATGTCCCTGAACAATATCAGGATAATTTGGTTGCCTTGATGACAAGTATTGAACAATTACAGGTTCAACCTGATCAAACCGCTCGTGTTGTGATTGATGAAAGTTCTGGAATTATTGTTATCGGTAAAGATGTTAAAATTAATAAATTGGCAATAGCTCAAGGTAATTTGACAATTAAAATTACAGAAGTGCCTTTTGTTTCTCAGCCTTTACCGTTTACAAACGGAGAGCCTGTTGTCGGCGCAACATCTTTGATTGATATAGATGAAAATACAGAAAGTCGTCTGAGTGTTTTGGATACCGGTGTTAATTTGCAAGAATTGGTTGACGGGTTAAACGCTCTGGGAGTGGCTCCACGCGATTTGATCAGTATCTTACAGGCAATTAAAGCAAGCGGTGCTTTACAGGCAGATATAGAGGTGATTTAAAATGTTGGGTTTGGGTAACATAGCGGATAATGCGCAAGTTCAATACAGCCTGAAAGCTCAGACTCCCGTTAAGCTTGCCGGAAATCAGACATTTAACAAAGCTGAGGCTCAAAAAGCCGCAGAGGATTTTGAAGCTTTTTTCATTACCTCAACTTTGGAATCTATGTTTGCCGGCGTTAAAACAGATGGTTTGTTCGGGGGCGGGTCTGCCGAAAAAATATATCGCTCAATGCTATTTGATGAATACGGTAAATTGATGGCTAAAAGTGGTGGTGTCGGTGTGAGTGAACAAGTAATGAACTCAATTATGGCGATGCAAGAAATGAATTCGCAAGGATATATTGCAAAGTAGAGGTGTGATATGGAAAATGCGGTTAATACAGAAGATTTAATGCAGAAAATCAATGACTACAATGATATTATTGTTAATTTCAGTGAGGTCTTGAAACAGGAAAATCAGGCATTAAAAGAGTTTGATGTTGCTAAAGTATCTTCTTTATTTGAGCAAAAAAGTAAATTGTCTTTGGCTTATCGCTCAATGGTGGCTTTTTTCATTAAGCATCAGGAAGAATTAAAAGGTCTGAATGAGATAACAAGAGAACTTTTAAAAAAGAATTCCTTAGAATTAGAAAAGTTGTTTAAGGAAAATGATTTATTATTAAAAACCAGAATGGAAGCAAGCAGAACTGTTGTAGGTGCAATTGTTGATGCAACTAAAATGGCTGTTGAAGCTCAGGCAACTTCATACGGAGCTCGTGGAACATATGCTCCTATCGGAAGTCGTAACAGTGCAATGGCTGTAAACAGGACGCTTTAAGAGGAGGACTGAACGATGGCTTTAATTACGGGATTAACGAGTGCTCTTAGCGGTATGCATGCCGCTCAAACTCAAATCAGCCTTGTCAGCAATAATTTAGCCAATGTTGATACGGAAGGATATACACGTAAAACAGTGCAACAGTTGAGCAATGTTGTTGCCGGTTTTGGTGTCGGTGTTAAGTTGGCCAATGCGGACAGAAAAGTTGATCAGAGCCTTTTAAGAAGCTATTTGACAGCAAATTCTTTAGATGGAAATTTGGATCGTACTTATGATTATTTGAGTAAGATGGATAATCTTATCGGTTCTCCGTCAAATGGAAATTCAATTGCGACAGATGTTGCCAATATGCAGTCAAGTTTTGAAACTTTGGCGACAGATGTTACTTCCTCGGCCAATCGTTATTCTTTAGTGTCTGATGCGGCAAGTTTAGCCAGCAGATTGAATACCTTATCTAAAGAAATTCAAAGTTTAAGAGGTGATGCGGATCTGCAAATTCAAGAAATTTGTAATACAATTAATACAAAACTGGATACAATTTCGAATTTGAATAATCAGATTGTTAAATACAGAGCTCTGGGCTATGACGGGGCTGCTGATTTGGAAGATCAACGTGATGAAGCCTTAAAATCTATCAGCAATTATATTGATATATCTTATTACACAAGAGATAACGGTGAAATTGTTATTCAAACGACCGGTGGTGTTTCATTACTTGACAGAGAAGCTCATCGTCTTGAGCATTCCGCAGTTGCTCGTGCAGCAACAGATATTTCTTATGCTAATGGCAATATTAACGGAATTATGGTTGATGGTGTTGATATTACAAATACCGTTAAGAATGGTCAAATAAAAGGTTTGATTGATGTTCGTGATAACATTTTACCGTCTATGCAAACACAATTGGATGAATTAGCCGGCGTTATGAAAGATGCTTTGAATGATATTCATAACCAAGGTGTTTCTTATCCGGGGGTTGTTATCGGTTATGAAGGAACGCGCAGTTTTATCAATCCAAATGTTCAAACAGTTTCTATCAGTGGTGGTGATGTTCGTTTTTCTATTTTTGACACAGCCGGAGAGCAGGTTGCAACGGCATCATTATTAGGTGATTTGAAATTTAATAATACCAACAGAACGGTTTCTGATTTAGTGCAAACAATGCATAATTGGGTTCATCAAAATCTTCCTAATGCAAGCGTCAGCTTAAATGAAAACGGCAGAGTATCTATTGATGTTGGCGACAGCAGTTATTATTTAACGATTATGGATACTCAAACATCTACAATCGGTAGTGCTCAAACTTCCGTAACTGTTTCTTTGGATAATAATCAAGATGATGTTGCCGATAGAAATTTTTCCGGTTTTTCATCTTTCTTGGGAATCAATGATTTATTTGTAACTTCAACTAAGGATTATATTTACGAATCAAATGTTATGGGTGCAAATTCTAATTTGGGAATTAAATCTCCGATTACATTGAATATCGCGACAACAACCTTAAATGCCGAATTGGTTTTGAGTGCCGGAGATACTTTACAAAGTATTGTTAATAAAATTAATGATGACGATGTTCTTAAGACGGAAATTAAAGCCAGTTTAGTTCCAAACGGAAACGGATATATGTTACAGCTTGTTAATTCCAGCGGTGAGCAGATGGAAATCAGCGAAAAGGCTCAGGTTTTACCGTCAGGAGAAACCGGAATTACAGGCTTTTTGAGCCGCATCGGATTGGGCGTATCTCATTGCAATACAGCCTCTAATATTCAAGTGAGAGAAGATATTCGTGTCAACCCGAATCTTTTGTCTGTCGGTTCTCCGGAATTTAATGTTAATACCGGTAAATATAATTTGAATGACGGTAATAATAATGTCGCCAATAAAATGGCTAAGGTTTTTGCCGATGAACAAACTTTCGGTCAAAGCGGATCTTTGTCAAAAGTAACAACAACTTTGGCAGATTATGCATCAACGTTTGTCGGAAACATTGCAAGTCGGACCAATGCGTCCTCCACCGATAAAGAATATCAAGACGGTTTAGTTTCTTCTTTGGCAAATAAGCAAGCTTTAAATAGCGGTGTTGATAGTGATGAAGAGCTGGCTAACCTGATTGTTTATCAGCAAAGTTATGCAGCTTGTGCTCAAGTTTGGAGCGCAACAAGAGAGTTGGTTGATATTCTGTTTAATGCTTTATAGGAGATGAAAAATGAGAGTTCCTACTTATGCAAATTATATGAATTTAACTTCTGCTATTGCGCAAAACAGAAGCAATGTTGATCGTTACAGTTACCAATCCGTATCCGGTTTGAAATATCAGGACTATGCCGGATATGGTATGAAGGCATATAACATCGTTTCAATGGAATCGACGCTTAATGTTACCAATACTTTTATGGAAAATAATCAGTTAGCCCAGATTTCGTTAAATGCATCAAATTTGGCAATGCAAAGTATTACGGATGTATTATCGCAAGTCAAAACGGCTTTGAATGATGCTTATTCAACAGATTTAAGAAAAATCTCTCCGGATTATACCGGTGGGGAACTGACGTTAACCAGCGATGATATCAATACTTATTTAGGAACAAATTTAACAATTAACGGGGAAACATATACTTTTGCATCAAACGATTCTGATGCGCATAACATTAATATTGCGGGAAAATCATCAGCATCTGAAATTATGCAAGCCGTTGCTGATAAAATTTCTGCCGTAACTTATACCGGTGATAAGTTAACATTTGATTTATATGCCGTTAACGGAGAGTCAACTTTGTTGACGGATCCGACGGCAAAAGCTTCTGTTGTTACGGGGACACCTCATAAGATGTCATCAGAGCAGGCTTTGGCTTTGGAAAATTTACAAAGCATCGTTTTTTCATCAATGCAGATGATTGCAGATACATTAAATACGAATGTCGGCGGAAGTTATATTTTTGGCGGTGGTTCAAGTACTTCGCCGGTGTCCTTTAATTATGCCAGTTTGAATGAATTTCAATCTTATTATGATGGTGTGAATACAGTTTATCCGACATCAACATCTTCTGTTTTATCTCATTTTTCGGTTAATGATGCTAAAACTGGTGTTTTAACATTTAATGCCAACGGAGAAGATAAAGGTGTTATTACGGCAACAAATACCGGTGGTTTTTTGGAAGAATCCATTAAAATGAACGCTTCTAATGTCGGAACGGTTAAATTTAATGGCGATGCTAACACGATGAAAGCGGCACAATACGGAGCATACAGCTCTTTACACGCAGGAGATACCATCGTTATTAACGGCAACAACAGTCAGTTATCTCCCATTGCCGGTGTTTATGTCATTAAATCCGTTTCAGAAGACGGAAGAACGGTTACTTTTGATGATACAACAAAAATTCCGGTTTCGGGTGAAACTTCTATAAATCCGGATAATGATGTTGTTGTAAATAAGACTTTTTCAAAAGGATCAGTTATTAATCTGAATGGTTTTAACAATAATAATTTAGCTCCGACCGCAACGGTTGACGGAATCAGTTCTGACGGAACTCAATTGTATATTAAGATAGATGGGGATCGATTACCTGACGGAATGACAACGGCAAATAATAAACAATGGTCAATTGAGGCTGAAACATATTATCATGGCGGTAGTTTGGAGTATAATCAGCGTATTTCCGAAAGCCAGACGATTAGTTTTGACGTTAAGGCCAATGATCCTGTTTTTGAAAAAATCTTCAGAGCATTGGGGGAAGTGGCTCAAGATAATTTGGTCGACAGCACAAATCCGGCAGATGGCTCTGCTTTTGATCCGAATAGAACGTATAATCGTATTAAAGATGCAATTGACTTATTAGCCAGTGCAACGGATGGTTCCGGTGATATTTCTCAGGCGCATAATGCCAGCTTGTATTCCGTAACAGCTAAGATTAGTGCTAATTACACTATTTTGAATAAGGTTATGGAAAATCAAAAACAAGCGGTTGCAAATTTGGAAAATAATATTGCCAATATTAAAGATGCAGATAAGGAAGAGGCCGCCGTTAAATTGTTGATGGCACAACAATCTTTAGAAGCCTCTTATTCTATCTTATCAAGTGTCTCTAAATTGTCGCTGTTGGATTATATTCGGTAAGTCTTAGAAAACACTATCAATAATTCCCCCGCCAAGGATGTATTCGTTTTCGTCATATAAGACAGCGGATTGTCCGGGGGTAAGCGCTTTTTGCATATCCGCAAATTCTATTTTAAGCTCATCACCGGTGACGGTTGCTGTTGCTTCAACAGGTTTTTGAGAAGATCTGATTTTTACTAAAACTTTTTGTGCTTTAGAAAACGGTTCAGCGGAAAGCCAAGCCAAATTATGGGCAATTAAGCCTTGCTTGAAGGATTCATCGGCAAATCCGAGTATAACTTCATTCCTATCTTTATTCAAACCGATAACGTACAGAGGTTTTTCTGCGGAAATTCCCAATCCGCGACGTTGACCGATTGTAAAATTCCAAATTCCCTGATGCTGTCCGAGAATTTTGCCGTCAGAAGTGACAAAATTACCCGTTTTAGGTTCGGCTTGGATAATATCGTTGATATCTCCAGAGTAAAAATCTTGGCTATCCGGTTTATCGCTTACGGGGAGCCCGGCTTCTCTGGCAATATCTCTGATTTGTTGCTTATTATAGTCCCCGAGAGGTAACATAATTTGTGAAAGTTGTTCTTGTGATAAGCGATAGATAAAGTAAGATTGGTCTTTGCTTTTATCTATTGCTGCTTGTAATTGCCAGCGTCCGGTTGAGGCATTTTGAGATAAGCGCGCATAGTGTCCCGTTGCGAATTTGTCAAAGATAAGTCCTTGTTTTTTTGCTGTTTGCGGCAAGGCATTAAATTTAATCATTGCATTACAGCGTACGCATGGGTTAGGTGTACGTCCGTTAAGGTATTCTTGTTTAAAATTATTGAGTACGATTTTTTTATATTCTTCCGTACAATCAAAAACGTGATACTCAATACTCAGCTGTCGGCAAATGTTTCGAGCCTGTTCAATATCTTCTTCTTCGTGCGGGCTGAAACAAGCATCTTTGCCTGTATTTTTAAAAATTTGATTTTTATCCCAAATAGACATTGTTGCGGCTATTACCTGATGTCCGGCTTTTTTCAACAAATATGCCGCAGTGGCAGAATCAACTCCGCCGCTTAATCCGACTAAAATTCGCATTTCATTCCTCTTGGTTGTGTTATAACAAGCCCAAAGAAATATAAAAATTCAAAGTTTTTAATTTCTTTGATGTGTGAGACTATATGTTGTTTTTTATGAAAAATCCAGATAATTTTTTAATATAACACTTGCAAAACATAGAGAATATGTATAAAGTCAGGTCTGATAGAAATATTATGTGGGACTGTTATGTTTAAAAATCTTATTAATAAGTTTAATTCTCTTTATACTGTTCAGAATTACAGAAAAATTATGCCGTATGTTAAACCATACTGGTTTCGTGGATTGCTTTCCGTTTTAATTACTATTCCGATCGGATCTATGGATGCCGTTATTGCTTGGTCTTTGCGTCCGTATATGGATATTGTGATGGTAGAACAAAACACAGCTTCAACATCGTATATTCCGGTACTGATTATTGTGTTCAGTTGTTTTCAAAGTTTGTTGAATTACGCCGCGACTTATTTAAATACGTGGTTCGGGCGTAAATTAGCCAATGATGTTAAGTATGATTTGTTCAAAAAGTTAATGCATAAAGAAGCTTCATTTTTTGATAATACATCATCCGGTGAAGTGATGATGCGCTTTAATGCTGATGTGGATTTGGCTTGTAACGGATTGTTGGTGAATATGAAATTATTTACGACACGTCTGTTTTCTTCTTTATCTTTAATCGGTGTGCTCATCTACAATTCTTGGCAATTAGCTATCGTGGCAATCATTGTTTTATTAGGGGCTTTGTTCCCGTTAACAACGGTGCGTCGCCGGATTAAAAAGATTATGGATAAAACCATTTTCTCCGGAGCTGCCGTTATGACACATTTTAATGAAACTTTTGCCGGTAACAGAATTATTGCATCATACAATCTTTATGATTATCAATTTCGTAAGTTTAAGGATACCTTAACCAGCGTGTTTAAGCTCGGTATTAAAATGGTGCAAAGAACGGGAATGATGTCTCCGTTGATGCATTTTGTGGTTTCTTTAGGTATTGCCATTATTATTTGGCTGGGAAGCTATTTAATTGTTACTAAGCAAATTACGCCGGGGGCATTTGTGTCCTTCATTACGGCATTGATTATGCTGTATAATCCGATTAAAAGTATCGGTAATAATTTCACCAATGTTCAAATGTCTGTTATGGCCATAGAGCGTGTCTTTTCTATTCTTGAATCTCAGCCGAAAATTCAAAATAAGAAAAATGCGAAACCTCTTGAAAAATTAAAGAAAAATATTGTTTTTAAAGATGTTGATTTTGAGTATATTAAAGGTCATCCGATTTTGAAAAAAATTAATTTTGAGGCAAAAATCGGTGAAACAATCGCTTTCGTCGGTAATTCCGGAGGCGGAAAGTCAACCATAGTCAGTTTGTTGCCCCGCTTTTATGACATTAAGTCCGGTTCTATTATGATTGATGGAACGGATGTGCGTGATTTAGAACTGAATTCTTTAAGAGATCACATCGCGGTCGTATTCCAAGATAATTTCTTGTTTGCCGGTACAATTCGGGACAATATTTTATTGGGAAATGAAAATGCCACCGAGGCAGAGGTGATGCAAGCCGTTAAATCTGCTTGTTTGGAAGATTTTATCAAAAGTTTGGATAAAGGCTTGGATTCTGAAATCGGTGAGCGTGGGGTTTTGCTTTCCGGTGGACAAAAACAGCGTATTGCCATTGCTCGTGCTTTTCTGAAAAATGCACCGATTGTTATTTTAGATGAGGCAACTTCGGCTCTGGATAATAAATCTGAAGCAATTGTTCAAAAAGCTATTAACAATTTGATGGAAGATCGTACCGTATTTGTCATAGCTCACCGTCTTTCAACAATTCGTAATGCTACCAAGATTATTGTGATTAATAATGGTGAAGTTGTTGAAGAAGGAAATCACGAAGAATTATTGGCAAAAGAGAATGGGGCGTATGCGGCGCTCTATAAAATGCAACTCAAGTAAAAATGCGCTCTTTGTGTTTCTAGTGCAGATTTTAAATAAATTACTCGGTCATGTACGCTTGAGTACACTCCGCTTCATAATTTATTTAAAATCTTGCTATTAACAGCAAATATCGCATTTTTATAGTGGTTGAAATGGACGATTAGGGCGTCGTTCGCGCGGTAAAAAAATTCTGATTCTTTTTTTCTTGTTTAATGGACAAAAAAGTGATATACTAAGTCTGTTAAACAATTAAAATATAAGTTATTATGTTCGGATATATCTTTCTGGTCGTTTTAGGACTGGGAATAATAGGAGCTCTCATAGAGTTCTTAAAGCCCATAGCCAAAGGTCTTATTGAGATTCTTTTGATAATCGGCGGTGTGTGTTTGTGGATTTTCGGAGCCCCGCAAGCCGCTCTGATTTTGGGTATGAACAAAATTTTGGTATATATTCTTTTCGGCATATTTGATTTTTTCATTTGTGTCGGAATATATGCTACTCTTAAAGAGGGGTAATTGCGGGTTAACTGCAGTTTCTCCTTTTTTTTATGCTTCAATTAAGCAGACTTTTAATCCGTCAACAGCAGAAGATATTATTCCGCCGGCGTAACCGGCTCCTTCGCCGCAAGGGTAAATTCCTTTAATATTAGATTCAAAGTTTTCATCACGACAAATGCGAATCGGTGAAGAACTTCTGGTTTCAACACCGGTCATAACAGCGTCATTATCGGCAAAGCCTTTGAGTCGTTTATTCATATCAACCAAGGCTTTAGCCAGTGTTGCGGTAATATATTCCGGAAAAAGTGTTTCTAAATTAGTCAAAGAGACAGTCGGCTTATAGCTTGGTTTGACAGATCCCAATTTTGTTGAGGCTCTTGAGCGTAAAAAATCTCCGACTAATTGTGCCGGTGCTTGATAATTTCCTCCGCCGAGTGTGAAGGCTTTTCTTTCAAGCTTTTGCTGAAAATACATTCCTTGTAAAGGGTGTTTGCCTCCGAAATCATCAGGTGTCACACCAACCAAAAGTGCCGCATTGGCATTTTCTTTATCGCGGGCAAATTCACTCATTCCGTTGGTAACAACTCCGCTTTCTTCAGAAGCAGCGGCGACGACTTGTCCGCCGGGACACATACAGAAAGTGTATGCTGAGCGCCCATCAGGGTAATGCACGGCCAGCTTATAATCTGCGGCACCGAGAGCAGGGTGAGCGGCATAGCGTCCGTATTGTGCCTCATTAATCATCTGTTGAGCGTGTTCTATTCTGACACCGACCGAAAAAGGTTTTTGTTCTATTTCTAAGCCACGGTCGTAAAGCATTTGAAATGTATCTCTTGCACTGTGTCCGAGAGCCAGAATAACACAGTCTGCGGTAATTTCTTCAATTTCTCCGGAGGGCATTTTAACTTTAACGGCCTGTAGATGATTGTTTTTGATTATCAGGTCAATAAGTTGGTGTTCAAAACGATATTCGCCGCCGAGTGCCGTGATTTTATGACGGATATTTTCTACCACCTTAACCAGTTTATCCGTACCGATATGCGGTTTTGCTAAATATAAAATTTCTTCAGGAGCGCCGGCTTCGGCTAATTCTTCAAGGACATAACGCATCAAAGAGGATTTTTTGATGCCGGTCATCAATTTGCCGTCAGAAAATGTGCCGGCACCGCCTTCTCCGAATTGGACATTCGAATTCGGGTTAAGTTGCCCGCTTTGCCAAAATTTAGCAACATCTTGCTTTCGGTGCATAACATCTTTACCTCTTTCCAGCAAAATCGGAGCAAGTCCGAGTTTTGCCAGAGCTAATCCGGCAAACATTCCGGCCGGTCCCGTGCCAACAACGATCGGGCGATATTGCGGGTGGTGACGTACGGTTAATTGTGTGTCTTGTGCGTGAGAAGGCAATAATTCGCAATCTGTTTTTATTAAGGTATCGTAAATTTCGGCTTCATTTCCATCAATTTCAATGTCAAAACTGTATACAAAGCAGACATTGGTTTTATTGCGCGCATCAATAGATTTTTTTGCAATGCGGATTGTTTTAATATTTTGCGGTGCCAATCCGGTACGTATGGCTATAATCTCTTTTAAACCGCTGATATCAACATCAAGATTAGCTTTAATGTTATTCACCCTTATCATCAGAAATCCTTTTTCCGCTTGTCAAAAAACTGTTTGCTTATTATATTCAAGGCAGAATAAATGACAAGGCAAAAAAATGAGTTCAGAATATAATATTTTTATTTTATGGAGTACGGCACGAGATAAGGATAAAGAAGTCTGTGATGAGATTTCAAAGTGCTTTGAAATGGTGAAAACTTATGAGTTAATGTGGTCTCCGCAGTTATTTACTCAGAATTTGTCTCGTTTTTACGGTAAAAAGTTGCCTTCAGCCAAAAATAAACTTAAATTGTGCGGACTGGGGAGCTTTTTAGTCCATATTGTTAAAGATAAACATCCGCAAATTATGGAAGATGGTAAGAATCTGAATATGTCATCAATGAAATATCAACTACGTTCTTTATTAGGCGGAAATTATTTACATGCCAGCGATAATCAAAAAGAGGCGGAAGAAAATTTGTATTTTTTGCTTGGCAAAAGTTTACGTCGTCTTTTAGATGAGCCGCAGCCTAAAAAAATTAAGCCTTTGTTGAAAGATATTATCGGAGCCCCCACTTGGCTTGATGAGGATCTTTTGCGTAAGGCTTTGAAACGTGTTCCCAATGCCGTTTGGGATAAAGAAAATAAAATTATAACTTGTTCTGATGTTGCTTTTGCCTGTCGGATTTTAAATGCCCGTAAGATACGGTGGACGTTGCATAAAAACAGATATAAAATTAATATTCGCGGACGAGATGAAATTTTTAAGATTAAAAAAAATTAAATATCTTCGTTGTTATCTTCCTCGTTGTTTGAGTGAGCAAAGAAGATTTGCCATACGCCGTGACGGTAAAGCCATAAATTTATAAAACCGAGGACGACGGAAAGAGAACCGAATAAGTAAAGCAGGTAATACCAATTTAATTCAGCTGCCGACATCATTACATCTTGACCGCTGACCTTGATCAGCCCAATTGCAACAGCGGTAACAACAAAACAGATAAAAAAAGCCAAAGTCCATACCTTTTGCAAGTGATGCTTGGGAAGGACAAGAGATGTTATCAGATAAATTAAAATTAAGCCGAAAAATAAATATAATTCCATGGGTTTTCTCCTTTGTGAAGGATATAATCAATCAAATCTAAATTTAAATTCGCCTTATAATAATTATACGTTTTTTGACAAAATGTAGTTGACTTTTTTGTGTGCCTTTTCTAAGCTATTGTCAGTTTTTATATATTATAAATAATTATTAAAATTTAAGAGTATGGAGTACATTTTTATTAACTTAGTGATTTGTGCAGGGTATGTCCTTTTTACAGGAATTTTACGAAGCAAGTATTATGATGATATTCGGCATAAAGGGTTGGAAAAATCTTCTAGTGCTCTTTGTCTGCTTGTTCTTGTTTTGAGTATGGTGTATGCATTGTTCCTACAGGGAGAGAGTCCTGCCGTGCAGATGGTTTTCTTTGAGGTAATATATGCGTGTGAACTTGTTGCTCTGGGCTATGCTTGTTGTGTTATAAAAGAATTGTCATTTAATTATAAAAAGCAAAAAAACATAGCTTTGGGTGTTTTGTTTTTTACCGTTTTTATAGCACTTATTCAAGCTGGAAATTTTGTGAATTATTGGTTATAAGAACAAAACATCTCAAGATTTATTCTTGAGATGTTTTGTTTATCCGGCCAGATACGTTTTAACGGCATCATCTTGTTCAAACAAATATAAAAGAATTTTAAGTGCTTGTCCGCGAGTCGTTTCCAATTTAGGATCTTGAGAGACAATAAGCTGAGCATCTTTATGCGCTGTCAGCATTAAATCTTTATCTGTACTTAAATCTGCCAAATGAAAGACTTCAAAGCCCGATTGACGATTACCTAAAATTTCACCGAAACCACGCAGCTCCATATCTTTTTCGGCAATGGCAAAACCATCTTCGGAATTTTTCATAATATTTAAACGCTCGCGAGCGGTTTCACTCAAGGGAAAACCGTAAAGTAAAATACAGGTTGAAGCCTCAAAACCACGTTTAATTCGTCCGCGGAGTTGATGAAGTTGTGCTAATCCAAATCGCTCAGCCTGCTCAATGATCATTACTGTTGCTTCCGGTACATTAACGCCGACTTCTATGACGGTAGTGGCAACCAGAACTTTTATTTTTCCGTCTTTAAAATCGGCCATTACGGAATCTTTTTCGGCTTCTTTCATTCTGCCGTGAATTAGTCCGACATCAGATCCGAAAATTTTTTGTAAAGTATGAAATCTCTCCTCTGCGGCGGCAAGATCTGATTTTTCGGACTCTTCAACCAGCGGACATACCCAATAGGCGCGGATGCCGCTCTCGACTTTGCGTTTAAGGGCGGCAACGACATCTTGAATTTTACTTAACGGCATCACGCGTGTATCTGTCGGTTTGCGTCCTTCAGGGGCTTTTTCTATTTTTGAATATTCCATATCGCCGTAAGCGGTTAAAATCAATGTTCTCGGAATTGGGGTGGCGGTCATAACTAAAATATCCGGCTGATTTCCTTTAGCAGACAAAGCTAAGCGTTGTTGAACGCCAAAACGGTGTTGTTCATCAACCACAATAAAGCCAAGGTCTTTGAAACTTACATTTTCCGTGAAAAGGGCGTGTGTTCCGATTAAAATTTGAAGGCGACCGTCAGCTAATTGTTCCAAAATTTCGGTGCGCTCTTTCTTTTTGGTTTTTCCTGTCAGCAAAGCGACCTTAACACCACATTTTTCACATAGAGGGGCAATGGTTTCCTGATGTTGTTTGGCTAAAATTTCGGTTGGGGCCATAATGGCGGCTTGAGCCCCTGTTTCAACACAGTTTAACATACTCAGCAATGCGACAATTGTTTTGCCTGACCCGACATCCCCTTGTAACAAACGTAACATTCGATAAGGTGTTACCATATCATTTTTGATTTCTTCTAAAACTTTTTGCTGTGATGCGGTTAGTTGAAAAGGGCAGGCTTTTAAGACTTGAGCTTGCAAATGCCCATCGCCGTTAAAAATGCGTCCATTTTGTTTTTTGATCTTTTGGCGGACAAAGGCTAAGGCTAATTGATTAGCCAAGAGTTCATCATAAGCCAAGCGCCGGCGATACAGGCTGTTTACGCCGATATCGTTTAAACATTGCGGATTATGGGTTTTGATGAGGGCTTGTTGGAAACTCGCAAAGTTATTCGTTTGTAAAAAACGCTCATCCTGCCATTCCGGTAAATTAGGAACAAGGGAAAGCGCAGCGTGTGTAAATTTCCTCATCATTTTATTGGTAATGCCGGCAGTTAGCGGATAGATCGGTTCAATACCTTTAATCGTATCTATTTCTTCCGGATGGCCGATATAGTCCGGATGATTCATTTGTAAAGCCCCGTTAAAAACCTCTAACTTGCCACTGATAATGCGCTCGGCATTGGTGGGGAGATTTTTTTGCAAACTTTCGGGGTAAGCTTTAAAAAAAGAAAGAGTGATGTCATCCGTGCCGTCGGTGCAAATAACTTTATAAGGCTGATGTTTTGACTTGGGCGGAATGTGCTCGATAATTTTGACTTTGACGGTGACAATGCGTCCGACTTGCGCTTGAACTAAGGGAGGAGAATAGGAGCGGTCAACCACATTGTAGGGTAAATGCCACAGAATATCGATGATTTTATTGCCGCAAAGATGCCCTAAAAGGGTTTTGGCTTTTGTACCAACGCCTTTGATGTTTTCTATGCCGGCAAACAGCGGATATAAAATTTGCGGTCTCATAAGTTTTTTAGGAGTTACTCCTCTATTGCAATAGTTTCGATGTTATTCTTTTACAAGAATGTATTTAGAATCTACACATTTACGTAAATTTGCAGGATTATTGATGTGTCCGTTTCTCATCATCGTGCATTTAATAGCATTACAATCATATGATTTCAAATTTCTGATATAGTTTAGAATATTTTCTGTTTCTGGTAGATTGCCATCAACAGCATTTTCTTCATAGGCTTTAACCATTAACAATGCTAAATCATAAGTTATAACTGAAGCGTAATTCGGAAAACGTCCAAATCTTGCTTTATATCTGTTATTAAAATCTTCTGTTCCGATGGTTGTTCCGGGGAATACAATACCATCATATAATTCTTTAGCTGGTGTCATTTCTCCGCAAGTTCCCATAATATTATCATTGGTAATACCAGCTTCATGGAGTTGTTTAACGATAATATCAAATTCAGGCTTGATAGAATTAACCAGGAAATATTCGTAGCCATTATTTAAGAACTTTCTAATAAGAAGGCGAAAATCTAAATTTCCTCTTTCAAAAGTCTCCATTTTGGCTTCAATACCCTCTTTTTCCATGGTTTTGATGAAATTGGATGCAAATTCTTCAGAAGTTGCTCTCATTTCACTGATAACGGCAACTTTTTTAATGTTATGTTTAACTAAATATTTTACACCAACATCAATCATTTCTGGCATGGCGGCGAATTGAGTAAAACTGTATTCGCCATCACCGACTTTTTCTTCCCAAGTATTGCTCAAGTGAACAAATTTGTTCTGTTGAGCCAATGGTTTGAATATAAAACCGGCTGGAGCATAATATGTCAACATCGCATTGATTTTATCCTGATGTATGAATTTATTTGCAATAGCAGCTGTTAAATTGCTTCTGAATTGGTCATCTTCAATTAAAACTTTGTAATTATATTTAAGATTTTGTGCTTTAGCATCTTCCATTGCCATAATCAATGCATCTCTTGCGTACTCGCCACTCTCAGCAGAATCTCCACTTAAAGGAAAAATAGCTCCGATTTTTACCACCGGTCGAGTGTCGACTTGAGCGGTTTTATCGGTTTCTTTATCGCCGCAGGCGGTGAGGGCGGTTGCTACCAATAAACTCAAAATCAGCTTTTTCATTTTATGTCCTTTCATTTTATTACTTTTTTACTGTCATCACGAGCCCTTTAGGGCGCGGTGATCACGGCTTTATTCTTCTGCCGAGATTGCCACCACTTCGTTTCACTCAATTTCGCAATGACAGTTTATTCTTCAACATCAACCAAAGTATTGTTAACGATTTTCTTTAAGGTTGCTTGAGATTGAAGGATACCGTCTTCATCTATCCATAAATCAGAGCCTGTTGCCCCGTTATAGCCCTTTACTTCGTGAAGTTTTGCAATCACATTATCTGTATTAGGAACAACTTCTCCTTCTTCTAATTTGGCGTTTTCAAAAGCCCAAATTAGCAGATGTGCGGCGTCATATAAGTTAGCCGAACAAGATTTTGTTGTTTCATTCAGCTGAGATTTTAATTTATCTGCAAACTCACTTGTTCCACTGGCAGAATTAACAAACCACAAGTCTTCAACTAACGGCCATGCCGAAGGATCCATCTCAAAAAATGTATCAACAGATGTTATATTGCGCTGATGAGTAACTTCTTGCAGCTGTTGTGTAAATATCTGCGAAGACGGCGGAATACCACAAAGAACGTAATAATCAGGATGTTTTGATTCCATTTTACTAATCAACATCCTGAAGTCTGTTTCTGTCGGGTTATAGTACTGAATATCCGTAAAATTGATTCCGGCCTCTTTCATAACAGGGATTGCATAGCGAGATTGCTCTTCACATCCTGCCGTATTAACCACCATATATGCAACGTTAGTGAGGTTTTCTTTTTTTAATTTTTCAATCAATAAATTGACCTGAGATTCAAGACTGGTTGAACTGTTAAAATTGTACTTTCCTTCAGCAACATCATATCCCCAAGCACACGTCATATGAATAACTTTATTTTTATTGGCAAGAGGGTTAATAACCAGCCCTACGGGTGACCACATTGACAGCATGGCTTTAACATTTTTGATATTGATGAAATTTGTTGCATTAAGCAGCCCTTTTTTGGGTGTGGTCATATCGTCTTCAAAATAAAGATTATATTTATACTTAGTGTCACCAAATTCTTTTAAGGCCAATTCTATCACTTTTTTATTTGTTTGTCCGGGGTCAGAAACATCTCCAGTTAAGGGCAAGGTTATTCCGATATTAACCTCTGGTTTGGCTTCTGCATTAGCTGTTTCGTCCGCTTTTTTATTGTCGCAAGCAGTTAAGCTTAATGCTACACATAAACTCAAAATCAGCTTTTTCATTTTGTGTCCTTTCTTTTATTTTTCTACCCTATCTAACTTTCCCTATCAAGGGAAAGAATATTTTGATTTTTTTTAATATTGGACTCCGGTATCAAGTACCGGAGTGACATATTGAAAATTTTGTGTCCTTTTGTTTTTTCTGTTGACATTCCGGCTTCCGAGCCGGCTAACGCAGTGAGCAAGCAACCTTTAGGTTGTCGCGCTCCATCTCCATCTTATGAGATGCTGAAACAAGTTCAGCATGACAATATAGGGGGATTTAAATAATTTTCTTGCATTACGTTGGAATTGTATATATTTTCTTTCTAAAAGTACAGAACAGATTTAGTTATGCAAGGCGAATTTGATAAAATAAAAATGATTTCATCAGTGGCAGAGGGGTATGATGCTTTTCTGCTCGGAGATATTTATCAACAAAATTCGAAGGATTTGCTCTACATAGTCAGTGATGGTGTTACACTGGAAACAACGGCAGATTTATTGCACACGCTTTATCCTGATATAGAAATTTTGAAATTACCGGCGTGGGATACCGTTCCTTATGATCGCGTTTCTCCGAATATTGAAGTGACGGCTGAGCGCGTTCAAACACTTTGTGCATTGGCAAAAAATCCGACACCGAAAAAGCCGAGAATTATCATTGCGAGTATCGGTTCCGCTCTCCAAAAACTTCCGTTGAAAAAGATTTTTTTGAATTCTATTCGTGAAGTTAAAATAGGAAGCGAATTAAAATTTGAGGATTTTTTGCATTATGCTTCCGTGAACGGTTATGTTCGAGTAGAGCAGGTGATGGAAGCCGGTGAATATGCTGTACGAGGCGATATTTTAGATATTTTTCCGGTGGGAACGACAGAACCGCTTCGAATCGATTTGTTCGGTGATGAAGTTGAGCGTATTCGTACTTTTGATGTTTTGACACAACGAACAACCAGCGAATTGCAAAAATATACTTTTCAGGTGATGGGGGAGTTGAGTTTAGATCAAAACAGCATTAAAACTTTTCGCAGTAAATACCGTGAGTTATTTGGTTCCGCCAGTCAATCAGATGAACTTTATGATGCCATTTCCAATGGCAAAAAATATATCGGACAGGAAAATTGGTTGCCTTTATTTTTTGATGAGCCTTTACCGACAATATTTGACTATTTACCACAAGCTAAAATTGTCATAGGTCATCAAACAGAAGATGCCCTTAAGGCTAAAACGGATAGTATTCACGATTATTATCTCGCCAGAATGGAAGCTTTGAAAGTTAAATCAATTAATGACGCAGATACATATCGTCCGATACCGCCTGAACTTCTTTATTTGAACGAAAAACAGTTTAAGGATATTTTAGAACAACGCGGGTATCTTGAGTTGACCTCTTTAACAGTACCGGAAAATGACAGCGTTGCTTCAGCTCAAGTCGTACCGGTGATTAATTTTGCCAGCGCAAAAAATATTAATGCCGCAAAGGTTTATGAGGATTTAAAAGCTTATTTGACGGAACACAAAAAATTAAAAAGAATCATTGCCTGCTATTCACAAGGCAGTCGGGAGCGTTTGTTTTCTCTGATGAGTGAATATGGAATAACGGACTTGGCTGTGGCTGACACATGGCAAGAGGCTTTAACCAAAGCAAACCTCAAACGTGTGGTGTTGGTGTTGATGAATCTCCCGCATGGCTTTAAGGGTGATGGCTATTTATTGATTTCCGAGCAAGATATTTTGGGCGAAAAACAAAGGCGCAAGGCTAAAAAAGTAACCTCAAAGGATTTTATTGCCGATATTTCCTCTTTGTCAGTCGGTGAGTTGGTGGTTCATATTGAACACGGTATCGGCCGATTCTTGGGGTTGGAAAATATTACAGCCGGCGGCGCTCCGCATGATTGCTTAAAGATATTATATGCTAATGATGCAAAGTTATTTGTGCCGGTTGAAAATATAGACGTTCTTTCTCGCTATGGAATAGAAGATGATAATATTCAATTAGATACTTTAGGCAGTGCGGCATGGCAGGCTAAAAAGGCCAAGGTGAAAAATCGTATTCGGGAAATTGCTTCAAAATTGATAGCTATTGCTGCGGAACGACAATTGAAATCATCTGAAATTTTTATTCCGGAAAGCGGAAGTTATGATGAATTTTGCGCTAAGTTTCCTTATCATGAAACAGATGATCAGCTTAATGCTATTGCCGATGTCCTAAAGGATTTAGGACAAGGTTCACCAATGGATAGGTTGGTTTGCGGTGATGTCGGTTTCGGTAAAACAGAAGTTGCTTTACGGGCGGCCTATGCGGTGGCAACTTGCGGGGCTCAAGTAGCCTTGATTGTGCCGACAACTTTACTGGCACGTCAGCATTATTATAACTTTAAACAAAGAATGGAGGGTTTTCCTCTTAATGTTAAAATGCTTTCTCGTCTGGTTACGCCGAAAGAAACGGCTTTAATTAAACAAGGGCTGGAAGATGGTTCGGTTGATATTGTAATCGGAACGCATGCATTGCTGGCAAATAATATTAAGTTTTCCAATCTCGGATTATTGATTATTGATGAAGAGCAACATTTCGGTGTTGTTCATAAAGAAAAATTAAAATCTCTTAAGTCAGATGTTCACGTTTTAACTTTAACGGCAACGCCAATTCCGAGGACATTACAATTATCTCTGACCGGTGTTAAGCAATTAAGTATTATCGGTACCCCACCTGTTGACAGATTGGCCGCGCGGACGTTTGTGATGCCGTTTGATAAGGTTATGATAAAAGAAGCTATTTACCGTGAGAAATTCCGTGGCGGACAGACTTTTTTTGTTTGCCCGAGAGTATCGGATATTCGTGAGGTCGAACAGGGTTTAAGAGAGTTGGTTCCTGATATTAAAATAGCTGTCGCACATGGTCAGATGCCTGTCAAACAGCTGGAAGATGTGATGAATGATTTTGCTGACGGTAAATATGATTTGTTGCTTTCGACGACAATTATAGAATCAGGTATTGATATGCCGACGGTTAATACGATGATTGTGCATCGAGCGGATATGTTCGGTTTGGCTCAGCTCTACCAATTGCGAGGACGTATCGGGCGCAGTAAAATCAGAGGGTACTGCTATTTTACCGTGCCAAAACAGAAAAAATTAAATCCGGTAGCAGAACGGCGATTGAATATTTTGCAGGCATTGGACAGCTTAGGTGCCGGTTTTTCTCTGGCCAGTCATGATATGGATATCAGAGGTTCCGGTAATGTTTTGGGTGAGGAACAATCCGGACATATAAAGGAAGTCGGTATTGCTTTATATCAGCATATGTTGGAAGAAGAAATTGCTCGTCAGAAGGCTAATATGGGAGTTGCCGCTCAAGGAAAAGAAATGTCCGATTGGGCGCCTCAAATTACAACCGGCATTCCGATTATGATTCCGGAGAATTACATTCGAGATTTGGGTGTACGTTTGGGGTTATACAAAAGAATCGGTGATTTGCAAGATAAAGAGGCAATTTTAGATATGAAAGAGGAACTGATAGATCGGTTCGGTGAGATTCCTCAAGAAGTTGATAATCTTTTGAAAACAGTTGAGATTAAGCAGTTATGCCGTGTTGCCAATATTGAAAAAGTTGATGCAGGTTCAAAGGGAATTTTATTGATGTTTCATAACAATATTTTTCCAAAACCGGAAAAATTGATAGATTTTATTCAAAAACAGTTTGGGGTAATAAAAATCCGACCGGATCAAAAGTTGTTAATCAGCGGAAATTTTGAAGACTATAAAACAAGAGTGCATATTTTGAAAACGTATGTTAAAAAATTGGTTGATTTATTAAAAAAAAATTAAAAAAATCCGCTAAGATATAACTTAGCGGATTTTTTATTAAGGGGTATACTCAAATCCGTTATCTCCGATGACGGCACCCGAATCAAAGTCTATGGCGTGGAAACGACCTTGATATAAAAGCTTTATGTTTCCCGTCTTTTCATCGAATTTTTTGACGGTTCCGCCAATACCGCTCTGAAATGTTAATTCAACAAAAGTATCATCGACATTTCTTTTCACACTTTGACGTGTCCGGTATAATTCTCGGTAGCCACATTGCTCATTCCATTGCAGAAGGACTTCTTGTATGCCTTCTTTAAAGATAAGATACGGCATTTTGAGAATGCGGCACTGAGGCGCATCATTTTCTGCAAGATAATCATATATACCGTAGACAGTATAACATTTATCTTGTTTGGCAATCAGAAAATCTTGAGGCTCATTTAATTTTTCTTCGGTATCTGCATCATAGATGTTCTGAGCTGCCAGAGGCGGAATAAAGGCTCCGTTCATAAAAAAGGCATCGGCTTCTAAGGCTTTGAGGCCACGAATATCCAAGATAACCATTTTGTTATCTGTTTGGGTATAAACACTTTCACAATATTTGTTCAGTCTTGTTCCCAGAGATATAATATCATCGCCGGAAATATAAACCCAATTATCATCATTTATCGGATGAAACAGGAAAGATGTTCGTTTTATCGAGCGGTAAAAATGATAATCCGGGGTTATTTCTGCTCGGATTTGATATTCTTTGTGGTCATTCAATATGACTATTTCCTGCCGTTCTTTACCGGAATATACTCCGGCATTATACAGATAAATTCTGTAATATTTTTTTGAGCCGTCTTTGACGACATAATAGCGATCTGCGGTGCAGATAACCATTATAAGGTCAAATATGAGCAGTGCTATTATAAAATATCCAAAGTTTGGCTCATAGAACCAATTCGGATATTCCCTGACATACGCCCCGATAATGAGCGTTTCAAAAATCACCAGAAAGAATAGCTGGTCAATGTGGGTCAACACCCTTTTAACTGCGGAGCGCCTCAATAGTTGAGACCATCTCCAAGAATAAAAGTTTAACATAATTTATTTGTAATTTAAGTTTATAATAATTTTAAATTGTTGAAATAGTATGACAAAAAATATTTTTTGTCAATAAAACAAATTTAATTGTAACTCAGGTTAGAAAAAGAAATTCAGGTGCGGTTTTTCATTGGCAACGGAAGTTGGGGCAGAATGTCCGGAATAGAGAATTGTATTCTCAGGTAAAGCTAAGATTTTCTGTTCGATACTTTCTTTGAGACAGTTCATATTTCCCCCCGGAAAGTCTGTTCTTCCGATACTTCCTTTAAAAATAGTATCTCCGACAAAAGCCAGATTATTTTTTTCGTCATAAAAAATAACGGAATCCGAAGTATGTCCGGGGGTGTGGATAATTTTAAGCGTTACATCAGGATTTGTTTCAAGAGAAAGTGTGTCGTTTCCATTAAAATATTTGGCGTGAGGAAGAACAATATTTTTTCCGAAATAAGCAGATAGGTTGTATGCGGGATCTGTCAGATAAATTTGACTGTCGGTATGAACATAATAGGGGATAGAAAGAGCTAACTCAAGTTCTCTGACGGCTCCGATATGGTCAAAATGACCGTGTGTGAGAAGAATTTTTTCGATAACCCATTTGTTTTCCCGAATAACCTTTTCCAGTTTGACGGCTTCAGCTCCCGGATCAATCAGAAATCCGTGTTTGCTTGTTTCATCAATATAAAAATAGGCGTTGGTTTCAATACCGCCAAAAACGGGCATAGCTTGTATAATCATTTTATTCCTCTTCCTTATTGCAAGATGTAAGGCTGAAATTTTTAATTGTCAAGGCAGATATTGATATCAGGTTGATGGGGAAATATTATTTTTACTGAATACGGTTTTCTGATTTTTATCCCGTGCAAACAAAAAATATCTTGACTTAGAGTTAACTCTAATTTTTAAAATAGCTCTGTTCATTATAAGCAAAATATAGGAGGAATAATGAAATACTTAGCTTTTCTGTTGGTTATTGTTATAGCAAGTTATGCCGGTTTTAAATATTATGATGCCACAAAATGGGATAAGGTTTTTCCGAAAAGCGATAAAGTTGATGTGACAAAGGTTACTTTTCATAATCGGTATGGTATCAAATTGGTTGGTGATCTATATGTCCCTAAACAGAATGAAAACGTAAAATCACCGGCAATAGCCGTTTCCGGACCGTTTGGTGCCGTCAAAGAGCAGTCCTCCGGTTTATACGCTCAAGAAATGGCAGAGCGTGGTTTTATAGCATTAGCTTTTGATCCTTCTTATACAGGGGAAAGCGGCGGTCAACCTCGTCATACATCATCAACTGATATTAATACGGAAGATTTTAGTGCTGCTGTTGATTATCTTTCTAATCTGCCGAAGGTTGATGCCGATAAAATCGGTATTATAGGTATTTGCGGTTTCGGCGGTATGGGCTTAAATGCGGCGGCACAGGATACACGTATTAAAGCAACGGTCACCTCAACGATGTATGATATGAGTCGCGTAACGGCTAATGGGTATTTTGATTCACAAGATGCAGAAGGGCGCCAAAAAATGCGTCAGGCTTTGAATGTACAACGTACTGAAGATTATAAAAACGGGTCGTATGCTCCGGCGGACGGGTTACCTGATAAATTATCAGGCGATGAACCTCAATTCGTTCAGGATTATTTCGGTTATTATAAAACACCGCGCGGATTTCATAAACGGTCTATTAACTCAAACGGACATTGGAATAAGACCTCTCAGTTATCTTTAATGAATATGCCGATTTTAACATACAGTAATGAAATTCAAAGTGCTGTCTTAATGTTACACGGCGAGAAAGCACATAGTCGTTATTTCAGTGAAGATGTGTTTAAAAAATTGACGGGTGAAAATAAGGAACTGATGATTATTCCTGAAGCTAATCACGTTGATTTGTATGATAATAAGGGAAAAATTCCGTTTGATAAAATTGAAGAATTTTTCAAAGTAAATTTAAAATAAGCGGAAAGGGGGCAATAATGCCAAAAAAAGTTTTGATTATTTCATCAAGTTTGCGACAAGGTAGCAACTCAGAAATATTGGCTCGTGAAGTTGAAAAAGGTGCTCTTAATGCCGGGCATAATGTTGAATTTCTCTGTTTGAAAGATAAAAATATTCAATTTTGTCGCGGATGCCTGGCTTGCCAGAAAACACAAAAATGTGTTATCCGCGATGATATGAACGAGATGATCGGTCAAGTCAAAAATGCTGATGTTTTGGTTTTTGCAACACCCGTTTATTATTACGAAATGAGCGGTCAGATGAAAACATTTTTAGACAGGTGCAATCCTTTGTACGGTGGTGAGTATCGTTTTAGAGATGTATATTTACTGACAACTTCGTATGATGATTCTCCGGATGTCAGCGAACGTTCAACTTCGGGATTAGAGGGTTGGATTGTATGCTTTGATAAATCTCATTTAGCCGGTGTGCTGAGCGGAGGCGGGGTGAATGATCCGAAAGAAGTTTCAAATCATCGGGAACTGTTAGATAAAGCCTATCAATTAGGAAAAAATATTTAAAATGGCTTGTTGCGATTGGGCTAAGACATCAGCTGTGAATGAAGCGTACCATAATGAAGAATGGGGCGTTCCGTTATATGATGATCAAAAACAATTTGAGTTTTTGATGCTGGAAGTGATGCAATGCGGTTTGAGCTGGACAATTGTGATAAATAAACGAGAGATTCTGCGTCGTTGTTTTGATCACTTTGATTATCTTAAAGTAGCATCTTACACAAATCAGGATATTGCCAGAATTATGGCAACGGAAGGAATGATCAGAAGTCAATGCAAAATAAAAGCCATTATTCATAATGCTCGTTGTTTTCAAAAGATTCGTGAAGAATTTGGCAGTTTCAGCCGCTATTTGTGGCAATGGTCAGATGGTAAAACAATTTTATATGATAAACACGATCAAGGTTATATTCCCGCTAGTAATGGTTTGTCAGACAAAATCAGCAGAGATTTAAAAAAACGCGGGTTTAAATTTTTAGGAACAGTGACAGTTTATTCGCATTTACAAGCCTGTGGTATAATTAATGATCACGACAAACACTGTCCTCGTTATGCTTATATTAATGCCCATTTCCCGACTGTTACCAAAAGTTGTTATTTGGAAAAGCAGGTGCAATTTTTCGGTTAATGAAAATGAGAGGATAATATAATGAAACGATTGTTTTCTATTGTTTTACTGTTTATGAGTATTTTTTCACCAATTAGTGAATCCGCAGAACCCGAAAGTTTCATTACGGAAAAGCTCATTTTTGAGCATCAGGGTAAGGATTTGGTTGGTGTTTTATCTCGTCCGGAAGTTGTACAGGGACAAAAAATTCCGCTTGTGATTTTGATGCACGGTCTGGCCGCTACCAAAGAATATCCTATCATCAAAGATACAGCTGATGCTTTGGAAAATAAAGGTATCGCAACTTTGCTTTTTGATTTTAGCGGTCACGGAGAAAGCGGTGGTCGAGATGTTGATATGACAGTCCCCCGACAAATTGAAGAAGCAAAGATATTTGCTCAATACGCTTTACAACTGGATTGGGTTTCCTCAGTCACTTTATTGGGACATTCTCAAGGCGGTTTGGTTGCCGGTTATGTGGCGGCAGAATTTGGGGCAGAATATATTCCTTATCTTGTTTTATTGTCTCCGGCCTCGGTTTTAATTGATTTTGCTCAAACAGGGACATTGTCCGGACAGTACTTCTTTGATCCGCATAATATTCCGAATACCTTCCCTTTGAACAGTTATTTTACTATCAGTAAGTCTTATATTACCACTATGTCTGATTTACCGCCGGTTTACAAAACCGCGAAATCTTACCGAGGAAAAGTTTTATTGTTTGAGGGAAGTGCAGACGTTGTTGTGCCTCCATCTTATGTCAAAAAATATGCAGACTCTTACCCTTATTGCACTTTTGAATTCTTAGATGGAGATAATCATAGTTTTTCGGTCTATCATCAACAGGTTATTGATAAAATCGTCAATTTTGTTTTGCAAAAGTGACGTGTTGTCCGAAATTTTTAGCCTTCTTCCTGTTGAATTAAAATAGAAATACTCAGACATGCGGTAATGACTGTTGGCGTCCAGACCGCCATTATGGCAGGCAGATAGCCGTTTAAGCCAAAAGCATAAATAATCTGAGACATAAAATAAACTAAAAAGCCGACAATGATACCACTGACAATCAGGTATAAAACACCACCTTGGCGCATATTGGCCCGTAAGGCAAATACGGCAGCAACCAAGATCATCGACATTAACAAAAACGGCGAGGCTAACAAAGATAAATAGTGTAATCGATGCTTCAAAACGGAAAATCCTGATTTCTCGTAAAATTCAATGGTTCCGGGAAGATTCCAGAAAGAAATAGCCTCAGGGTTAGCAAAAGTTTCTTTAATTCGTTTAGGCGTCAGGTGTGTTTGATATGTCAAATTGTCAAATTTTTGAGTTGATTGTCCGGGAATGTAGACCTGTGCCGATTTTAATTCCATGCGGTGTTTTTTGTTTAAGGTAGCCGCAAAAGCTTCGGTTGATTTAATGATACGTGACGTCTTATCAAGTTCTATGACACTGACTTCTCGAAGCAACAAATCTTTTTTTTCCTGCATAACCACTTTAGATTGTATAATCATAATATTTCCGTTATCTAAACTTTCTCTTGCCCATAATCCTTTGTCTGTGTATAGAACTGTGTTTACGTCCTTTACTTTGAATTTCAGATTAAGACGTTCATACTGATCATATAATTTGGCGGAAATCGGATTAATGGTAGTGATATTGATGATTCCGATTAAAAATGTAGCCGTCAGAATAGGTACCAAAAAGCCCCAAATAGAAACACCGGCTGCTCTCATAATTACATATTCATTCGTTTTACTGATGTGCCAGAAGGTAATCATTGCGGCAATCATTATGACAAAAGGAAAAATCATATCAAGCGTTTGCGGTAATTTGCTGATGCCCATTTTAACCAAAAACCAAAATGAAATTTCCGGCGTATAAGCAGCGCGACGCAACAATTCTATCATTTCAAAAATAAAGATAATTCCAAGAGAGATAACCAAAACGCCTAAAAAAGTAAAAATAAGGCGCTTCATTAAATATCTTCCCAGCAAAGAATTTGGGTTCATTTTTTTCAGCTCTACATTTAATTATATCCGGTTCTTACTGTATTAAATTTTATTTTAATACGCAAGTTTTTAATCAAAATACCCCAGAGATAAATATCGTTCAACAGCAGAGGGGAGAATAACCACAATATTTTTATTTTGCATATTGGGGCGGGAGGCTATTTTGACGCAGGCACATAATGATGCCCCTGATGATATTCCAGTCGGTAAACCTTCAAGACGCGCAACGGTTTTAGCCATTTCTACGGCATCATCGGAAGGAATATCCATAATTTCGTTGACGAGTGATTTATCAAATAAAGGCGGAATAAAACCGGCTCCGATTCCCGGAATATGGTGCGTTCCTTTAGGCTTTCCGTTTAACACAGCACTCTCTTTAGGTTCTACGGCAACGACATATAAGTCGGGATTACAGCTCTTGAGGGTGGAAACAATGCCGCTCAGCGTCCCTCCTGTTCCGACAGCGGCAATCAAACAGTCGATATTTCCGCCGGTATCTTCCATAATTTCCATTCCTGTTGTCAGTTGATGTGCTTTAATGTTAGACGGGTTATGAAATTGGTCGGTTAAAATAACATCAGGATTCCGTTGTGCTAACATCTCTGCTTTGGCAATAGCTCCCTGCATTCCGTCAGCTGCCGGCGTGAGAATGATTTCCGCACCGAAATGCTTGATCAGCGTAATTCTTTCATTTGAAGAATTCTCAGGCATTATAATTACTAAATTGTAGCCTTTGGCAGCACAAATGGCCGACAAAGCAATTCCCGTATTTCCGGATGTCGCTTCAACTAAAATTGTTTTAGGGGTTATTTTTCCTTCATCTTCAAGATCCTGTATAATTTGCAAGGCAACACGGTCTTTTACCGAAAATAAAGGGTTATAAAATTCACATTTGGCCAAAATATGAGCCTGAGTATCATAATGACTTTCTAATTTGTGAAGTCTGAGCAGAGGTGTATGTCCAATCATTTCGGTTATTGAGTCGTATATTTTTCTCATTTATTTGCTCCGGCGATTAAAGTGTTTATAAACCGTAATTTATACTTTTATCTTTCAGTTCCTTGTTTATATTAATCTTGATAATATAAAGTTAATATTAAAGCAATGAAAAAGGCAAATTTTTTATTTTTGAGTGTGGTGTTGGGCTGTTTATGCAGCCAAGAGGCTTTTGCGGCCGGACTTGATGAAATTTACCGCGATTTGGTTCGTTCGGATAATCGTGGTTATTTGCCTTTATTTGTTAAAAATCGTGAGTCCCCTAAAATTTTTGATGATGAGGATTTAGTTAATCAAATTTCTAAGCCTTTAACTTTGGAAGAACAAGCCTTGAAAGGGTTAGATGATGTTCATCTGGATAATGAACGTCAACGCCGCAGTGCAGAATTGGAAGCTGCCGAATTGCACTGGCAGAAAGTTCTTAAAAATGTTCAAGCAGGTTTTGTGTCAACGATTGAAATGGAAGAACTCAATAAGCGTGAACGTGAAAATAACCCCCAAGCAGTTGAGGTTTTGGCTTGGATTTATGCAAAAGGGATAGGGGTCAAACCTGACCTGATTAAATCTTTTAATCTTTATAAAAAAGGGACAACTCTGGCAATTCCTCAGGCAAAAGAGAATGCTATTAAGGTATATAAAGCGATGTCTCCTGAAGAAAAATCTCGTCTATTGGACAATTAGGGCGTCGTTTGCGGAATGAAAGTGTCCTCACGTAGGTTTAACTACGCTGCGGTACTTTCCTCCTTAACTCCTACTTCTTATCGCAATATCCGAGATTTTTGAGTGAGCCATTGGATAATCAGGGCGTCGTTTGCGGAATGAAAGTGTCCTCACGTAGGTTTAACTACGCTGCGGTACTTTCCTCCTTAACTCCTATTTCTTATCGCAATATCCGAGATTTTTGAGTGAGCCATTGGATAATTAGGGCGTCGTTTGCGGAATGAAAGTGTCCTCACGTAGGTTTAACTACGCTGCGGTACTTTCCTCCTTAACTCCTACTTCTTATCGCAATATCCGAGATTTTTGAGTGAGCTATTGGATAATTAGGGCGTCGTTTGCGGAAATTTTTTATTTTCCGCCTTTGCTGACAACAACCATAGCTTCTCGTAAAATTCTATCGTTAATCATATAACCGGTTTGCAATTCTGCAATAATGGTACCTGCCGGCTTTTCTTTGTCTTCTACTTCCTGAATAACCTGATGATAATTCGGATCAAAGTGGGTGCCGATAATTTCCATTTTTTGAATTCCGAACTTGTTAAATACTTTGGTTAATTCTGCCTCTGTCATTTCGACACCTTTAAGTAACCCTTCACATTCCGTTGAAGATACATCGGAAACGGATGCAATAGCTCGATGCAAATTGTCAGCCACACTCAGTAATTCTTTAGCAAAAGAGGAAACAGCGTATTTTGAATTTTTCTCAATCTCCTGAGCGCAGCGTTTTTTTGTGTTTTCGGCATCAGCATAGGCGCGTAAAAAATCATTTTTTAATTGGGCGTTTTCTGCCAGCAATGTTTGATATTTTTCAGAATGTTCAATATCATCATTTTCTTCATTTTCTTCATTTTCTTTGAAATCCTGAGCATCTTCTTCTATGTTTTGTTTTTCTTCTGTTTCTATATCTTCTGCCTCAGGATTTTTTTTAAAGTTTTTCATTTCGGTTCCTCTTTAAATCTATTTTAAACACGAGTATATATAAGGCAATTTAGTGATTAAATTTTGACAAGTCAAGAGTTGAGATATTTATTCTTTCTTTTACTATAAATTAAGATACTTGGCTTTATAAAATAATTATGGTATACTGATAAAAAAGACAGATAAGACAGAGGACGCAAATGGATACAACTTCGACCACAGCAGAGCTGCATGCCGTATATAAAATGATGCCTAAGGGCTTTAATAAAAAGAAGTTCTCCGTTTCTTATCCTGTTGTTAATAATAAAAATCTTTTAGATATTCAAAATTATTCCCGTAAACAATGCTTGGGAAAAGATGCTTGGTCGGTCATAGATAAAGTAAACGGCTGGATGATTTCAGCCGAAACGGCTACCTTTATGAAATGGGGTGGTTTGGGTGTGATTGCTACGGAGTTGCCTGAGGCTTTTAATGAGGCGTATTGCCCTCAAGGAGAATGTTTAACAGTCGTTACGCCAATGTATTTAGGCTGTACAGGAAAGAAAAAAACAGAATTTAAAAACGGTATCTATTACGGGGCGGAGCACAAAGAAGTTTCTGTTAAGAAAGTAAAAGATATTATAGTTCCTTTTGTCGGAGATCATCTGGCTTTAGTCAAATATAAAGTCGGTGTATATGTCGGACATTTCGGAAATACGGATTATATCTTTTTGAAAAATGAGCGTTTTTTTTCTATCAATACACATAAAAATAATCCTTCGGCGCAAGATGGCTGTTATGTTATGAATGAGTTTGGCATTAATGAGGTAGAGCGGTTTGCTTTTTTCTCAAAAGCCGTTTATGCACTTATTCGCGATATTTGTTTATTGAAAATTAAAGAGATTAAAGAGCCTAACATTTTAGTGGCAAACGATTGGCATAGCGGTGCTTTGGCTGGATTAATGAAGTATTTTCCAACGGCACAGGAAGAAGCCGGTTTAATCTCGACGGTTTTGGCAGAGCGTTTGAAACATATTCCGATTGTGCATATCGCACATCATCTGGGCTATCAGGGGTGGGATTATGAAAATACATCTAAAATTCTTAATTCTCTTTATGAAAATTTGACGTCATTGGTTTTTAAGAATGCTAAAGCCATTAAAAACAGTAATCCTCGTGCAACTAATGTTTTGATTGTGAGTGACTGCTATAATCAGGCATCGAGTAATTTTCATTTGGCAGATCGCGTCGTGACGGTTTCTAAGCATTATATGGAAGAAGTATCAAAAGAATTAGGCTTTGGTTTTGATTTTCGTGATATTTTGAAAATGAGAAAAGACCATCGTAATTTTTTCGGCATTGTTAACGGATATGATAAAAGATTAATTTCTCCGAATGCTAAAAAAATTGATGCGGTTAATAAATATTTTGAGGGTTTCAGTTTTCAGGTTTTTGATGAGAACAGTATTGGGAAAAAACTTGAAAATAAAAAAGAATTTATTCGCCTTATTTCTAAATTAGCGAAAGATAAGGAATATAAAAATAAAGTTATTCCATTGGTTGATATTTATAAATTTGAAGATATTGAAAAATCGGTTAAAGATGCTTCCAAAGCCCCTATTTTTTGCGCGACCTCGCGTATGGTTGAGCAAAAGGGCTATGATATTGCCGCACAAGCTCTTGTCAAAATCTATTCTAAGTATGCCAATTCGAATATAGCTCAGGAACTGCCTATTTTTATTATGGGGGGGGCCGGAAGTGATGCTAATTTCAAAATTCTAACGGATCTAAAGGATAAACTTCAAGAAATTAATCCGGCGGCGGCCAAACGTTTGTTTGTTTTTAGAGGGTATCGTGATGAATTTGCTTATGCTATCCAACTTGCTGCTGATTTTTATTTGATGCCTTGTCGTTTTGAGCCTTGCGGTTTGACACAGATGGAGGCTATGGCAAAAGGTGCTTTGCCTGTAGCAATGTCCACCGGTGGGCTGGTCGATACCATAGAAGATGGGGTAGATGGCTTCAGAACAGAAGTTTTCTTTACGGATAAACGTCGCGTTTATGGGGCTAATACCATTGCCAGTCGTCTTAAAAACAATATTAATGCATATGCCGAAACACTTGAAAAAGTATTGTTGACGTTTTATGCCAATCCGAGCCAAATAGAATATATGAAGCGTAATGCCTTACGCAAAGATTTCAGTTGGTCAGTTGCAAACGGATCACTGGAAAAGTATCATAATTTATTTCATTTCGGTCATCTTTAATTTATTCAAAAACACTTATCTATCATATTGTTCTTATATTCTTTTTTTATCTAAAAGAAGGAAAATGTTGACTTTTGTCTAAAATCTGCTACTTTGACTGCCTAAAAAGTATTATTAACTATAAAATTATTATTATGAAAAAAGTACTTCTGTTTATGCAACTTATGGTCTTGATCGCCATATTGTTGCAAATGTTGTCGAGAAAAAAGCAGCAGAAAAGTCGTTCCGCAAGATCTAAGCCGTCTTCGGGATCGGGAAAAATGCCTGAGATTATTCCGCATGCGGTTGTTCATTCTTCGAAAATGGTGCCCGCGCCGATTGTATCGCCTCCCAAACGGATGCCTGAGATTATTCCGGTTTCGGTTGTTTCTAAAAAGGTAAACCCGGAAAGACCGAAAAAGCCGAAAGGGTGCTTTACGCTGGATCAATTCCGGTACATTAAGGCCGGAATGTATTGGTTAGAGGGAAATTATTTTTCTTCAAAGCCTGTTTCCGGATTTAAGGTGTTAGCGCTTGTTTTAAGTGTTGGTGCCGGAAAAATACTGGCTTGGATGCTTGAGGAGGAAACGTTGGTTTTCAACATCAACCGAAGCTATGAGGAATATGATCCTCAGATGTTGGCGGATACCCCAAGCTATTCTCTCATAAAAAGAGCTGCGAAAGCTGAGGATTTGGCTTCTGCCAAAAACCTCTTAACTGTTTTAAGAAAACAACAAGCTCAGATTAACGCATCTGAAATAGCAGGGTTGTATTGGGAATGGAAATATGATTTACCTTATTCCCGTTGCAATATCGAAACCGGTGAAAAGCTGCCGGTTATTGATGCAGCAAAGTTTCGTTGGATTCTTGAATTACAGAAAAAATAAAAAAACTCCTCAAAATGAGGAGTTTTTTTTATGAAAAATTGTTTGATTTACCCTAATTTAATCATCTCTTCTTATCTTTAAAAAAAGGAGAATCGAAAATGAGACATTCACAACGAGAAAATAATCAAATCAGAAATATAGAAATTATTCCCCATTTTAATCCGTATGCGGAGGGATCTTGTTTAATTAAGTGTGGTAACACCCATGTGGTTTGTACGGCAACGGTTGAAGATAAGGTTCCCTCGTGGCTGAAAGGGCAAGAGCAGGGGTGGATTACCGCTGAATATGCCATGTTGCCGCGTGCAACAAAAACTCGTGTTCCGAGAGAAAGCAAAAAACCGTCAGGGCGATCTCAGGAAATACAGCGTTTAATCGGGCGTTCTTTGCGAGCGGCTGTTGATTTGACTAAAATGAAAGATATCTCCATATTGGTCGATTGCGATGTTTTACAGGCGGACGGGGGAACACGGACGGCGTCAATTACCGGTGGTTTTGTTGCTGTTTCCTTAGCTGTTAAAAAACTTATGAATGATGGTATTCTTCAGGAAAATCCTATTCGAGAATACGTTGCGGCTGTTTCTTGTGATATTTATAACGGCGAAGCTATAGCCGATGTTGATTATGAGGAAGATTCCAATGCTCAGGTCGATATGAATTTTATTATGACAGAAAGTGGTAAAATTGTTGAAATTCAAGGCACTGCTGAAGGTGAACCTTTTAGCGAAGAACAATTTAATCAAATGCTTACCTTAGCCAAACAGGCAATAAAGCAGTTGACGGCTAAACAACATCAAATTTTGGGAGAATAAAATGACAATTAAAAAAATTATTTTAGCTTCTCATAATAAAGGAAAAATTAAGGAAATATCAGAACTTTTACAACCATATCGGATAGAAGTTGTTTCTGCCGTTGAGTTAAATCTTCCCGATGTTGAAGAAACCGGAACGACTTTTGAAGAAAATGCCCGTTTAAAAGCTGTAGAACTGGCAAAAATATCAGGTGAATTTTGTTTGGCTGATGACAGTGGTTTATGTGTTGATGCTTTAGGCGGGCGTCCGGGGGTATATTCGGCTCGTTACGCTCCTGAGAGAGATTTTGATAAAGGAATAGACAAACTGTTAGCAGAACTGAAAGCAACACATTCAGAAAATAAAAATGCCCATTTCAGCTGTGTTATTGCTTTGGCGCACCCGCATACCTTGAATTGTCAAACTTTTGAAGGTCGGGTTGATGGGATTCTTGTTGATGAAAAACGAGGTGAAAACGGTTTCGGTTATGATCCGATTTTCGTTCCCAATGAGGGAAACCACAGAACATTTGCGGAAATGAGTAATGAAGAAAAAAGCAAAATTTCTCACCGAGGACGTGCCTTAGCACAATTTATCAGGAGTCTGCAGGAATGGAACAAATAACTCAAGCTTTTATTTTGGCTGCCGGTCGCGGTAAAAGAATGTTACATTTAACGGATGATAAGCCTAAACCTTTGGTCAGAGTAGCCGGTAAGGCTTTAATAGACTATAATATAGATCATATCAAAGAAACCGGTATCCGAGAATGTGTTGTTAACTTGTGCTATAAGGGAGAAATGATTAAACAACATTTGCTGTCACGAAAAGATATGAAATTTATTTTTTCGGAAGAAGATGAGGCCTTAGAAACAGGTGGCGGTATTAAAAATGCTTTACCTAAAATGAAAAGATCACCCTTTTTGGTTATAAATAGTGATGCCTTGTGGGCTGATGAAAGAGGTTCTTCTTTGTTATCGGAAATGATAAAGGCTTGGGACGGTGATAAATATGATATGATGTTAATGTTACAGCCGATTGAATTGGCATTCGGCGTGAAGGCCAATGGGGATTATCTTTTGGTTAATCATAAACCTGTTCGTCGCCGTGATGCTGAAACAAAAGCCCCCTATTTGTATGGAGGGGTATTGATTTGCCATCCGCGTGTTTTTGATCATGAGCCGGAAGGAAAATATTGGTTGATTGATATTTTTGATCGTTTGCAACAAGCGGATCGATTAGGATATTATATCCATACTGATAAATGGTTTCACGTTGGTGATCCTGAGGCAACTCAGATTGCCGAATCTTATTTTTCTAAGTAAGCGGCTTTATGCAGCATTGTTTTTGAAAATGTTTTTGGAAAAAAAAGAATAACGGAAGTGTTTTCAGGATTGTGTTTGTGTAAATTAAACAAATCAGCAACGATTTGTTCAACGTCTATGCCGTATTTTTCATCAAAATAGTCACGCAAAGCAAAAGCTTTATCTTCATAAGACAGATTTTCAATATGATAAAAAGACTTATTTTTATCAAGACGTTGACGAATGCTTAAAATTTCTTTGCCTCGAGAAAACAGATCAGCCAATTGGATTAAGCGATCATAATCGGAATAATTAATGTGTGAAAGATATTCTTTCGTCCACTCAAAATTCTCCTGATTAAAAGTCGGATAATCACTGTGTTTGATATTTTTATCTATAAAATTATGAGTTATACAAATAGGGGCTAATTCCGGATAGCCTATCTTATTGAGATAATTGAAGCCTTCAATCGGGTGGGGCACCTTCGTAACGGTTTCATCTTTGATGCGACCGATATCATGGAGCAAACCTAAGGTGTAGGCCGTTTCAGGATCAATGCAACCACTTGTTTTTTCGGCGATGGCTTCCGCAATTTTGGCAACGTTAAAGATATGTACACCGTGCTCAAAAATAATGCGTATATTTGAGCCGTTATGAATACGTTCCTGCAAATAACCGTTTGCAAGTTTTATAGCTTGCAAACGAGAAATTTGATGAATATAGTTAGGTGTATATATTTTCATTTTAACAGTCTTCTTCGAATGATTTTTTATATCATCTTTTAATTTGAAAACAATGTTTTTTTTTAGGCTGTTTATGACTTGACTTAATTTGTCTTACGATTAAAATTGAAGCCGTTATGACCGTAAAAATATGTAATATTCCCATCGGTTGTGCCTTTTTGGATTGCTTGGCCGCCCGATTTTTGAAGATGTATCAGGATAAGCCTTTGGACTTAGCCGATGTATTGTTTTTGCTGCCTAATCGCCGTGCCTGCCAATCATTGACAGAGGCTTTTGTCCGACAACAAGGGCTGAAACCGACTTTGTTGCCACAAATGCAACCTCTATCCGATGTTGAAGAAGATGAACTTTTAATCAAAGGATTTGATTGGAGTCCGGAATTAAAAACATTAACGCCGGCTATCTCCCCTGTTGAAAGGCAAATGCTTTTTACAAAATTATTAATGTCTAAACCTGCCGATTACGGTATCGAAAAAATGCCGGCAGGGCAGGCAACTGCTTTGGCAAAAGAATTATCTTCTTTAATGGATATGGTTTATCAGCAACAATTATCCTTTGATAATTTGCAGAATATCGTTCCGGAAGAATACGCGGTTCATTGGCAGGAAACGCTTAAATTTCTGAGGATTTTAACGCAATATTGGCCGTCTATTTTGCAAGATGCCGGTAAAACAGATGCCGTGCAACGTCAGAATTTGTTGTTTCAAATGCAAATTAATTTATGGTCTGCGCTCAAACCTCGTAAAAAGATTGTCATTGCCGGTACAACAGCTCCTTTCCCGCTGATGAAAGAGCTGGTGAAAGTTGTCAGTACATTAGAGAACGGTGAAGTTATTTTATACGGTTTAGATAAATATTTACCGGACAATGATTGGCAAAAACTTGATGAAATGCATCCGCAATATGAATTAAAAGCATTATTGGATTATTTGCAAATTGATCGATTACAGGTTGAAGATATTGAGTATTCTCAAAATCAGGAAAGAGGACAATTTATTTCAGAAGTGATGCGACCGGCTCAAACCTCGGATCAATGGCGTCATCTTTCAGAGCATTCTTTTTCAAAATCAGCATTACAGAATCTATATTTACTGAATTGTCCGGACGCAAGAACAGAAGCATTGTCCATTTCCTTATTGATGAGAGAAGTTTTAGAGACTCCGGAAAAAACAGCGGCTTTAGTGACAACAGACAGAACGTTGGCGCGACGTGTTGCCAGCGAATTGTCACGATGGGGAATAGAAGTTGATGATTCCGCCGGTATTCCTTTAACATTAACGCCGGTCGGTATTTTTCTCAGACAAATTTTAGATGTGATTGCACAGAATTTTTCAGCGGTTTCTATACTGTCGTTAATGAAATATCCTTTGTATACGCATCATTGTAATGCTTTTGAAATGCGTAAAGTTGTGCGACAATATGAAAAGCAGTATCTCAGAACCAAAGAGAAAACATTAACTTCAGATGTTGAAAGTGCTTTGAGAAAGGCATTATCTCCGTTAGTTTCGTTATATGAGACTCCCTCTGTTAAACTGAGTGATTTATTAAAAAAACATATAGCTGTCGCCGAGGAGTTAGCCTCAACGGATCTTAAATCCGGTGATAAAATCTTATGGAAGGGAGAAGACGGAGAGGCTGCTGCGCGTTTTATGGCTGATATGCTGGATAAAGCAGATGTTTTAGGAAATATAGCGCCGGAAGAATATGCAGATTGGTTATCTGTGCTGATGGGCGGGGTAACCGTTCGACGTCGCTATGGTGCTCATCCTCGTTTGAAAATTTTGGGACCGATAGAGGCTCGATTGATTAAATTTGACAGAGTGATTATCGGAGAGGTTAACGAAAACAGTTGGCCGCAAACAATAAAAGCAGATCCGTGGCTATCCCGGCCGATGAAAAAAGATTTCGGTCTGCCTTTGCCTGAAAAAAATATTGGTGTTCAAGCCGGTGATTTTAGTTCTTTGCTGGCTTATGATGAAGTATTTCTAACCAGAGCCAACCGTGTTCAGGGGACGCCGATGGTTAAATCTCGTTGGCTGATGCGTTTGGAAACAGTTTTGCAGGCTGTGCATATTAAGCCGGAGCAATTAGAAGCTTCTCAATATCTCAATTGGGCAATTTATTTAGATAAAGCTCAGATTTTACAACGAATTTTACCGCCGGCGCCCAAACCTCCCGTTTCGGCACGCCCGCGTGAATTACCGGCAACGGCGATTGAAAATTTGATGCGTGATCCGTATATTATTTTTGCAAAGTATATTTTAAAATTAAAACCGTTAGATGATTTGGATCAAGATCAGACCTTTGCCGATTATGGAAATATTGTACACGCCGTTTTAGAAGAATTTAACAATAAGTATAATAAGGCTTATCCTGTTAATGCACGGGAAGAATTGATCCGTTTGGGTGATTATTATTTTAAGGAACACCATATCTCTGCCGAACAAAAAGCGTTTTGGTGGCCTAACTTCTTAAAAACGGTTGATTGGTTGGTTGAAAAAGAAACTTTTTATCGTCAAGATGTTCTGCAAATATACAATGAAGTAAAGGGACAGTACAACTTTAATGCGCCTGCCGGAAAATTTACGGTAACGGCGAAAGCCGATCGGATAGATGTTACCAAAGATCATAAACTCAATATTATTGATTATAAAACAGGACAAGCGCGTAAGCCGAAAGAAATAGAACAATCTTATGCTCCTCAATTGCCCATTGAAGCAATTATTGCAGAAAAGGGCGGATTTACGGATGTTCCTGCAGAAAAAGTCGAAAGTTTACGCTACTGGCAATTAGGACGAAAAGAAACCGGTATTTTTGCCAATGCGGATAAAGTTTTGCAAAATACTTACGAGCGGATTGTTGAGCTGATTTCTTTGTTTGATTTTGAAGAAACCCCCTATTTGAGTAAGCCAAATCCAAAATGTGCACCAAAATATTCAGACTATACGCAATTAAGCCGATTGGATGAAATTACCTTTGGAGAAGAAGAATGAGTCGGGAAAGCTGCTTGAAAGAGAGAGAAATGCGCAGTCGTATGGCAACGGAACAGCAGCGTCGGGCTTCTAATCCTTTTCGATCCGTATGGGTGGAAGCCTCAGCAGGAACAGGTAAAACAAAAGTTTTATCCGATAGGGTGTTACGTTTATTACTTTCGGGTGTCGCTCCGTCAAAAATTCTTTGCTTAACTTATACAAAGGCTGCCGCGGTTGAAATGAATGATCGTATTGCGCGCAGGCTCAGCCAGTGGGCTGTCATCAATGATGAAGATTTGGATAAGCAATTACAAGTGTTGTTGGGAAAAATACCGGATGATCAAAAAGAATATCAACGATTAACAGCTTCGGCACGGCGCCTGTTTGCAGAATTGCTTGATACACCCGGCGGAATGAAAATTCAGACGTTGCACAGTTTTTGTCAGGAAGTTTTAAAAAGATTTCCTCTGGAAGCTAAAATTTCACCTTATTTTGAAGTTATGGACGATCGTGCTAAAAATGAAATTTTAGAGCATATTAAAACACAAATGCTCGTTGTCGCCGAAAAAAATAAGGAGCAGGAAAGTGCTGCTGCGGTTGGGTATTTGACGTCACATATTAATGAAATTTCTTTTCCGGATTTGATGTCGGCTATTACAGAAAATGCCGGTAAAATTATTCAACTGTTCCGCTCGTATCCGAAACAGGAAGATCTTTTGAATGAATTAGCAAGGAAATTGGACGTTAATCCCTCAGACTCGGAAGAAAGCTTAAAAAAAACGTGGTTTCAATGTCTGGATATAAATTTGCTTCGTCAGATGCTTGGGGCTTGGTTTAAGGGAAGTAAATCTGATGTCCAAAAAGCTGAAATACTGGCGCCGTTGTTGGAGCGTCCTTTTGAATTATCGGATTACGGCTGTTTGTATCATCTTTTTTTAACCTCAAAAGGGGAATTGTGTGCTCTGAAAACTTATGCCACGAAAGGGGCATTAGCTGTTTTTCCGGATTTGGCAAATGAAGCTCTGAAAATGGGTCAGAGTTTGCTCGATTTGGAAAATAAATTAACGGCCGTTCGAGTTTATGATTCAACGAAAGCTGTTATTAAGGTTGCGCAAGAACTTATCGGAGAATACCAGAAATATAAGTTTGAACACGCAAAAATGGATTATGATGATTTGATTATGCTGACGCGCCAACTGTTAGAAGATAAATCCGTGGCTGATTGGGTGCTGTTCAAATTAGATGGGGGTATTGACAATGTTTTAATAGATGAAGCTCAAGATACATCACCTCATCAATGGGCTATTATTCGCTCGTTGACACAGGAATTTTTTGATGAAAGTCGCGGTTTGAGAACTATTTTCGTGGTGGGTGATAGAAAGCAATCTATTTACAGTTTTCAGGGGGCTGATCCGCGTGAATTTGATAAAATGCGGTCTTATTTCAGGGAAAAAGCTTCTCGTTTTGATGAAGTTAATTTAGACATTTCTTTCCGCTCTGTACCTGCCGTTATGGATTGCGTTAATACTGTTTTCAGCACGCAGAAAACAACGCAAGGTGTGTTGGCAGACGGTGAAAAAATGGCACATCTTCCGTTTCGGAGCGGGGAGGCGGGAAAAATAGAAATATGGCCGTTGGTCGAAAGAGAAAAAGATGATGAGGAGGAGGGGTGGTTACCTCCGGTTGAGCGTAAAAAGGCGGAATCGAGCAGTTCTCGTTTGGCAAAAATGATTGCAACCCGGATTAAACAAATGGTCGGGCGAGAGGATTTGATTTCTCAAGGACGCAAAGTGTGCTATAAAGATTTTTTGATTTTGGTACAGCGTCGTAATGCTTTTGTTGATGAATTGGTCAGAGAATGTAAACAAGCCGGTGTGTCAATCGCCGGTGTTGATAAGATTAAATTATTGGAACAGGTTGCCGTTCAAGATTTGGTGGCTTTGGGTAAATTTTTGCTCTTGCCGACAGATGATTTAACTTTAGCCGTTGTCTTGAAATCTCCTTTATTCGGGTTAACTGATGATGATCTGTTTTCCTTGTGTTATCAGCGTGGTCAGGCTTCGGTCTGGACCAGATTGGGAGATAACCCGAAGTATCGTGAAATCTATCAGATTTTGCAATCTTTACTGAATAAGGCTGATTATATTCGTCCGTTTGAGTTGTATGCTTATGTTTTAGGAACTTTGGAAGGACGGAAAAACTTTGAAAAACGTATGGGGACAGAGGTCGATGACGGTATTGATGAGTTTATTAATTTAACCCTGACTTTTGAACAAGAGCATATTCCTACCTTACAAGGTTTTATCAATTGGATCGGTCAAGATGAAGTAGAGATAAAAAGAGAGCAGGAACAAAGTGATGTTGATGCTGTTCGCATTATGACCGTGCACGGTTCAAAAGGTTTGCAAGCACCGATAGTTATTTTGCCGGATACCGTACGTCAAGTGAATTCTAAAAAGAGTATGGGTATGCTTTGGGATGATATTTTTTATTATCCTCTTTGTGCCGCCGATTATGAGAAAAATTGTCTGCGTGTAAAAGCTCAAGAACACTCTGATGAAATGGATGAATATCGGCGATTGTTATATGTTGCGTTGACCAGAGCCGAGGACAGGCTTTGTATTTGCGGATATGGTCAGAAAAATAAGCCTAAAGACGATTGTTGGTATATGCTATGTACGGAGCAAATGAAATCCGTCAGTCAGGAAGACAGTGACGGTAATTTGATTTATAACAGCGCTCAAGAAATCGATGTTAAGGGTAAATCAGCAAAAATAATGCCCGAATTATTACAAGAAAATATTCCTGACTGGCTGACAGAACGTGTTGTGCCAGAATCTCCGTTAGCTAAACCTTACACACCATCAAAACCTGATGAAACAGATGAAGATGATGCTTTATTTTCACCTTTGACGGGAGAAAATAATAATCGTTATCGTCGAGGATTGGTGATTCATCGATTGTTGCAATTTTTACCGGATGTGAACAGTAAGGACAAGAGAGGGGTAATTCGCGAATTTTTGCGTCAGAATGCAACAGATTTTTCAGAACAACAAAAACAAAAAATAGAAGAAGAAGTTTTATTCTTAGTGACAAATCCTCAATTTGCACCGCTGTTTTCAAACGCTTCTAAAGCTGAAGTTCCGCTTATGGGGGAGGTTGACGGTAAAATTATTTCAGGACAGATTGATCGATTGGTCGTTTTGGAAAAAGAAGTATGGATTGTTGATTTTAAAACGAATCGTCCGGCGGCTCATTCTCCGCAAGAGGTTCAACAGGCATATATTAAGCAATTAGCCGCATATAAGGCTTTATTAACAAGGATATATCCTTTACATACGATCAAAACTTTTCTGTTATGGACGGATACCGCACAAATAATGCCGTTGTCAGTCTGATTTTTATAAAATTGTACTTTAATATTTTTTTTTCTTGATTATATTAAAAGCATCTATATGTTAATATTATGGCAGCAACAAGAAAGGGAAAGTAATGAAAGCAATTTTAGATAATCAGTTTGAAAATGAAGTTTTACAATCAAAAGGTCTGGTATTGGTTGATTTCTGGGCAGAATGGTGCGGTCCTTGCCGTCAGTTAGGCCCTGTTTTGGAAGAAGTTTCTAAAGAAATCGGTAATAAAGTTGAAATCTGCAAGATGAATGTTGATGAAGCTCCAAATACAGCCGCTCAATATGGTATTCGCAGTATTCCGACAATGTTTTTGTTTAAGGATGGTAAACAAGTTGATACTAAAGTCGGTTTGAACTCTAAGGACAGCTTAATCAGTTGGATTTCTTCTCACGCATAAGAAGAATTTGTTTTTATGAAAAAATCTAAAAGAGTCGGTTGTCCGGCTCTTTTTTTGTGCATAAAAAAAGCACCGTATCTCACGATAGGGTGCTTTCAACAGAATTAATTAAGATTGCCCGTTTATCTCTCGACAATTGTTTTAGGGCGGCAGTTAGCTCAATGAAAAAAAACTATTTTTTCCGTGTGTAAAGATTCAACACGGGGTTTTTCTCATATATCATTCCTTTGTACTCGAAGCTGTTGCCGAGCGGTGTCGGTTCTTTATAGCTGTGCTCCGGCACAATTTCGCTCTTGCCGGTTACGCAGTTATAAACTGCGAGGGTTCCTTCCGGTCCGCGTTTTACAATTGCGGGGAACGGAGCACCGGCCGGCATTGAGTGCTTGTCAGACGGTTTACAGAGTGTCAGCATAGTGATAAATGCCGGAGATGCCTGATCTTCTTTGTTACGACCAAGCAAAACGTTCAGCTTTTTACTAACGTTGTACACTTCCATTCTCTTTACATTAATTTCCTTCATAAGCTGTAATTTTAATTTAACAATAATTGTTTATCGGGAATAATATAAGCACAATTTGTACTTAATTGCAAGCCTTAAAATGACAAAAAATTATTTTTGTGTCTAAAATATTGCGGATAAGTGATTTTTTTAACCGAGAATCGATAAAATAAGACCGATAAATAAAGGAATCGCTAAATTATCATCAATTTCAATTTTATCTTCGTACAATTCGGCAAGAGTCGCCGCAAAGCACGCTAAAATACCGGCATAGGTAACCGGAAGAATCGGGTTAAACACAACCATAATCAATAAAGCACTGACAAACAGAGCCGTTGTCCCTTCCAATGTTTTGTTATTGCGTAAGTGTCTTGTTCCGTAGGCTTTTCCAAACAGGGCGGCGCAGGTATCAGAAACCAGCATAATGGTTAGCGCCACAACGGCTATCGGCTTGCTGAAAAACATTGTGCAAACAATTGCCGAAAATAAAACATACATTGAACCGGTAACTTGAAAAATATTGCGATTCAGTTCTTTTTTACGTAAGGTTTTGAAAAAGATTAAACCAAAACTTTTTCTTGCCCAAGGCCATTTTTTGTAATTTCCGTATTCCAAAATGGCATCGCTTAAAAAAATGATAGATAATAAGACAATAGCTTGCCCTTCCGGTATAAAATATATTAAAGCCGGAATCCATAATGAACTCAGGTGAATCAATTTGCGATAAAATTCTTTTTTGATGGATTTGGTCAGGCTGATATGTAAGTCATCTGATAATTTGCTGTTTAAATTTTCACGCAGGTGGCGCAAACTTTCTGCGGATCGTTTGATTTTAATTTTAGGCTTTGTAAATTTGATGTTTTCAAAGATAGTCGCAATTTTTTGTTTGTTAATCATTATCGTCTCTACCTTATTTAATTGAACAACAAGGTATTAACACCTAAAAGGGCAGTTGTAAAGATAGATTTATCAAGTACAGTTAATAAAAAACAAGTTATTTGTCTTTATCAATTTTCATATTGTTTTGCCAATCGTTAGCCGTTTGATAGAAGGCAACAGCCTCCTCCAAAAGTGTTTTTTGTTCCGTATTCGTTAAATTATCCGGTTGAACAATATATTGCCTAATCGGTTTTAAAATGACGGATCCGTTTTGTTTAAGATAGCCGATTTGTTGATAATTACTGACGAATGCACGTGGTTCATACTCGGCAGATAAGGCATCTTGTCCGAAAAAATGACTTTCGTAGCTGATATCCAATAATCCGAGAACAGTCGGCAGAATATCTATTTGGCTGATCGGTTTATCAATAAGGTGAGGTGAAACAAACTGAGGTCCGTAAAACAAAGCAGGAATCAAATGTTCGCTAATATTTATTTCTTCATTTCCTGAAGAATCGGCTCCTCGATTGGCGATAAAAACAAATAATGTATTATTAAACCACGGTTTTTCTTTTGCTTGTTCAATAAATTTTTTTATTGCGAAATCGGCATATTTAATTCCTCCGTTACGTCCGGCAATTTTTGAGGGTAAATCTATTTTTCCCTCAGGGTAGGTATACGGATGATGATTGGATAGTGTCATAGCCAGTGTTAAGAAAGGTTTTTCTGCTTTGTAAGAAAGATCGGCTTCGGTAATGATTTTATTAAATAAATCTTCATCGCAGGCTCCCCAGATGTTAGAAAAAGAAACATCATCTTTTGACCAATTTGTTTTATCTAACACTTGAAAACCGTTCTTTTCCATAAAATAATTGGTGTTTGCCAATAAACCATATCCGCCGTATATCCATTTATTATCATACCCTTTTTCTTTGAATATTTGTCCCATACCGTATAAATTTTCATTATCCGAGCGACGCGTAATCGGCATTCCCGGTAATGGCGGCATCGATAATGTAAGGGCTTCTATGCCGCGAATGGCTTGTGTGCCGGTAGCATAAACCTGATTAAAATATAAACTTTCCTGTGCTAATTGATTTAAAAAAGGTGTTTTTTCGGTAGAAATGAACGGGGCACTCATACTTTCCATCAAAACAATGATAATATTTGCTCTTTTTTCCGGACGGAAAGCATTAATTTGGCGAGCAATACTTTTTTTAGGGTCAATATATGTTATGTTATTGCTTTTAAATTTTCCCTGTAAAAGAGCAATATTGGTAGCTTCCTCTCTTGTCAGATAAAAATCATCATAATTGATTTCATTTTTCCAAAAAGCATCACACAAGCTGAAAGTTCCTTGTTTGGCCAATTCATTGTTAAATCGATTATTGCTGATTTGCATATTGGCCGGATTAACGTTACGAAAGGCTAACAAACAAATAAAACAATAAATCAAACTGTGGAACAGGCGTAAAATAATTTTTGGAGAATGGCATTGAGGCACAATATATTTGTGACAGAAATAAACGGTTATGATTGTTGCCGTTCCCAAGCCGATAATCGTCCAAACAACGGGATAATCACGAAGCAGATTAAAACCAATCTGATTGGTGTAAATTAAACTATCAACAGCGATAAAGTTAAAGGCAGACGAAAACTTATGCCAGAAAAGAGCGGAAGCAATGATTTCTATATAGGTAAAAAAAACAAATCCGCTAAAAAACAGCGTGGTTAAAATTTTATCCGTTTTACTTCCGACCTTTGACTGCGGAAGGAGTAACAGATAACCGACGTAAGGGAGCGCCATAAAGATAAAAGCTACACTGGTCGTTAATGATAAGACGCCGATGGTTTGAATAATCGAAGAAAAGGAAAAGTCTATTTCCTGATGGTAATAAAAAGCCAGCCCCAATTTGAGTATAAATTCACTGATAATTGCAAAAATGTAAAAAGGGACGAGGCGTCTGACCAAAAATGAATTCATCAACTATTCCTTTAAAAATTTTAATTTTTTACAGAATACACGTTTCTTTTCGAGAAGCAAGTTTTTTATATTTTATAGACAAATCTAATCAACTTTAGAGATGTAATCTTTATGCAATTTTTTGTGTCCGTAATTATCGAACATAATTTCCAGTTTGTTTCCATCGACATTTATAATCTTTCCGTAACCGAAAGTTTCGTGATAAACACGGGTGCCGATAATTTGCCGTTGTGCGTAAGATTGTTGACTGTATGTCGGACGTGATTTATTGGTCCATGGCTTATTTTGTTGCCGGCTACCGTAATTATTTGAGGTGTATCCTGAATAAAATTGGGTAACCTGATTACAAATTTCTATATTTTGCGGCGGTAATTCATTAATAAAGCGCGAAGGGATGTTATTTTGCCATTGTCCGTAAACACGGCGATTCATAGTCGTTAAAATATATAATTTTTGCTTTGCTCTTGTTATGGCGACATAAGCCAGCCTGCGTTCTTCTTCCAAGGCTGAGCTTCCTCCTTCATCTAAACTGCGTTGATGCGGAAATAATCCTTCTTCCCAGCCGGGGAGAAAAACAACGTCAAATTCCAAACCTTTTGCCGAATGTAGGGTAATCAGCATAACTTTATTAGTACTCAAGGCCTCATCATTATCCATAACTAGACTGACGTGCTCTAAGAAATCAGCTAAAGTGGGATATTTTTCTTTATCCGTTAAGACGCTGATAAGCTCTTTGATATTTTCTAATCTTCCGGGCGCTTCAACTGATGAATCGTTTTTAAGCATATCAATATAACCGGAGTCCTCCAGTACTTGCGCGGCTAAATCGTCAGGGGAAACGGCAGGCACAATTTTACGCCATTCATTAAAATTGGCAATTAATTCGCTCATCGCCGCTTTGGCTTTACCGGTTAAAGTGCCATCATTAACCATTTTTTCAACGGCCATATAAAGTGATATATGTTCAAGACGTGCCATATCATAAAATTTTTCGATGGTTTTTGCGCCAATTCCTCGTGCCGGTTTGTTGATAATCCGTTCAAAAGCTAAATCATCGTGCGGTTGTAAAATAACACGAAAGTAAGCTAAGGCATCGCGAATCTCGGCACGTTCATAAAATTTTGGTCCGCCGATGACTTGATAAGGAATTGCCTCAGCCATAAATTTTTCTTCAAACTCGCGCGTTTGGAAGGCCGTACGCACCAAAACAGCCATTTGAGCGTAATCATAATTTTGTCTGTGTAAGGTTTCAATTTCTTCAATGACATAACGGGCTTCGTCTTCTCCGCTATATGTGCTGATAATTTTTATCGGACAATTGTCAGCTTGACGAGCAGGGCTGTTTTCGGCAACTTTCAGTGTTTTTCCCAAACGACCGTCATTGTGACTGATAAGACTTGAGGCGGCCGCCAAAATATTGGCGGTTGAGCGATAATTTCGCTCCAATCGTATGATTTGGCAGTTTTTAAAATCTTTTTCAAAACGCAGAATATTTTCTATTTCTGCGCCACGCCATGAATAAATGGATTGATCATCATCTCCGACACAACATAAATTTTTATTTTTTTGAGACAGCAAACGTAAAAATAAATATTGAGTTACATTGGTATCTTGATACTCATCAACCATAATGTAAGTAAATTTGCTTTGATAGTGTTCCAATACATCAGCGTTTGATTGGAGAATCGTCAAAGTATCGAGCAAAATATCCCCGAAATCAACACAGTTAAGCTCAATCAGTCGTTGCTGATAGCGTTTATAAACTTCAGTCAGAATATTGCTTTTGTAGTTGTTTTCTATTTTATCAATCGTCCAACCTTTGTCTTTCCAACGTTGAATATGATCAACAATGGCTTGGGGCGGATATTTTTTATCATCAACGCCCAGATCGGCACAGACTTGTTTAACAACACGCTTTTGATCGTCTTCTCCTAAAATGGTAAAATTAGAATTCAGACCGGCTAATTCGGCGTGAGCGCGCAAGATTTTGACGCAAATGCTGTGAAATGTTCCCAGCCAAACACTATCAACCATATCTCCGATAAGATTTTGAACGCGTTCTTTCATTTCTCGTGCGGCACGGTTGGTAAAGGTGACAACCAGACAATTCCACGGTTGAGCTTTGTGCTGTGCAAGAATATAGGCCAAACGTGTCGTTAATACCTTTGTTTTTCCCGTTCCTGCTCCCGATAAAACCAAAACAGGTCCTTCTGTGGTTTGTACTGCAAGTCTTTGCTCCGGATTGAGCGTCTCAAGCCAAGGGAAAGACGGTATAAGTTGTTGTGTGTTGTTGTAGATCGGTGCAGCGCTACCGTCATCTAAATCAAAAATATCATCCATGTTTGTTAATCTGATATACTTCTTGTTTTTTTAACCTTTGTGCAATATATATGATATAAAAGTCTTTGCAAAGATATTTTTTATATTTATGCCTAAGGGAGATTATAAATGTCTGAAGTTCAAACTAAAATAGCGGCTCTTAAAAAGTATTTGGAAACACAAATTATCGGTCAGGAAGATTTAGTTAATAAATTATTGATTACAATGCTTGCTGACGGACACGTTTTAGTAGAAGGAGCTCCCGGTTTGGCTAAAACAAAAGCCGTTAAAATTTTATCCGGTTGTGTGGACGCAAGCTATAATCGTATACAATTTACACCGGATTTATTGCCTTCTGATATTACCGGCAGTGAGATTTATGTTGCTCAAAAGGGAGAATTTTCTTTTAGGCAGGGGCCTGTATTTGCCAATTTGGTTTTGGCGGATGAAATTAACCGAGCTCCGGCTAAAGTTCAATCTGCTTTGCTTGAGGCGATGGCTGAGCGCCAAGTAAGTGTAGGTGGAAAAAAATATGCCCTTCCGCCGTTGTTTATGGTTATGGCAACCCAAAATCCGATTGAGCATGAAGGAACATATAATTTGCCGGAAGCTCAATTGGATCGTTTTCTGATGTATGTTAAAATAGGTCAGCCGGAAGCAGAAACAGAGCATAAAATTTTACATTTAATTCGCGGAGAGGATAAAAAAGTACAAGCCGATTTATTTAAACCTCTTGGTATTGATGATATTTTAACGGCAAGGTCCGAAGTGCTTGATGTCCATATGAGTGAAGCTGTCGAAGAATATTTGGTTCAGTTGATTATAGCAACACGCCATCCCGAGAGATATAATGAGAAATTGACAGGGCAGGTTTTGTATGGTGCCAGCCCCCGCGCAACTATCGCTTTAGATAAATGCTCTAAAATTCACGCTTGGCTCAAAGGTCGTGATTTTGTTGCTCCGGAAGATATTCACGCTGTTGTTTATGATATTTTGCGCCATCGTATCATTTTAAGCTTTGAAGCTATGGCAGAAGGTGTGACGACGGATAAGATTATTACGGAATTACTGAAAGTTGTCCCCTTACCGTAAGGAAAAACAATGAAATTAAAACGGATTGCCGATAAAATATTCAACGGAAATGAACAAACCGCAAAAGGTCAGGGGTTGTTTGTGACTGTTGATGATTTGATTGCTCAGCGACGATATGCTCATCAGTGGCAGCTTTCAAAGTTAAATCAATTGACGACAGAGCAGACGGGAGATGTCAAATCTGCATTTAAAGGCAGAGGGATGGAGTTTGAAGAAATTCGAGCTTATACTTTCGGAGATGATGTTCGTGACATTGATTGGCGGGTAACAGCGCGAAAACAATTGCCTTATACAAAACTGTATGCCGAAGAAAAAGACAGAGAAATTTATGTTTTACTTGATTTGTCGCCGTATATGTTATTTGGAACCAAGCGTGAACTCAAGTCAGTCTGTGCGGCAAAAATTGCCGCCAGAATAGGGTGGCAATCGCTTAAAAATAAAGACAGATTTGGAATGGTTCTGTTTGACGGAAATGAGCCGTTGTTGTTTAAAGCTCAAAATTCTCAGGCAAATATGATGCTGATTTTCAATAAAACGGCGCAAATGAGCCGGTCTGTTTTTGAAAATTTCTCTCATTTCGAGGTGGAAAAAAATTATCTGAAAAAAGCAATTACGCTCTTGGAAACGGTAATAAAGCATCGTGCTATTGTTTTTATTATCAGTGATTTTTCTGATTTTTCCTATGAAACACAACAAGTTATGGCAATGCTGTCGCAAAAAGCTAAAGTAACTTGTGTCAATATTGTCGATACAATTGAAAAATATCCTCCGCTTGCCGGTGAATATATGGCCCAATATATGGGGCAACAGGTGGTGTTTTCATCAGGAGGAGAGGTCTTTAAAAAAGAGTATGCAGATTATTTTGCAAATAAGCGTCAACATTTAATTGATTTTTGTCGCCGGTTTCGTTTGATTTATACCGAACAAACGGTGGGTTTTTAATTAGGCGGTATTTTTATTGTTTTCTTGGTGCAAATCTAAATAAGCGTTTGACTTTTTTGATGAGAAATGTTAAATTCTAATACTGAATTATTCTGTAACTATAATTTGAGAAGAGATGTACTATGGTTAAATCTAATGAAAACAGCGCTTATAAAAGAGGACAGGAACTTTTAGATCAGGGTAATTATCGTGATGCCGTTGTTCAATTTGATGCGGCAATACAAGAACAGCCTGATTCTTGGAAAGCATTAAACAGTAAAGGTTTTGCTTTTCAAAAAATGAGCCGTTATACAGAAGCCGTTGAATGTTTTGATAAGGCGTTAGCTTTGAATCCTCAATCGGTTGAAGTCTTGAATAATAAGGGCGTTACTTTGAGTATGCGTGGTTTGTACAAAGATGCTATTGCTTGCTTTGATCAGGCTGTAGCTATTGACAAAACCTCATTAGAAGCATTGAACGGCAAAGCAATTGCCTTGCAGCATATGTTTTCTTTTAAAGAAGCTTTAGATGTGTTAGAACAGGCAATGGCAATTGATAGTAAGCATCCGCAGTCTTTATTAAGTATTGCGGTTACTCTTCAAAAATTAAAACAGTACGAACGTGCAATTTCTTTTTTCAAAAAAGTTTTAGCAAACGATAAAAATAATATTAAAGCTTGGAACGGTGTCGGTGTTACCTATCAGTTGATGGGGGATAATAATTCCGCTCTGAAATGTTTTACTAAAATTCTTAATATTGACAGTCATGAGATTCAGGCTTGGATCAGTATCGGTTTTGTTTACCAAAAAATGCTTAAGTTTAATGATGCTTTGAAGTGCTACAAAAAAGCTCAGTCTTTGATTAACGGTAATTATCACCATAAGCTTTATGACGGTTTGGCAAGTTGTTTAACCAAATTGTCTGAGTTTGATCAGGCAATCGAAATTTATAAACAAATTTTCCAGCGTGAAGAGGGTAAGAAGAAATGGGATGCTCAGCGCTCAATTAAGTTTGTTAATAAACTGAAGCGTAAACAGGCTGTCGGGGCGTTACCTCCTATTGTCGGTACGGCATCTGCTTCAGCGCCGACAACGGAAGCTTAAAATTTCTGAAATTTCCGGCCCGCATTTCAGCGGGCTTTTTTTTTATCTCTTGAAATAATCAAAAAAATGCATACTTAGAAAATGTTGTTATTTTAGGAGAATGAAAAATGGGTACATTTATCAAATATTTAATCTATATTGCCATTATTGTTGCCGCATTCTTTATTTTAAAAGGACTGTGGGATGGTGAAATGAATAATGAAACGGAAGTCGTTGAAGTTGGTGTCGTAACTCCGGAAACGCCGACACAGCCACAACAACCGACTCAGAATGCGCAATAAAATTTGTAAATTTCAATCTTCTTTGCGTTAATGGCATAAAATTTGCATATTAATAACAAACAGTAGGAGGATTATTGATATGGCACTTGCAAGTTTTACTCCATCAACGACGGGATTGGCCGCGCAAAGTCAGGCTTTGAGCACGGTCAGTACAAATATTGCCAACATTAGTACAGTGGGTTATCGTTCGGTTGAGACGATGTTCCAGACGTTGTTGGGACATACGCCTTCAACGGGAAATACGAGAGTTGGTAATTCAGCATCAAGAGTTGCTATTAACGGGGTGACGGCATATGACAGAACTTTAATTTCTCAGCAAGGTGTTGTTGCCTCAACAGGTGGTAATTATGATGTGGCCATCGATATTAATAACGGCTTTTTCCAAGTGGAAGATGCTGTCGGGGATATCTATTATACGCGCGCCGGAAATTTTACAACCAGAACACAGGACGGTACAACATATTTGGTTGGAAATAACGGATATTTTGTTGATGGTTTTAAAGCAAATCCGGGAGGCGGGTTTGCCGGAGGAACAAGTAAAATAGAGTTCGATGCTCCGGAAGTGGCGCCATCTGTTCCGACAACAAAAGTTTCAATTCAGGGAAATGTTCCGGCAAGCGGGGTTGACAGAGCCAGTTATTCTTTTCAGGTTTACGGTGCTAACAATGACGGAAATGTTGTTAATTTAGTTTTGCACAAAGATGAAAATGAAAATAATATTTGGCACGTTTCTTACACGATGCCCAATGGTACGGTTGTTGCGGATCCTGTTGACGTTATTTTTGATGGAAACGGTCAATTGGTTTCTCCGCAAACATTAGCGTTGACAGTAACGGCAGATGACGGTGATGTTAATAATGTGACACTGGATATTTCAAAAATGACGCAATATGCCGGTGATGAAACAATTATTGACATTTCTCAAGATGGAGCTCCAAGCAGCTCTTTGTCAAAAACATATATTGATACGTATGGTGTTTTGCAAGCTGAGTATGCTGACGGTCGTAAAATTAATATTGCAAAGTTAGCTGTTGTTGCCTTCCAATCTCCTGAAAATTTAATCCAATTGGCGGGAACAATGTTTGAAGCCAGCAATGATACAGGAGAAAGCCGCTATGTTATCGGACCGGATACCGTTACCAGTACCGTATTAACCTCTCAGGCCGTTGAAAGCTCTCCGGTAAGCGTAGAGGCTGAATTTTCTAATTTAATTATTATTCAGCGTGCTTATACATTGAATACAACTTCTTTTACAACAAATAATGAAATGTTGCAAACTGCAGTTGATATTTTAAGTTAGAAGTCTGTTGACAAAAAAATAGTTTTGTATAAAATATGGACAACTTAAAGGGTTGTGCATATGGTTGATTCTGTTATACAAACAAATCTTTTGTTGTGGGATAAAGTTTTTCAAGATATGAAAACTTTATCTTTTGATGCATTCCAGCAAAGATATAATTTCTTATCTATTCACTATACTTTTCGTCAAAGTTTTCCATATATAGACAATATGGTTTTATTTTGTAATGAATGTTTGAACGGACAGATTGAAACATTGCAAACTGATGAAACAGATATCTTCACACTTGCAGATCTTTATCGTCGGAAAATTGATGAAATTCACAATGTTATCGTTGCACAAAAATGGAATATGCCCGTGAAAACGGATTTTTATGATGATGCAGCGATGAATGATATGGGAAAGCTTCTGTATAAGATAAATCGATTACCTTCCCGGCAAGGATACGTCCAACGTTATTTTTTAGAGAGTATTCTTTTAGGAGCGACGGCCGTTGAGTGTCAGCGTAAAGCAGAAGCGGAAATGAGCATGACAAAAAATATCAGCCGATCTGATATTCCTGAAAAAATAATGGATATTTTGCTACAACAAGGAATTCAGATGACTGAACAAAATGAAGAATCGGTATATGAGCTTGTATGCCAAACGTGTGGAGAGATTTTATGGAGTCGGAAACCGGCGGTTCCGTCAGAAATAAATAAAAAGTTATCTCAAGTTTTTCAAGATTCATTCAATGTTTCTTTGGTATCTTTACCGACAATTTTTCAAGATCAAAGTGAGCAATTATGTCATTTTATTAAAGAAACAAGGCTTAATATGCGTCGTCCGCAGGTTGCTGTCAGAAATTTAATGCTCTTTGCTCAGAATTTAGAGCCGATACCGCACAATGATGCAGAGAAGATGATTTATATTTTAATGATTCCTCAGTCTGCATCTGTCAAAGAAAATTCTCTTTTGGAGTATCGACATATTCCTGAATATATTTATCCGTTTATGCAAACCGATGAATTTAAGCAAATTCAACAACAAATGCCTTATTGGGATAACTATGAAAAAAATTCTCAAAAATTTGATAAGCGAGTTATGCACGTTTATGCCGGTGTTATGGCTTTATCTTGGTTGCGCCATCTTTATCAAGATTTGAATTCTTATGAAGAAATGCTTGATTTGATAGCAGAGCAAAAACAAAATGAGGAAGATGATCCAAAATTATATAAGGCGCATACCAAAGATGATGAAGAAAAGCTTCTTTTCTTTGCTCAAGATTTACTTGCCGCAGCAAATTACAGCGAAAAGTATCTCAATTTTTCGGTTAATAAGACAGGAATAGAAAAAACAACGATTGATAAAATGATTCAGAAAGATACGCTTAATCAGAAAGATATAAGTATTTTAGAAGAAATGTTCCGTCATATCGGGCGTAATCTTGATGACGGAATAGATGTTATGCAAGTTGCCGAGGTCCCCGATTACAGTGTTGTTGTTAATCAAATTGTTGCGTTGCCTCATTGTCCGGATAAACTCGATGCTTTGATATGTACGGAAAAAGCATTAGATGTCCTTTTTGGGGATATGTATGAATTAATGGAAAGTTCATTATTTGATATTGATTGTATGATAGGAAGACATCAGCCTCAAGCAGATGCTTTATTAACTGATTTTATTCGATCATCTAAGGAAAAGTATTCTGATTTGGATGATGAAAGTGCGGAAAGTTTGAGCGAAAAGATTCATACCGGCGTTGTGGCTGCTTATCTTTTACCGATGTATCAGAATGTTAAAACTAATGATAAACAAAAAGATGCGGCTTTGGCTTTTATTGATAATTATGAAGATATGACTCCGGAAACTCAGAAATTTTTATTCGGACTGACACAGTATTATGTACCGAAAGTTATCTCTCATCATCCGATATGGCAACCGGAAGAATATTCACCTGAATTTATCGATGCTCTCAGTACTTATAGTGATGCTCAAGTTTCTCTGCGCTATATTACAGATTTGCAAGATACTGTAGAGCCTGCTTTGGCTGAGGAAAAAGAGCTGGCGTCAAAATATCATAAATATCAGACGCAGAAGGCCTTTTTTGAGTTGCCTAAGAATTTTGATTTGATGGTGGCCGCACATTTTGCGAAAGTTTCTCAACAACAAAGATAAAAAATATTAAGAAAAGTATTTTTTTACTAGACAAGCTGAAAAATATGTTTTATAAGCATTGCAGTTGATTGATGCTCGGGTAGCTCAGTTGGTAGAGCAGA
>JAFUSU010000023.1 GCA_017467515.1 Alphaproteobacteria bacterium
CGGTTGTATCGGTGAAATGTGTTTTAAATTCGAGTTTAGTGACCAGATATATGTACACGAAGTGTAACAGCGGTTGGGATTTAAGCAATAATAAATGTGAAGTGCATCAGTGCAGTACAAGCGATTACCCGTACACGAGCAATCCGGGCGGCACGGCGGGAGTAGTTAAGGCGGCGTGCAAGACAGGGACAGAGTATCAGTACGGATACAGCTCTTGTTATGAGGGCTGGGATAAAAACGGGAGTATGTGCACGATACATACGTGCGATAGGACGATTTATCCGATAAGCGGTACGGCAGACAGCGCGAAAGGGACATATAGTATTTGCAAATCAGGGACGAGCAGTTATTCGGGTTATACGAGCTGTAAGGAAGGTTGGACGTTATCCGGAGCAAGATGTCTTGAGAATGAGTGTAGCGGATATGGCAGCGGCACGGCGACGATAGCGCACTGTAATAATTCAGCAAGTTGCCAGAAAGGAAGCACTAAGGTTTATAAATGCACTTCTTGTCAGAGCGGGTATGGCGTGAATAGTAGCGGATTATGTGAGATAATCACTTGTCCGACAGGACAGATAAATGCTGAAGCATATTGGTGTAGTGATGATTGGCGTTGTCTGATGCCGGGCGGATGACGGTAAAAAATAGAAAGAATCTTATTATTCCTCCCCTTTACAAAGGGGAGGTTAGGAGGGGTGAAAGAGTTCTGAGGAAACTCCCCCCCTAACCATCCCTCAAACAGGGAGGGAATAAGTGGGTAGAATGGTTATAAAAACAACAGTTATAAGTAAACAAAAGGAGAAAGTAAAATGAGAACGACTATAACAAACAGAATGATGATGGGGGCAAGCCTGTTGATGATGACTTTCTTCTTTGGAATAAACGCAAATGCAGAAACGTGTACCCAAGTCCCGACTTGTGAGGAATTGGGATTTACAGAAACAAATTGCGGATCGAAAAAAGCTCTTAAATGCCAGTTTGATCAAACTAAATTATTCTGCGGCGGAGATCAATGTAAAGTCGGAGATATTTATTACAGTGACGATACCTGTAGTGAAAATTATAATGCTGATAAAACAGTTGTTGGTGTGGTTGCTATATCAGGTGTGGTTGCAGGAGCAGGTGTTATTGTGAATATAGATCAACCAAGTTCTACTTATACATGGGCTGGTGCGGTAGATGCGTGTAAAAGTGTAACAAGGGGCGGCAAAACGGCTCATTTGCCGACGAGAGGTGAAGGACGTATAATATCAGTTAATTTCTATGCTATTAATGTTGGTTTGTCGAAAATATCGGGAGCAGTGCAGTTGACTAACGATGGCTGTTGGACTTCTGAGAAGAAAAGCGCCAGCAAAGCGTATTGTTTCTACCCTAAGAGCGACACTATTGCTACCGCAAGTCCGTATAACCTCAACTATATCCGTTGTGTTTTTAATTTTTAATAATCAATTTAAGTCATTCCTTATTTTCCAACAAGCACGAGGATGACGGTAAAAAAAGGGATGAGAGTGACGGAGAAAAAGAGAGTGACGTTTTTTTATTACAGTCATACTCAGGCTTGACCTGAGTATCCATTGAGGAAGAAGCAATATTATTATGATGGATCCTCGGATCAAGTCCGAGGATGACCAGTGGATGTTCTCGGATGCCGATAGGCATAGGGAGAACAAATGGGACTGGCGGCAATGGGCAAATTGCTCTTTGCCCATTGTCACAATAGGAAAGAGAGTACGAGAGTGATAGTAAAAAAAAGAAAGAATCTTATTATTCCTCCCCTTTGAGAAAGGGGAGGTTAGGAGGGGTGAAAGAGTTCTGAGAAAACTACCCTCCCTAACCCTCCCTCAAACAGGGAGGGAATAAGTGGGTAGAATGGTCATAAAAACAATTATTAATCTAAAAAAGGAGAAAGTATAATGAGAACGACTATAAAAAACAGAATGATAATAGGGGCGAGCCTGTTGATGATGACTTTCTCCTTCGGAATAACTAATGCAGCGGCTCAAACGTGTACCCAAGTCCCGACCTGCGCGGAGCTAGGATATACGAAAACATCGTGCGGCTTAAATAGGGCATTAAAATGTCCTTTCGATCAAACTAAATTATTCTGCGGAGAAAAAAAATGTAAACCTGGATATATTTATTACAGTGACGATACCTGTAGTGAAAATTATAATGCTGATAAAACAGTTGTTGGTGTGGTTGCTATATCAGGTGTGTTTGCAGGAGCAGGTGTTATTGTGAATATAGATCAACCATGGTCTGCTTATACATGGGCTGGTGCGGTAGATGCGTGTAAAAGTGTAACAATAGGCGGCAAAACGGCTCATTTGCCGACGAGAGTTGAAGGGTATATAATAGCAGATAATTACAATGCTATTAGTATTGGTTTGTCGAAAATACCGGGATCAAAGCAGTTTACTGAGGATTCTTATTGGACTTCTGATGGGAGTGATCATTATGGTACAATCTATGCGTATTATTTCAACCCTCTCACTGGCTTTGAGGCCCAGGAGAGTGAGACGTCTGGCAGATATATCCGTTGTGTCTTTGATTTTTAATAATCAATTTAACCCTTTACCTATTATTTCCAACAAATCCGAGGATGACGGTAAAAAAGAGAGTGACGTTTTTTTATTACAGTCATACTCAGGCTTGACCTGAGTATCCATTGAGGAAGAAGCGATATTATTATGATGGATCCTCGGATCAAGTCCGAGGATGACGGTAAAAAAAAGAAGGTACGAGGATGACCAGTGGATGTTCTCGGATGCCGATAGGCATAGGGAGAACAAATGGGACTGGCGGCAATGGGCAAATTGCTCTTTGCCCATTGTCACAATAGGAAAGAGAGCACGAGAGTGACGGAGAAAAGAGGGAAAGAATCTTATTATTCCTCCCCTTTGACAAAGGGGAGGTTAGGAGGGGTGAAAGAGTTCTGGTGAAACTACCCTCCCTAACCCTCCCTCAAACAGGGAGGGAATAGAAGGAAAGAATGACATAAAAACAACACTCATAAGCAAACTAAACAAAAGGAGAAAGTAAAATGAGAACGACTATAACAAACAGAATGATGATGGGGGCAAGCCTGTTGATGATGACTTTCTCCTTTACAATGAATGCCAATGCACAAACTTGCACAAGCATGCCAAGTTGTGCAACATTGGGCTATACGGAAACATCGTGTTCAGGTGATTCCTTAAAATGTCCTTTTGACCAAACAAAATTATTCTGCGGCGGAGAAAAATGTCAGGTAGGGGATATTTATTATAGTGATAATACATGCAGTGAGAGTTATACTAGCGGTAAGACTGTTGTTGGTGTGGTTGCCGGGAAAGGTGTTATTGTGAATATAGATCAACTAAGTTCTACTTATACATGGGCTGATGCGGTAGATGTGTGTAAAAGTGTAACAAGAGGTGGCAAAACGGCTCATTTGCCGACGAGAGGTGAAGGGTATATAATAATGGGTAATCACAATGCTATTAATGTTGGTTTGTCAAAAATATCGGGAGCAGTGCAGTTGACTAACGATATGTTTTGGACTTCTGAGGAGTATGGAGATTCAGCGTATGTCTTCTTTCCTTTCACCCCTGGTGAGGGTATCTATGCGAAGACGAAGAGCAAATATGTCCGTTGTGTCTATAATCTTTAATTTATCAATTTAACCTATTTTCTATTATTTCCAACCGTGTTTTTTTCATAACACGGTTGGAATGTTTTAGGAGAGGGGGTTACATCATATTCGTGCTTGACTTTTCTTCTCCCGTCACCCCCGTGCTTGACACGGGGGGGAGATGTTGGGTGCGTCTTCAAATATATAAAGGGTTGCCAATCTAATGGTGATAAACTTTTATATATTATAAATCAGCAATATTTTTCCGGTTAGGATATACTTTAGCAGGCTGTATATGCAAATAGAATTAAATAAATGGTTTCGGCTGGGCTAAGCCGTGTTCTTCCTGCAATTCGTCTAAATCAATTGCTGTTCCTGGGCCTAAGTATCTTTGATACATTTCTCTGAAATTGCCCTCGTCAGCAATAAACTTACGCATCCATTGGGGGTGAACCTTAAATTTCTTCCATAATTCCGGCTGATTGCCCAACAAATTCTGGATGGAAGGATCGCTATCCCCCATCATCATAGGGAGATTTTCACTATTAATGTTATATGTTTCAATTAATCTGAGGGCGTTTATAATCCATTTTAAGGTAATTCCCAAATTTGGTGTGCTCTTGTCAACCATAACATAGACCGGACGCAAGCCGATAACTTCAGGAATAACTTCAACATAATCTTTTCCTTTGAATTTCGTGTTGACAATTGTTTTTAATTCATTTGAAGCACCGGTCAATAACGTACAACGATTTAAGAAAAATCCCTCAATAGCTTGATCTCTTGTGGCATAATAAAGAGGTTTTAAATTCAATTTATACTTATAAATGAAATTATTCATAAGGTATGTATCAATAGAAGATCGAACCATACAAATTTTAGCATCTTGGTAGGCCTCTAATGATTTTGCCCCCTCAATCTTATGCGCTAAAATCATTACTTTTTCAAAATACAAAACGTCAGCCATTAGAACATTTGAAGAAATTTCAGTTTCAGCCGGAAGAGAAAATTCACCGATCATAAAATCAATATCGCCGCGATGAAGGGCTTTAGGCGCATCTTCAATGCGAATTGGTTTCATCGTAAAACGTTCTTTGTTGCCTAATAAGGCTGCAGCAACGGCACGACACACGGCGGCATCAAACCCTTTCCAAACACCGTCAGCATCTTTATAAGCCAAATCGTGGTTGTTTTTATTTGTTCCGCAATAAACCGTTCCCCTTTTTTGAATATTTGAAACGCCGATATCGGAAACAGCGTGTACGGGCAAGGAAATAAACATAGAAGCTAAAATAAAGGGAACAAAAACGGAATTCAGTTTCATTTTATTAACCAATGATGTATTATAATTAAATCTGAACGAATTATAAGGCATATCAGAATGAAAAGTAATCTTTTTTTGCGAGTTATCATATTATTATTTTGTGTTCTGGTCAATTTTCCGGCTTATGCCGAAATTGTTCCCGAGCAAGAGGCTAAACAGTGGGTGGAGGAAAAAGGACGCCTTCTGCTGGAAACTTTCGGGGAAAAAGATATTGCCAAAAAATATGCCGCTTTAGATCAAATGATGCTTGATTATATTGATTTAGACGGTGTATCTAAATTTGTGATGGGCCGCTATTGGCGGCAAATGAATAACGAGCAAAAACAAACCTATCAAGATGTTTTTAAGCGCTATGCTTTAAGTATATACAAAAGTTTTCCTTTGGATTTTGACAGCACAAAAATAGATTTTGAGGTAACAAGAGTTATTCCGGATTATAATAAAACAAGCGTATTTACCAAAATTAATTTAGCAAAGAATCAGACACCGGACCAAGCGCCTTTATCCGATATAACCGTTAATTTTATTCTCAGCAAAAATAAGGGAATAACAAAAATCATAGATTTAAAGCTTGGCGAAAGCAGTTTAATTCTATCATACAGAAGTCGTTTTTATGAGATGATTGCCCAAAATGATGAGGATATAGATTGGTTTTTAGAAGATTTAAGCGATATTGCCGAGGCTGCCGAAAGAACCGTTGAAGAAAATCTTCGTGAAACGGAATATTAAAAAAATCCCTTGAATTTATATGATAAACTTTATATTATCGGCTTTAGTTTTAAATAACAAAAGAAAATGGAATAAATAATGAGCGATATCAAAGTGAGATTTGCGCCGAGTCCGACAGGATTTATGCATATCGGCAATACCAGAACGGCCTTGTTTAACTGGCTATGGGCTAAAAAATTAGGTGGAAAATTTATGCTTCGTATCGATGATACGGATAAATTGCGTTCAAAAAAAGAATATGAAGACGTTATCCGAGATAATTTGGTATGGTTAGGTTTGGAATGGTGCGAAGAAGCACGCCAATCGGCTCGTTTTGAGCGTTATAATGAAGTCACCGAAAAATTAAAAGCGGCCGGACGTATTTACGCTTGTTATGAAACACCTGAAGAATTGGAATTTAAGCGTAAACGTCTGATGTCTAAAGGGTTGCCGCCGATATACGATCGTCAGGCCTTGTCATATACGGCAGAAGATATTGCTCGTTTTGAGGCAGAAGGTCGCAAACCGCACTACCGTTTTAAATTGCTTAATGGTGAAATTAAATGGCAAGATATGGTTCGTGGTGAGGTTAAGTATGAAGCCGCCAATTTGAGTGATCCGATTATTATTCGTGAAGACGGGAGCTTTTTGTATCATTTGCCGTCTGTGATAGATGATTTTGATTTTGGCATTACACATATTGTTCGAGGAGAGGATCATGTGACGAATACAGCTTCTCAAGTACAGATGTTTGAGGCTTTGGGCGGAAAATGTCCGACATTTGCTCATTTACCTTTATTAACCGGTAAAGAAGGAAAGTTATCAAAACGCTTAGGCTCTTTAGGTGTCAGTGATTTGAGAGCCGATGGGGTAGAAGCGATGGCTATATCTTCTTTCTTAGCTAAATTGGGAACATCAGAGGCGATAGAGCCTTTTTATGACTTGGAGAGCCTTGCTCAGACACTTGATTTTGCAAAAATCGGTCGTGCACAACCGAAATTTGATGAAGAAGAATTAAAACATTTTAATACGCGTTTAATACACGGATTGCCCTATGAAAAGGTAAAATCCCGTGTTAATGTTTCGGAAGAATTTTGGAATACGGTTAAACCGAATCTGACGACAGTGAAAGACATTGATGTGTGGGAAAAAATTTGCCATCAAAATGTTCAACCTATTCTTGAAGATAAGGCGTTAACGGACGAGGCTGCAACGCTTTTACCGGAAGAACCGTGGACGGAAGAAACCTTTAATCAGTGGATGAATGAGGTTAAAACGAAAAGCGGTAAAAAAGGAAAAGAATTATTTCATCCGATAAGAAAAGCCTTAACGGCTCTCGATAACGGACCGGAATTAAAACACTTATTACCTTTAATTGGTAGAGAAAAGGCCGTTAAACGCCTTAAAGGTGAAGCAGCATAACGAAACGGAAAGGTTTGAAAATGTACGACATATATCTAAGTAATACGTTAACGCGGCGCAAAGATAAATTTGTGCCTCTTGATACCGATAACGTCAGAATGTATGTCTGTGGGCCGACTGTTTATGATCGTGCCCATTTAGGTAACGGCAAAACGCCCGTATCGTATGATGTTTTGTTCCGCCTTTTACGTTATGTTTACGGGGCAAATCATGTGACTTATGTTTCCAATATTACGGATGTCGATGATAAAATTTTAAACAAACATAAGGAAACGGGAAAACCCATTCGCGAAATTACGGAAGAAACCTATAATTGGTATATTGCCGATATGAAAAAACTCGGTAATTTGGAGCCGAATGCACGTCCGCGAGCAACTGATTATATTCAGGAAATGATAGAAATCGTCAAAAAATTGTTGGCAAACGGACATGCTTATGAGGCTCAGGGACACGTTTTGTTCTCAGTCGATTCTATGCCGGGATACGGTAGTCTTTCCGGCCGCTCAATGAAGGAAATGTTAGCCGGAGCAAGGATAGACGTTGCTGATTATAAGAAAAATCCGGCTGATTTCATTTTGTGGAAACCCTCTGATGCGGATCAACCCGGCTGGAATAGCCCGTGGGGATACGGCCGTCCAGGGTGGCATCTGGAATGTACGGCAATGAGTTCTCATTTATTGGGGGCGGACTTTGATATTCACGGTGGCGGTAATGACCTGATTTTTCCTCATCACGAAAATGAATGCGCACAATCTCAATGCGCTTTTCCAAATTCTAAATTTGCACGCTATTGGGTTCATGCCGGAATGTTGATGGTTGATGGCGTTAAAATGTCTAAATCATTGGGTAATTTTTATACGTTGGATGAAGTGTTGGAAAAAGCTCCGGCAGAAGCTTTACGGTTGCTGTTTTTAACGGCTCATTATCACCAGCCGTTTAATTTTACCTTTGAAGGCTTGACAAACGCAAAAACAACATTGGATAAGTTTTACAATGCCTTATTGAAAGTTCAAGATATAGAAAGTGAAAATATTGAGCCGACAGACGGTTTAATCAAAGCTTTATGTGATGATTTGAATACACCGATGGCCTTAACTTTTTTGCATGAAGATGTCAATCGCTTAAATAAAGCAGAAACCGTAGCGGAAAAGAAACATTGGAAGTCACAGCTTTTAGCGGATGCTTATATGCTGGGTTTGCTGTTTCAAAAACCGGAGGCTTGGTTTAAAGGGGATAGTGATAATAATGAGGAATCTGAGATAGAAGCCAAAATTCAAGCTCGTTTGGAAGCCAAAAAAAATAAAGATTGGGCGACGGCAGATGCTATTCGTAATGAATTAAAAGAGAAGGGGATCATTCTGGAAGATACCCCTCAGGGAACAACGTGGAAGAAAATCTGAGAAACAGTTAGAAAGACTCATAAATAAAGGGCAAATCTTGCATAACGCGTTCGGGTTTATACTGATATATGTTCGTTGTGCTCGGGATATTATCGGTACGGTGTGTGTACCCCCTGTCTTCCATACAAATACGGTATTTACGGGGGCTTGAGCCGTCATTTTCTCTCATAGAACGAACAACGACCGGCTGAGCGCCCGGATATGCAACATAACTTGCCCAGATACCGCGATCGGCGTGCCAATTAGCTCTTAAATCGAGTTTGACTTCTTCTGAAAAAAACCAAGATCTGAAATCAGGAACATGGAAACCTTCTGCTTTACGCATACATTCCGAATGATCTCTGGCAAATTTTTCAATACCTGTTTTGGGACGTTCCCAATGATAAATAATCTGACCTTGTGCCGAGTCCCAATAAAACCAACTGCAACCGCATAAAGATAAAACTAAGGCTGATGTGTATATAAATTTTTTCATCGTCAAAAATCCAAATCAGCGTAACTGCGAGCAGGCAGAATGCCTTTGATGCTGTCTTTCAAAATATCCTTGAAACTCGGGCGGGATTTTATTTTGGAATACCAAAGTTTTGCATTTTTATAATCATCCCAAGGAATATCACCCAAATAATCTAAGATAGATAAGTTAGCAGCGGCGGAAATGTCAGCCATAGAGAAAAAATCTCCGGCTAAATAGTTGTTTTGCTCAGTCAACCAGTCAATATACTCTAAATGAAAAGCGAGGTTGTTATAACCGTTTTTTAAAATTTTAGAATCCGGTGTTTTTCCGAAAGCAAAACGTTTGTGAACCTTTTCATAAACAATGTTACGATAGACATCACGATTAAATTTTACATCAAACCATTCGGTTAAACGGCGGACTTCTGCTCGTTCTTTAGGTGTTGAAGGCAACAATTTATTATCTTTAGATGTTTCTTCCAAAAACTCACAAATGGCAGTATTTCCGCAAAGAACATTCCCGTCATAAATAAAAATAGGTAACTCTCCGGCGGGATTAAGCTTATAGCACTCTTGAGATAAGTGCCAAGGCTCTTCCTCCCGTAACACAAACAGCATTTTCTTTTCGCTCATAATAATCCGTACTTTTCGAGAAGCGGGAGAAACGGAATGTTGCACTAAAAGAACCATAATTTTTACCTTAAAAAACTTTACTTATACATAACATATCAAAGAGTATATAGAAGGTCAATCAAGAGATGAAAACTGCATACAACTATTTTACAAAAGATGGAGGAACAGTACCTCTTGCATCTTCATCAGCTTTTTTAATTCGTTCTATAATTAAGTTCTGAATTTCTTTTTTTAGCTGTTCGTGTTGAGGGCGCAAAACGTCTTTGATGGTATTGACTGTACGCTTAGAATTTTTTGTCAGTGCTGACGTGCCGATAAATAATGGCATATCCCAAATGGCACGAGGCGACATTTGAACCATATCTCTGATGCCCAATTTGGCTTGCTCTAAAGCGCCATAATAACGGCTGGTCAGAATATAATCGACATTTCCTATAAAGAGTTGTTCGTAAAGCTTTTCTGAATTGTCAAATTTTTGAATATTTAACTTTGATAATTCGTTTGAAACATAATCTGATAAGTGCTCACGGCTGTCGATGGCTCCTTTTAGATTTTGAAGATCTTTTTTGGAAGTCAGCTTGAGCTCTCTATCAGGCATAGTGACCGGAACAATCGGATTATTTAAAATAGAGGGATAAACTAATTCAATACCGATATATTTTTCGGTGTCATAGTAAGCTCCGAGTAAAATATCAATATGTCCGTTAAGAACATTTTCGATGGCAAGGTCGTATGTTTGTTCCATTTTGTATTCTACTTTGTGTTTGGAGTTTTTGCTGAGAGCATCAACAAAAGGTTGAAACAGAGTTGAAATCGTATGGGGATTATTCTGTTCTTGCCCGAAGGGTGGATAATCATAAAAAGAGGTCGCTATAATGCGCTTTTCTTGAGATAAAGATTCCGATCTTTCTGTCACTAAAGCGTTAACTTGAGTATAAGTTACAATGCAGAGAATAAATAAGCAGAAAAATATTAACGTTTTTTTCATTAAACACCTCTTTACTACTAACAATAAATTAACTAAACTATGTTAATAAATATTTTATACAAAGTCAAATATCAAAGCAGAGAGAAAAATGTATCAAACACAAGGATATACACAAAATTATGCGGCTGCTCAAAAAGAGGGGCTAACGCAAAAAGAGTTAGAAAGCCGCGCATTTATAAATACGGCTTCAATGTTGAATCGAATTAAAGAACATTGGGAAACAGAGAAAAAAGAGCTTCCCGAAGCCTTAGAAAAAAATAGAATGCTGTGGAGTATTATTGCCAGTGCAATGAAAGAAGATGATTGCCCTCAACCGCAGGCAATCAGAAATAATATTATACAACTGGCTGCCTTTGTTTTTAAGAGAACTTTAGATTTGTTGGGTGAACCTAAACCCGAAGGACTTGATGCTCTCATTAATATTAATATGAATATCGCTAGAGGTTTGAACGGCAGTGCAGCAGATTAATCGCTTTTGATGTCAGATAAAAGAGGGCTGAGCCCTCTTTTTTTATGTCTTTTTTATTTTTTTTGGCACGGTATTTGCATTTAACAAATAAAGGAAGGGCAAAACGATGCAAATATCTGATGTAAATAATAATTTGCTCGCTGCTATGACAGGGCAAAATATTCAAAAAACAGAAGTCGATTCTGAAAGTAATCGGTTTGCTGATTTATTGGTTTTGCCAGAAGACAAAATTCAAAAACCGGCATTTGAAACGGCTTCTTTTCAAGATAAATCTCAAAAATTTATTGCGGAAAAAAATACGACTGAAGTTAAGGCTTTTGATAATATTGAGCGAAAATATGCCGATCCTGAACAAGTGAAAACTCAGTCGACTGAAAAGACTGTAGAAAATAAAGTAGAAAATAAACAAGTCGATGATAAACAAACAAAAGAAAAATCAGATGCAACAGAAAAAGAATCTTCAATAAATAAAGAAGCATCTGAAAACGCGACAAATGAGGTATCTTACGGACAAAATTCGGAAAAGGTTGAAAGTGGTAAAGAGGGAACGGAAGTTGACGGAGTTGCGTTTTTGATGGCGGCTGTGCCTGAGGCTAATGTTGTTCTTGCTGACGATGAACGGATAATAATAGAAAATACTGAAGCTTTGCCTGTTGTAAGTGAAGATGGACTTTTAATGAGTGATGCCGGCGATGCTCTTGTAACAGCTCCTCAAACAGAACAAATTTCTGAAAATTTGACGGTGCCTGTAACGGAAAATAATGAAGCAATTTCCGCGGAAGATATTCAACCGGTAGCGGATAAAATTGAAGAAAATATAGTTCAAACAAACTTGAATGATAGTGAAGTTGTTCTGACACAGCAAAAAATTGCTTCTGATGAGCCGAGCGTGAATATAGAAAAAGACCTCGTTAATCAGCAAGAGGAAAAAATTGCCGAAATCTTACCGGAAGATAAAAAAGTAGAAATAAAAGTTTCTGTCAGTGAAGATAAGGTTATTGCTAAGCCTCAACAGAATATTTCTGAAAATGTTATTGTGGCGCAAGATATCGAATTACAAGATGTGAAAAATGAAGCTGATATATCTGATGGTGTTTTATTGGGACAAGCTAAATCCGAACAAGAGATAAGTAAACCTACCGTCATAGCGGCTCCGGTAACTGAAGTTCAAACAAATACGCAAAATCAAACGGTATCCGATAAAGGAGTTGTTCAAGTAATCGATGTTGAAAATGTAGTTCAAACATCAGCTGTTGTTCAAGCTGTCAATGATAGCAAGATAAGTGCTATGGTGACTGAAAATGATAATGTCAATGACATATATAATAAAGGACTGACCAGAGAAGTTGCCGAACAGATTAAGGTAAATATCACTCAGTCGGCTATTAAAGGAATTGATAAAATTGAAATTCAACTGAAGCCGGCAGAATTAGGACAGGTTGATATCAAATTAAACATTGATAAAACAGGTAAGATTCAAGCTCAAATTATTGCATCGAATGCAGATACTTTGGCATTGCTTGAAAATGATACGGATATCTTAAAAGAAGCTTTTAATAATGCAGGTTATCAAGCAGAAGATGAAAGTTTCAGTTTTAGCCACAGAGGTGGTCAGGAAACAGAAAATGAACAAGAAAAACTGCGCACATTTATTGGAGAAGTCATAGAAAAAGATGTAGCCGAAGAAATGGCAGCGAATGATTATATCAGCGCAGACGGTGTGAATATTAGAGTTTAAAGGAGAAAAAGATGACAGATATTAGTGCAATTAACGGGTATGCATCGAGTACGGCCAATGCTGCAGATGCAACAAAAGCATCTCAGACATTGTCGGCAGATATGAATACCTTTTTAACGTTGTTAACAACACAACTGAAATATCAAGATCCTCTTGATCCGACAGATACATCTGAATTTACAAGCCAGTTGGTTCAATATTCAAATGTCGAACAAGCAATTCAAACAAACCAAAAATTGGATTCTTTGATTGCCTTAAATAACAATAATTTAGGAGCTCAAGCTGTTTCATATATCGGTAAAGTTGCCCAAGTTCTCGGCGATGTTATGCCTCTTGAAAACGGTCAGGCTCAAGCAACCTATACCTTAGATAAAGATGTCTTAAGCAGTACGATTATGGTTAAAAACAGCAAAGGGGATATCGTCTATACGGAAACAGGTAACAAAATTTCCGGAACACATACGTTTAAGTGGGATGGAAAAGATAAGAACGGTAACCAATTGGAAGACGGAGCATATCAGATTTTGGTAAATACCACAACAGCGCCGGGAGAAACAGCGGCTTCTGTGGTAACGACAATTTTAGGAAAAGTGACCGGTGTCGCCAGTGACAGCAAAGGTGTATATATCGGACTAGGTGATTCTGTTACGGCGAACCTGAGTGATATTTTGACGATTCGGGATGGTGACTTTTTTGATAAAAATAAATCTTCGGCAGAAGCTGAAGCAAACGCTTCTCAAACAGAAGCAAACAAGACTTCGACGGCAAGCATTATCGATGAAGTTGTAGATACGGTCTCTGATGTGGCTAAAGCCGCAACGGTGATTTTATAATTATAAAACTTTAGGAGAAAAACAATGAGTATTTTAGGTTCAATGAGATCTGGCGTATCAGGGCTTGCTGCGCAGTCTAGTGCATTCAGTGCAATTTCTGATAATATTTCAAACTTGAGTACTGTTGGTTACAAAGGAACAGATACGGCTTTCAAAACATTGGTAACAAAGCAAACCACAAGTAGTGCTTATTCTTCAGGTGGTGTACAATCTGTTTCAACACAAGGAATTAGTACACAAGGTTTATTGTCTTCGTCTTCATCTTCAACAGACTTAGCAATCAGTGGTAACGGTTATTTTGTTGTTAACCAAGCAGCAACACCTGGAAGCGGAGACATTTGGGCATACACTCGTGCCGGTAGCTTTACGACAGATACAAACGGTTACTTACGTAACAGCGGTGGCTTTTATGCACAAGCTTGGAGTCTATTGCCGTGGGACGGTTCTCCGGATGCATCTGTTGTTAATATTCAAGGTATTAACTATATGAAAGCCTACTACGATACAAATGGCCAAGTTGTTTATATTAACGATAATATTATCGATTCTACCAATTTGAAGCCGATTAATTTAGCAACCATTGGCGGTACGGCAACTCCGACCACACAATTATCTATGGGGGCAAATTTACCGGCATCGGCAGCCATCGGGGCTTCTCAAAAAATTTCAGCTTTAATTTATGACAGTCTTGGAAATGCAAGCAACTTGAGTATTGATTATACCAAGACCGGTTCAAATCACTGGAGTATGGGGGTTAGCATTCCGAGTGGTGCCGCGAATATTACTTTAACAAACTCTGCCGAAAATAACAGTGTTTACTATGCTGCCGGACAACTTGAATTTTCATCAGTTCCGACAAACGGATCACAAATCAGCATAACAGATGCTTCTTTAGGAACAACGCCGGTTGTTTTCGAATTTGTTGATGATGTTGCCGGATACACAGGATCAAATATTGCCGTAAAGAGAGATGTCAACGATATTGCTGAAACGGTTAAAAATTTAGTAACAGCTATGAAAGAAAACTTACCTTCAGGAGATCGTTTTTCCGCAAGTAACAATACCGTTAAAATCGTTCAATCAATTGTTGGTGCGGAATTAGAAATCGATGCCAGCAAAACATTGGCTTGCGTTCAAAGTGCTGCCAAACCAAATCAGGCAACCGGTGTTCCGACAGGTATCTTTAAAGTTGCCGAGTTAGATAAAGCAAATAAGAACGGCGGCGCCTTAACATTTACATCAACAAATGCTTCAGATTATACGGGAGCGCAGTCTTTTATGGTTGGTGAAAAATGGTTTAAGTTTGTGACAACATCATCAGCCAGTACAGATCCCAGAGATGGCAGTACGGCAAAGCCTTATGAATTAAATATTGATAATGCAATGGTTGGTGGAAAAGTTTCCCCTGAGGCTGTTGTCAATATGTTACACGGGGCAATAGTCGCAAATGTGCCAAACAGCGAATGTTATGTTGCCAGCGGAAAAACACTCGAAATTTTACCGACAACAACCAGTATGGATATCACTTTCAACTTTACAAGTATTGGTTCCATTGCTGAAGGTACTTATAGAGTTGAAAACTCAAGCACATGGTCTTCAATTATAACAAATTCAAAATTGGTTAATACTTTTGATGACTATGCAGGGACAACGCAATTAGGCAGCCAAGTATCAGCTATTCTGTTTAATGCAGACGGTACGCCGAAGTCTTTTGGTGTTGACTCATTAAATGTTGATTGGGCAAACGGTGCAAAGGATATGAGCCCGGACAATGGTAACAATGTTGCTGTCGGTATGGGAAATGTCGGTACCAGTGACGGTTTTACTCAATTATCCGGAGATTTTTCTACCTCTTATATCAAACAAGACGGTGCAAAATTTGGTAACTATTCCGGTGTTGATATTGATTCAAACGGTGTCGTTACGGCAGTCTTTGATAATGGTGAAACACATCCGATTGCTATTCTGCCTTTAGCGACATTTTCTAATCCTAACGGGATGTCTGCTTTAACCGGTAACGTTTGGATTGCCAGTGATTCATCAGGACAAGCAATGTTGAAACAAGCCGGAAGTAATGGCGCCGGTGAAATCACTTCTTATTCATTAGAAGATTCAACGGTTGATTTAGCCAATGAATTATCAAATATGGTCGTTGTTCAGAGAGCGTACTCTGCCTCTACAAAAATTATTACGACCGCAGATGAGATGCTCGATGAATTGACAAGAATGGTCTAGTTCTAAAGTAACTCATTGATTTTTCTTCTCTTTAAAGGCTCCAGCTGAAAGGTTGGGGCCTATAAGAGTGTGATTAAACTGTGAATATGTTAATATAAAAGTTCACTAAACATAAAAAGTAAGTTAATCATAGTATAGGTCTGTTAATGTCTGTGAAAAGGTTAAAAGATAGGACTAGCTGTGAATAATTTTTTACAAACCCTTAGAAATTTATCGCCCGGACGCTTAATTGCGTTGGCCGGTATTGCTTTGTTTTTAATAAGCTTTTTTGGCTATCTGTTTGCTCGTATCGGAAGCAGTGACTACGGTGTTTTGTACTCTGATCTGGATTTGGAGAATGCTAAAAATATTGTTTCAAAGCTGGATACAGAAGGGGTTAAGTATAAATTAGCCGATAACGGAACAACGATTTTAGTTCCGTCAGATGAAATTAATCGCTTACGTTTAACTACCGCTGAATTTGCTTTAGAATCCGGCGGGGCAAATGTCGGCTATGAAATTTTTGATAATAGCGATTCTCTCGGTTCAACAAGCTTTGTTCAGAATATTAATTTAATAAGAGCCTTGGAAGGCGAGTTGGCCAGAACGATTCGGTCTGTCGATAATATTAAGAGTGCACGTGTTCACTTGGTTATGCCTAAACGGGAGATGTTTTCTCGGGAAGAACAGCAACCGAGTGCCTCCGTTATCATTAAAACGATGGATGGAAAAAAATTAAGTCTGTCCAGTATTCAGTCTATTCAGAAGTTGGTGTCGGCCGCAGTTCCGAAGCTCGATGTAAATAATATTGCCATCGTTGACAGTGCCGGTAATTTATTAACGCATAATTTTGACAATTCTGAAGCTATGTCAGCTGCCAATAATGAGGTTATGAGACTGGAACAAGAGCGTAAAATAGCACAAAAAGTTCAAAGCTTGCTTGAAAATTCTTTAGGTGACGACAGTGTCAGAGCTCAGGTTAATCTGGAAATGAACTTTGATCAGGTTGTAACAAATGAAGAAATTTATGATCCTGATACACAGGTTGTTCGCTCACAAACATCTGTTGTGGAGGAGGGTGTTAATAATACGAGAGAAGTTCCCGTCAGTGTTTCTCAAAATATTCCTAATGCAGACGTTGTTAACAATAACAATGGTTCATACAGCAATAATTCCAGAACGGAGGAAGTTACAAATTATGAAATTTCAAAAATTGTTCGTAATAAAGTTAAGAACAATGGTGAAATTACAAGAATGAGTGTTGCCGTTTTGGTTGACGGTGTTTACGAAAAAGATGAAGAAGGTAAACGTGTTTATCGCCCTCGTACGGCAGAGGAAATGGAAAAAATAACGGCCTTGGTTAAGTCGATAGTCGGTTACGATGCCGATCGCGGAGACAAGGTAGAGGTCGAAAATATGCGTTTTGTCAGCCTGTTACCTGAAGTTGAAGAAAAGCAGGAGATTTTAATTTTAGGCTTCACAAAGGCTGAATTAATGAGAATGTCTGAAGGTTTGGGTGTTGCAATTGTGGCCATCCTTGTTATTTTAATGGTAATTCGCCCGCTTATCAGTCATGCATTTGAAAGTTCACAAAGTTCGGATACTAAACTAATTGGTGATTCCGAAAGAGATGAAAATATGCTATTATCAAGTTTCTTAAACGATGATATGAACTTTGATGATATGGTAAATGTTGATAAGGTAGACGGACGTCTTAAAGCCTCATCACTTAAAAAAGTTAATGAATTTATTGATAAGAATCCGGATGCGGCAGTCAATGTTATTCGAGGCTGGTTGTATCAAAATGATAGTAATTAGGCAGGGTTAGAAAATGAAACAAAATGTAGTAGATGATTATAACTTACTGTCAGGACAGCAAAAAGCTGCAATTTTGATGTTATCGTTAGATGAGGACAAGTCGTCAGCTTTATTTTCTAAAATGGATGATGAGGAAATTAAAGAATTATCCGTCATTATGGCCAGTTTAGGAAAAGTCAATTCAAATATTGTTGAACAAATTTTAAGCGAATTTGTGGAAAAAGCTTCCAGCACCGGTAACCTGATAGGCTCTTATGAGAGTACGGAGCGCTTACTGGCTAAAACAATGGATAAAGAACGTGTCAGTGCTATTATGGAGGAAATCAGGGGGCCTGCCGGTCGTACGATGTGGGATAAGTTAGGCAATGTGAACGAGCACGTTTTGGCTAATTATTTGAAAAATGAATATCCGCAAACGATTGCTGTTATTTTATCGAAAATTAAGGCTGATCACGCAGCAAAAGTAATCGCATTATTACCTGAAAATTTTGCGATGGAAATCATTATGCGTATGTTACGTATGGATGCTGTTCAAAAAGATATTTTAGACGGTTTGGAGAAAACTTTACGTAAGGAATTTATGAGCAATTTATCAAAATCAACCAGACGCGATTCGCACGAACTTATTGCTGAAATTTTCAATTCCTTGGATCGCAATACCGAAAGTCGTTTTATGGAAGCTTTGGAAGAACGTAATCGAGAAGCAGCCGACAGAGTTAAATCTCTTATGTTTACCTTTGAAGATTTGCAAAGAATCGATGCTCAAGGTATTCAAGTCTTGTTGCGTAATGTTGATAAGGATAAGTTGGCGGTTGCATTGAAAGGTGCCTCGGAAACAATCAAAGAGCTGTTCTTCGGCAATATGTCTTCCCGTGCCGGTAAAATTCTTAAAGAGGATATGGAAGCAATGGGACCGGTCAGACTGCGAGATGTTGAAGAAGCTCAACAATATGTTGTTACAACAGCAAAAGACTTGGCGGCAGCCAATGAACTGGTTATCAGCGAAGGTAAAGACAGCGATGAATTGGTTTACTAAGGCAATGCTATGGCAGAGTTAAAAAAATTTCTATTTGATAATTTTATTGTCGGAGGAAAAGATAAAGCCAAGAAGTCTCCGACCGAGGCTGAAATTGTCGATTCTGAAATTTTACCTAAGATTCCGGTTGAAAATGAGTATGTTCCGGTTGAAGAAGTTCAACAAGAGGAAGAACCCGTCATCGAAGAAACGTTTAGTAAAACAGAATTGGAAGCAAAAACAGCAATAGCTGAACAGCAAGGATATGAACGGGGGTATAAGCAAGCTTCGGAGGAGCAAATAGCGGAGAATAATCGCTTGTTGGCGGATATTTCTCAAAAATTAACAGTATTGTTGGTACAGAATGAAGAAACCAATAAAGTAACGGAAGATGAAGCGGCTAATGTTATAAAAGAAGGCTTGAAAGCGATTGTTCCGACTTTATTGGATGAAAATGCCTTAGATTTGGTAAATAAGTTTTTGAAAGATAATTTCAACAATTTTAAACATAATGAAAAATTATCTTTCTATATTCATCCCGATATTATATCATATATTCAGGAAAGTATTGTTAAATTAGCCAATACAAATGATTTTGAAGGGAAAATAGCGATTCATAAAGACGGTAATTTATCAAAAAGTTCCTGTCGGGTTGAATGGGATAACGGCGGTGTGGAATATGCCCCTCAAGGCCAATTGGAAGAAGTAGAGCAGATGCTTGATAAACAATAAACAGCGGAGACGGTAATGAGTGAAAATTTAGAACTAGATGAGATGAATGAAAATCCGAACAGTGATGAAGAGCCAATCTTAAAAAAAGAGAGCAGTTTGGATAATTTTGAGATTCCCAATTCAGCAAGCGACTTGGAAGCTGTTTATGATATTCCGGTTAAGGTTTCTGCTATTTTGGGAAAGAGTAAAATTAAAGTCAGTCAGTTACTGAAGATTAATAAAGGGACAATTATCGAATTGGATAAAAAAGTCGGTGAAGCAATAGATATTTATGTAAATAATAATCTGGTTGCACGAGGAGAAGTTGTTGTTGTCGATGATAAATTGGGAATAACAATGACGGAAATTGTTAAAACGCCGACGAAATAATTGCAGGGGAAAAAATGGAGTTACTGATTGTCGGAACATTAGAAGGGCAAATAGGCGCCGCCAGTAAGATTGCCGTCCAGCAAGGAGGGCAAGTCACTTTGGCGGACACGGTTGAACGTGGTCTTGAAATATTACGTAATGGCAAATCAGTTGAATTGGTTATGATAGATGTCAAATTAGATGTCTATAAATTTATATCTTCATTAGAGCAGGAAAGAATGAATGTGCTGGTTGTGGCTTGCGGTGTGGCTAATGATTCGTCTTTAGCCGTCAAAGCAATCAAGGCCGGCGCTAAGGAGTATATTCCATTACCGCCCGATGCTGAGTTGATAGGGGCTGTTTTGGCTGCCGCAACACGTGAAAATCACGCTTTAATCTATGGAGATAAAAAAACAGAGGCCATTTTAAAAATGGCAAAGCAAATAGCACCTTCTGAAGCAAATATTTTATTGACCGGAGAATCAGGAACGGGTAAAGAAATATTTTCTCGTTTTATCCACGATAATTCAAAAAGAGCAAATAAAAAATTTGTTGCGGTTAATTGTGCCGCCATACCGGAAACATTGTTGGAATCAGAGCTGTTTGGATATGAAAAAGGGGCTTTTACGGGGGCTGTCGCACGGCGTATCGGTAAGTTTGAGGAAGCATCTGACGGAACATTATTGCTTGATGAAATTTCAGAGATGGATATAAAAATTCAGGCTAAGTTGTTGCGTGCCATTCAGGAAAAAGAGATTGATAGAATTGGCGGTAAAAGTCCGATAAAAGTTAATACCAGAATTATCGCAACATCAAATCGTCATTTAGATGAAGAAGTAAAAAAAGGAACATTCCGACAAGATTTGTATTATCGTTTAAATGTGGTTAATATTGACATTCCTCCGCTCAGAGAGAGAATGGACGATGTGATGGTATTGGCTAAGCATTTTGCAAAGAAATATTCAGAATTGAATGATATTCCTTTGAAGCCGATTAGCAAAAAAGCGGAAGAAAAACTCCTTAATTACCGTTGGCCGGGTAATGTAAGAGAGCTTGAAAATACAGTTCATCGTGCAGTTTTGTTGAGTACGGGTGAAGAAATTGATGAGAATGCCGTTATTCTTGATGATGTAAGTGCCGTTATTCAACAACAAACCGAAGAAACAAACAGGAGTGTTGATTTTTCAGGGAACACCTTAGCCAATATGGAAAGAACCCTGATAATAGATACATTAAAACATACAATGGGTAACAGAACCGTTGCCGCAAATATTTTAGGTATTTCGATTCGGACGTTAAGAAATAAGCTGAAACAATATCAAGATGAAGGTCTGGATATTTAAAAACGATGGCAGAAAATATGAATATAGCCTCCGGTTCGGGAGGGCAGTCTTTTAAAGAAATATTGCTGAATGCCGCCAAACGCGGTGATTTACTGTTTGCTGTCGGTGTTATTTTAATATTGGTTATTTTGATTATGCCGATGCCGTCTTGGTTATTGGATGTTTCATTGGCATTATCAATAACAATGTCTTGTTTAATTTTAATGACTTCTATTTTTATTGAAAAACCGATAGAATTCAGCGCATTTCCTTTGGTTTTGCTGTTGGCGACATTATATCGACTGGCCTTAAATCTGGCTTCTACGCGTTTGATTTTATCGCGAGGTTATTTAGGACCTGATGCTGCCGGTGAAGTTATCAAAGCCTTCGGTGGTTTTATTATGGGCAATAACTTTGTGATAGGTGTTATTGTTTTTGCAATTTTGGTTATTGTAAATTTCGTCGTTATTACCAAAGGTTCCGGACGTATTGCTGAGGTTGCTGCTCGTTTTGCTTTAGACGCAATGCCGGGTAAACAAATGGCAATTGATGCTGATTTGTCATCAGGTTTAATAAATGAGGATCAGGCACGAGCAAGGCGAGAAGAATTAGCAAAAGAGAGTTCTTTTTATGGGGCTATGGATGGTGCTTCAAAATTTGTTCGAGGAGATGCCATTGCCGGTTTAATTATTACGTTTATCAATATTATTGCCGGTATCATTATTGGTATGGTGCAGAATGATATGAGTTTTTCAGCTGCCGGAGAAACATATACCAGATTGACCGTCGGTGATGGGTTGGTTTCTCAGGTTCCTGCTTTGATTATCTCCGTTGCCGCCGGTATTTTGGTTTCTAAGGCCGGAATGACGGCTTCTGCAGATAAAGTTCTATTTACACAAATAGGGAATTACCCGAAAGCTTTGGGAATGAGTTCGGCTATGGCAGCAGCTTTAGGTGTATTACCTGGCACACCTGCTTTACCGTTCTTTTTACTGTCTGCAATGACAGCCGCTACGGCATATTATTTAAATAAACAGCATAAGATTGCTAAAGCAAAGGCACAAGAAGTTTTAGCTCAAGAGCAAAAGACCGGTCCGGCCGCAAAACAGGAAGAACCTATTTCAACGGCACTTCATATAGATTTAATACGTTTGGAGATAGGTTACGGGCTGCTTCCTCTCATTAATGAAGAAAGTAATAAAAAGCTGACAGACCAAATTAAAGCGTTGAGAAGAGCGTTGGCTTCAGAGTTGGGATTTGTTATGCCGTCTATTCGTATTCAGGATAATATGCAATTGGGCGCTAATGAATATAATATTTATATTAAAGAAGTTCAGTCTGGAAAAGGGGAAATCAGGCCCGCGCAATTATTGGTTATGGATCCTCGCGGAGATCCGATTACATTACCCGGTGAAAATACAATTGAGCCGACATTCGGCTTGAAGGCAATGTGGGTTGATCAGTCGTACCGAGAAGAAGCTATGTTCAGAGGTTATACGGTTGTTGACCCGGCTACCGTGATTACAACGCATATTACAGAGCTGGTGAAAGACAATATGCCGGAATTATTATCTTATGCCGAAACACAGAAATTGCTTGATGAAATGGATAAAGATCATCAAAAATTGGTTAAAGAGCTTATCCCGTCTAAAATCAGTCTTGGTGCATTGCAAAGAATTTTACAAAATCTGTTGCAAGAGCGTGTTTCGATTCGTGATTTACCAACCATATTAGAAGGTATTTCCGAAGCTGTTTCCTCAACCAGAAGTTTGATGTTGATTACGGAGCATGTGCGGGCTCGTTTAGCAAGACAACTTTCTAATGCCAATGCTAATGAAATGGGCATTATTCAATTGATTACCTTATCTCCTGAGTGGGAACACGCTTTCGCTGAAGCAATTGTCGGAGAGGGTGATGATCGTCAATTAGCAATGGCTCCGACGGCATTGCAAACATTTATAGGAAAAGTCAGAACAGTGATGGATGATTTGGCAATGAAAGGGCAGAGCGGTGTTTTATTGACCAGTCCGAATATCAGACCTTTTGTCCGTTCTATTATTGAGAGATTTAGACCTTTGACGGTTGTTATGTCACAAAATGAGATTCATCCTAAAGCCAAAATAAAAACGATTGCGCAAATATAGGGGGTGTAAATGAAAATTAAACATTTTACAGCTTCGACAATGGCAGATGCAATGTCGCAGATTCGTTTGGAAATGGGAAAAGACGCCATTATTATCGCAACCGAAAATAATTCTGATGGCGTTAAAGTAACAGCAGCTCTTGAAAGCTCACAAGAATTTAAATTTGATCAAAATGATAAAATAGAAATTTCTCCAAGCCTTATAAAATATGATGATATGAGAATAAGAGAAAGTTTGGAATATCATAATGTTTTACCGGAGGTAAAAAAACAGATTTTAGCGTTTGCCAGACAAATACACTCAGAAACAGGGCAAAATGATTCTTTCAAATTGCTGGCTGATACTTTTAAGAGAATGTATGGATTTTGTCAGTTGTTGGAGAACGGAACGGGTAGTAAAATTTTTATGGGAATGCCTGGATGCGGTAAATCAACCGTTATCGCAAAAGTTGCCACTAAAGCCGTATTTAAAAAAATAAAAACGGCAATTATCAGTGCAGACAATATCCGCGCCGGAGCAAATGTTCAGCTCAAAACTTTTGCAGAAATTTTAAAGACTGGTTTCTATTGCTGTAAAACGGCAAAAGAACTTTTTAGTTGTGTAAAAAAGAATCAATCGGAATATCAATTATTATTAATAGATACCCCCGGTATAAATCCTTATGATGAAGCAGATGTTGATCTGCTTGAAGAATTAACGGATAGCTTGAAAGCCGATAAAATTTTGGTAACGGATGCCGGACGAGATACCTATGAGGCTGTAGAAAGTACGAATGTTTTTTGTGATTTGGGAACAAATATAATTTTGCCAACGCATTTAGATATGACACGAAGAATAGGGGCCGTTATTTCAAATGCTTATTGTCACCAACTAACGTTTTGTGCCGGAAGTGTGAGCGCAAATATCGCAAAAGGTTTGGCCGATATAACCCCTAAAAACTTGGCAAAACTGTTATTGACGGAATAAAGGAGGGAGCGATGGAAGAAGAAAATGATGAATTAAGAATTGTTCCGCGGGGAACAACAGAAAAAACATCACGCAAAGGACAAAATATGATAGCAGTTGCTTCCGGCAAGGGAGGAGTGGGTAAAACTTGGTTTTCCATTACATTAGCGCATGCACTGAGCAGCCTTAAAAAGAAAACATTGCTGTTTGACGGTGATTTAGGTTTGGCTAACGTTGATATTCAATTAGGTTTGATGGTTAAAGATGATTTGGGAAGTGTTATCGCGGAAACAAAGACACTTAATCAGGTCATTATGCATAGCGATAAAGCGCATTGTGATATTATTGCCGGTCGTTCAGGGTCCGCGGGGCTTGCCTCAATGCCGATCGGACGACTGCAAATTTTAGGAGAAGATTTGACACTGCTCGCTCATTCATATCAAAAAGTAATTTTAGATATGGGGGCCGGTGTCGAAAAATCAGTTCGGATATTATCGAGTTTGGCAGATAAAATTATTGTTGTATGCACAGATGAGCCCACATCATTAACAGACGCATACGCTTTTATTAAAATTATGTCGATGCAATATCCGAAATGTCATTTGAACATAGTTGTCAATCAAGCAAATTCAATCAGAGAAGGGGAACGGACATATGAGACACTTCTAAAAGCTTGTCATAATTTTTTAAAAATATCTCCGCCTTTATTGGGTGTTGTTCGTCGTGATACGCGCGTCAGAGATTCTATTCGCAGTCAAATGCCGCTATTGAGCAGGTACCCGACTTCTGAGGCTGCAGAAGACGTCATCGCTATAGCTCGTCAATTGATATTGGAATAAAAAATGAATATGGAAACACTGATTTCTTCAATAATCAATAACATATCTTCAGAAATGAGCGATAATACGGCTTTTTCTGCCAAATTGAGCTTGAGTGAGTTTATGCCGCAGGGAATATCAATTAAAACAGGGGACAATTTATTACTTAATTTGAATGACAGCGGTAAATTGGTCATAACCGCTCCCAATGGGGAAAAAATAGAGTTGCCCCCGCAGGCGTTGGCATTGGATAAAAATATTTCACTTAAACCTGCCGGAGAGTCAGTAGTCATTTCGGCTAAAGCCGGTCAAGTTCAAAACGGATCTGTTCGATTGCAGATTTCAACAATTAATGAGCAGTTACCACAAGTGTATTTACGAGGAAACGGGGTAACCCAACGCCCTGATGTCACATCGGATACAGCAGCCGTTATCAAAGATGTTTCAAGTCCTCAAAAGATACCGTTACAAGCTGTAAAAGTTGCTGATGTCGCAGTGTCTTATCTGAAAAACCTGCCGGTATCGAGAGAACAGCAAGTAGAAATACAAACAGCTCTGCAACAGCTTGAAATAAAGTTTCAAATTTCTTCCTTGTCACAGGAAAACATCAAACCTGTCAGTCCGGAACAATCAGTCAATGAACAAATGCAACAACAGAACTCTCCGATAATGCAAAAAATTACGGATGGTATACAACAGGTTGCTGGCAAAATATCGCTCCAACCGGAAAATGCTTCTCAAATTATTCAAACCGAAGTTCAAAGTTTGGCAACAGAATTAAAAAGCTTTATTGGAACAGAAATATCAGCTCAAACAACGACATCAGGTCTTAAATCGCCATTAGGTGTTGTCAGTCCGGAAATTCCAATTCAACTTCCGGAAAATATTCAGGCAGAACTTGAGCTGATTGATGTTATTTTGAAACAACCGCAGGTTTCTGAAAATCAGATTAAAACATCGCCTTTAGATAGAATTTTACAAACAATTGAGCCGTTGAAAACGGAAAATAGAGCTTTGTATCAACAGATTACCGCACATTTACCGACCGATAATGAAAAAATGCTTTCTAATATGGTTGCATTCACAAAAGCTGCTGTTAAAGGAGATGTGAAACAATGGTTGGGACAGGAAGTTGTTCAGCAATTAGAAAATCAAGGAACAAAAGGTCAAATTATTTTAACGGATTTACAAAATGCCTTACAAGAAAGCAGTCGGCAAACACCGACTTGGCGAATTGTTGAAATTCCTTACTATTTTGAAAATCATATGGAAAAAATTAAATTGGCAGTCAAACAATATCCGGATGAGGAAGAAACAGAAGAAAATCCTCATCAAAAATTTGGCACCAGATTCGTTGTCGATACAAATTTCAGTCAACTGGGGGCATTTCAATTTGATGGATTTTCATTTGCCAAAGACAGAAGATTTGATTTGATTATAAGGACTCAAAAACATATTGATAATGATTTATGTGCCAATATAATTCGCTTGTTTAAAATCTCATTGAATGATGTGCAATATACCGGCAATATTAATATTAATCTTAAGGAAAATTTTATTAAAATAAGCGAGAATAAAGAAGAAGATAAATTTTTAGCGCAGGGGTTGTTTATATGACCAAAGATGATGCTTTAGGATATTATGAAATATTAGAGGTAAAGCCGGATGCGGGTGCTGAAACAATAAAACAGCAATATTATATTTTGGCAAAAAAATGGCATCCAGATAGAAATGAAGGAGAGGAGGCTGCTGCTCGTTTCCAAAAAATTTCGGTTGCTTATAATTTGTTGAAAGATGAAGAAAATCGTCTTAAATACGATTTATTATCGCAAGCCTATGATGCCGGTCATTTTCCTGATATGAATAATTTAAAAATTTATACTAACCGGGCCGGAGATCAGGAGGTTGATTTGCGTCATATTAAGTTAGCGCAGATTACCGGAAAATTTGTAAAATATACACAAAAAGAAATTGCTGAAATTTGCAATTACAAAGAAGCTAAAAAATTAGTCTTAAAAGTTTCGTTGCATAATTGGTTGTTAGGTTGGTGGAGCCCGACAGGAATCATAGCAAACATTAAAGCTTTGAATAAAAATTATATGGGTGCATTGTCTGACTATGCCGGAAATTATACGTTGCTCTCCCATAATATGATGGCATACGCTCAAGCTAAACGATATGATGAAGCCTATGCCAGCGCTCGTCTGGCTTTGCGTTATGCTACACCGCGTCAAAAAAATCTTATTGAGCAGTTTATGCGTAAAATACCCTATCAGAAAGATTATATTTATCCGCAATGGAAAACGTTGCATTTCAAAATGTTGCAGACTATTGTTCCGTTTGTTTTAATTTTGGAAATGCTTTTTTTAAGCAGTTCTAAAGTTATGACAATGGAGGAGTTTAATCAGCTATGGACCTCTAAAAACAATATTAATTATTTTCAGGAAGTGCGTTTTAACGGTGGTGGTCAAACCGTTGATGATGTTGTTGTTTCTAAGGTCGTATCCATCCCTGTTGATACAGAGGAGTTTTCTAATCTGTACCACGTAAATCAGAATAGCCGCGTGATGTACGGTCCGGATGATAATTTTGATATTCTTAAAGATATTCCTTCACAAACAACGGTTCGTTTAACCGGCTATACACCGGATGAGCAGTGGGCCAGAATAATGTTGGACAACGGAGAGATGGGTTTTGTTCCGCTCAGCAATCTCAAGAAAGGGATCGGTTTACCCATTCCGGAAGAAAGTAAAATTTATACAGGTATCAGGCCTTAGCTTGAGAGCGTTTGATTATCTCATCAAGATCATTCTGAAAATTGACATCGAGCAACTCATCGGTGCTGGCTTTAACGAGCGTTGTGTAGTCGGCGTGTTCCATAAAGACAACACGAACATCAGCATTTTCAGGAACTAAATCTGCTTTAGCATAAAGGGATTTACTCCAAATAATCGGATTACTTTTGATGCCGTCTTTTTCAGCAATAATCAGCTGATTTTCTTGATCTTTTTTGAACTTTGCAATCATTTTGTTTAAAAATTCAGGAGTAAGAGCCGGCATATCAGCAGGAATAAGCATTGCGCCGTCACAAAAATCAGGAACGGATTTCAAGCCTAAGCTGATAGATGTTTTGACACCGGTATAATAGTTCGGATTATAAACAATATTGACATCGTAATTTTCAAGTTCAGCTTCAAGCTCTTCGGCCTGATACCCCGTAACGACAAAGATAGGAGAGGCATCAGATTTGAGAGCGGCTTGAACGGCTTTAAGAGCAAGCGGTTGATTATCAACATCGGTTAAGAGTTTATTTTTGGTCAGGCGTTTGCTTTGGCCGGCCGCCAAAATAACAGCGGCAATATTGGCTTTGCTTTTTAAATGAGAGGCATTTCCCTTAATCAGAACCGACAAATCTTTAACCGTACTGATTGTTTGAATGACGGCATTTTCCGGACGATTAAAATCATAAGGCAGTAATTTCGGTTTGGTGACGGCTAATTTAATGAAGTTCTCCAGACTGTCTGAATCAATAAACGCATAATTGTAAGGTAAGCTGATAATTTTTTTGTTTTTCTTGGTGGCAATAATTAAATCAGAACCGCCGAAAAGAGGAAGCCTTGGGCATAAAATATCATCCGCAATACTTTTGATTGCTTGCATAACAACATCATTATCCGTGTAATTACGGACGGCGGGAACAATAAATACAATATCACTCATTTTAACGAGTGCTTCGATTTGTGCTCCGATTTCTTCAATTGTATGCTCACAGGCATATTCGGTATCAAAGGAAATATTTAAAGGGGTATAAATTTCGGTCAGCTTTTCGGAAACTTCTTGCAGATGAGCCGTTTCATTATCGTCATTATAAAACCGCGTATAGAGGAGGGAGGCAGTCTGTGCTTTTAAATCACGCACATTAAGCAGGCTTTCATTGCCAGATAAATAAAAAACTAAGTCATCAATAATATTTTGCGCCAAAACCGGAGATAAAATTTCCAATCTGGCGATAATTTCGCCGGTTTTAACCATTTGAAACGGAGCAATGGCATTTAAGACAAAGTAAGGACAAAAACGATTAAATTTATAGAGTCTCTCAGGATATACTTCCAATAAACCGTCAGCAGTAGCGGCAATTTCACAAAAACCGCGGTCATCAACACGAAATCCAAGATTTTTACCGGTAATTTTGGCAGCGGCAATTCCTAAAGCTGTTTGGAAATCAATATCACCAACTTCAGGCCATACGCCGTAAACAGAAGCTCGTCCCATTTGTTTGAGTAAAGAGATGTCATCGTCGGTTAAACTATGATTTTTAGGAAGGATAGTATTGTTGAGGACTAATTCCTCACTTAAACGTAAGCCGTGAGCCCGATTAATATCAACTTCTTCAAACTTCATCAAACACCTCATTGTTTTGCTTTATATTAATGTAGCAAAAAATAAAAAAAAAGAAAGTCCGATAACTCAGACTTTCTCTTTTTTGTGTATATCGCCTTAATGCCAATGCTTAGGACGATAAGTTGATCTATGGTTGACACCGCCATAACGGCGATTAAGAGGTCTTTCTTGATACTGGTGAATCCAGTATGTATCAAAAACCCTCTGTGTGTTGTTGTTGCCGCGGCAGTAGAAACGGACAACCGTGTTTTCACGGTTGTTATCAATTTCTACCCAGCAACCCTTAATGCCACTGCAATTAAGGTTTGAGACAACGGTATATCGACCATAGTTGTTTCTTTCAATGAAACGAGAACCGTGAATAGATTCCACGTAAATCGATGCCAATGTGACCTCGATTTTAACCTCATTTCCAATAAGAAGAGCTTCATTTTCAGACTGGAAGCTTTGAATTCCAGATTGAACCTTGTACTCTTCTTTAACTTTTTTTCTACCGAAAATGCGGTTGCAGGTTTCCTCATAACTCTGAACCATGTTGCCGATTTTGCGCTCGGTTTGATTCATCTCATTTGAAAATCTCTTGATAGCATCTTGGGCGTTGATTGTCATACAAGCACCTAGTGCGAGGATGACGAATAATAATATCTTTTTCATATCTTCATAATTTTAATTAGACTTTTATTATAACACGATTTATTGACTTTGTCTAACTAAAAAAGCCGCTTCAAAAGAGCGGCTTTAGAAAAATGATTATATTTCAAGTGTTAACTGTCCGTTATACAAGCTTGCCGTACCACCGATCGGAATGGTCAATAACGGGGTTGAGTGTCCGAAATCAACGTTTGCCAAAATCGGCAGATGAGATAATTCTTTCTTATTATTTAAAATAAATTCGAGTTGCTCACGTGTCACTTTTGAGCCTTTTTGAAAACGTCCGATAACCAATCCTTTAACATTTGCAAAATCAGGCTGATAGAGCAAAGCTTGCAAATTGCGCTCAAAATCAAGGATATCAGAATCTTCGGTATCCTCAATGAACAAAATGGTATCTTTCTCAAATGCCGGACGATAAATAGAGCCCAACAGCAAATTAAAAGTGCCTAAATTGCCGCCGATAATTGTTCCTTTGGCGGTTCCGGTATGAATATTCCAATAGCCCTCGTTAGGGATAAATTCACGTTTTTGTTGGTCGAGGAACCATAAATCATCGCTCCATTCTTTAGAGGAAACGACTTGATTGTGCCGATTGCCGAACAGCATTGTTTTTAAGTTGTCTAAGGTATATTCACAGCCTTTTAACATACCGATAGAGCTGTAATGCGGGCCGGAAAAAGTAATCAAACCGGTTCGGGCATAAATACCGTCGAGTAAAGCCGTAATATCAGAAAATCCGCAAAAAATCTTCGGATTATTTTTAATTAAATCATAATCCAAATAAGGTAAAAGCTGATTGGAATTTGCACCGCCGATGATTGTGAAAATTGCTTTAACATTCTTATCCGCAAAAGCTTCGTGAATATCAGCCACGCGTTTTTCAATAGAGGTTGAACCTGTCATATCCCAGTTGTCATCAGTGGTATTGGCGGCAAAACTAACCTTTAGCCCCATTTCTTCAAACCTCTGTTTAGCAATTTGTCGTGTATCTTGTCCGATAATTTTAAGACCGCGAGCAGGGGCAATCACACGAATTTCATCACCTTTTTGTAAAAGGGTAGGGATAATTTTTTGCATAACAAATCTCCTTTGATATTTGCTTTGATATTTATTTGATAAAATAAGATAAAAGCTATTTTAGTTTTTTGCAACTTTATTATTTGATGTCGGTTTATCGGAAGCAAAAAATGTTTTATATGTTTTCTTTAAATGAGCAATCTGATTTTTGAAATTCTGTAAATTACGCCCTGTTAAATCAGCTCCGGCAGCCGCTTTAGCTGTGAGCGGATTAATACGGCGACCGTTTTGGACAATTTCAAAATGCAGATGATTGCCGGTAGAACGACCGGTACTGCCGACATAGGCAATAACCTGACCTTGTTTAACCCTGACACCTGAACGAATTCCCTTTGCAAATGAGCTGATATGACCGTACGCAGTTGAATATTCCGAATTATGGCGAATTTTAATATAATTACCGTATCCGCCGTTATATTTTGCAGATTCAACAATACCTTCACCGGCAGCATAAATAGGTGTTCCGCGAGGAGCTGCATAATCAACACCCCAGTGGAAACGATGTTGGTGTAAAATAGGATGATATCTTTTACCAAATGGAGAAGAAATGCGAGCAGCCTGAAAAGCTAAAGGCTTACGGAGCAAACTTCTCTGCATCGCCAACCCCTTTTCGTTATAGTAATCAACGTTACCGTTATTATCCTTAAAGCGATAACGTTCAATTTTATTGTTTTTCATTTTCAGAGCGGCATAAAGAATGTTTCCGGTGCGGACAACTTCTCCTTGTGGGTTAATTTGCTGCTCATAAATAAGCTTAAAAGTGTCGCCTTTGTGAATGTCTTTACGGAAATTAACGACCTTGCTGAAAATATTGCTGAAATTTGCAATGATTTTACCGGAAACACCGGCATTACGCATAGATATGGAAAGCGCCCCGTTAACAGTACCGGCAACGCTGTTAATTTCGTCTACCAATTCGTCTGTTTCTTTGCGTGCCGTGTATTTACCGTTTTCGTCTTTTTCAATAATCAAACGTTCGGTAGTACTTTGCGGTAAAATAAAAGACTCCATTGAAATAAAGCGCGCATTTTCAGAATCAATAAGCATAGCAACTGTTGCTTTTTGACCGGCTTTAAGCATTGAAGGTTTGTAATAAGGACGAACAATGGCGTATAAATCGTTAGCATCATCAGAATTAAAGCCGATACGGGTAAAAATACTGATAAGAGAATCGCCTCTTTGGACTTCAATATCTTTTTCGATATGACGGCTGAACTTTTTATTAACCATATCAAATAAAGATTTAACATTTTCAATGGAATCCGCCGGATAAACAGAAGCAATTCCGTCATCATTAAGAGCGTGTTCCAGCATCATATAATTAAGAGTATCCGATTTGGTAATGGAAGCATTAACATCATGATGATTGACAAATGATAAGATAAAAGCAGAAAAAATGGCGGCAATATAGCCGATTGTCATAGCTTTGTGTTTTTGCTTGGAAACGGTTTTAAGACGAGACAAACGAAGTTGGCTAAGGTAAGCCTTAACCAAACGATAATATTTCTGTATTTGTGTTTTGCTATCACAAACCATAATTTCAAAGCCAATCAATAGTTTTTATAAAATTTCAACACAGCGGACAATATAAAATAAAATCCGGCAAATAGCAAGTTTTTTATACATAATTATGTGTATAAATACAGTATCCTGAAAAAATTAAAAAAAAGATAAGAAAATGAAAAAAAAGTACTTGCATTTATAAAATTTGTTGTTTATAAGAGAGAACGAACCCGATGGGGGTGTAGCTCAGTTGGTTAGAGCGCCTGCCTGTCACGCAGGAGGTCGCGAGTTCGAGCCTCGTCACTCCCGCCATTAAAAAAGCCTGCTTAATGCAGGCTTTTTTAATGGCAGAGTGCCGAAGGCTCGTCTACGAGCGACCGTAGGTTCGTGAGCCTGATGCTAAAAAACAACCTCAAAATGTTGTTTTTTTAGCATCAAGGCGAAGTTTTCTTATTGAGCTAACGAGGGTAACCGAAGTGCAGCGAACATTAGAAAACGAGTGACCGCAGCGCAGTTAATGAGCTTTTTTGTAAAAAAGCGAATTTACAAGCAAGACCGAGCCTCGTCTATTTATCTAAAAACATATTCCTTTCTATTTTAATAATTTTTTTATTGTAAAAAATTGACAAAAATTTTTATATGTGTTAATATTAAGTCATAATATATTAATACTCTTATTTTATAACCGATTTATAAGATAAAATTTTTAGGGAAGGACACGATTATGTCAAAACAAGAAAAAATTCTTAAAATTTCTAAAGAATCAGATATACCGTCCGATTATACAGGGAAAGCAGTTATCAACTCTGTGAATACTTATGAGGAAACTGATGTGGATTTTTGTAATCATGAATTAACAGATATTGTTACAGAGGAAATTAATTTTTCTAATGGTGTGAGACATGGAATTACTAAAATAAGCAGTAAGACTTACGAAAATTATGGGAGCAATAAGCAGAGTTTTGTTATCGGGAAAGAAAAAATAATACCTTATGTCGATGGAAAAATTGATGGTGATGTTGAAGAATACTATGATGATACCACAACGAAGATAAATCCATACGCTAGCATGGAATATAAAAAAACAACATACATTGGTGGACGGCCAGTAGTCAGTTATGATGCTTTTGGTGACAGTAAGGATGAAACAGGTATTGATGACAAACTTCAGTTAAAGGTAGATTTACTTCGAAAAAAACTTGGAAACAAAGTTGGTAAAACGGGAGAATATTCTGATGAAGAGGCAAAAGCACATATTAAAATAACAGAACAACTGATGAAAATAAAATATCAGAAGCGTAGTGGACTGGGCAAATAATTAAATTACCCTCAATCAAACAACCGCACCGATAATCTGATCGGTGCGGTTTTTTTGCGGCATATAAAATTTTTCTTGCTAACCTTTTTTTATGTTTTAAGATATTATATTATTTCTGAGGAGTAGAAAAATGAATCAATATGCCAAACATTTTGATGTTGTCAGAAAGCTCAAAGCTATTGTCAGAATAACCGGACGAGCCATTCGTTCTCATCGACGTCACGAAATTTCAGAGGACATTGCCTATAAGATACAGCGCTCAGCTTATGAGGTCAGCCATACCCCAAAAAAAGAAGAATACACGCCGACATATAAGCAGATAGCCAAACAACTTCAGGTGCGCGATGCTCAGATTTACAAAGCTGCCGTTTACGATTTGGTTGAAATAGCCAAGCAACAAGCAGCTTATCGAGATGATATTGTTAAAATCTTAATGCAACAGCTTAAAGAAAACAAAGTTCCTCAGGATATAAAAGAATATATTGAACATAAACTTTCTAAGTTAAATTAAAAAAAAGCCTCCATGCGGAGGCTTTTTTTAATCGTGCCGTTGCATTTGTTCCTGATGGGCTTTTTTCCAAACTCCGGAACGCTCTGTCAAAGTTTGGAACAAAACATACAGGAGCGGAATAACAAGTAAACCGAAACAGGTACCGATAAGCATACCGAAGAAAACCGGAACACCCAACGAAACACGACTTGAAGCGCCCGCACCGGTGGCAATAACCATCGGGAACACACCGAGAATAAATGTGGCGGCTGTCATCAAGACGGCACGGAAACGTTCACGTGTACCGGTCATCGCGGCTTCAACAATGCTTGCACCTTTTTCTCGTTCTTCCTTGGAGAATTCAACCACCAAAATAGCGTTTTTAGCGGCTAATCCGACTAACAAAATCAAACCAAGTTGCGCATAAATACTCAAAGGCAAATTCATAATAAATAAACCGCCTAAAGCACCAAGCATCGCAACGGTAACTGAAGTTAATACCGAGAACGGAATGGTCCAACTTTCATATTGAGCAACCAAGAACAAATAAGCAAAAATGAAAGCCAAAAGAATCAAATATCCGATCTGTCCTTCATTAGCTTTTTCCTGATAACTCATGCTCGACCACTCATAGCTGAAACCTTGAGGTAAGTTTTGAGAAATTTTCTCTAAGGCACTCATGGCTTGTCCGGTACTGACATCAGGACTTTGAACTGCCGTAATGGTTGCACTCGGGTATTGGTTATAACGAGTCACAATACGAGGAGACAGAATCTTATGCATTTTGAGCATTGATCCTAAAGGAACCATTTCTCCCAAAGTATTTTGAACATATAACTTCTCAATACTGCTCAAATCTTTACGGTACGGCCAGTCAGCCTGAATCATAACCTTATTAACTTGAGTGCCGAAGTTAACGTCGTTGATATAACTTGAACCGAGGTAGTTTTGTAATACAGAAAAGATATTTCCGACCGGAACTTTCATTGATTCGGCTTTTGCGCGGTCAATATCAATATAAATATTGGGAGTTGAAGCCGTGTAGGTTGTGTATGCATATGCGGTCTCAGGAGCCATATTTATCATTTTTAAGGCTTCCTGCAGAGCAGCTTCAATCTTTTTGGAATCATCCGTATCTAACGATTGCAAACGATAATCCATACCTCCGGTCATACCCAAACCCATAATTGCAGGCGGTTCAAACATCTGAATGTCGGCTTCCGGAAGATGTTGCATTTTTGCACGTAAACGGTTCATAATATTGGTTGAATACAAATAATCACCTTTACGTTTGTTCCATGGCTCTAAGGTGATAATAGCCATACCGACATTTTCACCGGAACCGCCGATCATTGAGCTTCCGACAACACTTAAGACATCATTGATACCTTTTTCGGTTTTAACAATGTCAAAAATTTTCTCCAAAACTTTTTGTGTGCGCTCACGAGAGGCGCCTTCCGGAAGTTGAACGTTGGCAAAAATAACGCCTTGGTCTTCATTAGGAATAAATGAAGTCTGGCTGATTTTCAAAAAGCCGAAATTACACAAGAAGAGAGCCCCTAAAATTAATGCGATAATGCCGACCTTTCGACCGATTCTAGCAACGATGCCGACATAAGTATTGCGGTAACTATTAATCAGTGAGTTAAACCAATACAACGGACCTGAAGTAATCGGCTTTAACGGGCGTAACAAAGTTGCACACAATGCCGGAGATAGGGTTAAAGCGTTTAAGGCTGAGAAAGCAATAGCGGTTGAAATAGAGATAGCAAATTGTTGATAAATCTTACCGGTAATACCGCCGATAAATCCGATTGGTACAAAAATAGCCAAGAGCACTAAGGTCGTGGCAACAATCGCGCTTGATACCTGTTCCATAGCTTTAATGGTTGCGTGTTTCGGATCCAAGTTTTCTTTTTCCATTAAGAATAATACGCGCTCAACCACAACGATCGCATCATCCACCACCAAACCGATTGCCAACACCAAGCCGAATAACGTTAACATATTTAAGCTGTATCCCAAAACCAACATAACGGCAAAGGATGCTAATAAGGAAACCGGAATTGTTAAAGACGGAATGAGAACGGAACGAGCATCTTGCAAAAAGATATAGCAAACAAAAATAACCAATCCCAGAGTTAAGAAAAGGGTAAAGACAACTTCTTCAATAGAAGCTCTGATGTATTCGGTTGAATCGTAACCGACGGTGTAAATAATTCCTTTAGGGAACGTTTTGGATAAGCGATTCATTTCTGCAACCAAACCGTCCATCGTGTCCAAAGCATTAGCACCGGATAATAGGTTAACGGCAATAGCAACGTTTGATTGCCCGTTAAACATAGCATCTGTTTGATAGTTTTCTGCACCGATTTCAACACGGGCAACATCTTTCAAACGAACTAAACCGCCTTGCTCTGCGGTACGGACAATAATATTTTCAAAATCTTTAACATTATTCAAACGCCCTTGTGTTTGCAGGGTGTAAACCAGTTGTTGTTTTCCGTCTCCCGGCATTGCACCGATTTGTCCTAATGACGGCTGATAGTTTTGACTTTGAATAGCGGCAGCAATCGCATCTACCGGTAAATTCAGGGCTGTAATTTTATCGGCATCGAGCCAAACACGCATAGATAACTTAGGAGAATAAATGGTAATTTCACCAACACCCTTAACACGGCTGATCGGGTTTTTAATATTGTTTTGAACATAGTCACTCAGCTCTTGAGAATTATAAGAATCGTCAGGGGAACTGATAGAAATAAATCCTAAAATATTTGAAGATTGGCTTTTAACGGTCAATCCCTGACGAATAACGTCAGTCGGTAATTTGGATTGCGCCTGCTGAATACGGTTTTGTACCTTAACCTGAGCCATATCCGGATCAACACCGACCTCAAATGTAACTGTCAAAGTATAGCGCGAGTCTTGAGAAGAAGATTCCATATAAAGCATATTTTCAATACCGTTGATTTGCTCTTCCAACGGAATACCGACGGTTTTTGCAATAACCTCAGCGCTAGCTCCGGGGTAAGCTGCCGAAACAACCACTTGCGGCGGTGTAATTTCAGGGTACAATGCAATCGGCAAAGAAAATAAAGCAATTAAACCGGCAATGGATAAAACCAAAGAAATGACAATCGCAAAACGCGGACGTTCAATAAAAATTCTGGAGAACATTATTTATTTCCTTCTGCTAAAACTGAATCGGCCTTAACTTTTTGACCGTTTTGAACTTTTGTTAAGCCTTGAACAATAACGCGTTCACCATCTTTTACACCTTGCTTAACGATTTGTTTGTCACCGGCTAAATCGCCTAATTCGACACGGCGTTGTTCAACAATATCGTCATCTCCGATAACATAAACAAAGTTTCCTTGGGAGTCCTGACCGATGGCGGCTTGCGGAATAACAACGGCATCAACGGGACCGCTGGTGCTTAATAAAACCTGCACATAATTACCCGGAGTTAACAGGCGCTGTGCGTTATCATACTGATCATAAACAGCAATCGTTGCCGTTTCTGTGTTGACTTCATTATCGGCAAAACGGCTTTGAGGTCTGAGGGAAATTGTTTTTCCGTCCGGCAGAATAATGTCAGAGTCAACAAAATCAGAAGTTTGTCCGTCACCGGCATTTTCACGAACGCTGACGAAATCCTTATCATTAACGGAGTAAACAATACGAATAGGATCCGTTTGCACGATTCTTGCCAAAACTTGGGAAGAAGCCGTTACATAATTTCCTTCTGTAACCAAAGCTTTTCCGATATAACCGCTGATTGGTGCTGTAATAGTGGTGTAGCCGACATTGATTTTTGCTAAATCTAAATTTGCTTGAGCCTGCTTAACGGCAGCTTTAGCCGAAGCTAAATTATTGCGTGCCGTATCAAGAGTGGCTTCAGAAGCATATTTTTGCTTGTTCAATTCAACCTGACGGTTATAATCTTTTTGCACCTTAACCAAATTGGCCTGAGCTTTGGCTAAATCAGCCTCAGCTAAGGATAAATTAGCCATATAGCGCTGTTGCTCAATGACGAATAAAACATCGCCTTCTTGTACAAAACTGCCTTCCTTAAACAAAACTTTTTCAACATATCCGGTAATTTGCGGACGTAAATCAACGCTTTTGATTGCTTCAACGTGACCTATAAAATCTTTTTTCGGTGCCACATTTTTCATTACGGCTTTGTCTGTTATAACGTAAGGAGTTCCGCCGCCCATCATACCGGCCATGCCTGTCGCCTGCGGAGTTAAGCGACCTTTTAAATACCAGCCGGCAGCACCGCACAAAAGAAAAATGGCTAAATTTTTGAGAATGGTTCTTTTTGTAATAACGAGCATTGTTTTAATCCTTTCGGCTCATAAGAGCATTGTTAACAAAGTCAAAGCTATAATCAGTAAGTTGCTGTAAATTAATATCATCTTGGTGTTGAAGCTTTTTCATAATCAACCCGTGCCACATAGCGTGAATAGTACACGCTGTCATTTTAACGTCAACAGAAGAAGAAATCTGTCCACTATTTTGTGAAGATAAAAGCGCTTGCTCTATCGTTTGAATAGGACGTTTGCTGAGTTCCTCAATAATATCTTGAAAGGAGTTAATTAAACCGGTAGACCACTCCATTTGTAATAATAAAAAGTAGAGTAATTTTCTGAAATTGCTATCCGTATCAACCATTTTAGCCAAGAACTTAAAATGTTGTTTTAATTCTTCCAAATTGTAAGGGCTTGGAATATAAGAGTCAAGCTTTGCCTGTGTGGATTTGAAATCTTCAAGCATCAAAGCTTTTAAAATATCCGGCTTATTTTTGAAATACCAATAAACAGCTCCTTTGGTTAAATTAATGCTTTTGGCAATATCATCAAGAGTTGTTCGTGTGTATCCTTTTTCACAAAACATATTCAGTGAAGCTTGCAAAATATCTTTGCGGGTTTGTTCCGCTTTTTCTTTTGTCCGGCGTGCCATTGATTATACCTTCAATATATATACATACGGGTAGGTATGTATAACAGATTAATTTAAATTTCAAGAGGAAAAATCAAAAAATACAAAATTATTTTTTTGATTTTGAGTAGACGGGAATTTTGAAAATTTTAATATGAGTTTTTCCTGAGGAATTGGTTCGTTTGTAATAAATAAAGTTCCTAAATTTGTATCCTAATACTTTCATTTTATAACTGAATCCGACAGGATAATAAGATGAAATTTGAAACCCTTGAGCTGAAATCATAAAACCGAGAACGCGCTCTAAGGCATGAGCCAAACTGCCACCCTTATGCGTCGGATTAAATTCTTCAAAATCAGAAGCATCATACGGTAAATGCTTCCATAAACGAAAGAGGGAGGCTCTTGCAATAAACATTGTACCGGCAACAAAAGTTTTATTTTTAAGAGATAAACCCATTCCGTGCATAATTTGTGTTGCACGATCGAGGGCTTGATGATCCTCTTTATAGGCAGAAATAATTAACTCCGGAGCTGTTAACATTCCGATTTGTGGATTCTTGTCAAATCTCAGTAAAGATTCCTGTAAGTGCTTTGGAGATGACATAAATTCCAATAATTTTTGCCGCCACTCACAACCATATAAAGTGCAAGACGGTAAATAAGCCGGAGAGGATAAGTCGCGTTTGGAATGAAGTTTGATAATATAGTCATAGCCACTTAAATGAATACTTTTGACAGCCTGTAAAAAAGGAGCAACATCATATCCGCGATTGGGAACGAGCATAATTTGTGCATTATCCTTAAAAGCATAAATTTTTTGTTCAAGCTCAGGATTCTTATGGCAAAGCGTGACAATTAAATCATACTCAATATCTTGTAACGCTGATAAATTTTCAATATGGGAAAGGAGTTCATCAAGCATTTCTGTGTAGTATAAATGGAGAAAAACAGCTATTTTCATTGAGCCAAACTCTAAAATAAATTATTGCAATGTTTAACGAAGTGTAATAATCTAAACGCCATAAGTCAATCATTATTAGGAGTTTTAGTTATGGGCATACAATTATTTGCTAAAAATGTTATCCGTTTATTTAAATTTGATTTGAAAACCCATCATAAAGCCATGCGGGAATTTAAAAATTTTCCGAAAATGATTGACAATCTGAAATATGAACTGGCCGACGAATTAAAAGGAATTAGATTGCCAAAAGTTTTAAATCAATTTGAAAGTGTTGAAGCAATACTCAATTCAGATAAAAGTGTCGCAAGATTTGGCGATGGAGAATTTAATCTCATTTTGGGAAATGCAATCGGTTTTCAGGAATATGATGAAGAATTATCTCGTCGATTAAAAGAAATTTTAACGACAAAAGATGAGGGAATGTTAATCGGTATTTCTCGTCGATTTGGTTCTTTAGACGATGTTGATGCTCAAGTTCGGGCATATTGGCGGGGATTTATGGCAGATCATCGTGCAGAATTATATACAATGCTTGATTTTAATAAAACATATATTGATACCTGTATGACGGCGCATTCCATTGAAGTTGAAGACCATTTAACGGAAGAATGTCGGGCAGATACGGAAAAATATTATAATTTGGTACGGCAGATTTGGGATGGTAAAAATATAACAATTATCAAAGGGGAAGGAACGGAGAAATTTGAAAATGATATTTATGATAATGCGAAGTCCGTTAGTTATATTTACGGACCGAAAGAACATGCCTTTCGTGATTATCAAAGAATTTTTGAAGAAGCCAAGAAACTTCCGAAAGACAGATTGATTATTGCCGTTCTCGGCCCGACTGCAAAAGTATTGGCTTATGATTTGCATAAATTAGGATATCGGGTTTTAGATTTAGGTCATATGGGAAAAGCCTATCATTGGCTCAAAAGTTCCGAAGGCAAAATTGTTGCCGGAAAATTTTTTGCAGCATAAGTAACTTAGAATAAAAATAAAAAAACTCTCTTAATCAAAAGAGAGTTTTTTTATTGATAAAATTATAAATCAGCAACCACGGTCATACTGATAATTTCATCAGGATCGCTGACCATCCCGTTTTGTCCGGTACCGCGTTTAATTTTATCGACAAATTCCATACCGGATGTCACTTCACCCCATACGGTATATTGTCCGTTCAGCCAATCACAATCATCAAAACAAATAAAGAACTGGCTGTCGGCGGAATCAGGCATCATAGCACGAGCCATAGAAACGGTTCCTCTTTTATGCGGACGGTTGTTAAATTCCGCTTTTAATTTTTTACCGGAACCGCCGGTACCTGTACCGTAAGGACAGCCGGTTTGAGCCATAAATCCATCAATAACACGATGAAATTTCAGCCCGTTATAAAATTCAGAACGGACTAATTCCTTAATTCTGGCAACGTGATTCGGTGCTGAATCCGGAAACATTTCAATAATGACATCTCCGTCTTTTAACTTGAGTAATAAAGCGTTTTCCGCATCTTTTACGGCATAAGAATGTTTAATTTTTTTAGCTCTTGTTTTACTCATATCCAGCTTTTTGACATCTGATTTTGGTAAAGACTTTGTTTTGGTTTTTGCTAACTTTTGGGTTTCTCCGTCTTTAATCATTTTCGTTGAATTTGCCATAATTTCCTCCCATAGACTACTTATCTTAAAATTTATTTAGTGAGCATTTAAGACAAAGTCAACCCGTTCTTTCCAAGATAAATTTTTAGGATAAGTTTTTTCAATTTTTTCAATAACACCGGCCAATCCGCGACCGTTAGCAATTTGAATAGCCAGCCCGGGACGTGCATTAAGTTCCAACATCATTGGACCTTTATCTCTATCTAAAACAATATCAGCACCCAAATAACCGAGATCTGTCATCTCATAGGCCTTAGAGGCAATTTCAAGATGTTCGCGCCATAACGGAACTTTAATGCTGAGTAAATCTTCTTTTGTATCAGGGTGAATACTAACAGGAACATTATGCTGAACGGCTCGTAAAGAATTTCCGGTCTGAATATCTAAGCCGACACCTATTGCCCCCTGATGCAGATTAGCACGTCCGCCGGATTCCGCTGTCGATAATCTGGTCATGGCCATTGCCGGATAACCTTTATAGACAATAACCCGAACATCAGGAATGCCCTGATAACTGTATTTTTCAAAAATATTACTGAAATGAACTAATTCCTCAATGACGGCAACATCATATTTTCCGCCTAAACTGTATAAACCGCTTAAAATATTAGAGATGTGTTGATAAATATCATTAAACGTCAATTGTTTGCCGGACGGTGTTGTAAAAGCATCTTGTGTATAGCTTTTGATAATCATAACACCTTTGCCGCCGCTTCCGTGTGCCGGCTTAATGACAAATTCAGAATAATTTTTAACATATTCCAAAAAATTTTTAACATCATATTGATGCTCGATAACACCGATTAACCCCGGTGTTGTAATGCCGATTTTGTTTGCCAGTAACTTTGTTTGTACTTTATCATCAACTAAAGGATAGAGACTCCTTTTGTTACAAGCCGAAATAACCGCATAATTACGGCAATTCATTCCTAAAATACCGGATTCTTTAAGACGGCGAGGTCTTGAACAAAATTCTTTTATGGCCTGCCACATTACTTATTCTCCTTAATAATCGGAGCAAAACGACGCAGTTCTGTTAAGCGGTATCCGGTGTATGTTCCAAGGAGCATAACAATAAATAAAATAACAATATTCAATTCGTTAAAGACATACATAATATGGCGAATGTAATCGTTGCTGACGATAAAATAAGTAATGATGGCAACAATTAAACTGTTGATGACTTCTCTGCAGGCATTTTTAGCACCGTCTTCCTCCCAAGTAATAGAGGCACGTTCAATAATCCACGCCATAATGATAATCGGGAAGAATACTGCAGATAAGGCTATATCCAAACTAAAGCGGAAGCCGAGTAAAGTAAGTGCTTGCATCATTAAAATAACAAAAATAACAACCGCAGAAATTCTAGGGACCAGTAATAAATTAAATTTAGACATCAAAGCACGAATGAGCAAGCCCAATGTCACAATAATCGTAAAGCAGATTAACCCCGGCCAAAATCCGGTTTTCACCAGAGCCATAGAAAGTAACATAGGCGTAAATGTTCCCATCGTTTGAATACCGACAACATTTCGCATAAGAACAATAACTAAAATAGCCAAAGGAAAAATTGTGAGCCATTTAATAGTGTTTTGTTCCAAAATCGGTAAATTAAAAATAGAATTGTTAAAAGAATTTTCCTGATTATTTAAGGCCGCTCTCTTTGATGCCAACTTTGTGGTTGAGGTAATGGATTTCATTACTGAAAATTGAATAGATGAATTTTCACCGCCTTCAACATCAATCAAAGAAATACCGCCGCGCTGGTAAAGAACAAAATTTTCAGGCTTTCCTTTTTTACCGGTGTTTATATCATAAAGTTTCCACTGTCCGTCGACATAAGCCTCTAACATATAATCAGGTGTGAAAGATTTTTTGGATTCTTCTAACTTGATACCGCGCGCACGACGATTAGGAATTCCTTGGATGGATAAGGCATTCTGGATAGTATCAAGCAACTCTTGAGGAGATTTTTTCATTGGCAATAAAGCAACAACAGACGCATCGGGTGTATCTTGATTAACAAAACGAATGATTTTTTGCGGTGCATCTCCGGCCATTTCCTGAGCTAAAGAGATGAGTTGCTGCATATTAAGTTCGGTTTGCTCGTCTAAAATCGGTTTTTTAGGTTTAGCAGGAGCAGAGGCAGCTGTTTTACCGCTGTTTTGCTCATTATCAAACAATAAAAGTTGATAATAAAGATTCTGCTCACCGCTCATATTTTTAGCAGATAAAATAATGCGATTATTTTTACCGTCTTTTATAGTGCTGTATTTTTTAGCGACAATATTTTCATCTAAAATCTTAAAGTCATCGCTGATTGTCGGCTTAGCAATAGAAACTTTAATCGGTTCTCCTGTCGGCTGAAACGAAATATGAGCCTCAATTGTCCAAACATTGGCTTTTTGTGAAGGGTTAAAAGATAGTCCCCACAAGGCAACTTTATAATACATACTGTAAATGGCAAAAATTAAGGAGCAAATTAAACCAAAAGTCAAAATAGCTCGAACAGTCAGAAATTTTTTCAGCATCTTAAATCATCTTTTCAAAAATATTAACGTAAGGTATTGCTTAAAGCCGTGTCAACCACAGCGCGGCCGGTTAAAATATTACGACCGATTAAAGCTTGATATTCAAATTTTTCACGCTTTGCCAGAGTAAAATCGGCTTTAATTGTTTTACCTCCGAATTTTACGGTCAAAACAACAATCGGGCGTCTTTCATTTTCTTTAATTCTGCGTACGACCATAATATCTTTGAGAGGCTTTTCAAAACGGTACAGTTCTCCGGATTGTGAATTTTTTACGGAAAAAGAAACCCATTTTGAGCCGTCGCGCTCAAACAAGTGATAATCTTCAACATCAATAGAAGAAACTTTAGCCCCTGTATCAATACGCGCCGGAAAAGAAGATTTCATCGGCAAAATATGCACCGGCTCAACGGCACCGATAATTCCGAGCGGATGCTTAACGGTCAGTTTGGGTTGGGGGGCATTCATAACAGGAACAAGAGTGGGTTGAGGCTCGACTTTTGTTTGGCAAGCATTGCAAAGAGAAACAAGCAAGGCTGAAAATATAATTTTTTTTAGGTTCATCATAGTATTAATATCTTTATTATAACGTTATAGTCAGAGATATATTTACATACAATGAACCTAAAATGTAAAGCTAAATTTTAAGATGTGGATATTCAAGTTGATAATTAGAAAAAGAAAGTCGTCCTTAAGCTGAAAACAGTGGCGTAGTCTGATTTCGGATTGTCAGCCGGATCAATATAAAATTGTATATCAGGTGTGATGGTCATCCACTTGGAAATGCCCCACGCCCAATAAGTTTCGATTATTTTTTCACTTTCGTGAGCCAAAGTGGAACCGACTGCTTTTTCATCAATTTCATTATAAGCAAAAGCCAGTCCGATCTGATCGAGAGGGTTTCTGTCAAGCGGGTTGTTATAGACACCGCCTAAAACCCAAGAACGATTTATATCGGCAGTATGTCCGGTAACACCGTTAAAACGAGCAAATAAAGAGAGTTTTTCGCCGAAATTTTGACTCAAATTAAAAGACCATCCGTTAGTTGTTTCAGCTTGCTCTTTGACAGCAGGCTGATTGTAAAGCATAACGGAATATTGACCGCTGCCTAAACCGGATATGGTCGGGGTATACGAAAAAGAAGCAAAGGATGTATAATGTTTTTCATCAAAGTGATCGGTTTTAATACTGCTTCCCGTAATATTTGTAGCGTCTTGAGCACCGAAAGTAAAACTCCATTTATCATCGGGAGCTATCTGAACATAAGAACCTAAGCTGGCAGTCGGATAAGTTGATGACGCATTTTGCGAAAGAGCATAATTGATAAAGTTAACCTGTTGATTGGAGTCATAGGCTGTACCATCAAAATTATAAAGAGGAAATTGACCGACAGCCAGAGTCAGCCAATCATATTTTCCGCCTAATTGATAAGAGATAAATAATTCATCAAAAGAGTAAGAAGGATCATTATAGTCGTTAATATCTGTGACGGTTCCCAGTCGATTGCCGAGTTTTTCCGCACTAATGCCGCCGTATTTAACGGAATTATAAGCGGCGTTTAAAATAGCCGTCCCGTATCGGTTATCCATCATTGTCCAAGTTAAAGACGGATAATAAATTGTTTGCATAGCGTTATTCTTACCGTTCGGAGCACCGCGCTGTCCCATATATGAAATATCGAAAGAAAAATCTAATCCGTACTGATTAGAAAGGAAATTTTTAAAATCAGTATAATCATTACCGAAGGTGCTGAATTGTAAATTTCTTCGAATTTGAGAAACAGTACTGCGTTGAGCCGCACTTTTATTTTTGTTTAACCCGCTGGTAATACTGTTCATATCAATAACTGAGGTTTGATCATTTGCTAAGGATACTGAATTTAAAGTAATTATTGAACAAAAAGAGCAAAGATAAATAAATTTTTTCATTGTCAATCTTCTCCGGTTAGGTTAAAACTACACCATATGTATATGCAGTTTTAAAAAAATAAAGAGGTGAGGTGAAAAATGCCTGATTTTTGTCTGGAAAATCAATGCAGGGGTGTCGTGTGCGGTATTGATGAAGCAGGGCGAGGTCCGTGGGTCGGAAATGTGGTCGCCGGCGCTGTAGTTATTTTAGATCAAAATTTATCACCGGAACTTCTGGATAATTTAAATGATTCTAAAAAGCTGAGTAAAAAGAAACGAGAACATCTGTATGCCTTATTAAGAGAAGCAGAAAAAAACGGTTTGCTTAAAATCGGTGTGGGAGAAGCCACACCACAGGAAATAGACAAATACAATATCTTGCAAGCAACTTTTATGGCAATGAAACGTGCCGTTGAAAATATGAAGATAACGCCGACTGTCGCTCTAATTGACGGTAACCGTACACCGAAAGATTTTCCGGCTGTTGTCCGCACGGTTGTTAAAGGAGATGCAAAATCTTACAGTATTTCAGCCGCTTCCATTATTGCCAAAGTTTGGCGTGACAGAGAAATGGAAGAATTAGCACAACAATATCCTTATTACGGATTTGAGAAAAATGCCGGTTATGGGACGAAAGACCATATTGAAGGAATAAAAAAATATGGTATTATCTCTGCTCATCGTAAGAGCTATCGCCCGATAAAAGAGTATTTATCTCAAAAATAAATCTTACATTAAATATTTTGATTTCAAAAGTTTTTCATCACGTTGAGGATGTTTAAGAACTTGTTTGGCAAAAGATTTTTTTGCGGCATACGTCATAAGAAGGGGTTCTTCCAAATGTAATTGACCTAAGGTTTCTTCCAAAGCTTCGAAGCTTTGATATATTTTACCGAGCAAAACGAAATTACGGTTTTGATAATCTTTGGCATTTAATTCAAAATTCATCATAATATTTTCCCCAATTTATTTATCTGACCTTTCTATAGATAAGAATGAATTGATAGAATAAAAGGGGTAATAAGAAATTATTTCGTTTATAAAACCTCAATTACATAAGAATGCGTTTATGAGCTTGTTTGCTTTTTTGCTCCGGTTGTTTAGGCTCAAATACCGGATAAAGATTATGATCCCAATTTTGAATCATAACATCAATGGCATTATGATCTATGAAACCTGATTGCGAAAAAGGAAAGCGGTCAGATAAGTTATTAATCAAATAATTTGCAATAGTAACTTTGGTCATGAGTTCCTCCGTTTGTAACAAAAAAGTATATATCACTGTTTTTGTTGAAAAAAAGAGAACCTCAACTAAAGTCTATGTATATAACTGTTAAAATTAACTTTTCCGTGGATAACTTGTTGAAATTGAATTGATAAATAAATAAAAACAAAATAAACTGCCTTTATAAACGGACCAGAAGGTGGGGTCGTATGTAAAATATGAGGAGAAAAAATAATGGCTCAGATTTCATTAACCGCAAGTATGCGTTCTAATTTATTATCTTTACAAGGAACTGCTGATTTGATGGCTCAAACGCAAGAGCGTTTGGCGACCGGTAAGAAAGTTAACTCTGCTATTGATAACCCGAGTTCATACTACACCGCTCAGTCATTAAATAACCGCGCCAATGACTTGAGCTCTTTGTTGGATAGTATGGGACAAGCTGTGTCAACCATTAAAGCCGCCAACGAAGGTATTGAATCAATCACTTCTTTCGTTGAACAGGCTAGAGCTGTTGCCAGCTCCGCTGTAGACACAACGGATGGAGAAGCCAAGAAAAAGTATATGGCTGAATTTAATGCCATCAGAAGTCAAATTAATGCAATGGCTGAGGACTCTGGATACAAAGGTATTAACTTGTTAAAAGATCAGGATTTGACCGTTAAATTCAGCGATAAGGCAGGCAGTACGCTGACAATTGAGGGTGTGGACGCAACATCCGGCAACAGAGTCGGTGATGTCATCACCGGTTTGGGAATCAGAGAAGCTGCAGATTGGGAAACGGATGCAACCAAAATTACGCAGGCTATCGATGATGCAACGGATGCTATCAGTACCCTGCGGACATACGCTTCTACTTTTGGTAACAACTACTCAATTGTTCAGACTCGCGAAGAGTTCACCAACAGCTTGGTTAATGTGTTGGAAGAGGGTGCTGATAAATTAACATTGGCAGATATGAACGAAGAATCTGCTAATATGTTGGCATTACAAACACGTCAACAATTGGCTATTAACTCTTTGAGCTTAGCTTCTCAAGCTGCTCAATCTGTGTTACAGTTATTCCAATAATCAGCATAGAGATTAACAAAGAAGAGTGGTATTTTTGCCACTCTTTTTTTTGTTTGAAAAGGCTGAAATAATTTCATTAATTAAAATTTAAATAAATTTTGATAAAATTACGCCGTTAGTACCGCCAGTAGGTGGATAACAATGTAATCAATTGTGTTTAGGAGAAAAAATAATGTCTCAGATTTCATTAACCGCAAGTATGCGTTCTAACTTGTTATCATTACAGGGAACCGCTGATTTAATGAGCCAAACACAAGAACGTTTGGCAACAGGTAAAAAAGTTAACTCTGCTATTGATAACCCGAGTTCATAC